>JAEEHV010000042.1 GCA_016280955.1 Candidatus Gastranaerophilales bacterium | reverse complement strand
TTTCATGCGAAGTCATAACTTCACGAAGCTTGTATAAATCAAGCGCCCCAATATGTTTAATTGCGTTTATTTTATCCACCTGTATAGTCATAGATATATTCTACAAATTTTTTGATAATTAATCAAGAAAATTCGCAAAAGCACTCCGCACTCTGCTCACAGGTCGCTCGAACACGCAGGAACTTCGTTCCTTGCACGTCAAATCTTTGCACAGACAAAATTAGAGAGGATAGGAATAAATCCTATCCTCTCTAATTTACGCCCGGCGCGATTCGAACGCGCGACCCTCTGCTTAGAAGGCAGATGCTCTATCCAGCTGAGCTACGGACGCATACTTACCTATTAAATTGTTCCCTTGCTACTTTTCTAAGATATCACATCAATCTGAAATTGCAAGTAAAGTGAATCAGATAATTTGTTTACTCAAATATTCTATCCACTGTATCAAATCCGAAAGCTCATAAGGTTTCGGCAAATATAAATCTACACCTGAATCAAGAATTGCTGCCTTATTATGCACAGATGTTGTTACAATTATTTTTGAATTTACAAAATTGGGGCTGCATTTAATTTGTTTACAAAATTCCAGTTCTTCAAGATTATCACCACTGTCTATTATTAATATTCCCGGTTGATTTGAATCTTCCGGGTTAATATTTTCCGTAACATCATACCCCTGCAATTCAAGAGTTGTCCTCAACAAAAGAGCCAGAGACTCATCGGGCTCTTTAATATATATATTATTAATAACAGAATTTAACGAATTTGAACCTTCTCCGGTCAGTTTCATTCTGTCTATTATGTAATTTGAACCACCCGGAGTTTTAGCCGTCTTTTTAACGGAATAAAGTCTTTCTATAAGTGCTTCAACAGAATTTATATGTTCATAATTCCCCGGAATACCTCCTATTTGAACAGATACAAAATTTGCACGCATACCGGCAAGTCTGTCACTCTTTAACAGCATATAGCCCCTTTTTGCATCCTGCTCGGAATAAAACTTTGGTGCAACCGTATCAAATGCGAATGTTAAAAATGCCGCTAATTTTTCTGCTCTGTAAACATTAGTTATCAGTACAAAATTTGTTTCATTAAGCTGACCTAAAAAGTCGTCCGGTTCTAAAGATGACTTTGTTATTGCAATAAAAGTTTGTATCAGTTTATCAACTGCAATATCGGAATAAACACGCCGGTAGCTTTCTATATTCTCAATTCCTATTAATAGTACGGCTTGTGAATGTTCGCTGCGGAGCATTCGTTTTAAACTTTTTTCAACAATTTTTTTATTCGGAAGCAGGGTTTTACTATCAAGATTCAATTCAATATCTCTTCTGAGGTGAGCTTTAATTCTTGTCTTAAACTCCTCTATATTAACAGGTTCGCTTAAAAAATCGTCTGCACCGCTGTCAAGTACAAGAATTCTGTCACCCGAATCAGCGGATTTTGAGAGTGCAACAATAATTGGACGTGTATTACAGGTTAAGCTTCGTATCTGTTCGCAAAACTCATTCAGAGATGTATCAATACTGTCTGAAACAATTATCATATCGGGCTCATACACCTGTATATCATTGATGGCATCTTTTAGGTTCGATGATATGGTAACTGAAGTATCTGCATCCTCAATATTCTTTTTATACTTTGTAGAGAGTTCTTTTCGTTTATCTATAATCAGGATTTTTGAGAGCATTTGAGTACCTCCTCCTCATTATAAACAGGGAATTTTATATAAAAAGTTGTGCCGCAGCCCGGTTCGCTTTCAAAAGATATGCTGCCGTTCATGCTTTCGACAAGCTGTTTTGTAATATATAACCCAAGTCCGTTTCCCTGAGTTTTACTTGTTAAATGATTTTCTATGCGGCTGAATTTTTTGAATAATTTATCGCCATCTTCCATTTTTATACCAATACCCTGATCAATTACTTTTATAACAATCATTTCATCTGCTAATTCTGTTGTAATTGTTACAGCAGAACCCTCCGGTGAATATTTTGCACCGTTATCAATTAAGTTTGTCATAATTTGCTGGAATTTGTCATCATCAAGTCTTGCCGGAGGTAAATCTTTTTGAGGTTTAAATATAAATTTATGATTTTTATACTGCTCCTGAAACATAGGAACAATACTTTTTATTGATGCATTTATATAAACTTTCTGCATAATAATATTTCCGGCATTTGCTTTGGATACGGTCAAGATATTTTCAACGAGGTTTATAAGTCTGTTAGATTGTTCCTCAATAATTTTAATGAATTTTTTTTTGTTATCATCATCAATCCTGTCCCATGATGACAATAAAGTCTGAGAGAACCCCCTGATACTTGTTAAAGGGGTTCTCATCTCATGTGAAACAGTTGATATGAATTCATCCTGAATAGAGTTTTTCAATTTTTACACCAGACTTTCATACGGCTTGCAGGTTGTACAACCGGCCGATTATATTTACCCCTCTTCTACCATGAATTCTTTTTTAGCTTCTTCTATAGCATCAGACAAAATATCCAATTGATCCGGAGCAAAGGTAACACCTTTCTTTGTCGGAAGCCAGGTTGCACCGTCATCTGTTGTATAAAATATTCTGAGGTTAAAATAACTTTTTCCTCTGTATTCCGAGATTGATATCTGCAACTGTTCTGTAGGTGTTCTTTCTATTGTAGCCAAAATTTTAGGATCTGCCATAATTCTCTCCTTTACACATATATAAATTTTTAACGAAACAATTATAGCATGGGTATTTGTGAAATTAAACAGTTTTTTATTTTAAAATATTATCGTGTTTCAATACAAAATGAGGATAACTTATAAGTTATCCTCTTTACAAAATTGTAAATTCATATTTAGCTTAAAGCCAATAATGATTTTACGGAACGAGCATTTTCCTTAACATTTTCATCTGAATGCATATTAATTGTATCGTCCAAAATTTTAATAACTTCAGATTTATCTTTAAGCGAAAGAATTTCGTTAATTGTACTCATTGCAACTGATGGCGATAAATCATTAATTCCTTTACCCTGATTTATAATAACAATTGCAAGAGAATCATGAACATTTTTTCTTACCAATGCTCTTGATGTATATTCACGAACTTCGTTATCCGGTGAATTTGTTCCGAGCTCTTCCAAAACTTCTATAGATGTATGATCTTCATGTGCAGCAAGTGCATCAATAATTTCAGCAACATTTTTATTCATTATGCCACCATCTCTTTCGTTGTATTAGTCAGTGTAATTTCTTTAGCTACTTGTGAAGGATTAAGTGCAATTTCCTTTGCAGGTAATTGACTTGCCAATAATTCATTTTCTTTTATCCAAAGAGCTTTGTATTCTGCAACTGTAAGCCCGGAAGGAATCTTAGAAGTATTTATTCCTGATATTAATGATGTCCATTTGTCAGATAAATCATGTCCTATCTCAGTAACATCTTTATTAAGGAATGACATCTTGTCTGATATCTTGGAGCCGATACCAGATAAATAATCAGTTATATTTTTACCATAATCTTTAATACCCAAAATACCGTCTTTGATATTTCTTATTCCTGCAACATCAGTAATATTTGTATGTGCTGCATAATCCCAAGCATGAGTAATTCCTGTTCTTATTCTGTTAACAAAGTTAACTATCGGCTCAGTTATACTGTTGTGTAATTTTGTAAGACTCCCCATTACAGATGAAGAAATCATTTTTAATTTGTTACCTTTAAAATTAACCTCTTTTGAATTAAAACCTTCAAAAACATCAGCAAATTGCAATGTGTTGCCTTCGAAGTTTTTGTACTCAAAGGGGTTTGTATCTGATTTGCGTGTAGTTTTGAAGGGATTAGCTATTTTTTGACCTAAACTTAGTTCAACTTTGTTAATGTCCATATACTATCCTCTCTTTTTTCTTGCTAGTTTACTTAACCTCTATACAATAACAATATTTTGTGTAAAAAAAATCATTAATTTAGAGGATATCTTGAAAAATTTTTCTGCAACTAAAGTATGAATTTAATTTTTATTAATTGTAAAACATATATAAATATTAAGTATTTGACCGTTTTTTAAAAAAATGTAAAATAGATTATATGGAAATAACTTTTGACAGATATTCCCTGATGGTTGACGGAAAGCGAATTTATATTAAGAGCGGAGCTTTTCATTATTTTCGTACTCCGGGAGTAGAAATGGCACGTGACCGTTTCCAGAAATTAAAGGCTGGCGGTTATAATACTGTTGACCTTTATTTTAACTGGAACTATCACAGCTCGGCTCCGGGCAAATATGATTTTTCGGGTATAAAAGATGTCAGAAAAGTTTTACTTGAAGCTAAAAAAGCAGGACTTTTTGTTATAGCTCGTCCTGGACCTTTTATTAATGCAGAGGTTAATGCAGGCGGGCTTCCGTTTTGGCTTTTGAAAATGGAGGATATCATTCCGCGTAACCGCATTGGTACTGAATATAAATACTCTCCAAAATATATGGAATATGTCGCCGAATGGTATGACAAGATAATACCTATAATTAATGAGTTTGATAATGTAATCTTATTTCAGATAGAAAATGAATACGCGACTAACTCAATGGAAGAAGATTACATGCGTATGCTGTATAATATGGCTCGAGAAAGAGGCATTAAATGTCCTATTTTTCATAACGATGCATATTTTGCCGGGTTGTGGGCTGATTGTGTTGATATTTATGCACTTGATTTATATCCTTATATAAATCCAAACCAGAACTGGAAACAAGACAATTTTTGTTTTGATACTTTAGATAATGTTGAAGATATTTTTCGGTGTGCAAAAGACAACTCTCCGCCGTTTATTGCCGAAATGCAATCCGGATGGTTTGATAAATGGGACGGAATGGGCTATAAGCATATAAGAGAAGCTTTGGGTGATGAGCATATTAATATCATGACAAAGACAGCGATTTCACAAGGTGTTACTATCTTTAACCACTTTCTTGCTGTTGGCGGTACCAACTGGGGCGATTTGGCTTGTGATGAAGTTTATACAAGCTACGAATTTACTGCTCCCATTGATGAATTTGGTGTTTTGCAGAGCAACTTCTATAAAGCAAAAGAAATCAATTATTTTTTGGATGCATTTGATTTGACATGTACTGATGCGATTGAATTTGATTTTAATCAGGAAAACATCTATGCAAAAATGCGCCATGATAATATAAATAATTGTGACTGGTTATTTATAAGGAACATGGGAATACAGCAAAAAATTAATGAAGCAGAGGGCGGAATAAGCCTTCCAAACGGTAAAACAATTAAATTAAAATCCTGTGATATGAAAATTTGTCCGGTCAATTTAAAACTGAAAGGTTGTGATATTGAATTTTCCGATGCAGAAATATTTTCAAGGCTGCAAAATGAAAACGAAGAAGCAATTTTCTTTATCTCAGACAAGGATGCAAACATATATTTGAGTGACGGAACAGTTATTTCGGCGGACCAGAGAGATTTTCAAAATTATACTTTTGAGCGTGACGGCAAATCAACGCAAATTATATTTTTAACTAAGCATCTGGCTGACAGAAGCTGGTTCCTTGGTGACAGGATGATTTTTAATGCCGATTACGTTTTACCTAACGGAGCTGTTGCAGTAGAAAAGAATACCGAAATTGCATATTATGATTTGAAATATAAATTTGCAAAAAAGAATTGTATCATAAATGAATTCTCAAACGGTTACTCCGTTGAACCGCTGGAAATATCCGATGTAAAATTTTGCTCTCCTGAAATTGATATTGACTATGATTATTCAAAATGGCATAAAATTTCCGGAAAAACTGATGCATTTTCCTGCGATATATATGATGAGTTTATCTGGTACAAAGCACAAATTCCGAATTATATAAATGAAATAACACTTAGTGCAAGGCACCTTTTTGCAGTGTATGTTAACGGAAAAGAAATTATTAACAGAAATAGCTATAAACTGGAAAAATTACAGGAGGTTCCTGAAACAATATCTGTTCCCTTAAATACGAATATACTGAATAAAGATGTAAATGAAATGACAATTTTGGTACAGAATCTCGGTTTTGATAAGGGCTTTTCCGGTGACACAAATAACCCGAGAGGACTTGTATTCTTTGAAACAAATCCTCAGTTTCCTGTAGAATTTTATGTCTGCGATAAACTTGCTCCGGAAAGAACAAAAAAATACGAGAGTGATAATCCTTATCTTGCTAAAATTACGACAGAATTTGATGTTGATATTAAAAATAATGTATTTTTTGCAAAGTATATTTCTTTTGAGGACTTTCGCTGCAGACGTGCAACAATCTACTTAAATGGTATCAAAATAGGCAGATATATAAAAAGAAGACACGTACAAGACAAGTTTTATCTGATAAATGAATTTTTAAAACCGCACAACAAGCTTGATATCGTAGTTTGGGAAAAGGATAGAAATGTAAAATCAGCTTGGGGCTTTAAATCGGACTTAAAAAATGTTAAAATATTATTAGGAACATTTAAGATTTATCAGTTGTTTAAATAATAAGAGGTATCCAAAATGGTAGTAGTCCCCGATTTTTTGATTAAAAGAATCTATCAAAAAGGTTCTTTAAAGAAGCTGGATGACGGTGCAAGTCTGAATCTGAAGAATGTACTCGGTCCTGGCTTTATAAGCGGATTTAACTATGTAAAAATCAACGGTGTCACTTATGACGCAAAAGATGTTAAATTTATAATGAACGGCAAAGAATATACAAGTGCTGATGTATCCGAGGAAAATCCGATTGCATTTAAACTGGGACAGGTTGGAACTCTTATTATGACAGGTGCATCAAGTGTTGTTGACGGCAAAAATGAAATAGTAATAGAAGCAATGAATCCTGAGGCCGGTGTTGTAAAATTATCGGTTGATGATAATATTTAATCTTCAATAAATATAGTTTCAAATCTGAATGCTTCAAAGTTTTTTGAAAAATGGTCAGGACTCATTCCTGCTTTAACTTTTAGTGATTTCAGAAATACTTCTTTTTCAGGTAAATCTTCCCATACGGACGGCAGATATACTGCCTGCTGCCAACCGTCTTTAATTATAATACCGTCTTTATATGGAACAATTTGGTTTAATAAATCCTGTTCATCGCTGAATTGCATAGGTTTTGGCTCACTCAGCAAGGATATATCAATTGTCAGTTCATCAACCTCATCTATTGTTAAGGGGTTGAATCTCGGATCTCTGAATGCTGCACTTTGTGCATTATCTACTATATCATTAATTAAAGGTTGATGAGCAACAATAGAACCTATACAACCTCTCAGATTTCCGTTCTTTTTTAGTGTAACAAAGCAGGCACCTGATTCATTAAATACGGGGGCATGATTTGTATATATTTTTTTATTTTCAAGTCTTGATAATATTATATTTCTGCATAAATCCAACAAATAGCCGGAATAGTATTCTTTTATAAAGCTATTTTTTTCTCCCTCATATAAAAACCAGCTTCCGTATCCGACAACACTTGATTTATCACCTGATATTGCAGAAGAATTAAACATGTTAACTCTAATCATTGAATAACCTTTAGAATTGGCAAATCCTACAAGACCGTAAATCCCGATTGCGCCGCAAGCCTGTTCATAACGGAAATTTTTAATATTTCCCGATTCAATCATTCCTGCAGTTTCTTCATCAATCTGTTTTGCTTTATCATCACTCAGAAAATGACTTAAATCTGATGATATTAAAAAACCGCATTCCTTATCATCATAATATTCTTTTATTATATTGGTTATTATTTCGGGTGCAGCTTTACCTACTAAAACAGGGATAATTTTAACGTCTTCAAACAATGTTTGAATTATCGGAACCTGTATCTCAATCGAATGCTCGTTTTCATATCCGGCATCAAAAATTTTTAATCCGAATTTTTCAATCAGATTTTGGTTAATCTCCTGATTTATACCAATATTACCCAGTGGGGTTTTCCACTCATCAAACCCTGAAAGTGCCAGCCCTTCAAATGCTACTCTGTGTGCCGGAGCAAAAATAAAAATATTTTTAACCGATTTATCAAGCTGGTATATTCCCTCGTATGCAAGCTGACCTGAGTATATTAATCCCGCATGCGGAACTATTACGGCTCTTGTTTTATATTTATAATTGTTGCCATTTTTTGCTGCAAACTCATTTATCTCTTTTTTTAATTCATCCGGAATTGCTGAATAAAACATATCAGCTACTGCAGGTTCTTTAATTTTTATCATAAAGATATTATAATACATTTTATGAAATATCAAAAGATATATGATAAAAATGTTCAGTGCGAAATCTGTCCGAGAAAATGTAAACTTGCACCAAATCAAAGCGGTTTTTGTTATGTGAGAAAAAATATCAACGGAGAAGTTGTACCGGTTTCTTACGGATACAATACAGGACTTGCAATTGATCCGATAGAAAAAAAGCCCATGTATCATTTTTATCCGGGTTCAAAAGTACTATCATTCGGCACTTTAGGGTGTATTATGGGGTGTATGTTCTGTCAAAATTGGCAGACTACAAAAGTTAATTATCCTATAGAAAATTGTCAAAAAAACTCACCAGAGCAAATTGTTGAAATCGCACTGCAATACGGGTGTTCGGGTGTTGCATTTACATACAATGATCCGATTGCCTTTTTTGAATATGCAACTGATACCGCAAAATTATGCAGAGAAAACGGATTAAAAACCGTTGCCGTAACATCAGGATATATTAATCCCGAACCTGCAAAAGAATTTTTTAGCCTGATGGATTGTGCAAATATTGATTTGAAAGGTTTCAGTGAAAAATTTTATGCAAAAAATTGTCTTGCTCACTTGCAGCCGGTACTTGATACGATTCAGTATGCAGTAAAAGAAACTGACTGTTTTGTAGAACTCACAACGTTATTAATAGATGGTGAAAATAATCAGTTTGTTGAAGCTGAATGTGAATGGATAAAAGAAAATCTTGGTGATTGTGTTCCGCTGCATTTCAGTGCATTTTTCCCTCGATACAAGTTTTCTGACCGCAAACCCACAAATGCGGAAACCCTTTATAATGCACGAAATATTGCCAAAAACTACGGACTTAAATACATTTATACAGGCAATATTCCTGATGTTGAAAGCTCGACAACGTATTGTAAAAACTGTGGCGAAGCTCTTATTAAACGTGATGGGTATAACCTGATTGAGAATAATATTCAAAACGGAAAATGTAAATTCTGTGGTAGAGAGCAGGATGGCAGATTTTAAAAGCTTAATAAAATTGACAATTAATAACATTATTGATAAAATTAGTTTTTCTATAGGAGCTTTTTTATGAAATATACATCTGACGGAACTCAATATCATATCGGACTAAAAGAAGGTGATGCCGGTGAATATGTTATCCTTCCGGGAGATCCGAAACGCTGTGAAAAAATTGCGGCATTTTTTGATGAACCGAAACTCATTGCAGACAAAAGAGAATTTGTTACTTATACAGGTTATCTGAACGGGGTAAAAGTCAGTGTGACTTCTACGGGAATCGGCGGTCCTTCTGCATCGATAGCTCTGGAAGAACTTGTAAAAGTCGGTGCCAAATACTTTATAAGAGTAGGAACCTGTGGTGGTATGGATACGAATGTTAAAAGCGGCGACCTGGTTATTGCAACAGGAGCAATAAGAATGGAAGGTACGTCAAAAGAATATGCTCCCATAGAATTTCCTGCTGTTGCTGATTACGACATTGTTACCGCATTAAAAGTTTCTGCAGAAAGTTTAAATCTGCCGCATCATATTGGTATTGTTCAATGTAAAGATGCTTTCTACGGACAGCACAATCCTGAAATTATGCCTGTTAATTATGAACTTGAGAATAAGTGGCATGCATGGATGAAACTTGGAACACTGGCTTCGGAAATGGAATCGGCAGCACTTTTTGTTGCGGGCAGTTTCCTCAAAGTAAAAGTCGGCTCCGTATTTCTTGTTGTTGCTAATCAGGAAAGAGAACGTCTGGGACTGGAGAATCCTGTTGTACATGATACGGAAACTGCAATAAAAACGGCAATAGAAGCACTGAAATATATGATAAGCAGAAAGTAATAAATTTTGAAAGAAATTTTTATTAAGACCGAAGATAATATTAAAATAGGGTTAAACCACTACTCCAAAAACAACGAAAACGTTGTAATAATTGCCCCCGGATGGTGTATGACAAAAGATTCTTTTGCGTTCAAAGGAATCTCAGAGTTGTTTGCCGAAAATTATGATGTAATTTGTTTTGATTTCAGAGGACACGGAAAAAGTTCCGGCTTTTACACTTTTATGTCAAAAGAAATTTCAGACATGAATGCGGTAATTGAATTTGCAAAAAACAATAACTACAAAAATATATATGTAGCAGGGTTTTCACTCGGAGCAGGAGTTGCCGTTATTTGCGGTGCAAATAATAAAAATATTTCAAAAATAATCGCCGTATCAGCACCTTATGATTTTAATAAAATAGAAAATTACATGTGGAAAAAGGAAGCATGGATGGAAACCTTCAGGAAATTTGAACTCGGAAGATTTCTGTCAGTCAGACCAAGTGTAATTCTGCATAAGAAAATAAAACCCGGTGAGATAATTAAGCAGGTTACGGCACCGACACTTTTTATTGCCGGAGAAAAAGATCCTACGGTCTATCCGTGGCATACAGAAAAGTTATACAATGAAGCTGTCTGCAAAAAGGATTACAAACTGTTTCAGGGTGGTTGTCATGCCGAGGATTTGTTTCTGCATTTTCCTGAATTGTTTGGTAAGTACTGCTTAGATTGGCTTAAGGATTAAAAATGGATATAGATAAAATAGTTAAATCATTAAAAGATGCAAAACAGCCCAGAAGTGAATTTGTCAAACTTATGGATTCATTTAAGAATCCGTATCTTGTTCTTATCGGCTGCATACTGAGCCTCAGAACAAATGACAAAACAACTTATCCTGCTACACTCAGAATGCTTGAACTTGCCAAAACTCCTCAGGAGATGATGAAGGTAGAACCGGAAAAACTTGCTAAAGCAATATATCCTGTAGGTTTTTATGAAAATAAAGCAGGACAGATTATAGAATTATCCAGAATAATTGTTGAAGAACTGGACGGAAAAGTTCCTGACGAAATTGAGGATTTATGTAAGTTTAAAGGTGTAGGCAGAAAAACTGCTAATTTGGTACTTGCAATAGGCTATAATAAACCTGCGATTTGTGTAGATGTTCATGTACACAGAATTTTTAACCGTCTTGGATATATAAAAACAAAATCACCTGAAGAAACAGAATTTGCGCTCAGAGAAAAGTTACCTGAAAAATACTGGATTGATATTAATACTCTGTTGGTTACACATGGTCAAAATGTATGTAAACCAATAAAACCGGATTGTTTAAATTGTCCGATAGAAAAATATTGCAAAAAAGTTTTAAACTAAATTAAACAAACAGTTCAAAAGTGGAAGATTCCGCTTTCATTAATGCCTCATAGGCAACTTTTGCTTTTTGCACATTAACGGCATCCTGAGGAGTGTATCCGTTCTCAAGGGCTTTCATAACGGCATTGTCAAATTGTTTGCCTGCCTCTTTGAAAGCAGAATTTAAATCTCCGTTAGAATACGAATCAGGAAGCTGAACGTTAGAGTAATAATTATTTAAATCAACCTTAGGTGTATCAGCATCTTCTGCTGCTACATTAGGTCTGTCATAACGTTCAACTTTTTCAATGTTTTGTGCCGTTGTCGGTTGGGTTAACGGGGCATCAAACATAACCGACATCGGTGTTGTATATAAAGATGTATCTAAAGACGACAAAACACTCATAATTTATACCATATATATAATTCCCCAAGTTTTATACAATATAACAATAAATCTGAATTATTTTACATTTATTTACAATAAACTATACAGAAATTTTCAATTATTTTGTTTTTTTGCTTATAACAAATCTTAATCCCAGTATGGTTAAAATCTTAATTTTGGTTTTGCCTTCATATCTGTTTTTAATTGAAAACAATTTATCTTTAAATGGCTCTTGGGGTATCTTTGATTGTTCATATTCATTTAAAAGTTCCTGATAAATATCGGTAATTTTTGCATATTCCCACCATTTATCTTTATATCTGTTGCCGCATCCTTTAAAAGCAGGTTTTAGCCCTGTCAGGTGTGCAATTATCGGAGATTTTGCAGCTTCTAAATATTCTTTTTCCTCATCTCCTTCGTATTCATAATATCCGCCTTTCCACCAGGTATCCATATAATTATATTTCGGATGAAGTACCAGTTTGTTATTATCAACTACTTTATTAATAGAATCCTGGTCGCAAAACTCAATTATTTTAGCATTGTTATTTGCAAATTCTACAGTCTTATCAAAGAATTTTTCATTACGGCAATATTCTGCATTTAACAAGAGCATTCCTGAATTAACATAAACTCCGGATGTCATATTCAGCCTTTTACAGTAATTATTAACACCCCAGACATCCTTAACTCCTGCAAGGTAGCATCCGTTTAAATCCGACTTAAACAATTCTTCCAAATTGCCCAATACAAGTGTATCGCAATCAAGGTAGAGAATTCTATCCAAATCGGGACACAAATCAGGAAGTTTTATTCTGAACCATGCCTGTACCGTTACCCACTTTGACAGCGGAAGCTGGCTAAAGATATCTTCTTCAACCTGAATTAATCTGAGTTTGCAGTTTTTTACATCTCTGAGTTTGTTTATGCTTTCTTCTTTTAAATTTGAATATATGATTATAAATTCAATATCATGTTCCTTATTGTTTTCTGTGGCACTAACCATGGAAACAACTGTCTGATTTATATATTTATCATCGGGAGCATACGCAATACTAAACTTCACCGGAAACCTCGCTTGATTTATAATTTTTAATCTGTTTTATACACTCCTCTATATTATTAAAAGGTAATGTTTTTATATATTCATACGGAAGATTCCACCATTGCAGACGGATAAGTTCATCAATAATATTTTGCGGAAATCTGAATTTTATAACTCTCGCAGGAACACCTCCGACAATTGCATAAGGCGGAACGTCCTTTGTTACGACTGCTCCCAGTGCAACAATTGCACCATCATTAATTTTTACACCGCCCATTATAACGGCACGTTCTCCTATCCAAACATCATTACCGATTTCTATATTATTTGGAACTTCATCAAAAGGTATTGCGTTTTCATTGGTAATATTACCGTACAATTTGGAATTACATTTTTCCCAGTACTGAAAAGGATGAACCGAAAGCCAGTTTGTCGGATGCTGAGAAGGGTTAAACATTGTATTATTACCGATAGAGCAATAATCACCAAAACTAATTTTATCCGGGGAACATAAGCCTGCTTTTTTACCGATATATGTATGCTCACCAAGTTTATATCCTTTTTTTCGCAGATATCTGTAATAATTTTTCTGCTGAAGTTTTTTAAACAAATTCATTACAGAATACTCCCTTCTATAAGTTTTTCGTAAAATGTTCCCTTAATATCAAATTCCTTTTTCTTCGTTAAGACAGATTGTTTATGCGTCAGTTTATGAACACCGCTAATTTTTTTTATCTCATTCCAACGTTCTTCCGTGTACTGATTCAGTAATTCACTTTGGAATTGCTGCACCGGCAAAAAACTGAAGAACGGAACATTTTTAAACAGCTCTTTATTTTCTTTGCTTGCCTGAGTAACCATAGTAAAGGTGTGCAGAAAAGTAAAATAATTTACAAGGAATCTGTTTTCTTTCCAGTATTTTATAAGTGCGGATAATGTTTCTTTTAAAATTTTATTATCCTTTTTTGCCGAGATAAAATAACTTGCCATATTGAGTCCGTCCAAATCAATTTTTAAATCGTTTTGGAATATAAATAAATCCGCATCAGTAATATATGCAGGAAGTTCTTCCGTTAACAAAACCGTAGCATCAATCCATATACCGCCATGTTGAATTAAAAGACAAGTTCTTAAAATATCTGAAAAAAATGCGGTTTTTATAATACCTTTTTCTTTTAAGTTCCAAAATACCTGAGGAATTTCAACATACTCTTTTACATTTTCAGGAGTTAAGAATATTCTGTTACACTTTCCCTTATATTTATCAACACTGTTTAAACAAGTCTGAACTAATGGCGGAATTGTTCCGTCAGGATTTTCCCAGTACTGCCAGATTGTTCTGTTTTCATCTTCCGGTTGAGAATTTTTTGTTTCTGTAAGATAAAGATATTTTTCCCTGCCGCTCACATACTTTCTCAAATAAAACTTTGCCCAGTTACCTTTCAGAATCCTTCTGATTTTTCTGTCAAAAACAAAAACTTCCAAAAATATTTTTATTAAACTGTTTACCGTTTGCCAGAATAAAGATTTTAAGAACATTCTTTTTCCAAAACCTCCATAATTTGAGGATACTTTTTGATAATTATATCATAAGCATCTTCCAAACCCATTCCGATACCTTTTTTGTTAATTTTACATAAACCGTACTGCTGTGAATCTTCTATATAATTAATTGATTCAGAAAATCCTTTAACCGATCTGGTTTTTGTTCCTGCAAGAACTGCCATAGCCCAAAGCCATACGTCATCATGTGTCGGAATTGTTTCCGATATAATATCTTCATTTGTAACATCTTTGTACAAAGAATGCGGCGGATATAATACAGCTCCGTATCCTGTCAAACGTTGACGGAATCCTGCTTCTCCTCTGTGAGTATCTTTTAATAATTCACGTGTTCCATCCCAAATAATTTTCCCGTTGTTTATACTAAGCCAATCACAGCGGTTTGAATGTATATCCTCGGGATGGTTAAGATATGAGGCATAAAGTGTTTCTACCATATCCCGTGCATAATAAATATCGTCATCTGTGGTTATTATTACAGCATCAGGATATTTATTCAGTGTGGGGATTATTTTTTTGTATGAACGGATATCATTATACCAATCTATTGTTAAACCATATTTACATAAATCTAACAGCTCCTTCGGCAAGTCTTTTTCTTTGTTCGGGAATTGATCAGGTGCGAGCCAAAGAATCACCATATCAGGTTTGACGGTCTGTGTAAGAAGTGTTTTAATAGTTTTTACAACAATATTTATCCGTTCGGGAAAACTGGTCAGTGAAACAATAATTTTATTATTTCGTTCGGAATTTTCATTTATTCCGCATTCCATCGGCTCCGGACAACAATATTTTTTGTAATGTTTTATTCTTACAATTAATCCAAACAGATTTATTACTATATGTCCGTCAAAATACCGAATTAATTTCATTTTAATATCCTTGTATAATTTTACGGCACACAAACCATACGGCTTTGCAGCTCTTTAAACGCATTCATAATGTCAGAAGGAGATGTGTCATTGTTTAAAATTACTGCCGGATATAGTGAACAATCCGAACCCCATACCTCTGAAAAATTATGATAAAAAATTCCGACAGTAGGAACCTGCAAGGAATTTGCAAAATGCAGAGTACCTGTATCAACACTAATACATCCTTTACTGAGTTTTAAAATATTTGCAAGCTCGATAAAAGAAGTTTTATCCGTAAAATCAGTATAATTAGTTTTGCAAATTTTTCTTAACTGCTCTGAAAAATCTCTGCTGATTTGTCCTGCACCTGTAATTACGGGTGTATATCCGTTATCATTAAGCAAACCTATTACTACATCACAATCACTTGCTGACATATCTTTGGGTTTAAAGTTGCTTGTCGGAGATATTATTACAGGATTTTTTAATTGTCTGAATTCCTGAATAACCGGTGTGTCAGCTTCAGGCAGATTATATTTTATCGGAAGATTTTTATGCTCACCGGTTAACGGCTCAATCATACCGCCCCATCTGTCTTTTATATGAACATATTCTTTTAACGGATATTTTTCCTTTGTATTCCATAATTTGAATTTATGATGTGATATTATATGCTTTGCACCTATTAATCTGGATATAAGCAGATTTCTTTCATTTGAGTATGTAACAAATGATGCAAAAGGTTTTTTATATGGAAATGTTGATGTAAATTTAAAAATTTGTATTAAATTCTTTATTTTATTTTTGTCATATGTAATTACATCATCAACACCATCCTGATATTTTGTGATATCTCTGAGAGCATCATTGCATACAAATACTACTTTTGAATCAGGGTAATAATATTTTATATTTTGAATAAGAGTGTTTGTAACCAAAACATCTCCTATACTTGTTGTATTAAAAACGACAAAAACTTTTTCTTCCATACAGATATTATATCATACAAATAAGACGGAATTTTATTATGGTTTCTAAAAAAGTTGTATAAAATTTATAATTGGGTGTATTATAAATAATATATTTTGATAGTTGGAGGTATTATATGAAAAAAATTATTCCGGTTTTTAAAGATGATAAAGATAAACTTATTACACTTGCAATGATTGTAAGTTCAATATTTTTTGTTTTTGTTCCGTCTTTAATAGTAATATTTATTCCGAAAGAATATATTAGTGATACTACATATACAGTATCAAAAGCATTCTTTAATTTTGAACTGTTGTTATTTTTAATATCTCTGTTACTGTTAATACCGATTGTCGGTTGGCTTGCGGCAATATTTGTTGCTCCGATTTTGGCAATAATAAATTTTATAGTAATAATAATAAATCTTTGTGCTCTTGCAAAGAACAAAGAATTTAAAATTCCTGTTCCTTACGAATTTATATAATTTATTTGTTTATTCTTCAGCACAAAACTTTCCGCTGCAATCGTTCAGGGGATCTTTGTTTTGCCCTTTTTTGTAATACTCTTTTATCATTTTGATTTCAGAGGCTGAACAATATTTATCATCACCTAAGTTTGCTCTGTCAAAACATTCTTTAGAAACACCTTTTTTCTGCAATGTTCTCGGGAAACAATCCTGTGTATAAACCGGCTCTACGATACCATCAACAGTTCTTGATTCAGAAAGTTTTTCAATTGTATTTTTCTCTGTTTCCGAAAAATTCATTCTTGGGGCTTCTGCTTCCTCCAGAATTTTATAAAAATATTTAAGATCATTCATCTTCATGCCTTCGGAACAATAAAAACTGTAGTATCCTGATTCTGCTGCAAAATTTGCTACATAAAATTTATTTTTGTTGTTGCCTCTTACGTCAAATAAAACTCCGTTATTAAGTCTGACAGGTTCGTTAAACTTATAATTATTATAGTCACCTGAGATATCCTGTATTCCGTTTTCACCTCCGGCACCTTTATATTCTACAGCCTTTCTTACTGTTACGGTTCTTTTTTTATCAAGAGGAAATTTTATTTCCATTAAACCGTCCATCGCATGGACTGAATATTTTTTAACCCTCAATGGAAAATTAAAGCCGGCCTTTTTTGCACCGCAGCTTATGTCGTCACCGCAATCTATCCAGGGGTTAGGCATAGCTTTTACTGATTCTCCGATACAAATAACTGATATAATCGTTAAAATTAAACAACAATTTAAAACTTTTTTCATAATAAACTCCTCTTAAAAATTATATCACGCAATTAATTAAATTTACTTCAAATTTTTGCTTAAATTTATACAAAAATATATATTTTGTTTATATTTACAATAATTTCATTCGTGTTAAAATAAGCATGTACATATAAAATTAAGGAATTGTTATGACATTATACAGCACAAAACATCATCATGCTCATCACATCCCGGAAAGGGCACGAGTTTTGTCGCTTCTCTAAAACTCTTTACAATCGCTGCTTTCCGGGATAATTAAGAGAGGTGAGTACGATTGAAATGGAGAAAAATTAAATGTCATTTATAAATATAATATCGGCAGTTGGCAATAACAGGGGTGTAGCACCTTTGTTTGTTCGTGATTGCTGTATTGAGATTCCTACAAAATTAGGTTTAACATATAATCAAAACCTTAAAGATTCAAAACAAACCGCAAATAATGCGTTTCGTGAAAGATTTATTGATGAATACGGAACTTCTGCTATCTGGATATGTGGGCCTATCGTTTTAGATAAATTCGCAAATAAAATTATCAAAAAATGCGGATATAATGCCGGTGTAAATATGAGTTTGTTTAAAGAACGCAAAGATCAGGGTATTTTACTGAATATCAAAAAGTTTAAAGATAAAGCACCTGATGCGGTTAAAGACTTAGAAAAAGCACTTGCAAATAAATCAAAATATCAAAATCTGCAGGCTGGAAAATTTGCCTTATCTACTCTGATACCGATTGGATTGATGGGATTCCTTTTACCAAAACTGAATTTTAAGTTAACGGAAAAAATAACTGCTAAACAAAAAGAAAAAGAAGTAAATTCATTAAATCAATCAGAAATTTCATTTAAGGGTTTATCTTCAACTATGGCAAATATGTCACATGTTAATAAAATGGCTGTTACTGATGGCGGATTAACTATAGGCAGAGTTTGGACAGGCAGAAATCGGTATGAACAAATGGAATTAGGATTCAAAAACGTTATGATGATGTTTCTAAACTTTGTATTTCCAATTTATCTTGCCAAATGGCTTGACAAGGCATCTTTAAAATTATTTAAAACAGATGTTAATTTAGATCCTAAGTTAATGGCAGATAAAGATTTTATAGAAATTATAAAATCAAAAAAAATGGATATGCCTGATTCAAAAGAAAATGTAATTGAATATTTGGATAAAAATCCGAACTCAAAGTTTACTGAATTATGTAAAGAATATTGCGGTGTCAAATATTTGAAAAATGGTATTCGTGATCCGAGAGAGTTTGTTGATACAAAGAAAATTATCAATTTGAAAAAAGAGATAGATAAATTTACCGCAGAAGCCGGAAAGAGCAGAAATATAAATAAATATGCACAAAAAGCTTTAAGAGTTAAATCAGTAAATATAGCTGCAAATATCGGAATCAGCAGTTTTCTTCTTGCAGCAGCACTTCCGGAACTGATATTCTTCCTGAGAAAAAAGATTACAGGCTCTGATGCCGAACCGGGACTGAAATAAAGGATTATAACAAAGACACACCAAAATATATAATTTGATGTGTTTACTTTTTGCTCACCAATGCTCTGTCAAAAGCATTTTTATAATAGTCCATATTAATATTCAGATTTTCACCAATTTCAAACAACATTGTTAATAAATCCCTGTCTGCCTGACTGGTTATATTTTGTATCTGTTCTTCAAAATTTGTAACAATCTTAGAGAAGAAATAACTTTGAGCCTCTGCTATATCAACCTTTATCTCCAGTTTGGAAATACAATCCAAAAGCTCCAATGTTGCATCTACCTGCTGAATATCCAATGCATATGAAAGTCTGTTTATATTTTGTGCAACCTTTTTACTGAAAATTTTTGAAGTAGGCTGTTTATCAATTTCAACCCCGATTTTCTTAGCCTCAAAATTAATATCAGAAGCCTGCTGAATAATATCACTATCGATAAATCCTTTAGAACTTGAGAATAATTCGTTAAATTGCTTAGTTAAAACATACTGTGCAGAAATCTTAAATTCCTCAGGAATGGTTAAACCGAGATTCTGCATTTGATAAATTGAACCTTTACCCTCATTGTACATTGATTCATAAGTATTTGAGAATATCTGTAACTTGCCTTTAAGCATTGTTTGAAGAATTTTACGTCTTTCTTCAATAAATATATCTTTTAACGTGAAATACTCTTTGCCGTAATAACTGTCAATCTTTCTTATTATTTCTGTCAAAGGTGATACAAGGAATGTCCTTATTAATTCTTTTTTCACTTCACTAAAATTATCCGAATACTCTTTGATTGCACAATGGAAATCACCACCTGAGAACTGAAGTAATGTAAACATCATATCGGATTTTTCCTGAGTAACCATAGACTCTGTTTCAATATGACCTATAATTAATCTGGAATCGCCTTTTTTAACTTCCTTATATGATTTCTTTTTAATATTGTAACAATATACATTTTCTTCATCTTCAACATCTTTGTACAGAGATGATATTGCCCACAAACATACAATCTGCTTCGGAGTAACAATAGAAGGTTTTACAAATTTTTCATAAACATCTTTTCCTGTTCCGAATTCAGGAATATTGCTTTTGGCATCTTTTAATATTTCCAAAAATGGTGTTTCCAAATCCTTCTTTACAAAAGCTCCGGCAAGCTGCATAACTCTTGCTGCATACTTCATAATCTGAACCGTTTCAATACCTGATATTTCAGAGAAAAACCATCCGCAGCTCGTGTACATTAGCATAGCTTCTCTTTGTATCTCCAAAAGTTCCAATGCCTTAACCTTTTGGTCATCACTCAAATCAGGAAGGAAAAATTCATCCTGGAAATTCTTAACGGAAACCGAACTCCTGTCAAGAATCACATTAATATAATTATTTCTTGCTTCTTCAGGATTTATAAAATATTTTTTGGCATTTTTGTTATATACCGTGACCATTTCATCCCTGAGAAAATCAAGAGCCTGTCTTAACGGTTTTCTCCATTTCTGATTCCAGCCGGGGTGTCCGCCAGTTGAACATCCGCAATCATCACTCCATCTTCCGACACCGTGGAAACAACTCCATGATGATACAGGTTTAATATCAACTTCCCAAGAACTTCTGTATTTTTCAAGGTACTCAGCATAATTTGTTATAATAAATCCTGAATCTTTGACTTTTAACTTTACGGCATACGAAAGAGCCATATCGCCAAATTTGGTATGGTGACCGTAACTTTCACCATCCGTTGCAATATTTACAAGCTGAGGATAATTACGTTCTCTTGAAATACCGTCTTTTAAGCGGTTTACAAATTTATTACCGTCTTTTAACAATTCGTCAAAAGCAACAGAACGGGATATCGCACCGTCATAGAAGAATAAATCTATATATTTACCGGGAGCTGACTTAATATAATATCTGTAGGAACGAGCCGGATCAATATTTCCCCAGCTCACATCCTGCCATTCGTTTTCGCCTTCTTTTCTGATTTTTAATGCCTGATATGGAGATAATATGGTAAATTTAATATCATTTTCCACCAAAACACGCAAAGTATCATCATCGGTTGCTGTTTCTGCAAGCCACATACCTTCCGGCTTTCTGCCAAAACGATATTCAAAATCTTTTATACCCCATTTTACCTGAGTTTGTTTATCACGTTCTGATGCAAGCGGCATAATCATATGATTATAAACCTGCGCTATGGCATTACCATGCCCGCCATGCATTTTTCTTGATTTTATATCAGCTTTTATTATACGTTCGTATGCCAGCGGGGCAAATTCCTCCATCCACGATAAAAGTGTCGGACCAAAGTTGTAACTCATATATTCATAGTTATTTACAACATTAAGAATTTCATTATCAGAAGTTACAATCTTTGAAACCGAATTCGGATTGTAGCACTCTGCATTAATACGTTCATTCCAGTCATGAAAAGGTTTTGCACTGTCCTGTTCTTCAATAGATTCCAGCCAAGGATTTTCTCTCGGTGGCTGATAAAAATGACCGTGTATAGTTAAAAACACTTTTTCATTATCGTTATTTGCCGATTCCGCCATTCTTTATTTCCTTATAATACTTAATAATCAACTAACTCTTTTTTTCTTCGGGAGCTTTTTTGGTTATTTTCAGTTCATTAACATCTACCCAGGTATCCCCGAGTGCATCCGAAAAAACAATACCTTTTATTTCTATTTCATCATTTGTTTTAAGGTCAATAAATTTTTCTGCAGTTGAACGTTTTAAAAACAATTTCATCTCTGAAAGCGGAATATCATAAGACGTATCATCACGCTTAATCAGGAAAGAAATATACTCCTCAGAAGATTTGAATGCCGGTTTATAATCCAATCCGAGAGTAGAAAACTTATCAAATTTTCCTTCCATAATTATTGATTTATTAAGATAAGTTTTTGGAGAATTTACAACCGTAAGCGGTTTTACATATATACCATGCGATGTCTGAATTTGCTGAGATACTGATGTCTCAGCAGGTGCATTTTGAGCTTCTGCTATATAAACTCCGCCGGTTGTTAAAATCCCTGCTATCAATGCTGTTAATAATAATGTTTTCAAATATTTTAATGATTTCATATTAGTTTACCCTCTTCTTAACGGTATTTTAACATGTATTTTATCGTCTGACAATAATCCTGTTATTTATTGATACAATACATTTGAACATTAATATAGGTATAAAAATTAAATCGAAAATTTGATTTTCTAAATTTTTCTAAAGCCTGTTTCGGTTCATTATACTGATACCGCCGTAAAATTGATTCAGCCCGATAAATTTTTTCTCGCCCTCCGGGTTTTTAATTATTCTTGCGGATGAATTTGTGAGTACAATATGATTTTGCACACATTCATATTTACGTTCGCGAAATTCAGTTTCGTATTGCTCACCGGACTGAGTATATTTTTTTGTTACGACAAATAAATTGTAATTCTTGTTTCGTTTTTTTATAACATTACGGGCAAATCTTATAATTAAATCAGTATCAGGCTGTTCCCACCCTGTTTGCGTAAAATCAAGAACAAAATTCTTATTATCAGATGTTTTAACTGAAAGATAAGCCGTTATATTTTTTGAATATTTATCACGATATACATATTTGTATTCAGTAAAATAAGAAAGACCTTTAAAAATAACATCTTTAAATTCTTTTGCATCTTTATTCAGCAGTGTTCTGAAATGCGGAAGTAGTTGTTCGTTATAAATATTCGAAATAATTGGCGCATCAGAATTTCTGAAAACTCTGAAATTTTTCATTTTATTATTAATATTGTCATCATCCTTTTCTTCATTAATCTTCCAAAGCCGTTCATAAGATATCTGGCTGAAACTGCATTTTGATATAAACAACTTTACAAGTTCAGGGAAATAATCATCAATACGCACAATTACGGAAGCTGTACCCAATGCCTTATATTTTGAAACAACATACTGAATCAATTCACCGGCATCCTCATAACAATTTTCTTCAAAAAGCAATTTTTGAATTTCCATTTGCTTGAGCGGACATCCTGTAGGTGCTATTGTTATAAGTCCTTTAATTTCTTTTTTATCTTTCAGCACATAAGATTCCGGTAAAAATTTTAACTTAAGAGGCAGAAGGTGATGCAACGGTAATAACGGATTAAACATAATACGGCTTACATAATCCGTTTTATCAAGAAACGAAACCATCTCAGCTGCATTCTTCTTATCAAAATAATATAATTTTCTAATCTTTGTCATATAAATATCTTAGCATATAATAAATATTCTTGTATTTTGTATTAAATTAGTTCCTGAATAAAACTAAATCACTTCTTTAATTGCCTCCGGCAAATACTTAAGAACATCTGATGCCAAAACCGAATATTCCGTCAAAACCTCAGATGCAATTTCTCCCGCTCTGGAATGAAGATAAACACCCAATTTTGCCGCATCAAAAATATTCATATTTTGAGCAAGCAATCCGGCTATAATTCCTGCAAGAACATCACCCGTTCCGGCTTTTGCAAGTGCGGAATTCCCGTGTTGGTTTACAAAATAATTATTAGCATCACAAATAATTGTTCTGTGACTTTTTAAAACTACGGTACAATTATATTTATTTACCAGCTCTTTTGCGGAACCTTCCATATCATACAGAACATCCTTTAACTCAACTCCGAGTAGCCTTGAAGCCTCTGCCGGGTGAGGAGTTATCACAGCATTTTCAAAAAGTTTAATGTTCATCTCAGATAATATATTTAGCCCGTCTGCATCAATTACAAGGGGAGTGCAAACTTTACCGATAACACTTTCGAATAACTTTTTTGAGCTTTCTGTTACCCCAAGTCCGCAGCCAATCAAACAAACCGTATATTTGCCGAGTTGTTCAAGAGCTTCTTCTCTTTCAAGAAAAACAGCTTCCGGCAAAAGATATGAAACTGACTGCAAAATATTTTTATCAGAAGCAAGGGCTACATAACCGCAACCGGCTTTTAACGCAGAAAGTGAAGAAAGATATGCCGCACCAATATAATTTTTTGAACCTGCGAAATTAAGAACTTTCCCGAAGGTTCCTTTATTAGAATTCTGTTCACGTACAGGCATTTTATATTCAGACATTATGTTTTTCTGACCTCAGTTTATTAACAAATCTGCTTAAACGTTCCATTGCTGTTTTTAAATTTTCTATTGAATACGCATAAGATATTCTTAAATACCCTTCTCCGCTGTCACCAAAAGCACTGCCAGGAACAGCTGCAACTTTTTCTTCTTCAAGAAAACGTGTTGCAAATTCTTCACTTGTCATTCCAAATTCTTTTATGCAAGGAAATACATAAAATGCACCGTAAGGTTCAAAACATTCAAGGTTCATTTCTTTAAACGCATTCATCAAAAACCTTCTGCGTTGGTTATATGCTCCGCGCATTAATCTTACATCATTATCACCGTTTTTTAATGCTTCAATTGCAGCATACTGGCTTGTTGTAGGAGCACACATTATTGCAAACTGATGAATTTTTGTCATTTGTTTGATAATTTCTGCCGGTCCGCAAGCATAACCAAGACGCCATCCGGTCATTGCATAAGCTTTTGAGAATCCATTAATAAGAATTGTGCGTTCTTTCATCCCTTCAATTGATGCAATGGATACATGTTCGCCTTTGTATGTGAGAGCCGAATATATTTCATCAGACATTACACAAATATTTTTATCTATGCATATCTGAGCAATTTTTTCCAAATCACTCCGCTCCATAATCGCACCGGTCGGATTGTTAGGAAACGGCAGAATAAGAACTTTTGTTCTGTCCGTAACTGCGTTTAATAATTCATCTGCAGTTAGTCTGAATTGATTTTCGGCTTTTAGGTTAATAATTACAGGTTTTGCTCCTGCTAATATTGCACAGGGAAAGTACGATACATAAGCCGGCTGAGGTATTATAACTTCATCACCGGGATTAATCATAGCTCTCAATCCTATATCTATAGCTTCTGAACCGCCTACGGTTACAAGAACTTCTTTCATTGCATCATAATTTATACCCTGAGTTCTCTTTTGGTAGTTGCAAATTTCCTGCCTTAATTCTTTAAGCCCCGCATTTGATGTATAAAAAGTTTTACCCCTCTCCAGCGAATAAATTCCTTCATCGCGAATATGCCATGGAGTATCAAAATCAGGTTCTCCTACACCAAGTGATATTGCATCCTTCATCTCAGATACAATATCAAAAAATTTTCTTATTCCTGACGGTTTTATATTTACAACAGATTCATTAAGAGGAAGACTCATGGAGTAATAACCTCTCTTTCATCTTTTACATGTTCATCAATAATTGTTCCGTGGTCTTTGTATTTTTTAAGGATAAAATGCGTTCCGGTACTAATAATACTGTCTAACGTAGAGAGTTTTTCCGAAACAAACATTGCAATATCTTTTAATGATTTTTCTTCCAGTGTTACCAATAAATCAAATCCGCCCGATATAAGATAAACATCTCTTACTTCAGGATAGTTGTATATTCTTGATGCGATTCTGTCAAACCCCTGTCCTCTTTGCGGTGTAACTTTAACTTCAATCAATGCGGTAACTTTTTCAATTGAAGTTTTTTCCCAGTTTACAAGCGTATGATATCCGCAAATAACTTTTTCGTCTTCGAGTTTCTGAAGTTCATTTACAATATCAATTTCTTCTTTTCCAAGTCTTACAGCAAGCTCCTTTATATCTATCCTGCTGTTTTTTTCAATTATTGATAAAAGTTCTTCTCTCATAAATTCCTCTTTTTCGATATATTTACTGAAAACACTTATCTTATAAAGTTTGTTCTGATTTTTTCATCAGGTACGGGTTTTAATATCCCCATCTTTTTGCCGGATTCAATACATTTTAACATCCATGCCATATTTCTTCCCAGAAGGCGCATAGTTTGCATACCTTCTTCATCCTGTCTGGCTTCCTCCATAGCATTCCCGTGAATATTATTCCAGTATTGAGAAGTAACTATCGGCATATTATTTATTGAAAAATATTTATTCATTACATCAAAAGTAGCCGTTGTACCGGAACGTCTGGCTGATACAACTGCAGCAGCCGGTTTGTATGCAAATGCTGAAGCACCTGCATAAAATGCTCTGTCCAAAAATGATAAAATCCTTCCGGTAGGATGAGCATAATACACCGGTGTTCCGAATATAAATCCGTCACAAGAACGAGCTTTTTCCACAAAAATATTTACATCATCATTATAAACGCACTTACCCAGTCTTTTACATGCCTGACACGCAGAACAATCTCTCAGCTCAGGATTGCCTAACTGATATATTTCAGTTTCAATTTTTTCTTTATTTAAAACTAATGAAATTTCTTCAAGTGCCGTAAAAGTACATCCTGCCCTGTGTGAGCTTCCGTTCAAAAGTAATACTTTCATTAATATCCCTATCTTTTAGTTATTGTACAATATATTGCCGATGGGGAGACTCGAACTCCCGACCCACGCATTACGAATGCGTTGCTCTACCAACTGAGCCACATCGGCACATATCTACAATAACATAAAATCTTAAATTTATAAATATGTCATTAACCGCTGATAAGGCTCAGTGCATCTGTGTCGTTATAAGCCTGAAGTGAGGGTTTAATTTGTATTGCGGTTGAATAGTCTTTTTTGAAACCGTCATTATCGCCAAGTTCTTTCTTTATTGCAGCTCTGTAATAATAAGCATCAGCATATTTTGAATTATTCGCTATTGCTTTATCCAAATCGCTTACAGCTCCCTGTAAATCATGCAAAATACACTTTTGGAGTCCTCTTATATAATAACTTTCAGCAAGTTTTACATTTGTTGTGGCATTTTTTACAACCTGATTTGTTCTTATATCCGGAACCTCAGCCGTGGCAACTTTTCCTACACCGGCACTCAACACAGGTGTCGAACTCGCTGTCTTGGCAACAGGTGTCTGATTTTTTGGTTTTGCAGCAACCGGCTGCTTATTCTCAGGTTTTGCCGGAGCGGTTTTTTCTGTAATCTTTTGCTCTTTTGCAGGAGTTGCTATAGATATTAAATCATTGCTCTCTTTTACTGCCGGAACATTAATGTTTCTGTCCGCACGGGGAATAAAACTATCTCTCGGCACATAACTTCTTACTGCAGGTATAGCCGCTATATAACGTTCATTTGAAAGCAGCGGTTTAACGTTTTTAATAAATGTTTGGTTTTCTGCAAGTGCTACTGCCTGATTCAAATCAATTGCAGCACCCTCGTTATCAAAATATAGTTTTTTTAATCTTCCTCTGTTTGCATAAGCAATACTGTCGCTCGGATTCAATGCTATTGCCTGAGAGTAATCACTCAACGCACCTACGTTAAAATCCATTCTCTTTTTAACAACACCACGATTGTTGTATGCTTCAGAGTCCTTTGGATTTAATTCTATTGCTTTGTCATAATCAGCCAAAGCACCGTCATTATCATCAAGCATATATCTTAAATTGCCTCTGTTATAGTAAACATCTGAGTAATTCGGATTTATCGACAATGCTTTATCATAATCTGCAAAAGCACCGTTTATATCACCTGTTGCAACCTTTAAAACACCTCTGTTGTTATAACCGAAGGCAAAATTCGGATTTATGCTGATTGCCGCATTGTAATCCTGCATTGCACCTTCATAATCTCTTGCAAAATGTTTTACAAAACCACGGTTTAAATATATTTGCGGATTATTCGGGCTTAATTTTAATGCTTCATTTAAGCAGGTTATAGCACCATTAATATCCTGCTCCATAAATTTATCTGATGCCATATTCGAATAAGAAAGTGCATCCATTGCAGAAACTGTCTGCATACTTATACCCAATATTAATGCCATTACAGCAATTGCTATTTTATATTTCATAACGATACGTACTCCATAACCAAGCGAGATAATTACATACTACACCATCAATAAATAAACTCAAGTGGTATGAGTAAATATATTTGGTTTGTTGCTCATTTATGTATCATACTAATTTATGTCTGTTGATGATTATTTTTTAATTTTTCTCTGATAATCATTCCGGCACCGACCACAGTTCCTGCTGCAAACAAAACAATCGATAATCCGGGAATCGGTGATATTAAACCTACAACACCGCCGATAACAGGAAGGTTATATGGTGTAATTTCTTTCAATATTTTTTTTATTCTCATTGCACGTTTGTAAGAGGAAACCTTGTCTTCATTTCCGTAAATTACAGAAGCACGTCTTGCAATTTCGTCTCCCTGCTTTTGTACTTCATTAATATGCGTGTACGTGTTTTTTACATTGCGGCAAATGTATTTTCCCTTTGCAGCCATAGTAGGTAAAATCTTCATAACAATCATATGTTAACACAAAGAATGTTTATGATAACATGTTTTTATAAATGTAAATAAAGAAAAGAGGAATATAATGACAACAACAGAACACGCAAAACCGATAAATTCGGCAAAAGAGCAAATAAGACAAACAAGAATACAAAAACTTGCAGAACTTGCAGACAAAGGAATTAATCCATATCCTTACGTATTTGAGAAGGATGCTAATGCAGCTGACTTGCAGGAAAAGTATAAAGATTTACCGGCAGGAGAAGAAACTGAGGATAAATATTCCGTTGCAGGCCGTGTAATGGCAATCAGAAATACCGGTATGTTTATTGACCTTATGGACACAACAGGTAAAATCCAAATTTTTTCACACAAAGAAAATATGGATCCTGAGATGGTTAAAACTCTTAAGCTTGTTGATATTGGTGACATTTTAGGTTTTACCGGAACAATAAGAAGAACTCCAAGAGGTGAATTATCAATAAAAGCAACAACATTTAAAATGCTTTCAAAATCACTTCTTCCGCTTCCTAACAAACAAATCAGCGAAGAAAAACTTGAACAGCTTAAAATTTATCACAACATGTCAGATACAGAAACCAAGTATCGTCAAAGATATCTTGACTTAATTGTTAACGAATCTACCAGAGATACTTTAAGAAAAAGAAGTTTAATTATACAAAAAGTCCGTGAATATTTATACAATCAGGGATTTATAGAAGTTGAAACTCCTATGCTTCATACTCAGGCATCCGGTGCCAATGCAAGACCGTTTACAACTCACCACAATGCACTTGATATGGATTTAACTCTGAGAATCGCTCCTGAGCTTCACCTGAAAAGACTTATGGTAGGCGGACTAAATGACAAAATATTTGAACTTTCAAGATGTTTCCGTAACGAAGGTATTGATACACGTCACAACCCTGAATTTACTATGATTGAGCTTTATCAGTCATTTGTTGATTATAACGAAATGATGGCTTTAACGGAAAACCTTGTTGCTTATGTTGCACAGGAAGTTTTGGGAACAACCAAAATTCAGTACGGAGAAAACGAAATCGACTTAACTCCTCCGTGGGATAGAAAAACCATGATAGGCGGAATTAAAGAAAAAACAGGTGTTGATTTTGGCGAATTTTTTACCGCAAAAGAAGCATTTGATAAAGCCAGAGAACTCCACGTTGAAGTTGATGAAGGAATGAACTGGGGACAAATAGTTGAAGCTGTCTTTGAAGAAAAAGTCGAACCTTCTTTGATACAGCCGGTTCATATTATTGATTATCCTAGAGAAATCTCACCGCTTGCAAAAGTACACAGAGATAATGACAGACTGACTGAAAGATTTGAAACCCGTGTTAACGGATGGGAAATTGCAAACGCATTTTCTGAATTAACCGATCCTATTGACCAAAGACACCGTTTTGAAGCTCAGGCTTTGGCAAAAGCTAACGGAGACGAAGAAGCAATGTCTATTGATGAAGACTATATCAATGCTCTTGAATATGGTCTTGCTCCGACAGGCGGTATGGGAATGGGAATTGACCGTTTGGTAATGCTGCTTACAAATTCACCGACAATCCGTGACGTAATTGCGTTCCCGACATTAAAGAAGGTTGAACAATAAGAATTAAAAAATGCTGGTTGGTGTATTTTCACCTTACCCTCCCTGTACCGGGTACTGCTGTCCATGGTAATTTATCAGCCCCCACCTCAATCCTCCCCCATGGGGGAGAAAGCAGTTCTTGCAAAACAATCGTTAAGCATGGTCGTGTATAATTGCCCGACTAATCATTTATATACTACCCTTTAATGTTTTTAACGAAATTCAAATCAAAAAACAACCTCCCGCCTTTTGAGGGCGAGAGGTTGCAGACTTTAACCATTCGATTAACTGAGTACCCCTTTGAGCAATAATTTATCGAATTTGTATGCAATAAGTTTCATTAAATCTCCTATAGAGATACGGCTCCTGTCGCCATCACGAGTACCACCATCAACCTGAAGACCTCTTGGAATGTCACGGGTTTCTTCGGTACATGCATATATTGCATCTTTTTGTGCCTGATACAATAATCTGTCAATTACGTCTTCCGGTACACCACTGAATTTTGCTTTAAGTTTTTGACGAAGTTTTTCTATTTCTGCCTGATATTTCATGTCAGAATTATCATCACTCAGGTGTACATTGCCATCGCCGTAGTTAAGATTAATATTGGTATTTCCATAGTTTAATATCTCATTATTTTCTTCAACAACACTCATTGCACTGCCTGCTTCAATAACAGACCGAGCTACCGAATCTTTTGAGCTGGATGATTTCGATACAATTGTATTAAGATTTGCAACAACAACTTCAAGTACATCTTGTAATTCATATCGTTGGTTATTATCAAAGCTGTTGTATGCACTAATCCAAGCTGTCTGATACATCTTTTTGAAATCAGCATCGCTTAAATCAGTTGACTTAATGCCTTTATCTCTTAATGCTTTCAACATCTTGGCAAACAAATCATTGTATGCTTTTTCTGTTTTCCAGTCAGCGAATTGAATATTGCCGTTGCTGTCAACTTCCATTTCCAGCCAGTGAGTATCCATGTCATTCCTATCAAGGTATAAATGTATATCGCCTTCGTCGAAATTTCTATCCAGTACATCAGCAATTGTACCGGCTGTATCTTCTGAGATGATAGGATCAGTTGTCGGAGTACCGTTGCTTCCTGCATGCTGCTCTGTTTCCGGATTTCCGTCTAATAAACCATTAACATTTGATACTGCAGAAATATACATATCTCTCTGGAAGTAGACTAAAGCAAGATTCATAATTACATTAGCACGTGCTTCCGTAACCTTACTACCACTTCTTCCTGTCAATTTGGTGAAATCGAGATCTGCAGTAACTACATCAAAATTACCTGACGATAAATCATCTATTGCATGGAATACACTATCCTGAATCATTTGTTTCAGTATATTTTCAGGTACATCCGGATATTCTATTTTCAGTTTATCCGTCAGAGAATTTATTGCTTTCTGGAGGTTGACATCAGATTCATCATCTTCTACATGGACAGAACCGTCTTTATATCTGATTGGACCACCACTAATCTTTACCGGTCCGCCGTCGTTATTATCGTCTGTACTTTGACTTGCTACACCGTATATAGCTGCAGTATTTGCATATACATCATACATTTCCGGATGTTCTTGTAAATTCTTAAGAATGCTCTTGAAATTATTGTATACTTTTGTCAGGAAGTCACTAATATCTTCTTCTTCTTGACCTGTCGAAGATTGATAAGTCATTTCCCATGCTGCGGAATAAAGTTTAGCTAATTCTTCCTCACTGAAACTGCCTTCACCTATATCATGTTTTATATGATTAAACAAGTCATCATACATTTTTTGTACATAGCTATCAGTGAATTGCCTATTTCCGTTACTGTCATTTTTGTATTTTGTATATACTGTTCTGGAATCTGTTTCGTCGAGGTGTTCACTTTCTAAATCTCTAATAGTAGCTTCTATTCTTTCACTTCTATGGACATTTTGATCTGATTCATTAAGTGCATCGAGTGCTGATTTTGCTTTGTCATTTACGGAATTATCTTGCTGTTGCTTATGTTCATCAGATTCTTTCACTTCATCATCTTCTTTTACAGCGGCTCTAGCTTTAAGTTTGACAACCATGCCGTCGATTGACTTAAATGCTTCCTGCATAATTTCTTTATCGCTGAATGTAGCATTAAGCTCATTTTCCTGTTCTTTTTGATCAATGTATGCATTTACATCTTTGAATATCTGATTCATATCAATTTCTTCATCAGTCTCTATACCATTAGCCTTAAGAAGTTCAGCATAGTATGCCTTCAGTTCGGCTTCTGTTTCATCATTTTTTATTAATTTATATGCATGGTTATGAGCATAACCCGGGTTATCGTATGATACCTGTTCATCAGAATATTCATCTGCAGTGTTATTTGGTGCTGCATTGGTACCTGAAATTTCATTATATGCCTCATTAAGAACATCAAATTCTGAGAATGCCGCATTTTCACCGCTGAATTTTTCATGTAATGCTGTTTTAATTTTGTCTAAATCTAAATTTTCATCTCCTGACAATGTTTTAAGAATATCAGCATAACTATCCACAATAGAATCAATTGCAGCATTGGCATCTTCTTGATTTTCATAGGCTTTAACTACTTCCGGACCGTAGTGGAGGTTAAGCTGCATTTCTTCTTTTTCGGCACGTTGTTCTTCTGTTAAGAAGTAATCTGAAGTAAATGCCAAAAGTGAGTCAACTGTTTGAGAGTCCATTGAGGTATCAAATGCTTTATCACCTTTTGCCAATTCATTCTTAACACGGGTAGTAAGCAGTCTGCCAAGTTCTTTAATTGTAGTATTTTCTGCAAGTAATGTATCAGGATACATTTCAGGGTTGGTAAACTGATATCTTGCCTGAATTGCTTCCATAACAGTTTCTGTCATAAAGAAGTCTAAATATCTGTTTACATCCTCTTGATTATATGTCAAACCGTTAGCTTCCATTTCATTTTTAACATAATCAAGAAGCTGCGCTCTGAGAGAATCCAGTTCCTTATATAATTTTGCTGCAGAAGTATTTTCTGAGACTTCTAATTCATAATTTTCATTTAATACCCAACAATTTAATGCAGATTCTATATCAGTCAAATCCCAGTCTTTAAATCCTTCAATTCCTGAATCGACTAATAAATCATTTACCTTAGAACCTATGCTTGGCATAACACTATAATCAATTCCGTCACCTTCAATAATATCAGGATCAGTATCATAACCTATTTTCTGTAAATCGTGTTTTATAGCACGTTCTTCGGGTGATAACAAATAATCTTCTGTATTTAATAAACTATGGTCAATATCTTCCGCTGCCATCAAATTTGATTTAATAGCATTTTTGATTGCATCTTCAACTTTTGAAACTAAAGTTTCAATAGTATCATTTTCGCCGGCATTTTGTACAACCTGAGTAATTATTGAATCTATAAATGTATCAATATGTCTTCCTGAATATGAATCGATTATTGTTTGGGCATCACCAATTCCGTCATTATCTATATCGGCATCATTTTCCAACATCATTTGTTTAAAATAATCGATGAAATGATTCTGCATCTCTAATGTGCTCAATGCATCATAATTAGCTCTGACTTCAGGAGCAAGGTCACTTCCTACCGGTGGTGCCGGCGGAGTTGATTCAACTCCCTTTGAACCGTTTAATAATATCTGTTCTTCTTCCTGAGTTAATTGTACTTCATAGAATGTGGCTGTTTTGTCGTCAAATCTGTAATAATCCCAGCCGGACATAAATACACCGTCTAACGGAGTCTGTTCATAGCCCTGAATACTTGCCTGGACTAACGCATTTTTAACAATATTTCCGTTACCGTCAACACCGCTTGGGTTTATAGAATTAACCCCTTCAATTTCTTCCATTGTTTTTGTTGCTTCATTCCAAACGTAATGTTTCAACTCTTTATTATTAACGCCAGGTGTGTTTGGATTTTCATGATATACGCCTGCAATATATGCGGGTACTAAATTCATCGCAGCTGCAGCCTCTTCTGCAGTCTGATAACCTGTACCGTCAGAAGGGGCATCTTCTGCCTGAGATTGTCCAGGATAATACAATTTATTTTCAGTATCTAGAAAATAAGCATTTTTAAAGTATTCAGGATCTTTATCCGGATTCCAGTAATAAGTGCCATTTTCATCTTTAAGAACATAATTATCTCTGACCGAACGTTCCGGTTCTATATAAATATGAGCATTACCACTGCTTGTTAGCATAATAAAAGCACCATCTTCATATACTCTTTTCAAATCTTCCTGACTGTCAGTTATTTTAGCACCATAACCGATTACCTGACCGTTAATAACAACTTCACCGTATCCCTTGTCAGTTTGCGACACACCATATTGCCAAGGCATAGCACCAGTTTCATCATTTGGACTTACGTTTACCTGATCTGTTACCGGCGGTGTTGGTGACGAAGGTTCAGATGGAGCAGGTTCGTCAACAGAAGGTGGTTGTTCATTAACCAAATCTGAAACTAAAAATTTATAAGTTATATTATTATATTTAAAGCATACATAATCATCTTCTACTGAATAATTTAGGTTTAAGCGATTGAGCACTGAAGTAATTTCAACAAAAGTACACCCTTTACGAGAATAACTTTCCATAAACGTTTGTAATTCTTCAGGTAAAGAAGATTGCTCCGGTTCGGTCGGTGTGTTTGCAGCACCATTTACAACTTGTTCCTCTTCTACTTTCGGATCGTCTTCGGGCTTATTTACCGGATTCATGGATTGAAATCTTGGAAGACGTATCGAATTAAAGTGTGGGCTAATCATACTAAAGTACTCCTTTCGAATTATAAAAATCTATTCTTAATATCTTGAGTTATTATATATATATTCATGTTTTATATCGGCACAATTAAAAAAAACTTTAATAAAAATTTTATAATTGTTACAAATAAACTTGTCATATAACGCTCAAAGATAATCACAATAGGCATTTGAGCCAATTGTAACAATTTTCTCAAAATCTTTACAAATAAATTTACACCAAAATAAATATTTTCAAAAATCAGCGATATAAAACTAAATTAAACTATGCAAAGATACTGAAGCTTTTTGCATCTTCCTGCTGCTGCTTTTTAACCTGTTCTAACATAGCCTTTGCCATTAGGTACTGAAGGTTATTAGTTAATGCCTGAATCTCAAACTCAGTATCCATTGCCGCAAGAGAACCAAAGCTTATATTATTAGCCGGCATTGACGATATTAAACCCAAACGGCTGTTATTTGCACTTATCATGTTATAAGCGGCATTATTTTTCATCATTGTATATTGAGCTGCTGCAATAGCTTGTATTACTGACATATTTTCTCCTAACCTTCATTATTATTTTAACATTATTTTGTACACTTGTCTATCCTTTTGGGGTAAATGTATTGTACTGATTAAATAGGACACCGGATTAATGCAATTTACAAAGATTACTTAAACTGCACAAAAAACCCCCTTGGCGGGAGTCGAACCCACGGCCTCAGGCTTCGGAAACCTGCGCTCTATCCGTCTGAGCTACAAGGAGATTTTATTATTAACTGTTTTTATTTGCCAAAACGGCGATTTCTACGTTTATATTCTAACACACAATCCGCTAATTTTTCTTTGTTAAACTCAGGCCAAAATTCCGGAATCACTATAAATTCAGAATATGCTATCTGCCATAAAAGATAATTTGAGATACGCATCTCACCGCCGGTTCTGATTAACAAATCAGGATCCGGTATATCTGATGTATAAAGGTGCTTAGATATTGTTTCTTCCGTAACTTCATTTATACCTTCATTTATTATACTTTTTACCGCATGAACTATCTCATCTCTTGAACCGTAATTGAATGCAATTTGAAGATTTACACCTGTATTATTTTTTGTCGTTTCTACTGCATTTTTTAATATTTCCTGCAGCTTGTCGCTTAATTTTGTTGTATCACCGATAAAAGAGATTACAACGTTATTTTCATTCATTTCCTGCAATTCGTTTTTAAGAGTCTGTGCAAGTAAATCCATTAAAAAGTTAACTTCTTCCGGCTTTCTGTTCCAGTTTTCCGTAGAAAAAGCATAAACCGTCAAATACTTGATTCCGAAATCATCAAAAGCCCTCATAGTCGCTTTTAGAGCATCAACACCTTTTTTATGTCCGACAGCCGAAGGAAGATTTCTTTCCTTTGCCCAGCGGCGATTTCCGTCCATTATTATAGCTATATGCTTAAGGTCGCATTCTTCAACAATCTTTTTTATATCTTCCATTTTAAATCCTTAATTTTGCATTTTCTCTGTTTGCTGCAATATTTTCCAAAAGTTTAAATACTTCAAACACAGGTTTTTCCAATTCTTTTACGTCAACTTCTTCATCAAGTTCAAGAGTAACTACAGGAATATTTCTTTCTATACCTGCCCATGTTCCAAAACTTCCTGGTGTCGGATAACCGATTGATTCTTCTACCGGATAACCGATAATCTCTGATATTTTTTCGGAAATTTCTTTTGCATCTCCGTCATAATTCACAACTTTATATGGAGCATGCAATGTAAGAATCAGTTGTGGCTTATTATTTTCTATAATATCAATAATAAATCTTATTTCCTGTTCGCTTGCAGGTTCAGTACCGCCAAAAAACAAATTATCCTGTTTTGATGACAATTCCCAGTTCTTCGTTGGAAAATTCCTGTTTAAATCCACACCGTTTGAATTTGTCCTGATATTATGCTCAAAACCATACTTATTAAGACAGGGAATAAACAAAATATTTGTATCTTCATTTATTTTTATATATTCATCAATAAGATATTTTCCCTGTGGTTCATCACCATGGAAGCAGCCTATTACAATGACAGAAGAAGTTATATTACCGTATATTATTATATTGTCTGTCAAATGTTTTACCCCTTTATATTTACAGATACTTTACGGTTTAATAACTGCCAAGACACTGTCATCCGTAAAATATTTATTTGCACAAGCCTGCAAATCGGCAGATGTAATCTTTTTTACCATGTCTATTACTGTTTCTTTGTAATTAAAAGGCTTACCCATTACCGAATAATAAGACATAATATTTGCCTGCTGAGAATTTGTTTCTGATAAAAACTGCTGTTTTCCTATAAGATTATTCTTTGCATTATGCAACTCTTCTTCACTTACGGGAATTGTTTTTATTTTTTCAATCTCTTCCTTAAATCCGTCAATTGAAGTTTGGATATTGCCCGGCTCGGTTCCGATATAAATACTGAAAACTGCTGATTTTTTGTGCGTTTCATAAGAGGTTCTTACTGTATATGCAAGTCCCTTCTTTTCTCTAAGTTCGAGGAATAATCTGGAACTCAAACCGCTCGCACCCAATATTATATTAAGGAGCATCAATTCAGCATATTCCTTATCACCTAATGTAGCAACCTGCCAACCCTGTATTATTTGTGCCTGATTCGCATCATCTTTAATTAATTCGGCATAATCATGTTTAACTTTTGCCGGAACTTTAACTTCAGAATCACCGTCCTTTGATTCAGGAATTATACCCAGATATTTTTCAAGAAGCCCGCCTTCATCAACGTCACCCACCAGAGCAATTGTTTTTAAGCCTGTATCAAGAATGGTTTTATATGAATTGATAACATCCTCTTTTGTAACTTTATCAACTTCTTCTAATATTTTGGTATAACAATGACCGTAATAATGTCCCTTATAAACGGTTTTTGTAAACAAATCCGATACTTTAACTTTTGCAGAATCAAGTTCGGCAAACAATTCGCCTTTAAGTTTTACACGTTCCTTTTCAAACTCTTCAAATGTCGAATTAAGTAATATATCGGACATTATCTTTAATGCAAGTTCAAAATCCTCATTCAGACATACAAATCTGAATCTTAAATAATCGGATTTCATTTCCGTACACAACTCTATTGCATTCTCATCAAGAATATTTGCCAATTCTTCAGATGAATATTTTGTTGTTCCTTTCATCAACAAACGATTCATCAGAGAATATTCACCGGCATATTTTTCTTCTTTATTAATAGATATATTCAGAGTAAGTGCAACACGCGGTGTATCAAGGTTTTGTTTTATACAAGTTTTAATTCCGTTTTTTAAAATAAATTCTCTCATAGTTTATTAATACCACAAACAATATTCTTAGTGAAGTTTGTAAACTATATGTATTAATATATTTTTGCTACAATAGAAACTGGCATAGAGAAACAGGAGATAAAAATGAGTGTTAATCAATCATTAAAACCAATTACAACAGAAATAATTAATAATCAGATACATATAGGCGGATGCAGCCTCACCGAATTGGCAAAAAAATACGGCACTCCTCTTTATGTTATTGACGAGCATACTTTGAGAAGTATTTGTAATGATTACAAAAATGCATTTAAAGATTATAAAAATATAAAAATGATGTATGCATCTAAAGCTCTTTGTACATCTGCTGTCGTCAGAATACTTGACGAAGAAGGCTTTGGTTTTGATGCAGTATCTGCAGGAGAACTCTATACAATATACAAGAGCGGTGTTGACATGACAAAAGTTCTGTTTAACGGGAATAATAAATCCGCAAGAGAGATTGAACTGGCACTAAACTACGGAGTAGGAAGATTTTCTGTTGATAATTTTTATGAAGCTGAATTGCTTAACAAAATTGCAGCTGAAAAAAATATTTCGGCAGATATTCTTTTAAGAATAACTCCCGGAATTGAATGCCACACTCACGACTACATTCAAACAGGACAAACAGACTCTAAGTTTGGTTTTGATTTAACACAGCTGAATGAAATTGTTTCGTTAATAATAAACAAGTACGATAACTTAAACTTAAAAGGTTTACATGCACATATCGGCTCGCAAATATTTGAACTGCAATCGTTTTATGATGAAGTTGCGATTCTTGTAAAAGAAATTTCTGAAATCAATAAAACTTTCGGACTTAAGCTGGACGAAATGAACATAGGCGGAGGATTGGGAGTAAAATATACAAACAGTGACAATCCGCCAAACACAATTGATTTAGCTAAAGCCGTAACAGATGCTATGCATAAATATTCGGTAGAAATACCTACAATATACTTAGAGCCGGGAAGAAGCATCATCTCAACTGCGGGAGTTACTCTTTATACCGCAGGAAGCAGTAAACAAGTTCCTGACGGGAAAAAATATATTGCAGTTGACGGCGGTATGGCAGACAATCCAAGACCAAGCATGTATCAGGCAAAATATTATGCTGAAAAAGCTAAAAATCCTGATTCCGATAAAAAAGAAACCGTTACAATTGCCGGAAGATATTGCGAAAGCGGAGATATTTTAATTGAAGATATTGAACTTCCTGTCATTAAAGAGGGTGATATTATCTGTGTTTATAATACCGGAGCATACAATTACTCAATGGCATCAAATTATAATCGTGTAGAAAAATCCGCCATGGTACTTGTAAATAATTCACAATCTGATATTATAATAAATAGAGAAACGTTAGATGATTTAATCTCTCACGACAGCATCCCTGACAGGTTGAGAAAGCAATGATAAACGAGATTTTAGCTAGGATTCATTACACCTTTGGTTCGCTTAACTGGTCTTTGACGTGGATTAACGTCATTGAAATTTTTATAATTGTTTCAACTCTGTATATTTTTTACCGTAATTTTATTCAGAATACCCAATCGGAAAAATTAGTTAAAGGGTTGTTGTTTTTGGTTTTTGCCTGGATTTTCAGCGAAGTTTTAATTCTTATTAACCTCAAAATTTTGGGTTTTTTCCTTAAATCACTTGTAGCACTTATTGCTTTGAGTTTAATTGTAATATTTCAACCGGAATTAAGACGTTTTCTCGGATACCTCGGACAACCCGGATTTATAAGAAAAACCCTTTTTTCCTCAGATTTTAATGATACAAATACACAAAGTGTTGACGTTGTAAAAGAAACAATTGAAGCAGTTAAGTATCTTACCAAAACAAAAACCGGAGCACTGATTGTATTTCAGAAAAATTTTGGTTCAAAAATATATTCTGATGTAGGAACAAAACTTGATGCTATAGTTTCAGCAGAACTTATTTTAACAATCTTTCATCCAAATACACCGCTTCATGACGGAGCTATGATTATAAGCGGCAATAAAATTAATTCTGCCGGTGTACTTTTGCCTTTAACTGAAGATCCTAAACTGAGTTGGAAATACGGTACACGTCACAGAGCTGCAATCGGAATGTCAGAAGTATCTGATGCGGCTTGTCTTGTTGTTTCCGAAGAAACCGGTGACGTTTCAATATGTATGGATGGTTTGCTAAAAAAATATGATGATTTAAAAACTTTAAAAACAGATTTAGAATCAATACTTGGCATTAAGCAAAACGAAGAGAATCAAACTAAACATAAAAATTTATTTGATATTTTAAGAGGAAAGGTATAAAATCCTGTCACTTATAATCAAATAAAAAATAATATCCCAAAACAAAGAAAAGAGAATAATATATGTTTTTCCTTAAAAAGAAAAAAGTCGAACCTATAAAAAAAACAAAGGCTGAAATTGCAAAAGAATACACAATTCGTGCATTTTTTATTACAATAGGTGCATTTATAACGGCTGCAGCACTGGAAACATTCTTATTACCTAACAATATCATTGACGGTGGTGTAATTGGTATTTCAATGATGGTGCATTACATTACAAAATGGAATTTAGGTCTTTTAATCGTCTGCATTAACCTGCCGTTTATGTTTCTTGCACTGAAAAAACTCGGGTACAAATTTGTTATCAATACCCTGTTTGCCAATATTATGCTTGCAATTGCAACAAATATTTTTCACGGTTTTCATGTAACCGAAGATTTAATTTTGTCAGCTATATTCGGCGGTATAATTCTTGGATTTGGTGTCGGGTTGATATTAAGGAATAACGCTTCACTTGACGGTACTGAAATGTTATCTATAACCATTTCAAAAAAACTTCGGTTTATATCAGTCGGAGAGCTTTTAATGATAATTAATCTGTTCATATACACAGGAGCAGGCTTTCTGCTTGGATGGGACAGAGCTTTGTATTCAATTTTAACATACTATATTGCCTCTAAAGTTATTGATGCAGTTATGGAAGGATTGGATAAATCAAAATCGGTAAGAATTGTGTCGGAAAACCACAGAGAAATCGGCGAAGCAATTATGAAAGAACTTGATACAAGTGTCACTTATATAAAAACAATGGGCGGATATTCAAGACAGGAAAAAATCTTAACATATTGTGTCGTAAATAAATTCGAAATACCTAAATTAAAAGATTTGGTTCATTCCCTCGATCCGAAAGCCTTTATTGTTACAGAGGCCGTACATGAAGTTGAAGGTGTCAGGGTAAAACGCAAAGGACATTAAACTCTGTTTTACTAAAATGTTAATTTTTTGGTATAATTATTATAATAACTTAATTAACATTTTGAGGAGAGAAGTATGCGTCAAAAACCTTCCGAACAAGATAAGATTACCCGCCGTAATAATTTTAATGCGGTAGAAGAAAACTTCACTAAAGAACAGGCAGCACTGGAAGCATCCAGATGTTTGAACTGTAAAAATCCGAGATGTGTACAGGGGTGTCCCGTTAATATTAAAATTCCTGATTTTATAAAAGCTGTAAAAGAAGATAATCTTGAGCTAGCCGGTGAAATTATCAGACAAACAAGCATGCTTCCTTCTGTCTGCGGCAGAGTATGCCCACAGGAAAGACAGTGTGAAGGACAATGTATCCTCGGTATAAAAAGTGAAGCTGTAGCAATCGGTGCTTTGGAAAGATATGTAGGCGATAACACAACACCTAAAAAAGAAAGCATAACACCGACAGGAAAAAAAGTAGCAATTATCGGTTCGGGTTGTGCCGGAATTACGGCTGCATCAGACCTTAGAAAAGCCGGTCATGATGTAACAATATTTGAAGCTCTCCATAAATTCGGAGGTGTCCTCAGATACGGTATTCCGCCATTCAGACTTCCACGTACGGTTCTGGACAGAGAAATAAATTCATTAAAAGATATGGGAGTTAAATTTGAAAAAAATGTTATTGTCGGAAAATCCATAACTCTAAAACAACTTAAAGATGACGGATTTGATGCAATATTTATCTGTTCCGGAGCAGGACTGCCAAAGATGATGCATATTCCCGGAGAAAACCTGAACGGAGTATTCTCTGCAAATGAATTTCTTACAAGAGTTAATCTTATGCAGGCAAATGAAGAAAGCACAGCCACACCGCTTAAAGTAGGTAATACCGTTGCGGTAATCGGCGGTGGAAATGTCGCTATGGATGCTGCAAGAACGGCTGTTCGTGTCGGATTCAAGACAGTTTATATTGTTTACAGAAGAACAGAAACCGAATTACCTGCAAGACTTGAAGAAATAAGACATGCAAAAGAAGAAGGTGTTCAATTTATGTTTCTCAGAGCACCAAAACAGATTTACAGCAAAGATGGTGCAGTTAACGGTATGCAATTTGAAATAATGCAGCTTGGTGCCCCCGATCAATCAGGCAGACGTTCGCCGGTCGGAACAGGAGAGTTTGTAGATTTGGATGTAGATACAGTAATTGTTGCACTTGGTACAGGACCTAATCCTATTATCCAAAAATCAGCAGAAACAGATAAAATTAATTTTGAAACTGACCGCAAAGGATACTTTACAGTAAATCCGGAAACAAGAGAAACCTCAGTACCGGGAATTTTTGCAGGCGGTGATGTTGCTCCTGTCGGAGAATCAAATGCAATAAATGCTATGGGCGCCGGCAAAAAGGCAGCAAAGGCCATTGACGAATATCTTTCGGGCTTAAATTAAACCTAACCTGAATTTTTTAACCTATAAAAGAAAAAGTAAATTCTAATTTCTGGTTTTATCTATAAGTTTGTCTTTATTTCCCCATTTAAAAGATGAGCGGATTTCCGAACCTGTTTTTTCTATTAAATGCTCTCCTGACTGCTCTCTTAATTTACTGAATTTCTTTCCTCCGGAGGTCATTTCATCCATAAATTCTTTTGCATAACTGCCATTCTGAATTTGATTTAAGACTTCTTTCATGCGATCTTTTACTGATGAATCTATAACTTTACAACCTCGGGTATAATCACCGTATTCAGCATTATTTGAAACAGAATAGTGCATGTCTTCTATTCCGCCCTCATATATTAAATCTACAATCAGCTTCAGTTCATGGCAAACTTCAAAATATGCCATGTAAGGAGAGTATCCGCCTTCTACAAGGGTTTCAAAAGCCGTTTTAATTAAATAATCAACCCCGCCGCAAAGAACTGTTTGTTCTCCAAACAAATCAGTTTCCGTTTCTTCTCTGAATGATGTTTCTATTATTCCTGTTCTGCCGGAACCGATAGCTGCAGCATAAGAAAGAGCAACAGCACGGGAATCACCGTTTACATCATGCTCGACCGCAATTAAAGAAGGCACACCCTGACCTTTTAAATATTCACTTCTTACCGTATGTCCCGGAGCTTTTGGTGCAACCATAATAACATTTACATTGTCAGGTGCTTTTATATATGAATAATGAATATTAAATCCGTGAGAAAACATCAAATACTGTCCTGCTCTTAAATTAGGTTCTATTTGTTCTTTATAAACTTTTGCCTGCACCTCATCAGGAATTAATATCTGAACAATATCGGCATACCGTACCGCATCTTCTATAGACATTGTTTTTAAGCCGTAATCTTTAGCTTTTGTATCTGATACTCCGCCCTGTCTTAAGCCAAATACTACATCACATCCGGAATCAACCAGATTCAGCCCCTGACCGTATCCCTGAGAACCAAAACCTATTACAGCAATTTTTTTTGATTTAATAAGGTCTGTGTCTATATCTTTATCCATAAATATTTTTAATTTATCCATTTTTGCCCCCTGCATGTATTATAAAAATCAAACATCTTACAATAATTATACTCTTTAGTAAAAACTAATTTTGTAAACTTTTGTAAATTTATGTGTATATATTTTGTTATGAATTTATAAATATGTGGAATATACACCATGTTGAATGATATAATTAGTAAGGGAATACTATGGTATCGTTAAAAATGAAGGCACATAACAGAATAAACTCTTATACTTTAATAGACAGTATTAAAGAAATTTGTTCTGCTTGCCGTTCAGATTTAATAAAATTCAATTGCGAGAAATATATAACAAGAGATAATACAGCTGCTAATTATTTTTATCAAATTTCTTTTGTGCCTTTGAAATTTGAACAAACTTTGCGGCTGTATAACTTATTCGGAACTGATTACATTTCCTTAATTATGGAGTTTCTTCCGTATTACAGGAGGAAAAGGAGGTGTAATTGGTAAGCATTAATACAAACCTACAATCACTACTTGTACAGCAGAATTTGGCGAAATCCACAAATGCTCTTAATACAGCAATAGAGCGAATGACTACCGGATATAAGCTTAATCATGCTTCTGACAATGCTGCGGGCTACTCTATTGCAGAAAATATGGTATCCCAGTTATCCAGCTATGACGTAGCCAGTGACAACATCTCTGCCGGAATGGACATGGTATCGACAGCACAGGAGTCAATAGCATTGATGCAATCTCATGCCGAAAGAATCCATAACCTGATAACACAGGCTCAAAACGGTACGTACGGCGAGAATTCAATTGCGGCAATAAATTCTGAAATACAGGCAAGAATTGACGAAATTAACCGAATATATGAAACTACCGAATATAACGGTATCTCACTACTGAAATGTGAATTTGAACTTTCAAGTGAAGCACTGGCAATTAAATCAGGTACAGCCTCAGTAAGCGGTGAATACGGTGAATTTATAAGTAACCCCGTAACACATTCTCAGGATCAGGTTGATGCCCTGACACATGTTGCTGATGTTTCAAATTTTGTTGACGGAACATCATATCAGGTTTCTACAATAAATGACTTGCGGAAACTTGCTGATTTGGTTAATTCCGGTGTTGCAACTCTCGGTATAACTTTTGTCATGGGTGCAGATATTGATTTATCCGGTGAAAGCTGGACACCAATTGGTGACTACTCGACAAACTCAGACTACAAATTTATGGGCGTTTTTGACGGAAATGGACATAACGTTACGCATTTAAATATTTCTAATCCTGACAAAGAATTTCAGGGCTTATTTGGGTACGCAAATATCCACAGTTCCATCAAAAATGTCGGAGTCGAAGGTTCAGTTTCAGGTTCTACCTGCACCGGAGGTTTAATTGGTATGGCTGATGGAGCCCTGACAAACTGTTATTCAAAAGTTAGTGTAAACGGCGGTGATAGTACCGGCGGACTGGTTGGCAGGTCTAATGCTTACATTACAAACTGTTATGCAACAGGAAATGTTACAGGAAACGATAAAACCGGAGGTCTTGTAGGATATACGACAGAACTTATTAAAAACTGTTTTGCTACCGGCACAGTAACAGGACAAAATAATACCGGCGGACTTGTAGGACTTACTGAAGGCATTGTTGAAAAAAGTAAATCAACAGGCTCTTCTTCCGGAAAGAATAACGTAGGCGGGCTTGCCGGAAAAGCTTTGGCTGATATTAAGGACTGTTTTTCAAGTTCTATTACATCAGGTGAAATAAGTATTGGCGGACTTATCGGTCTATCAAAAACCAATACGGTTTCTAACTGCTGCTCAACGGGTAGTGTTTCCGGTAATAAACTTGTCGGTGGATTAATCGGTAATGCTGAGACATATGACGGCAATGTAACAGTTAAAGATTCAATATCCTACTCTACCGTAAGAGGTCAAGGTCTCTCCGGAGCATTTATTGGCGGAAATGTCGGATGGTATGAGAAAGTTAATAACGGCTCAACTATAATCAGTTACGGTAACGGATCACTGAGTGTAACATCTTGTGAAATGTTCCAGCAGGATATAAGTAAAATAGGCGGTTGGGCAAAAGAACTTTATAATGAAACTAACAACACTACATCATACATATATGACTCAAGCCATGATTTAACACCACAAATGAGTAATATAGGAGTTATTGAAGGTAAGCTTGGTGTAATAACACTGCAAATAGGTATCAATGGTGATGAATCAAGCAGGCTTGATGTAGAAACACGTTTGAATTATAACTTAAATTCAATTATTGTGAAAGGTGCTCAGGATTCAAGTAATTATGTCGTTTTAAATGATTTTCTTGATTTGCTTTCGGAAAAATCTACTAAACTTGGAGCTGTAACAAACAGACTTGAAAGTGCATTGGATACAACTACAACCGCTATAGAAAAGTTAACAGGCTCACTTTCTACAATCAGAGATGCTGATATAGCTACCGAATCAAGTAATTATATTAAAGCACAAATACTTCAACAGGCTTCATCAACACTGCTTTCAACAGCTAATCAGGCCCCCAGTGTTGCTATACAGTTACTTTAATAATTTTCCTTAATTACGGAGTTTATAAATAACAAAAAAGGAATTATCAGCAAATACTGATAATTCCTTTTTTACAGATTTAAAATTATATTATTTAACCTGTTCAAATTCTGATTTTTCTTTATTGAATGTGAATTTTACACCGTCTTTTTCATAGACACCGGGTGTATCGGTAAATTTATATCCTTTCTGATATACCATTAATTGTTCGTAACCATCAAGACCTTTTGCCTGATGACCATCATGACTGAGGAAATAAACTCCCGGAAGTTCAATCATTTTATGCTGAGATTCATCCCATACAAAATGTCTTTGATGAGTATAGTCACCTGCAGGTCTGTCCGGATTATGATGCTGACAATAAACACCTTTACAGAATGTTTCACGTAATTTCATATCGTTTAAAGCATCCTGAAGTGTCGGATATGTACCGGGTTCCGTTGATTGTGCATTCGGATCTAATGTAACATTAGTGATAACCCAGTTGCCACTATTATTCTCATAACCTACTAAAACATTTTGAGGATCGTCAGAATCTTGAACAACAGTAAGATAATTTGAAAGATCACCGTATGTCGTTTTGAGGTATGCTTCAAAATCTTCTATAGATTTAAATTTCATACCTTTAATTTCTTTCATCATTTTAGCTATTGCAGCTTCTCTTTCAAGTCTTTGAGCAGCTTCCTCCGGGGTTTCAATTACTACTGCCGGATCATCAGGGTTTTCATTAGAGACCTCATCGCCGTCTTCCGTCTCAGCTCCCTGTGTTACAGGATTGTTGTTAATATATGCTCTTAATTCAGCAGCAGTTGTTACACCTTCCGGCCATTCTTCACTTGGAAGATAGAAATTGCCCCAATTATAAACAACGTTGTTATATGTAAAAGTTGCAGCATTTATGAAATATTTTTCAAATTCTTCCGGTGTAAATTGAATACCATCAATAGTTCTGTTTTCACCTGAAAATATTTTTACATCACCATAGCCTTTGCCTGTAACTTTGTCATTAACAGCCTCTTTATCACAAACCAATGTGCAATTGCTGCCATCCTGATCTACAAATTCTACATAGGTATATTTTTCTGTTTCACGAACTTTAACATCATTAATATCTATCTTTTTTAGAACAGCTTTTAATTGTTCTACGGTCATATTACCGCTTAAAAATTGTTCTGCATCACTTGTGAGTTTATCCGTATCATCCCTCAAATATGAAAGAACCAATTGTCCGTCAGGTTTTTGAGTTGTTCCGTCTTTTACACCGGTTAAGTTTGTTGAACCCAAAATACCAATATCCAGATTTACAAATTCTTTCCAGGATACTGTATATTTTTGTTCAGAATTCCACGGATTAACAAATGTAACTGTCGATTTGTCCGGATCAGGTCCGTTATTACCTTTGACTTCATTATAACCAACTATTGCAAAAGCATGAGCTTCACCTTCATCTAATTTAAATGAATAAGTTGTTCCATCAGTACAATTTGCTTCGTGCGAACCTTCCAACAGTGTAAAATGGAGTACTGTATTAGGATTTTCTGCTGCATTAGCTAATAATTGGTATATTTTACTGCGTGTTAAATCATCGTAGTGATTATCGAACTTGTACAAATCTGCTGCTTCGCCGGTCATAAGATATATCATTCTTGAAGAATCCGATCCTTCTAAATAAGATATAAAGTTGTCACTATATGCCAACGAATCCGGTTGAGTTGCAAGAGTAACTAATTCAGGAGCAACAACAATTTCTCCTTTTGAAATTTTTTCATGCAAAATGTTTGTTGCAATTTCTAAAACCAGCATGTCATTGTCACCATTCGAAAAATGATCTTTGTAATTTGTATCTGTATCGAATCGTTTTATATCTTCTTGTGTAACCTTGATTTTTGCAGGATTGCCATCAGGATCGATTGCTCCTTTAAATTCTACAACGAAACTGCCGTCATCCTGAGGCTGTATTGCATCGTGAATTATTTTTTTGCCTTCATCTGTTGAGTTAAGTGACAAAATTGCTGATACTAGCCAGCAATCTCCTGTAGCAGAGCTCTGACCAACCCATTCATCGATTTCACGGTTTACACTTTGAATATTTGCAGCATTCCATTCTATAGCAGAACGTAAATCTTCCAATGTTTCAATTTTATGGTCTTTCAAATATTCAGCAAAATCTTTGTTTATTGCATCAAAATTTAAAGAGAAGCGTAAATCACTCTGTTTTTTTGCGTTATATGCTTCTTCTGATTCAAACTCGTAAAAATACGTCACAAAATATTTTTCAATAATATTTTCAGGAATAGAACTGTTTTTAAAATCTTCAAGGTAGCTATAACTGTTGTCTAACAGAGCCTTCCCAAATTCATTCCAGGTTGAGACCTGTTTATTAACAATTCTGCTTGCGATTTCCTTATTTATGATTGGTGCTCCTTCACTATCGCATTTTACACGGCCATCTTCATCAAGACTTATTACACCTAAATCTAAAAGTTTATAAAGGAGATCCTCTGACATATCAGCAATATGCCCTTGTGGAAGACCTTTTGAGTCTGCTTTCAAATTATTATTTTGCTGAGTAACTAATTGGTTTTCTACTTCTCTCAAATAAGCATCCAAATCTACTGTTGGCTTATCTTCTTTTTGAGATTCTACAACCTTTTCAGCAATTTTCTCTATTTCTGCCTCTGTTACTTCTGAATCGCTTTTTGCACTCAAATTCTTTAATCTGTTAACGATAGTTGCGTAATAATTTGGGTTAAAATTTCCTGAACCGTGAATCATAAGTTCAACTCCTCTATTTTTTATTAAAAAACTTATTTTAGATATCGGCAAATTTTGATAAAACTTTAAGTTTTCTGTTAAATTGTTACAAAAATTTACACTTAATTTATAATAAGTTGTAAAATATTTTTGTATATTTTTGTAAAGATTTTCCAAATCACTGGCAAATTTTGATATTCACATGCTTTAATCTTATTAGCCCGAATGTATTGAAAGGTTATGTTTTGAACAACATAAATATAAATAGCACAAGTCCGAATACCTCATTTAAAGGCGTAAATAAAAACATTGCAAGATTCATTACAAGAATGACGAAAGCAGATGCACTTGCGCCGGTAATTGCATTGGAAGCTTGTGTTGTATCCGGAAGAACATATCAGGCATACAAAAGAGGTAAATGGGACGAAGCAAGAGAGAGATTTATAGAAGAAATCATGGGCTCTATCACCTGGTTGTGCGGTGTAATGTCGCTTAACTGGCTCGGTGATAAAATTATTGCTAAGATTTTGAAATCACAGGGCAAAAACTTTGATGTCGGCACAGATAAAGTTTTGCGTACTCCGTTTGAAAACTTTATGAACAAAATGCTGCCTAAGAAGTTTACACCTACACAGGTTGCCTGGATAAAGAGTTCAAAAGTATTAACCAGCATTGTTTTGGTTAACCTGTTTATTGGTATGGTTGTTCCTAAGTTAAATCAGGGTCTTACCAAAAAGCTCAGACACGAAAGAAAGGCTCAGCAAAAAGAACAAAATAAACCGCAAAATACAAATGCAGTTACGTTCAAGGGCGGTGTCGGAATGTCTGCAATTAACGGATTTACCAATATTATTGAAAATACAAATGCAGGTAAACTTCTCTCAAGTGACTGCGGTATTGTTACAGGCAGAATGTACAATGCAAGAAGCAAAGAAGAAAGAAGGGAGATTGCAATCAGAGATATAGGTTCAATCTACTTCTATATGTGGGCAAGCGGTCATGTAGGCAATGTGCTCAATTACCTTGAAAGCGGAAAAGCATCAAGGTTAAATCCGAATACAGCTAACATTCTTAACAATCACTTAGAAGAATTTATGAATAATCATAAAGATGGTATCAGCGTTGAAGAATTCAGAAATGCAATACTCGGAAAACCAATGTCTGAAGTCAAAATTGATGACGGAATAACATTCGAAACTCAAAAACTCAGCGGTTTATCAAAATTGATGAACAAGAAACCGCTTGAAGTTATTACACTTGAAGAACTTGAAAAACATATCAAGGATAAAGATGTTCTTGAAAGAGCAAGAGAAATGGCTAAATTACAGCCGGAAAGACAAGGCAAAGCCGTCTTAACTAAACAACAGGTATTTGATGCATACAACAAGGCTGAAATTAATAGTACTAAACTGCTCAATAACGTATTCTCAGAATTTACCGGCGGTAAAGGAAAAGTAATCGGCAAGAAACCTAACGGCAAACCGATTCGTTCGGAATTTGAATTTGAAGGCGGTGCTTATAACGACGAGTTCAGATTTGTTTCCAATAAGAAGTTATACAAATTGAAGGCACAAATGGAGCAGTACATAGAAACAATCTGCAAAGCTGCAAAAGGCGGAAAGGTTGATAAGAAGCTGCTTGATACAATCAAGAATAATAATATAATGTATAATGGAATTAACTTTGCGGCTGGTTTCGTTGTTGCGGCTGCATTCCTTTCAACATTTATTCCGAAAATACAGTATTATGTAACTAAAAAAGCAACAGGTGTTGATGCGTTCCCGGGTGTATATGACTTTGAACACCACAGAGAAATGGATGCATAAATTCTTTGCACTTTTAATATAAAAATAGTATGATTAAACTATAATTATACAGAAGGAGAGACTAATGATTACAAAAGGTATCAGAGGAGCAATTACCGTTGAAGAAAATACTCCGGAAGCAATCGGAGCAGCTACAATTAAGCTGCTTAATGCAATGATGGAAAGAAATAATATTGAATTAGATTCAATATCCCACACAATTTTTACTGTAACAAAAGATTTGAATGCGGATTTTCCTGCTAAATATGCAAGAATTAATCTGAAATGGAAAGATGTTCCAATGATGTGCCTTAATGAAATGGCAGTTCCTACCGGATTGGCGAAGTGCTTAAGGGTTTTGATTGTAGTAAACTGTTCGGAAACCTTTGAACCTGAATTTGTATATTTAGAAGGTGCCGCTGATTTAAGAAAATAAGTATTTTAAAACTATAAAAAAACAGGATGTTCAAAATTGAACATCCTGTTTCTATTTTTCACCTTTTAATTATTTTTCATCCTTATTCGGAATTCTCATTCCGTAGAAAGAACGAATTACAAAAATCAGTGCAATTATTAAGAATACTACACCGCAAATTTTTGCATTTTGTTTAAATGCGGGAGCAATTGCGATTTCCATAGCCAACAAACCGAATAAAGTAGTAAACTTGATTATCGGGTTCATTGCAACAGATGAAGTATCCTTGAACGGATCACCAACTGTATCACCAACAACGGTTGCTTCATGAAGCGGTGTTCCTTTTTCTGCCATATCAACTTCAACAATTTTCTTTGCGTTATCCCAGCATCCGCCGGCATTTGCCATAAATACAGCCTGGAACAAACCAAATACTGCAATTGCAATCAGGTAACTTATGAAGAATGATACCGGATACCAATCACTGCCAACTGGTGCTGATAAGCAAGCAAATGAAAGTGCAAATGCAAAAAGTGCGATAAAGATATTATACATACCCTTTTGCGCATACTGTGTACAAATCTTAACAACTTCTTTTGAATTTGCTATATTTGCACTTTTTTCATCAGCCTCGCCTAACTTGATATTGTCTTTAATGTATTCAACAGCTCTGTAGGCACCTGTTGTTACAGCCTGCATTGAAGCTCCCGAGAACCAGTAAATAACGGCACCGCCGGCTATAAATCCAAGTATTGTATATGGATTCAATATGTTTAATATTAATTCCGGTGATGTATTAAGTGCCAATTCTTTCAGAGTTTCTTTAATTACAAGTATCAGTGAGAAAATCATTGTAGTTGCACCGACAACAGCCGTACCAATAAGAACCGGTTTAGATGTAGCTTTGAACGTATTTCCTGCACCGTCGTTTTCTTCAAGATATGTTTTTGCATTTTCAAAATCCGGCTTAAAACCATAGTATTTTTCAATGCCTTCAGCTACATTCGGAACTTCTTCTATTAATGACAATTCATAAACAGACTGAGCATTATCAGTAACAGGACCGTATGAATCAACAGCAATTGTAACAGGTCCCATACCCAGGAAGCCGAATGCAACCAGACCAAATGCAAATACTGAAGGATAATCCATTACACTTTCAGGAATATGCAAACTTGCAAAGTAAGCAAGTCCCATCAGTAATACAACGATTGAGCCAATCCAGAAACCTGAGAAGTTACCGGATACAATACCTGAAAGTATTGTCAATGATGCACCGCCTTCTTTTGAAGCAACAACAACTTCGTGAGTGTGTTTTGCCTTCGGAGATGTAAATACCTTAGTTGCTTCAGGAATTAATGCAGCACCTAATGTACCGCAGGAAATAATTATTGAAAGAACAAGCCATAAATTATTAGGCAAATCCTTCAGTAAGTAATTGCTTACACCAAATGTCATAGCAATGGATAAAACGGAAGTTATCCACACAAGATTTGTAAGCGGTGCTTCAAAATCAAATTTCTTAGCAGATTTTGCATAAATTGCTGTTATCCAGCCGTTGATATAGTATGCAACAACCGAAGTAATAATCATCAGGAATCTCATTGTGAAAATCCACGCAAGCAGTTGAACCTGATATTCATGGAACACACCTAACAGAATGAAGCTTACAAGAGCAACACCCGTTACACCGTACGTTTCAAAGCCATCAGCAGTCGGTCCGATTGAATCACCGGCATTGTCACCCGTACAGTCTGCAATAACACCGGGGTTACGCGGATCATCTTCTTTGATACCAAATTGAATTTTCATCAAATCAGAACCTATATCCGCAATTTTTGTAAATATACCGCCAGCAACACGAAGTGCTGATGCACCGAGTGATTCACCGATAGCGAAACCGATAAAACAAGCACCTGCAAGTTTTCCCGGAACAAACAGTAAAATTACAAGCATCATAATTAACTCTATAGATACAAGTAAAACACCTATACTCATACCTGCTTTTAAAGGTATGTTTAAAATATTTAAAGGATTTCCTTTAAGTGCTGTAAATGCAGTTCTTGAGTTTGCCAGTGTATTCATTCTGATTCCGAACCATGCAACCAAATATGAGCCTAATATACCCAATACAGACCAGCCCAAAATGATTAAAACGGATTTCAAAGGCATACTTTGCAAATGCCAGAAATAGTATGCAATACATAAGCCGATTAAAATTTCCAAACCAAGTAAAAATTTACCCTGCTGAACAAGATATGTTTTACAAGTTTCAAAAATTGTATCACCTACCGCTGCCATTTTTTCGTGTACTTCAATTTTCTTTACCCTTCTGTATGCCCATAAACCCCACAGCACACCAAAAACAGATACAATTAAACCTTTGACAAGTAAATCGTAACTATCCTTGCTTTCCTGCAAGATATTTGGAACTTCCAGAGAGGCTTCTCCCGCAAAAGCAGGAATTGCCATAAACATAGCCATAACAGCTAAGCTTAATGACTTAAACATTTTTTTAAGCATAATCTCTCCTTTTTAAACGTAAAAACACTATTACATAACCAATTATATATAAATTTGAAAAATAGTGCAATAATATAAAAATGTTGTTGCAATAAAACTTTGCTTGTGTTAATATCAGCTTGTCAGACTGTTGAAGTAAGCTTTTAATGAGCAAAAATTAATTCAATAAGTGACGGGTACTCGGAGCAAGTAAATAGCCGAAATACAATATTCTCACGTTTTGTAATCCGTGATATTTAAACTACTCCACAACAGTAAAGGAAAAAATATGAACACAGATCCGATAGCAGATATGCTAACAAGAATCAGAAACGCAAATGTAGTTTCTCACCCGACAGTAGAATTACCGTCTTCAAAATTAAAAGTAGCTTTGGCTAAACTTTTAAAAGAAGAAGGCTATATTACTGACTACTCAGAAAAAATTGACGGACACTTCAAAACTTTGGTTATCGAATTAAAGTATGATGAAACCAGCAAACCTGTAATTACAAGTTTAAAGAGAGTTTCAAAACCGGGTTTAAGAAGCTACTGCAAAGCTAAAAACTTACCGCAGGTTATGGGCGGTATGGGTATAGCAATCGTATCAACAAGCAAAGGTTTATTAACTGACCGTAAGGCAAGAAAAGAAAACCTCGGCGGCGAAGTTCTTTGCTATATCTATTAATAAAGAAACACAGGTCATTGACAGAAAGCCTGTAGAAAGGAAAAGAAAAATGTCACGTATCGGAAAAAAACCTATTGATATCCCATCAGGGGTAGAAGTAAAAATAGAAGGTAATGTTGTTACCGTTAAAGGACCTAAGGGTACCGAATCAGTTTCTTTCAGAGATGAAGTTAAAGTTTCTCAAAAAGAAAACCAAATCATCGTTGAACAGAATTCTGATGACAGAAAAGCAGGTGCTCTTCACGGTTTATTCAGAACTCTTATTGCAAATGCCGTAACAGGTGTTTCAAAAGGTTTTGAAAAGAAACTTGAAATCGTTGGTGTAGGTTATCGTGCAGCTATGGAAGGTAAAAACCTTAATATGGCGCTTGGTTACTCTCACCCTGTAATCATCGAAGCTCCGGCAGGAATTACATTTGCAGTTGAGCAAAATACAAAGATTACAGTAAGCGGTTCTAACAAGCAAGCTGTCGGCGATATCGCAGCATTCATCAGAGGAAAAAGACCTCCTGAAGTTTACAAAGGAAAAGGTGTTAAGTACGAAGGTGAATACATCAGACGTAAAGCCGGTAAAGCCGGTAAGAAGTAAGATAGTTGTTAATGAGCTTTGCAAGTTATACAAATATCTTATCCTGAACTTGTTTCAGGATCTCATACAAATAATATTACATGTGAAGGGCTTTAGCCCGCTAAAGCAGTAAGAAAGAAGGAAATAAAATGATTAAACAAGAAATTAGAAAACCAAAAATACAAAAAAGACATCAGTCTATCAGAGTTAAACTTTCAGGAACTACTGAATTCCCACGTTTAGCAGTTTACAGAAGTACAAAACACATCTATGCTCAGCTTATTGATGATGAAAAACATGTTACAATCGCTTCAGCATCATCTGTTGACAAAGACCTTAAAGAAAAATTAGCTCACGGCGGTAACATCGAAGCAGCTAAAGTTGTTGGTGAAGCTATCGCTAAGAAAGCTAAAGCAGCAGGTATTGAATGTGTTGTATTCGACAGAGGCGGTTTCCTCTACCACGGTAGAGTTGCAGCACTCGCTGATGCAGCAAGAGAAGCCGGCTTGATGTTCTAATATATTTTTGAACAAACAAAAACACCTCTTTTGAAAAAGAGGTGTTTTGTTATTTTATATACTTGGTTAATATCAGTTTTTTTAATGCTTTTGCATTCACAGCCATAGGCTCAAGTTCTAAAATTTTATCAAGATTTTTTATGGCATCCTGATAATGTCCCAATTTTTTCTGTATCGCAGCTATTGCATAATATGCATCAATGAATTTCGGATCCAAAGCAACAGCTGTTACAAAATCATCCAATGCCTGCTTGGGATTATCCTGCATAATAATTTGACCTCGGTTATAATATGCATCTACCATCTTCTTATTGAGTTCTATTGTTTTTGTATAATTTTCATACGCAAGTTCTGTATTGTTTAAATTGTGGTATGCTACAGCTTTATAAAAATAAGCTACGTCCAATTTATCATTATATTTTATTGATTCGTCAATATTTTTGATACCTTCCAGGAGATTTCCCTTATTAATTTCCTGTATTCCGAGGCTTAAATAATATTTTTCACTAAATTCTTCATCATCTTTTAAACAGACTTCCGAAAGAAGCTTTGCTTTATTATCCAATGCAATATTAAGCTTGGGGTTTAAAAGAATTGCTTTGTTATAATCTGCCAATGCCCCCTTATAATCACCCTGTCTGTATCTGGTGTACCCCCTGTTATTATAAGCAAGAGAACAGCGGGAATCCAGCTCAATAGCTTTATTATAATCCGTTATAGAACCTTCATAGTCACCAAGTTCATTTTTTACCAAACCACGGTTAATATATGCATCAGTAAAATCAGATTTTTCTTTTATTGATTTATTATAATATTTAAGTTTTTGTTCATAATCATCTGATACAAGTCCCAGATAAAAGTAATATTCATATTTTGGGATATGTTGTTTTGCTTCTTTTTCTATTATCTTTTTAGCCGAAACCATGTCATTGGCATTAAGTGCATTTGACAATTTCCGCAACACTCTTGATTTATCATTATTCATAAAAGTATTATAACATGCTTTCAAACTCTTCGCACTCCTCTGTTTAACACACAGCTGTCATTTTCATCATTCTGAAAATCACAATCAAAAAAAAGAGTCTTAACGACTCTAAAAACTTTTAATGTGTGAAGTGTAGTATGTGTATGTATATAGTTGATTAGCAGTTAATTTATACTCTGAAAAATATTCAAAATCCCTTATATATATAAAGTATTTCTGTTATTTATAATTGCCTTTTATTTAATGTTTATTAAGAAATATTACAAATAATAGTATAAAAAAAGAGCCCTCTTTCGGGCTCTTTTTTCTTTAAAATTATAACTAACCTCTGATACCTAAATCTTTGATTAACTTTCTGTAATTTTCCAAGTCTTTTTCTTTTAAGAATGAAAGCAATCTTTTTCTCTTACCTACCATCATTAAAAGACCTCTCTTGGTAGCGAAATCATTTTTATTTGACTTCATGTGTTCAGTAAGCTCAGCAATTTTTTTAGTTAACATAGCTACCTGAACTTCTGCAGAACCGGTATCTTTTTCGTTAGCACCAAATTGAGCTATAATCTCTTGTTTGTTTTTTAAATTCATTTTTTACCTTCTTTCTTGCTGTAGATGTGTTTGATTCATATAATCAAATCATTTTACGCACGTAGTATGACATCCAGCATAAGCACACTACAAGGCTAAATATAATATAAATATTTTTAAAAATCAAGTATTTATATATAATTATCAGCGATTAGAACTCATTTGAGGGAGCTATCGTTCCCAAGAGATAAGCATTAACAAACAACCAGTATATGCCTATTGAATAACCTACAAAAAACGTAATTATTAAAGGGAGTATAATTTCTGTATTGGCAAGCAGAGTTAAACCGGAGCCATCAAGAGAAAATAACTCGGATATTTTAATACTGGACAAAACTATAAATATCTGCACACAAAGCGGATATACAAATGAAAAAATAATAAACAAAAAAGTATTCCATATATATCTGCCGGTATAATTACCCATAATATAAACAGCCTTTGGTACATTCCAAACCGCCACAACAGAATCCCTTCTTGCATAGTTCCATAAAAGTCCGGGAATAAATATTATACAAAAAACAGCTATAATAATACATATCAATGAATTCTGCGAAGAATCCCAATTCCAAAACTCTGATGCCTCAGATAATCTGGTATTTAATGAAGCAAAGAAAAACGAAAACGGCAGGTACAGCAAAGCCGTTGCAACTATAGATGCAATTCCTCGCCACATAATCTTTAAAAAATTCAACTCCGGTAATTTAATCTTATGTATAAACTGATATTTGCCTTTATATATACTATCTGCAGTAATATCGTCATCCCTGCAAATAATATTTTCGGTTAACATCCAAAAGTATCCTGTAACAAAAAGAAAAGGCAGAACCAAGACTGCGATGTTTATCAGTTTTATATTTATTGCCTGTTTGGTTTCGAATCCTGACATAAAAATAACTGTTGCAACCCAGAATAAAACAGACAATAATACAAAACCCAATCCTGAAAATAACAGAATAAAAAAGTGTTTTTTAAAATCTTTAACCTTAAACATCCATATCAGCGATTCAAACATAAAATTCCTCAATAATTAATTTTATCTGGACAACGAAATACTTGTAACACCTACATTTCTTGCACTGTCCATAAGTTTTACCACTGCACCGTGTTCCGCATTATCATCTACCTGAATTAAGAGTCCGTCAGGATAATCTTTTACATGTGATTGTACAAAATCTTCCAAATCAGCAACCGCAACTTCTGTTCCGTCGAATAAATACTTATTGTCATTTGTAACAACAAAATTCATAATTTTATTATCTTTTACAATATCCTCTTGTTTTACAACCTCAGGAACAGCCAAATTCAAACCCTGTTGATCAAGCATTGGAGCTATTACCATCATTATTATTAATAAAACCAGGAATATATCTGTTAACGGTGTAATATTTATCTCATTAAAACTATCACGCATATATTTACTCACTCCAATTTTCGTATCTGTTCTGCGGAAGCGGTGTTGAGGCATTGTTTAATGCTTCAGAACTTTCCATAAGTTCTTTTTGTTCTTTTTTATTTAACGGTTCTCCTGCAACAATAAGTTTTTTATAGTGTGCATCCTGCGCCGCATCCATTATTTCTAATATTATGGAACTTTTTACTTTTTCATCAGCCTTTACAACAACTTCAGCCTTATCATTATCCCCTCTTAACGATTCCAGAGATGCTGAAAGTTTTTCTAATGCGGTTTTTACTCCGTCTACATATACTGAACCGTCTTTTGTTACCGAAACGGTAACTTTTCCCTGCTCTATTGCAGTGCCGCTGTTTACTTCCGGAATGGATATAGAATTATCCATTGACTGGAATGTCGGTGCTACAACCATCATTATAATTAACAACACCAAAAATATATCCGTCAACGGTGTTATATTTATTTCCGTAAATAATGCTTTTCTGCCTGATTTTATTGCCATAAATTATTTTTCCGTTTTCAATTTTTACCTATACAATTCTTATAATGCTACGGTTGAAGAACCTGATTTTACTTTCACTTCTTCTTCAGAATCTACAAAACTCAAGAATAATAACTTAATTAACTGGAAATCATCCTCAAATCTCTTTACTATAGATTGGAAAGAGTTGTAACATACAACTGCAACAATAGCAACACCAAGACCAAAAGCTGTAGCAATAAGTGCTGAACCGATACCCATAGCGACTGCTGCAGACTGATTACCTTGTGATGCCAAATCCTGGAAGGTATAAAGAATTCTGACAACCGTTCCGAACAAACCTAAGAACGGTGCAACACCGCCTATTGTACCCAAAATTGTTAATCTGTGTTCAAGTTTTCTTGTAGCAAGAGCTGATGCAATATCAAATGAACGTGAAAATCCTTTTTTCTGTTCAGACAATATTCTGACAGCTTCTTCGGTAACTTCACCAATAATACCTCCGCACTGAATAGCAAGGTTTTGTGCTCCCATAAGATTATTTCTGCCAAGTTCATTCTTTAATCTCTGAATAAACTCAATAACATTTCTTTTGTTTGCATTGTAAAACATTGCTCTGTCAATTGCTACCGTAAGTGTCAATAATGAACAGATAAAAATCGGTAATAATACCGGCCAGTCTAACTGAATTGAATGTAATAATAATTCCATAATTTATTCCCCTTATAATTTATTATTTCGTTACATGACGTCTTTTCATTTCAAATGACATGTTTATACTTACACTTTGTTCTTTAATTTCCTTCGGAAGCGGAGCAAATTTCGCTTTGTTTGCAGCCTCAATTAATGAAGCATTAAACCCTTCATCCGGTGACGGTGTTATAAAAGAACAATTTAATAATTTACCTTCTTTATCAATATTTAATAAAATTGTTGCCGAATGTTCAAATGATTCTGTCGGCGGATACCAGTTATTTTTAATTTTTCTTTTTGCCTGTTCGCTATACTGAACCATGCTCGGGTACTGTCTGACCATTCTCTCATAGGCAGCAGCCGCAGCAACCGCATCATTATTTTCAGCAAAAGCATTTGATACGAACATATTGCCGGTCATAACAAGAGAAAGCAAAATGCTTCCGAGTATAATATTTTTAAATTCTTTTTTCATATTAGTTTCTCCTTAATTTTTCATTAGTACCTTGACGCATTGAATACGTTATAGTCAAAAGTAAACTGAATATCAATACTCTGACCTTTGAAATCAGCCGGCAACGGTCTGAACGGAGCAGTTAACTCTACAGCCTTTAATGCTGCCTGGTCTGCACTCGGAAGTCCTGATGACTTGCTTACTCTGCAAGACAATAATCTTCCGTCTTTCGCAACCTTGAATAACAGAACTACACGTTTGGATTCGTTACCTTTTGGCGGATCCCAATTCATTTTAATTCTTCTCTGTAATTCTTTCATATAAGGTCCAAAATCCGGCTCACGCAAAGCATCAATACCGGGAGCACCACCTCCGCCTCCGGGATTACCGATGTTACCCGTACCGCCGCCTGAACGTCCTAACGTACCCGAACCATGACCTGATGAAGGTGATAACGACGGTCTTGGAGCACCGCCAATATTGCCGGTAGTTGAGCCTGAGCCTGTACCGCCTTTTGCACCGCCTATCGGAGCATTTGTTCCGCCGACAGGACCGGTAGAAAGTGATTTGCCCGGTGCAGCTCCTGTAGGTGCCGCTATACTAAACGGAGATGACGGTTTTACAACAGGTGTTGGTGAAGTAACAGGTCTTACACTCGGTCTTGGTGTCACAGGTGCCGGTTTAGACGGTGACGGAGTTGTTGTTGCAGAAGGCTGCGGCGATTTTGCCGGTGCTTGCTGCTTTTTTTGTTCGACTTTCTGTTTTGCCTTTTGCTGGGCTGCCTGCTGCTGTTTCTTTATCAGCTTATTAGCACTGTTCGCAGCTGCAGACGGCTTTGATTGTTTCTTTGGTGCCGGTGACGGCATTGAAACTTTTTTCTTGGGATCATTAATTCCGCCGCTTCTTGAATTTATATCGGCACGATTTTTGGTATTCTTATTTCTGGGCATTGCCTCTTTATCAACAAGAACAAATTCAATATCTTTTTTTATTTTTGCATCCGGTTTAGGAAACGTAAATAATTGAATTCCCAATATTGCCAGCGCTATTGATATCAACCATATTAACAATACTACCGCAGGATGAAGTGCAAATGAAATTAAAAACGACCTGCCTATCGGAATTACTTCAGGTTTTGTAATCGCAAGCTTTGGTATTGTAAATTGCTTACTGTTACCAATTTCATCCTCACTCAAAAAACTTTTTCTTTCTAATATTGACACAATTTATATCTCTCTAATCTTTGTCCGTCTGTTTTAGGGAGTTACAAATACTAATCGTATTTAACTTACTCCTCTTCCCCTCGATTTCTTTTTTAGGATATATTCATTATAAAACAAAATAAATTATCCTGCTTACTTATTTTATATTTTTTAATATTCCTCACCCATTTTGTATCCGAATGGGTGAGGAAAAAATTTTTAATTCTCAAAACTGTAGTTTGAAGCTGTTGCCGTAATAGGCTGAGTGAGTAGCAGTTCTATCTTTGAGTTAACAGGAATGCTGACATCCTGACCTTTGTCTATTGCTGATTTTACCAAACCGCCGCCTGCACCGACTGCCGTACCAAGAGCAACTCCTCTGCCAAGTTTGTCACCACCAGCTAAAGCACCGAATACCAAGCCTGACAATGCACCTGCTGCACTGCCTACAGCCAAATCTTTTGCATACTCTTTAGTAACATCCATTTTTGTTCCGCCGGTCAAAACACCGGTATTATCATCTGTTTTTATTACAGCAGAAATCGGAATTTGCGTTCCGTAAGGAGTTGTAATCTGAGTAAACCTTACACACAATTTTCCGTTAAGGCTGCCGTGCTTTGCAGCTTTTGTTTCTATAACAGAGCCGGTAATAGTACTTCCGGATGGCGCAATTAATTTGTTACCGTAATAGAAATCTTCACCTAAAACCATATAAACAGGCTGTCCGACAGAGGTGTTACCTGATGATAACTCAGAAGTCAGAGTTGCAGGGAAAGATGTACCTGCCGGGACCGTAACTACACTGCCTTTAAGCGGCTCTGCACCGTTATATGTCACAGGCTGCTGATTATACATATTCTGATTAACAGCGGGCTGTGCCGGTGTATAACTATAATTTGAACCTGCGAATGCCATACTCATTGTTGTCATTGACATCAATAATGCTGTCGCACATAATCTTTTGTAATTTGTCATAAATATTCTCCTCTTATACATTATTCTATTAATCAATTATACTTTTGTCAATTTATGTGGAGTTGTTATACTAAAATAACGAAATAAAAAATTCATTGTTCATAAATAACAAAATCGTTTTTACTGATTTATTGCTGTATGTGTCATGTGAATCGGAGCTGTCAGAACAACTGTTAAATTAGCACCGGAAGATATTGTTACATGTTCGCCCATTTTTCGTGTTGCTCCGGGAACACACTGAGTAACACTATATGCTCTGAACATTACCCATCTCTGGTAATGGGGGACTTTTCTGTATTTCTCCGGTGGTGTAAGTCCTCCTCCGATAATGTTGTTATTAGAAGTATATATATATGCTTTTATAGGCACCGTATATCCGTCAGGCAAACACATTTTATTTATAAACACCCTCATTGCAGCATGTGTTCCTACGATTGGTTCATTTTTTTTATCTATATATCCTATAAGTTTTGTACCCTGCGGAATTATTGTTTTATCAAACATATAAATATCTGAGGTAGTAATAAATACAAGTTCATCGCCTTCTTCACAATATGCGGTTGAAAACTCCTGTGCAGATATTACATTTATAAATGTTCCTGCAGGAACATCAAATTCGTCATAATCTCTGAGCTGAATATCCGAAGAAAAAGCGGTATTCATAATCAAAAATGTTAATAATAATAAAAAAATTCTCATAATATGATTATAACCGTTATGACTAAAAAGTAAAGTTTAACTAAATGCCGCCGCTGTCATCCTCTGACATATATTCTTTTATTATGTTAATCGGTGTAGCAAAACCAATCCCGACATTAGATATATTATTATCAGGATTATAAATAGCCTGATTTATTCCGATTATTTCACCATGACTGTTCAGAAGCGGACCGCCTGAAGAACCGGGATTAATGGCAGCATCCGTCTGAATCCTGTTTCTGAAATAATCTATCCTTGACACAATACCCATTGTTAAAGTACCGTTAAACCCGAACGGATTACCTATAGCCAAAACAGAATCACCGACTTTTACCTTGGCGGAATCTCCCATTTTTACGGTTGCAAGTTCATACGGAACGGCAATTTTTAGCAAAGCAATATCCTTTCCTCTGTCAAACTTTTTCAGAATATCAGCTTTATAATCTTCACCGTTGCTCATAGTAACCACAATGTCTTTACCGTCCTCCAAAATATGTGCGCTTGTTAAAATAACACCGCTTTTATCAATAATACAGCCTGTTCCGCATGATATACCGTCCGGCAAATGAGTATCTATGGAAACTATTGCGGGATTAATTTTTTGATATATTACTGACGGTGTTTTTGAAGACAGGGAAAATGCATGAGCCTGAACCGAAATTATAACAGTAAAAAATAATATAAGTTTTTTTATCATAAATTTTCTCCGTACCGTATTATAATTACTGCTTTAAAACAAATATGCAATTCGTCTTTATGTTTAAACAGGACTGACTGATACGGTAAATATTGCAACAGTTATAATTTTAATGTATAATTCTCTGTAAAGTTGAATACAACAACAATCGACACAAAAAAGGAGAAAATTATGTCAAGAATTGAAAGTTTTAAAAGAGCTTTGGAAGAAAAAAGAGCAGTAAAAATTATTGCCGGTATTGATAACTTCGATATTGAAAGTGTAAAAAAAGTTGTAACCGCAGCATCTAATTCAGGTGCAAGTGCAGTTGATATCTGTGCTGATGAAAAAATTATTACAATGGTAAGAGAAATGACAGATATGCCTGTTTTTGTTTCTTCAATTGTACCGGAAGAACTTGCACATGCAGTTTCACTTGGTGCTGATGCAGTTGAACTCGGAAACTTCGATGCACTCTACAAAAAAGGAATGACATTTACATCCGCACAAGTTCTGAATTTGGCAAAAAGAACAAAAGAACTTATCGGAGATGTATTCTTCTGTGTAACAATTCCGGGCGAATTAGAAATATCCGAACAAGTTGAACTTGCAAGAGAACTTGAATTATTAGGTGTTAATTTAATTCAGACAGAAGGACATTTCTCAAATGAATCACCTTCTAACGGAGTAAGAGGTCTTATTGAAAGAGCTGAATTAACTATTTCTAACACAATCGAACTTACAAGAAATATAGATTTGCCTGTTATGACAGCTACAGGAATAAATCCGACAACAGCATCACTTGCTTTTGCAGCAGGTGCTTCAGCTATCGGTTGCGGTTCCTGCGTAAACAAACTTGATTCAGAAATATCAATGGTAGCAGTATCAAGAAGCCTTGTTGAAATTGCTGAACGCAATGCACAGTACAGTGTAGAACTTGTATAGAGTTTAATATTTAATAAAAAACTGTCCGCTATGATTATGCGGACAGTTTTTTATTGAAAAATTTATGCTTTTTGTTCCTGTTGAGGTGAATTTTGTTCCGCAGCAAGCCGTGCTGCCTCCTGCAAAGCCCGGTTCTCTGCATCCTGACCGTCAGCATCGGAAGAAGCTTCAGTCTGGGAAGCAGCATTCTGCTGCATTGCAAGTAACTGATTGTATGCCCCTAGTGCCTCGTTAAATTCTTCTTCTGTTTTTGCGGAATCCATAGCATTTAATATCTGCGAATAAGCCTCAATAAACTGCTGGCTTGTTTGAATAATTTCCTGAACCTGTTCCGGCAGCATTGCTATAGTTACAAATTCCGGATCGCTGTAGATTGGATTGAGCCATCCGGATGAAGCTTTTGCAGGCATAAGTGCTGAAGTTGTAAATAATGTTCCGATTGTTTTACAAGCATAAGATTGGTTTTTGCCGCCGATTGCCAATTGATTTTTTGTCTTCAGCCAGGTTGAAGGCTTGTAAATTTTACGTTTTCCTGTTGCAGTTCCGATGTATTCCGCAACTTCAGCATCATGTTTTTTCTGATTAAACCAGTTAGAGCGCCATCTCATCATATCAGCTTTAGCCTTAATTACGTTTTGCAGTTCTTTTGCCATAGCCTGTTGCTGCTTCAATATTCTTTGTTGGAACTCAAGAAAATCACTTTCTTTTACAACTGATCTTCTTACTTTATACTCTCCTGTTGCCGGATCTTTGGTATATCCGTTTCTTACATGCTCCATATTTGATTTAGCCTTATTATCCTTTGCCAGTTTATCATAGTTTTCTTTTGTTTTAACTTTTGTGCCAATAGAGTTATATTCTTTCAGATTTGCATTAAGGAACTTCTTTTCCTCCATTAATAATGCTTTCTTGCCTGCATCGGTTTCTGCTGCAAGTTTTTGTTCTACTTCCTGTAATTTTGATATAATAGTTTCCTTTTGTTTTGCAACCCTTGCATCAAATTTTGTTTTTCCCCAACTGAATGAGCCTGTTGTCATGTCTTTAAAGTTTGCTTTAGTAGCGGCAGCCCAGCCGTTTTTATTAGCATCATTTACTGCTTGTTTAGCTGAACGCCAAGCATTTACGGTTGCATCTTTACCGAAGTTTGAAATCCACTCTATCGGTTTCATTGTCCAATTTGATTTGGATGCAGTCACAGATGCAAATTCGGCGGTTTTTGAAGAAGTTCTGAATAATCTGCCTATAACACCGGAACCAAAGACAGAAGTCACACCAATTAGAATGTTTGAACACATTTTTTGTTGTGCTTCATCAATCTTTTGCTGGTTATGAGTTTTTTCGGCTGAATCTAATTCATTATAAGCTTCAATACCGCCAATAATAGCACCTCCTGCACCCAGTGCAGCCAGAGCAAACGCACCGCCGGGTATGCAGCAGATTCCTATGCCGGCTGCGACACCGACAGCATTCCAAAATAGTCTTTCTGCACTCCATTTCCCGTTTTTGTCATAGCCTTTTAAACTTTGCCATGTGTTTTTGAGCATTGACCATGCATTTGCTCCCCATCTTACTATACCTTTAGCCCCTGTATCCTGAACGGCACTGCCGTCTTTTTTTATTTTCTTTTTAAAAGCTTTTGTTTCTTTCTCTGCATTTTCAACCGCTGTTCTTATTGTATCCGCAAGTTCTTTATTTTCTGCTTTTAAAGTATCTAATCTAAGTTTTTTTAAAGCAGCTTCCTGATCACTTTTAACCCTCTCTGCAAGTTTTTTTTGTTTTTCTTCATAAGTTTCTTTACCGCTTCCTGATTCAGCGGTTTTGTCTTGTTTAGCTTGTACTGCTCCGAATGTCGGCAGAAAAGCAGCAGGTGTGTATGGAAAATACCCGTAAGATACCATATTTTATCCCTAATTTAATACCCTTATATACATAAAGTTATTTTTAACGGTAAAATTGTCTTTTTGTTACAAATATTTACAAACAAAGCGAAAAATAGTTTCACATGCCGAAATGCTTCGTGATATAATTTGTATATGAAGTGTGGTTTTGTAACAATATTAGGTCGTCCTAATGTTGGAAAATCTACTCTGCTGAATCAGATTTTGGGGCAGAAAATAGTAATTACAACAGACAAGGCACAGACCACAAGAAAACGAATAAAAGGAATTTTAACGGACGAGAACGGACAAATTATATTTGTTGACACTCCGGGAATACATCGTCCGCTTAATAAGCTTGGGGAATTTTTACTTGATGAAGCTAAAATTGCAGTTCCTGATGCCGACCTGATTTTATTTCTTGTTGACGGCTCGGAACCGGCAGGAAAAGGTGATAAATGGATTGTCGAAAATATTCTTAAAGAAACAAGCATCCCCGTCATAATTGTTCTGAATAAAATTGATAAAGTCAAAAATATTCAGAAAGTTGAAGAAAATCTGATAAGTTATAAAACTCTTTTTGAAGAAAATGTACCGGTTATAAGAGTATCTGCCAAAACAGGCAGAAACAAAGATACACTTCTGTCTAATATTTTAAAAAAACTTCCGGAAGGAGATTTATTGTATCCTGAAGATGTTGTTACGGAAGAAAGTATGCGTTCCGTTGCTGAAGAAATAATACGTGAAAAAATTCTTCTTAGTACACAGGACGAGATTCCTCACTCAGTTGCAATAAAGGTTGACAAGTATGAAGAAAACGATGAAATTGACAGAATTTATGCTACAATATATTGCGAACAAAAAAGCCAGAAGGGGATTTTAATCGGTAAAGGCGGAAGTTTGCTCAAAAAAATCGGAACAGAAGCCAGAGTCGAACTTGAGGGAATTGTTGATAAAAAAGTTTTTTTGGGACTTGAGGTAAAAGTCGAAAAAGATTGGAGAAAAAAGGATAAAGTGCTTAAAAATTTCGGATACATATCAGAGGGAGGATAATATATAAAAGTTAATAAATAATATTTAGTACATATCATTTTATAATCAGTAAAAAATTTAATCAGTTTATTATAAATATACATAGGAGTGTATAAATGAAAATAGAATCTGTTGGAACTAATTACGCAGGCAGCCGAATTAAAACAAACCGAAATAAATTTGCCGCAAAACAGCCGTCATTTGGCAGGGATTGGAAGATACACACAAGTTGGGGAGCTGTTTTTAAAAATGAAACAGGAAAAACAAATTTTAAACTGTTTACATTTCCAAACACACATGCGGTATTTGTTGAAATAGCAGATAAAGTTGCTATCGGTGCTTCTAATATTAAAGAAAGAGCGGTTCAGTTGTTAGGTATTGCTGCAGCAAGTTATACAATAACAAAAGGTATTCCGGTAGATGATAATTCCAAAGTTTATCCTATGGAAAATAAAGGTGACGGAATATTCGTTGCAGAGGGAATTGATGCAAAACCCGATGACAAATACAGATATATAATTGTAACTGAAAATAAAGAAGTAAATTTAGTAAAAGATCCTTATGCAAAAAAACAGGACAGCATTCACGGCTGGAGTTCAATTTATAACCCTGACAACTATGAATGGAAAAATACAGATTGGCTGGAAGGTAAAGATTCGAGAAGAATAAAAAGAAATCCCGGCGATGAAAGATACAGAGGACTTGCAAAATTAAAAATAGAAGAAATAAACATTCCGTCCGTAACGCAAGAAGGAACATTCCTTTCGGCAAAAAAAGCTGTTGATAAAATTGCTGACACGGGACTTGCAAATGCAATCGAAATTATGCCCGTAGAAAACACTTATTCAAAACAATGGGGATATGACGGAGTAGATAAGTTTGCAATAAACAGACATCTGGGTACAGCAGCAGAATTAAAAGAATTAATCGATTATGCTCACGGAAAGGGACTTAACGTAATTATGGATATGGTACCAAACCACATGGGCACAGACGGAGATTATTTATCTGAAGCAGGTCCTTATGAAGCAGGCAGCGGTCAATTTGGAGCATTATTAAATTTTGAACACCCAAATAACCGATATGTCCGTGACTGGATGGCAAATGCAGCCTTGTGGTGGGCCAACGAATTTAAAGTTGACGGTATTAGATTTGATATGACAAAAGAAGCAAAATCTGATTATTTGCTTAAACAAATGGTTGATGAGCTTAATGAGCATAATCCTGATGTATTTTTAATTGCAGAAGACGGACGTGATAACAAGGTTACAATTACCCGATATGATACAAGCAATAAAACTCATGAAGAAAAAATTAATGAAACGGATATGCTTGTAGATCTTATTGTTTCCGGAACACATACCATTCCGCATGATGTCGGATATGACAGTGAATGGGATTTTCCGTTCATGCATGCTCTTGCAGATGCCATTAAAAACAATTCACAGGCATCTCTTAATTTTATTGATGATACTATGTTAAACTCCGGATACAGAATAAAATATGTAATGAGCCATGATGAAATAGGAAATGAAGATGGCACAAGACTTCTTCCTAAAATTTATGCACAACATATGAATTTCTTTGCCAAGATGGATGGAAGTTTACCTGCAGATGTACGCGGACAAAATGCTGCAAAATTGTCACATGAAATAATTAAAAGTTTAATGATGAATATAAACATTACAGATGAAGAACTGAAAGAAATTCAGCAGGATTTCGGAATAACAGAACCTGCTGACAAACAAACTCTTGTAAACTATCTTAAGGCATCACATGCAAAAACAAAATTAGCATCAGGTGCATTAATGACTTGTCCCGGTCCGAAAATGTTCTTCCAGGGTGAAGATTATGCGGATTTATCATATCATAAATTCTTTAGAGACTTTTCACCGGAATTTGAAAATTATGAACCAAATAAAGGACAAACAGAAAATATATGCAGAGAAAAAGGGTATAATATCTCAAATAAATTTGCGTTAAAAGATTCTATATTAGGCAAATATAAACCAAGTGGTGAATTTGCATCTATGCAGAAACAGTTGCTTGCCTTTAACAAAGATTTATTCAAAATTACAGATGAAAATGAGCCTTTTGTTGATGGAGAAATTCATTCAATCTACAAGGATCACGAAAATCTTGTTCATATTCATTCGGTTGAAAAAAACGGAGAAAAGTTCCTGGTTATTAAAAACTTTGCAGACAAGTTCCACAATGGCACATATTCATCACCGGGCTTCCCACACAATGAAAAATATGTGGAAATACTCAACAGTGATGATGAAATATATGGCGGCGGCGGAAGCTGCAACAAAGACAGAGTGATTAATGTTGATAATCAGGCACTTAATCTTGCAGCAAACAGCATTTCTATACTTAAAAAAATAGATTAAATTTTATAACCGATACCAATCATAATACAATCACAGTATCATTACCGGCCGGTTTTTAATACTGTTGCTTTGTAAATTTCATACGCAAGTTCTGAATAATTATAAAACAGAATTGATGAAGTGATTAATTTTTATTTTTTTAATGTATGGTTTGGATTTGAGTTGGCAATCATTTACATCATCATTGGTATCAGCTTCTGCAAGTTCGTTTTGATGAACAAATTTGTCCTGTGCAACAAGTTCAGTATTTGAGCTGTGAGCCATTTCTGCAATAGTTGCAGAAAGAATAAATGCAGAAGTAAGTTCAGTACGAATTCTTTTATGTATTAAACTTTTTGCTTGTTGTAAAGGTTGGATAGCAGGGACTTTCATATAACTCCTTAATAATTAATATAATACACATCCCATTCTATCACAATTCATCTGTATTGTATATAGTTTTATCAAAGATTCAAATGGGAAAATAGACATCATACTGACATTATAGTAAAATAAACTTGCGGATAAATAATAATTCGGAGAGATATATGGCAGCAAATATATTCAGAGTTGGAACAGGATATGATATTCACCGATTGGAATCCGGTCGTGATTTAATAATCGGCGGAGTTAAAATACCATTTGAAAAAGGATTGCTGGGGCATTCCGATGCTGATGTACTTGCTCACGCAATAACAGATGCACTACTGGGAGCTGCAGGTTTGCCTGACATTGGAACACTTTTTCCGGACACTGATGCAAAATATAAAAATGCCGACAGTATTGAACTTTTAAAAAATGTTTATTCAAAAATTAAAAAACTTGGTTATGCAATTAACAATATCGACACTAATATAATTGCACAGGCACCGAAAATGATGCAACATATCACGCAAATGAAATCCGTATTATCAAATGCTTTAGAAATAGATTCAGAATATATTTCAATAAAAGCCAAAACAAAAGAACACCTTGATGCCGTTGGTGAAGAGAAAGCCATTGAAGCACAAGCTATCGTTCTGATATATAAAACTTAGCCGGGAGAAAGAACACACATTTCACAATTTTTACAATCAAATTTCAGCGGATAGTTCACACCTTTTTCATTCTGAAGCATAAGATTTACCGGTGCTTTACACATATTAAGAGCATACTTTATACAATGCTTTGTCCGCATTAACTCCACACTGTGTTTTGGAAAAGAAGTTTCCGGACTGTATTCTTTAACTATGCACCCGCATTTATTATAAAATTCCTCTGCTGTTTTATTATGAACATTAGCTCTGTAATCAACTTCTTTTTGATAAAAAGGAACAATATGCATAGGTTTTTGAACTTCCCTTTTATACCCTTTTATCCGTTTTTCCATAAGCATTTCAAGTAAATCCCGTCTGAGTTGATTAATAGCACTTACCCTCATAAACGGAATATCCTTATCAAGTCTTATGTCCGTTATATAAAAATCACTATCACCGGTTTTTGAAAATTGTTTTATAAAAGTTTCATTCATCATATCTTGCTTTTCTGAAACTTCATTTGAAGGAAATTCCGATGTTATACTATATCCGTCTTCATCAATAAGTTCAATTTTATCGGTTAGTTTAACCGATACACCTATTTGTCTTTTTACGGGCAGAGATAATTTTTTCTCAAATTCAATATCCGAATTTCTGTATAATTTATCACCGGTCTTCAAACATGTTGATTTATTTGCGGAAAATGTAATTATACCTTTTTCTGAAGCTATAATTTTATTAACAAGAAATCCGTCAAAACCATCCGCAGAAAAATAACATAAACCATCCTGCGGTAACAGGCAGGATTTTGTTACTAATTTTATGACATTTTTATTAACATCACTAACTTTTCCCAAATACTCACCGACAGATTTAGGAGTATCCGGACTGTAACAATTTCCTCTGGATTTTAAAAAGTAATCAGTAAAACCGCGGTTAAAACTTTTTTCGGGATTCGGTATAAAATTACAAACAGATTTTCCGGAGGAAGACTTCTCTGAATAATTATCAAGTAATTTTCTGTAATAACTTACAATATTTTTTACATAGTTTATATCTTTCAGTCTTCCTTCAATTTTAAAAGAATACACACCGTTTTCAATCAATTCTTTAACATGATTCGAAGCATTAAAATCTTTCAGACACAGCGGATAATTGTATTTATATATCTTTCCGTTTTCATCCTTTACAATATATTTTTTTCTGCAAGGCTGCGCACATTCGCCTCTGTTTGCGGAACGTCCGCCTATATATTGGCTCAAATAACACTGACCGCTATATGACACACATAATGCTCCGTGTATAAATGTTTCTAATTCAAGTTCGGGATTTTTTTCGTGTATTTCCTTAATCTGACTAAGAGAAAGTTCACGTGCAAGAACAACTCTTGATAACCCGATGTCATTAAAGAAACAGATTTTTTCCATAGTCCTGTTATCACACTGGGTACTTGCGTGAATCGGTATAGATAATCCCAGCTCCATAAGCCTGTACAAAAGTCCCATATCCTGAACCAAAATGGCATCAACCCCAATTTTATCATAATTCTGAACGAGTTTTAGGGCATCTTCAAGTTCTTCATCAGTCAAAATAGTATTTACTGTTACAAATACTTTAACCCTGAATTTATGTGCATAATCTACAACTTCTTTTATATCTTCTAAAGAATTTGATGCATTTTTTCTTGCTCCGAAATTTGCACCGCCAATATACACCGCATCGGCACCGCAATCTATTGCGGCAAATGCCGTTTCCTTATCTTTTGCAGGCGACAGTAATTCGGTTTTTCTCATACACAACAAATCCTTAAATATAATTAACCTAATTATATTACACTAAAATTAAATTATGTTCCATCAGAACAGTTAATTATTATCAGCCTGTTCCAGTTCTTCCTGTCTTTTTGAGTTATAGCTGTATAGTGCGTATATTGTAAGACCTATTATAAGCCATAATATAAAGTACAAAGCAGAAGTCGCTTTTGCAGAGAATTTGCAGTACATCAGTGCAAAACATGTTAAAATTCCGAAAATCGGAAACCACGGACAGAAGGGAACTTTAAACGGTCTTGGTCTGTCAGGTTCGGTTTTTCTCAAGATTAGAACCGCAATACAAATGATTATAAATGAAGTAAATGTTCCGAAGTTACAAAGCTCAGCAGACAGATTCAAATCCATAAACAAAGCACAAATTATAACAACCAAACCTGACAGCCAAGTCATAATATGCGGAGTTTTGAACTTGGGATGAACAGCATTTAATGATTTAGGCAAAAATCTGTCACGACTCATAGCCCATAAAATTCTTGTTGTTCCGAGCTGATAAATTAACAGAACGGAGGTTAAGGCACATAAAGCTCCTACAGAAAGCATACCTGCATACCAGTTTTTTCCTATAAATCTCATTGCGTGAGCAAGAGGTGCTTGCGTATCAATAAAATTAAACGGTACGATTCCTGTTAATACAAGAGCTGCACCAACATATAAAATTGTACATATCAAAAGTGTTCCCATAATTGCAATCGGTAAATCTCTTTGCGGATTCTTTGTTTCTTCTGCCGCCGTAGAAACCGCATCAAATCCTATATATGCAAAAAATATTATAAATGCACCTGAAAAAATACCTTCAATACCGTTAGGTGCAAAGGTTGCCCAGCTTGTGCCCCAATTTTCGGGAGCAACATAAAAAGAACCTACAACAATAAACGAAAGTATAATAAACATATTTACACCAACCATTATTGTTGCAACTTTTGTTGATTCTTTTACACCTTTTATAAGAAGTAAAGTTAAAATAAAAACGATTGCTATTGCAGGAATGTTAATCGCAAGTGGTATATGAATACCAAAAGGTAAATTAATAAACGGCATAACATCTTGCGGATTCCAGTTGTATTTATTACAGAGTTCGTACATTGTTCTGTAGTCGTTTCTTAGCCAAAGCGGACAATTAACAACAAATGCCGGAAGTATATGCTTAAATCCTTTTAAGAACTGAACAAAATACCCTGTCCAGGCACTTGCAACAGTTATATTACCTATTGCATATTCAAGCATTAGTATCCAGCCTACCATCCAAGCCATAAACTCACCCATTGTTGCATAAGTGTATGTATAAGCACTGCCGGCTACAGGAATCATAGCGGCAATTTCCGAATATGAAAGAGCTGAAAAAACACTTGCAAGTGCCGCAAGAAGCATTGATATAACAACTGCAGTACCGGCTCCGGCTCCGTCAGAACTTCCCACAATCGCACTTCCAATGATAGTAAATATTCCTGTACCTACAACGGCGCCAATACCAATTACTATTAAATCAAAAGCACCAAGGGTTTTCTTTAGTTCCGAATTTTCTCCTTCGTCAATCAATTCCTGAGGAGTTTTACATTTTATTAAATTATTAAAAATTGTCTTTATACTATTCATTTTCTGCTATTTCTTTTTGTTCTGCCAGTCTGTTTTTTCTGTATCCGTATGATGCATAGATTATAATACCCATTATAATCCACGCAATAAATAACTCTGTTGAAAGTTTTGCAGCATCACCTTTTGCCGTAAACATCATAAATCCCATTAATCCGCCGCAGCATAATATTCCTGCAAGAGGAAACCATGGGCAGAATGGCACTTTAAACGGTCTTGGTCTGTCAGGATCAATTTTTCGCAATATTAATATTGCCGCACAAACTATTATAAACGATGTAAATGTTCCCAAATTACATAAATTTGCAGCCGCATCCAGATTCAATGTCAAAGTTCCGAATATTGAAACAATACAGACAACCCAGGTTAAAATATGCGGCGTGTTGTATTTCGGATGAAGTTTTTGGAATGCTTTAGGTAAAAAATTATCCCTGCTCATAACGTAGAGAATTCTTGTGGCAGCCAACTCCATTACAAGAAGAACTGATGTGAGTCCTGCAATTATACCTACGGACATAAAACCGGGAATTGCTTTTGCAACCCAGCCGTGTAAAACATTTTCCATAGCAAACGCAAGCGGCGCCCCCAGAAATGCCGAATCAACATTACCCTGAGTTTTATACATACCGGTCAGCACAAGGGCTACAAGTGTATAAACAATTGTTGTTACAACAAGTGAACCTATAATACCGATAGGTAAATCCCTCTGGGGATTCTTACATTCCTCGGCGGTTGTTGCAAGAGCATCAAAACCGATGTATGCAAAGAATATTATAAAAGCACCCATAAATATGCCGCTAAAACCGTTTGGTGCAAATGTTGCCCAATTTGTACCCCAGTTAGACGGAGTTACAAAAAAGAAACCTGACAGTATAAACAAAGCAATAATACCAAGTTTAAGAGCAACCATAAATGCTGCAAATTTCGTAGAATCTTTGGTACCTTTTACAAGAGTCATAGTAATAAATAATATTATTAAAGCGGCAGGAAGATTTATACAAACCGGAATCCCGAAAATTGACGGAATTACTGATGTATCAAGTCCCTGAGCGGTTAATGAATTTACTGCAGTTCTGTAGTCCGTAACAAGCCAAATCGGAGGATTTGTAATCCACGCAGGCAGAATATGTCCGAAACCTTCCAAAAAGTGTACCACATATTTTGCCCAGGAACAGGACACCGCAATAAATGCAATTACATATTCAAGCATTAAAACCCAACCAATAATCCATGCTGCAAATTCTCCAAGTGTTGCAAACGTATAAGAATATGCACCGCCCGCAACAGGAATCATTGCCGCAAATTCACTAAAACAAAGAGCCGAAAACACACAGGCAATAGCAGCTATAATCATTGATATAACCAATGCCGGACCGGCACCCGGGCTTGCACCGTCAGCAGAACCTGCTGCAGCAATACCTACAACCGCAAAAATACCTGAACCAATAATAGCTCCTACACCAAGGATAATTAAATCCCAAACACCCAAAGTTTTTTCCAAGCCGCCGTTTGATGCACTTTTTACTGCATCATCAGGGGTTTTTCTTTTTAACAAGTTTGCTATTATATTTTGTAGTGTCATTATTAGCCTTTCATTTTTTTAGTGGAAAGTTGAAAATGGAAAGTGGAAAGTTATTTCAAACTATTACTTATTACTTACAAAGGGGAAAGCCGAGTTTTTCTCTCTGTTCTACATAAAGTTTTGCAACGGCAGAAGCCATTGTACGAACTCTGTTTATAAAGTTTATACGTTCATCTTTTGAGATTACACCCCTTGCATCAAGAAGGTTGAATGTGTGTGAGCATTTTAAAACGTAATCATAAGCAGGCAGTACAAGTTCAGCATTTACACAATTATCAACTTCTTTCTGATATGCATCAAAAAGGCTGAAAAGTCTGTCTGCATCAGAGTATTCAAAATTATATTTGGATTGTTCAATTTCATTTTGAAGATAAATTTCACCATACTTTAAAGTATTGTTCCACATAATATCAAAAACGGATTCTTTGTTTTGAATATACATGGCAATTCTCTCTAAACCGTATGTAATCTCCAAAGCAACCGGCTTAACTTCCAAGCCGCCAACCTGCTGAAAATATGTAAACTGAGTAATTTCCATACCATCAAGCCAAACTTCCCAACCTACACCGGCAGCTCCAAGTGTCGGTGATTCCCAGTTATCCTCAACAAATCTTACATCGTGTTTGCTTAAATCAATACCCATTGCTTCCAAGCTCTTTAAATAAAGTTCCTGAGCATTATCCGGTGACGGTTTTAAAATAACCTGATACTGAAAATAGTGTCCCAATCTGTTAGGATTTTCACCATATCTCGCATCTGTAGGTCTTCTGCATGGTTCAACCATTGCAGTCTGCCACGGTTCAGGTCCCAATGCTCTTAAGAAAGTTGCCGGATTCATTGTTGATGCACCCTTCTCAATATCATAAGGCTGTTGAATTATGCAACCGTAATCAGACCAAAAACGTGATAAATTTAAAATCAAATCTTGAAAATTTAATGCCATTTTATATTTCCTATGTTGTAAAATTTACACTTTAAAAATTATACATAGAAAGCAAGCAAATATCAAATCAGGCAGAAAATTAATGTTAACTTTTGTAAAATAATTCCTGTAGATGAAAATTTAGCATTTATTATATACTTTGTATATATATGGGCGATATGATATTAGATATTCCAAATGACACAAGTAAAGGTCTGTCGCATGCGATAGATGCGCAACTTGATGCTGAATTTAAGGCAAAATACGGCATAGAAGATGTCAATTTGAGCGGTCATTGGCAATCAATATTTGATACAATAAAAGCAAATCAGGCGGAGCAGGCAGAAGGACAGAGAACTTTTGGAGAAAAAGATAAAGATGTAAACAAAGGTTCGCAATATAAAGTTAAAGCAGGCAAATACAGAATAAAAGAAAGTGTTTGGGACTATATTGTTAATAAGGCAAAAGAAGTTACGGGTGTAAAAGATACTCCTCAGACAGAAGCTGCTGAAGTATCACAACCACAAGCAACAGACACACCGGCAGAAACTCCGGAAGCGGATGCGGCAGATGGTAAGAAAACCTTTAATGCTTCAGGCGTTCCTGCATCTCCGGAAAACAAAGCTGCTGAATACGATAATAAGCCTTTAGAAACAATTGAGTCAAAAGTCAGTAATATATTGTCGGATGCAAAAATTGATACGTCCGATATTAATATGGATCTTGTAAATCAAAAATATGAAGAACTGATAAATACAAAAGATAAAGACGGTAATCCTTTAGATGAAGCAATAATTAACCAGAAAATTAAAAACTTTGCAATTTTGCAAAGAAAAGAAAATTTTGAAACTGCAGAAAAGCGATTTACTGAAATGGCAAAAAAATACCCGACAGAAGATGATTTAAAAAAAGGTGATGCAAAATCATTAGTTAATGATTATATTTCACAACTTGATGATGAAAACTCAAAATATGTAGATGCTGACATCACTGCTGCTATGGAGGCAGGAGATATGGATAAATATAAAGCTGCATTGCATAAATTCGGTAAAGCCAGATTAGGTGAATATGATAAAAATAATGACGGAACTATAAGCAAAAAAGAATTTAAAAGCAGAGAAAGAGGCACCGGAGATACAAAAATAAAAAGAAACGATTTAAACAAAAGATTTGATTATTTAGATGTTAATGGTGACGGCAAGCTGGATGAAAAAGAAATGACAGCTTACTATTATGCAATGACAAAATGTACTGACGGTGAAAACGAAAAAACAGGAAATGATATAACATATAGAGAATACATGACTGCACAACAAGCTCTTGCATCAGCCGGCAGCAAATCAATAACTGCAAATGAAAAATTGATTTATGATAAATTCACTTCTTGGAGAAAAGAAGGTTACGATAATCTGTAGTCAATGTTTTATTTTAGTTGACTTTCTTCTTTCATTGCATTCTTTATACCTATAGCAGTTTCATACATTCGTCTAAAAAATTTTACAATAATATTTGTTTTATCAGGAGCCACGTAATCTTTTGATAACGGACTTTTTTCCATAAAATAGTTTTCATAATAAGGCTTTTGATAAATACCGCCCGAAGCAAATGTTCTTCTTGCATCTCCGGGGGTTCTCTTAACCTGAAACAGTATGCTGTTATATTCCGGCTTTAATAATTGATTTGTTTTTTTAATCATAATTTTATCCTTTTAATATTATTATTTATAAAACAAGTAAAAAAAATTTTTTGCCAGTAATTTTTTTGCGAAGTTAATCCTATGCCAAAAAAGGTTTTAAGCATTTGTTATCATATACCTAAAATCTACATTTGCAATATTTAAACAAAGTTTTATTCTTCATTAAAAACAATAAATGTATTTTTAATTACTTCATACCCTTTCAGAAGAGTTTTGTAATCAACTTTTTCAGCAGCGGAGTGCATATTATAGACATCTGCGAGTCCTAAAAGCATCGGCATAAAAGTTTCGCCTTTTGAGTTTTTATGCTGGCAATAAATATGAGTTTCAGCACCTGCATGGAATGATGAAATATCGTTTTTGATACCGACACGTCTGCATGCTTCGGTATGAACACGTTCAATTCGGTCATCATCAGCTCGTTCAAACGGGGGTAAATGAACTTCAAATACAATATCAGCCTTAGCGAGCCCTTCGTATTTATGATTGAATTTTTCCACAATAGTTGCCATAAGTGTTTTCAGAGCATCTTCTCTTAATACACTTGCACTTCTGATTGAATATGATGCCATTCCCAAAACATTAATAATGTTTGTCGAAGTTTTTTTCATAATCTCTGTAATATAGTCATTCGTTTTTATACCTTTTTCAACAATCGAAGCAACGGAATTCTGAATTCCGCCGGCTACTATTGCACCTAAATTGCAGGAAGTTATTACACCTGTTTCATCTTTGTAGAAAACTCCCTGAGGGAATTCGGCAAGAAGTTCGGCAAGAAGTTTTGCTGCATTGAATCTTGATTCATCATCGATATCAATACCTGAATGTCCTCCCTTCAACCCTGTTACCGTAATTTTTGCATTTGTATAGCTTGCGCCTGATATCTGCAACTGTCCGAGTTTATCAGCATCACACACTAAAATATACTTTGATAAAATTTTATCGTATTCTACATGTTCTACTCCGCTCATGCCGGTTTCTTCATCTCGGGTAAATGTAATCTCCAATCCGCCATGGGGGTAAATATTATTTAATTCGTTAGTACCCTCTCCGAGTGGGATGGTTAGGGTGGGGGCTGATTTTGCCAGCTCTTTTGCAAGCATTAATGCACAAGCCACACCGACTTTATCATCTGCACCAAGTGTTCTTCCTTTTGCGTGAATAAAGCCTTCTTCATCAAGGTAAATTTCTACCGGACTGTCATCCCCCACAACATCCATGTGAGATGATAACATTATAGGCTCCTTGGAATTATCCGTAGCAGGAACATGAATATATATATTTCCGTAATTATCACGTTTTCCGTTAATTCCGTTTTTTTCACAAAAATCCAATATCCAATCTGCAACCTTATCTTCTTTCAAAGAAGGTGATGGTATTGAAACTAAATTACAAAAAATATCCAAAACTTCATTTTCATTTCTTAAATCATTTAACATAAAAAGAATCTCCTTTTCATAATATTTATAATAACTTTTGCAGAAAAATATTTAAAATCAGCTGCCACGAAAGAACCTTCTGTCAGTAGCATTACCGCTGTTTGCATTTATTGCAACTCTGATGGAACGTAAGCATTTCGGGCATCTGCCAAAGTAATGTGTTCCTTTTTTGTTTTTATACAAACGACCGTACACATGGCAGCATTCAAACCATACTCCCAAAAATTTTCGTCTTTGCGGTTTGTTTTCACTGTTATTTTCTGACACGCCTTGCCCCCCGATAATATATTTCCCTGTCTAAAGGTTTAAATATACTTTGTGTCAATGTTGAAACATAATTATCATTTAAGTGAGCATAGTCAAAAATAATAAGACCGCTGAGTCCGTATTTTCTTGCGGCATGAATCTGTTTTATCAAATCAGAGTTAGCACCGTTCATAAATGTTACAAACAATCCGGCATACAATTTTGTCGCAGGTGCTTTATTTCTGAGAACATTTCCCATAAGATTCATTGCTGTATTATCATCACATGTAAGTAAGAGCGGTGTGAATCCATCTACATAATCATTATAAGACCAGGTTTTCCAATCCTGTAATTTTGTATCGTAAGCCATTTGTATATTTGGGAAAATTACGGCAGTAATCTGGATATCATTATCTCTTGCCAATTTGCCGACTTTACTTACAAATTCCGTTACTTTTCCCGCTCTGTATAATTTCCAGTGATACCATAACGGTTCGTCAATACTTATATCAACCGGATCTTTGCCATACATTCGCATAAAATCTTCTCTTGCAAATTTTGTATAACCCCAGTTTGACATATCGTAATTTGAAAATGTCGGAGCCAATGACTGCGGATAACGTATATAATCTAAATTTATACCGTCCGGTTTATATCTGTTTATTATTTCGGATATCAAATCACACAAAAATTTCTGAACTTCAGGATTTGCAGGATCGATAAAATATCCGTTATGTTCAGAGATTGAATAAGGTATTGTATCCGAATTTGCATTTCTTTTTTGGTAATTTGCCCATTCCGGTTTTTGAGCCAGAATATATAGCGGATTGTTTTCCGGCGGTTTATTCCCGACATAGAAAGACTCAAACCACACATGAACTTTTATTCCTCTCCTGTGTGCTTCAACTATCCATATTTTTAAAGGATCAAAACCCGCATATTCAGGATTTTGTTTTATAAATCCGTATTCTGACATTGTTCTTGAAGGAAATATTGTCTGACCGTGATAATATGTTTCCAAAAATACATTGTTAATTCCGGCAGCAGCAATTCTGTCTAATACAGATTGTATTTCTTCTATATTATGATATGTAGGACGTACCCAGACGCCCTTTAGCTCATTTTGCTTATACGGAATAACTGTTGACATGGCATTATCAGCATATTCAATAGCCTTTGAAGCATAACTTTGAGAATTTTCACTGTCTTTTTGGGCTTTTTCAATATAATCTTTTGCCCGTTCTATATTCTGGATTGTTTTTCTCTGGCTGTACCCCTGTTGATTTTGCACATAATAATACATCATATCCTGAACTTCTTTGATACGTTCTCTGGCTCCATACAAAAAAGTATCAGATGTAATATATGAGGTTATAGTCTTTTTTTCGGTATCAATACTTATTTTAGAACCAACCATAACATTTTCATTTATCCATTTTTTTGCCCTGCCATGCCCGCTTATAACTATACCGTTAGGCGGAATAAGAGAATCCGCACCGCTTAGAGCAGATACGGTATCGCCCGTAATTATTGCCTCTGTTCCAAATTCATTTGTATTAGTTCTGTATCCGAATGCCGGAGTATAAATAATCAGCTGATTAGCCCCTCTAAGTCCCGGATAATTTGCACCGGCACTATTTGTTGTTACCATCGGATCAAAATCATTGTAATAATATGTTGACTGATTAAATATTACCTCATTCGGCTGAGGCTCATAAGGCATAAAAACATCTTGTGCGAAGGCACTAAAATTTATTACCGTACTTATAACAAATAAATAAAATAATTTACGTAATACTCTCTCCATCCCAAAATCCCTGTTAACAACATTATAAAACTATCCATATTTTAAAACAAGTATTAATTAACGTACAACAACAAGCTGTGCGCATGCTAATTTTAAAGCATTAACAGCAAAACAGACAATTAACGCAATTATTTAAAATAACTGTTTTAACTAAAATATTAAATACAGATAGGTTAGTTAAACTATTTGTGATAAGTGACCATGCGGTTTTTTCTCAACAAATCTTGGAGATAACCATCCTGCTTTATATCCTGCATAGCCGACAGCACCAACAATTGCTGCACCGCCTGCTATACCGGCAGTCCACTTACCGCCTTTTGTATGTGTCCAATTTTTCAATCTTTGCCAAATACCGTCTTTGCTGCATGATTTTCCGCCATTTTCAGTCAAGTGTTCGCCATTTCTGTATTCTTCAAGAATATATTTGCACTTATCTCTGAGTTTGTATAACAATGTATCAGACTCATTAATTTTTGACGGATCTCTTTGGAATAATCTTCTGTATTTTTCAGCAGAAGATATTCCGTCAGCTTTTAAGCCACCGTTATTTTCCCAATCGGTTTTCATTGTTCTGAGGTTTTGAAGAATTCTGTCCTGAATCGGTTTACCGTTATCTTCAATCAATGCTCGTTTGAAACAATTCGTCAATTCACGTTCAACAATTTTATCTCTGAAAGGTCTTAACACTCTAAAGTTATAATCATAGTTTAATGACTTGTCTTTCAAGATTTTATCCGTAATCATATCTTCTGTAACATTAGCGGCATGAATACCTTGCTTAATGCCATCTCTGAATTTCTTAACGGCTTTATCCAGTTCCTTGTTCTCTTCTGCATTGAGTAAAGGTTTCATTTCATCCAAATGAAGAGTATATGCATGTTTCGTCTTATAACCGGTAACCTTTTCAAGTTCGCCTTCAAATGATGCATCAAAATTCTTTTGTCCCAATCCCTGAATATTTGTAACAATCGGAGATGCAAACATTTTTACGGATTCAAGGTCAGTAAGTTCGCACGGTGCGAATCTTGACGGGAATACCGTAAAGTCAGCAGCAGACGCAAAAGGTTTATTCGGAAGGAAACCATCAATAAATACTACTCTGCCGGCTACATCAGAATCTTTTGAATACTGCTTAACAATATTTATACATTTTTCAGACTCATCGGAATTAGGTCCGCCGACAAATAATACTGAATATTTATCATCCGGATTTTCTTTTATATAATCGATAAATGAACGAAGTACGGAATCCATTGCTTTTTGTGCATCACTTCGTCCCCAAGCTGCAAGCATTTTAACTCTGCTTGTCGGTGAAGCTGCTTCTTTTAATATGTCTTCACTTATATGCCCATATACCTGAGCCTCTTTTTTAGCAAGTCCCAGAATTACTTCATTATACATTTTTTCTTTGCCGGGAACTTCTCTGTATTTTGATAAAGCATCCAGCATTTTTTTATCAAATCTTGATAAAACCTTTAACTTATTCTGTCTTTTTATCTCACGAACATGGTCAACATTAACCTGTCCCGGTTTAATTTCTTCTGCATTATATAAGGTTAAAGGTTCAATCTTAACGTTTTTACCATCTACTTCAACGTCGAAGGATTTTTTCATATATCCTACAGGTCCCTGATCAGTTGTCGGATCAAAATCAACATTTTCAAATGCGTTTAAAATACCGCCCCAAACTCCTTTTGCCTGTAATTCTTTTGCATATTTGTAAATTCCTGGAGCAAATTCGGGATCTGTTGCGATTGCTTCAGCATATAGTTCAGATACAGGAACAACGCCGGGTACAAGACCTTTATCTGCCCAGTATAAAGTATTTTTCAGAGGACTTACACCACCCTGAGTATCAAAACATTCCTGCGGCAGATATTTTTTAAAGAAACTTTCTACTGCATCTCCGCCTTCTTTGGCTGCTTCTGTAAATTCTTTACTGTTATAAACAGCATTTCTTAATTCTTTATCCGCTATATTAACAAACATATTCATGTTGCTTGTTCCCTGAATATATCCGTCACCCAAGTTGTGACCTATGAATATAGCTTTTTTACCCTGCCAGAATTCATCACCCTTCGCTGCCATCTGAGCCATATATTCCGTTGCATTACCTGCCTGTGAATCATTCAAAACCAATGTTGCAGGATCGAACTTAACACCGTCTTCACTTGCAAGCTCACAAATTCTTGGCATAAATTCAATAAATGCTTTTGATGCTTTTGCGTCAGCAACACCCTTCCAGGTTTGATTTAACTTACCGGGAACAGTTGAATAGCCGCCCTTTTCATAAGGAGAGGGAAGAGATGATGTTAAATCGGTATATACCTTAAAATCGTTTGTATTTTTAAGTTTTCCGTCAGATAAAAGCTGAACCCTGAATAATTTTGTTTCCGAATCTTCCAAACCGCCGAAGTCAAGTTTTTTAGTACCGCCGGTTACATCATCAAGAATAAATATATTTCCCTTTACACCATCATCTACTACGGTTGCAATCTGAGGATTTTCTTTCTTAAAGAACTCCTCTACGGATGAATATTGCTGGAAATTATCGCAAGTTGTCTGGAAATATCTTCCTTCATATTTTTTTAAAGGACTGTCTGCCGGAAGCCCCTTCGGTATGCGGGGAACTTCAACAGACTTAATTATGCCGTTTTTGTCATAACTTATAAACCCGTTATAAACAGGATCTACCAAAACCTTGTTTTTTTGTTTGTAAAAATCAAAAGAATTTTTCATTTGATTTGTAACAAAAGGATCTTTGTCCGATATTCTTAATGCTCTGAAGTCCTGCATTACCGTAGCAACACCACCTGCTTTGTTGTACGGCGGAACTTCAACACCAAACATAAGAGCCTGTTCCTTATTTCCTCCTTTAAAACTGATATAAGAAACACCTGATACTGTTGGAGCCTTTTCAGAATTTCGTACATTTTTTACATACCCTTTTGTAACATTTGATAAGTTAACGGGATTAACTGCACTAATTTGCATAGACAACTCCTTACACACATAATTTAATTCATCTATATATATAAAAACCAACCAAATATGAAATTTGCCAAAAACACCTAAAATTTATTAAGAAATGTTAAGTAAATTTTTATTAAGCATTTTTCAGATGATAACAGAAATATTATTCAATTTCAAGATAGTATATATTTTAAATTAATAATTTTTATTATAAAAGAAGACCGGCAGCATATTGCTGTCGGTCTTCCGTAAACAAAACTATTACTATTTTGTAAGCATAGATTTGAAAGATTTACCAGCTGAAAATGCAGGTACATTCTTAGCAGAAATCTTAATTTCTTTACCAGTTTGTGGGTTACGACCTTTTCTAGCAGCTCTGTGCTTAGAAGAGAAAGTACCAAAGCCAACTAAAGTAACTTTTTCACCCTTCTTAACTGATTTTTGGATTGATTCCAAAGTTGCAGACAAAATTAAAGCAGCATCTTTTTTAGATACTTTTGTCTTCTTAGAAATTTCAGAAATTAATTCTTCTTTGTTCATAATAGTCTCCTTTCTCTCTGACATAAAATTAACAACACTAAATTAAAATTTCTTTTATTTCCTTATTATAGCACCAGATATTTGTTTGTAAATCGTTTTCCATGCCAAAAATAAGGAATCTAAACAATTTTTAACAAAAAAAATCTATAATTACGCATAATAATCTAATTTTTTAGCATGCTTAATCTTTTCAGCCTTTGATTTTAATGTTTTTGCGGCAGAAGCAACTTTCAAATCCTGTTCTGAAGGATCAGAAGGGGCAAGAGCTGCTTTAAATACAATATTAGCATTATCGATGGTTTCCTGCGGATTTTGTTTGTTGAGAACAGGCATTTTTATTGAAACATGTCCTGCAACAGGAATACCCTCAGAATTCTTTTCAATCACAATCGGTCCGGCAAGAGAACCGCCTGCACGTTTATGAGCAGCTTCATGTGCGTATATTTCGCTGTAATTTTTTCTGATTAAATTTTGTTTTTGCTGTGACTTAAACCTTGACATAAAAGCCAAATTTAACATACCGACATACTCCTGTTACTTATAATCACATACTCCACACCTTCATTATAACTCATGTTTTACCCTTTTCAAGTGTTCTGAGCCTGAATTATCATAATCGTTGTATATATTTTTTTTGTTATAAAATTATATTGTAAATTATTGAAAAGGAGTAATTATGATAGAAAGAATCGAAAAACTGCAAATTGTTTCATTAGGAATTTTAATCGGATTGGCACTTGTTGTATCAACCAAAATGGTATCTTCAACAATTCAGAAAAACGAAATATCAGTAACCGGTTCGGCTTATGAAATTGTTAAATCCGACAAAGGTTCCCTTGATTTTGAAATAGAAATCAAAAAACCTACAAGACTTGATGCATATAAAACAGCTCAGGAACAATTAAAAATAGTAGAGCAATATTTAAAAGATAATAAAATAGAAAAAATCGAATTAAAAACTCCAAGCATATATGCATCTTATAAAAATGATTCAAGAGGATATTCTACGAACGAAGTTGACCATTACAATTATTCTCAGGTTGTGTCAATTTCAGCTGATAATGCCGAATTAATACATGATATCGCATCAGATATTCCAAGCCTTATTAATAAAGGTGTTGCAATAAATGTTTATACACCGTCTTATGATTACTCAAAACTTCCGGAACTGAAAGTTACACTTCTGGAAAAAGCTTCAAATGATGCAAGAAACAGAGCAATATCAATGTTAAAACCATCTCATAACAAAGTTGGTAAAATCTCTGCGGTAAGAATGGGTGTATATCAAATCACACCTGTTGACTCTACAAATGTTTCAGATTCAGGTATCAGCGATACTTCCACTATAGATAAGAAAGTTACTGCTGTAGCAAATGTTACTTTCAAAATCAAATAAATAATAAAAAAAAGGCGGCGGCTTAGAAAGCCGCCGCCTTTTTTTTATCAACAATTCATCATTAATTCAAAAATACCCTCCGCATAAGTAGGGTGAGCAAAACAAATTTCTTTTATATCATCCGTACTCAATCCTTTTTGTATTGCTAAAAGTATTATATGTATTAAACTTGATGCTTCTTTTGATATTATATGAGCACCAAGAATTTTATTATTTTTTGTAATAAGTTTTATAAACCCGTCTATTGAGTCGTCACACCAGGCTTTTCCCAATGCGGTAATTGGCAGAATCACCTTTTTGCAATCATAATCCATATCCTGCTCCCGAATACCAACCCAGGCTATTTCCGGCTCACCATATATTACGGATGGAACCAGTTTCTTATCAAACGGAATCCCGAGAGCCTCTGATTTTGCCTGATGGATTGCATAATGTGCCAGTTGAATTTCTCCGCAGGCATCTCCGATAACATTCTCACAATCACATTTCGGGCAAACAGGAGTTCTGCCAACGGCAACCAAAATCTTTTCAGGATTCAACTCTGCTCCGCTTTTTAGTTTAACCGTTCTATTATTAACAGATTCCACACAATCATTAAGGTAAAATTTTATTTTATTCTGTTTAAAAATTCTTTCAATCCTTTTTGAAACTTCAATATCGGCAGGCGGAATAAGATGTTCGGCAATTTCAACTACAGTTACTTCTGCCCCGAAGTTTGATAAAATTCTTGCCCATTCAATACCGATTGCACCTGAACCTACAATAAGAATCGATGCCGGCAAAGTTTGTAACTCCAGAATGTCGTCAGAGCTGAGAATAAATTCACCGTCATATTCTAAACCAGCTATTACACGTGGTTTTGCACCTGTTGCAATTACAATTTTGTCAAATACATAATCAATTCCGTCAGCTGATACCGTATTTTTGTCTTTAACACAGGCATCTGCATATATTGTTTTAGCACCGGAATTTTTCACTGCAAGTTCAAGAGATTTCCTGATTTTTTCAACAGTTTGATTCTTTTTCTCAACTATTTTTTCAAATGGGGGAAGATATTTATTTATATTTGTCACATTATCTGTTTCATTTTTCCACAGCTTGTTATACTGCGCATACAAATCCGAATAATGCAAAAAAGTTTTTGTCGGTATGCAGCCTTTGTTAAGACAGGTTCCGCCCAATTTATCCTTTTCAAAAATAATAACTGACTTTCCCTGTTTTGCATACATCATACCTAAGGTATATCCCGCAGGACCGCCGCCAATAATTCCTATATCTGACTTTTCCATACTCCCCCTTATTATTTTTTAGAATGTAAAATATTTATCAAAATCGACATCTTCAAAATTACACAAAAGATGAAATATTTCATCATCATCGTCAAGCCTTTGAAAATTGTATTCATCAAACAACCAATATTTGGGGTTGATGCCTTTTACACGGACTATGTCTTTATCTTTGAGAATTTGCAGTTTTTTTTTGACAATTTCCAAAGGAAGATTAACAAGTTTTGCAAGCTCAACGGCAGTAATGCCGTCTTCATTACTGTATTTATCCGGGGTAAGAAACATGAGCTCAAGCCCGACCATTTTTAAACAAGTATCTTCTGCAATTTCGTATGCCATACGTTCATTATAACTCTGATTGAATAAATATGGAAGATAATTATATGAGAACAGTTCGTTTAGTACGAAATATTTGAGTTTTTCAAAGCCACTTTACAACAAAAAAAGTATTATATATAATAATTATTAACCATAGAGGGGTGTCCGAGTGGTTGATGGTGCAATCTTGGAAGGGTTGTGTGGGGGTAACTCCACCGTGGGTTCGAATCCCATCCCCTCTGTATAAAAAACGGTCAGACTTATGTCTTGACCGTTTTTTATTGGGTTGATTGTATTTTTGTATAGCGACAAGACTTTTGATAAAAGACACTACTTTGATAATTTTGGGAAAGTGGCTACTGTATTTTTTTGAGTAGTTTGATTATTTCAGTTAGTTTGATTTTTTTTGTGTGTTTTAGTGTTTATGGGTATTTTAGCGGTCGGAAGTTTGAAAAAATAAAAAAATCAAACTGGTCGAAAACGGTCTTTTTCCGGTCTGTTTTTTTGCGATGAAATTCGTCTTAAAATCAATAATAGCTCAATTTGGCATTTAGTTTGATTATTTCGGTTAGTTTGATTATTTCGGAAAGTCCGTTTTGAAATCGTAAATTTTTCGTTTGCGGAACTAAAAAAACAAAAACTCAATGACCATGCCAGTTTTGGCGATTAAAATTATCAAACCACCTGTTACTTTACAATAAATGTTCTGTTTCTTTATTCTACTTAAATTTGATAATTGTTCCACCGGCATTTTCTATATTTTTGAAATCACTGATTTTCATTTTTAATTCTTTATTTGAAGCTTTAGGATCATTAAAATATAGGTATTCTGTGTCAATTTTATTATAATTATATGCATGACTATAACTTAATTCATATTTATTTCCGTTTTCATCAAATGCATATAATTTTTTGTTACTGTCACCAGCTCCAATAGAAATACCAGAGAGAAATCTTTCATCTTTACCACAAAGAGTTTTTATATTATTTATATATTCTTCTGGATCATATCTATAATCATTTATTTCTATATTATCTTTGCCAAACAGATATGTAAAAGCTTTTGCCATTGTTCCACCAAGGTGTATATCACCTAAATCATTTTCATGCATAAATTGATTAATTGCCATTTCTAAAGCTCTGACATCCATATCTCCGGTTGAATATTCATTGGCTCTTTTTATATTTTCATAGTCTATAGTATAATCTTTTCCTTGAATATTTACTGTTACACTTTTTATTGCTCCATTCTCTTTATTAACCGCTATCATTTTATTTACTTTATCCAGAATATTTTTATCAGTACAAATTGATTCTAATGCAGAAATAAACCAACAATCCCCAGTATATCCTTGAATAAAGTTTTCATCAATACAACCGTTTGGATCTTTTAGTTCTATTGCCCTTTTGGAAGCAGTAATAGTCTTATCTTTATCTGTATCTATTAATATTCTATCAGCCAATCTATCAATTGCTATAGCAAAATATTTTAAATCTTTCTTTTCATAAGTATCATTAATATTTTTCTCGAAATCTTTATAATATACATTTCGTTCTTTCGCTTTTTTCAGTAAATAATTTGCAAACTCGTTAAATTTTTCTAATATCATACTGTTACGATCTGCTTTACTATCTGCATATACTGAGTCCATAGCAATCTTTGTTAAAAGAGGCGTTCGTAAGTGAAGTTTTTTCATGTCCATGAAATTTTCGATATTTATATCTTTTAAATTATGTAATGACAATGTATGATTAAAAACTAATCCCCAATCGTTTTGAAGCATGATATTGTGTGTTAATATTTCATTACTTGTCATATTATCAAATTCTACAAGAACTTTGCTTACAGCATTATATATTTTGGGATATCGATTTTTTAATAACTGTTTTAACTTACTTTGTTCATTAGAATTTAATATTTTATCAGATTCTCCATCTTGAAACAAATTGCCATTTAAATCTTCTTTATCAACTTTGTTGAATAAATTCTCAAATATTGATAATTCTGCATTGGACATTGTTTTTTTTGATTTTAAAGTGTCTTTAATATAATTTAGAGTGAATAGAGGTGAAATCTTATTATTTTCAGTAGTCATAATACCTCTTAATATACTGCTCTTATATATATTAAATATTTATTTTGATGTAAATTTCAGACAAATAATTATTTGTAACAAAACTAAATAAAAAATTGTCTAAAATTTAGACAATAAAATAGCCAGTTGGCTAGTTGATATTGTTGCCGACAAGAGTTAATCTGATTGTGTAATAGATAAATTTGGAGGATTAATATAATAGCAAAATAAATAATTCTGAAAATATAAATATAATATGGACTTGAAGCCTTGCGGTTCGAATCCACCCTTGCGGACAAAATTATCATAACGATTGTTCAAAATACTCAAACCGACAGTTCTTTTACAACAACACTATATCCTGACGATTAAAAGTATTTTTATCTTATAATTTCAAGTTCTTTAATTTAATTACTTAATTTTACTGAAGTACCAAGATATTTTTGTGCAAAACCCAAAGGCATATTACAAGTTTTGACCTTATTTTTACATTCGGATTGTATTTCTTGAGATCTGTCAGGATGAATTATTATTTTCTTTTTTGATATGTGATATTTAGACTCTTCTACAACTGTTATAATTGTATTGTCATTATCTTTGTCAACAGTCGTTATTGTTTTGATTTTTACTTTTTTATTCCCAAAAACTTCTTCTACTGTTCTAATACCGGGAGTATAATTTTTAAGAGGATCCTTCGGTTGTTGAACATTCTTATTGCTGACTTTTTGGACAATAAGCAAATTGCTGTTATCAGGATGCGTAGTGTATGTTAAAATATCGTTTTTTTACAGCATTACCATAGTTATTCAATAATTGAAAAAAGATTGCCATTTTAAACTCCTCTTTTTTGTCCCTTATATTTCATAAATACAAATTGACTAAAAAATTGCTTATTGACTGAAAAGTTTTTACATTTTTTTACACTTTATTGGTATAAGTTCTATGCTACAAGATTATCAAACCAATAATCAGAACTGCTTCATACGAACTATTAAGTAAATATTACATTTTTAAGTACATTTTCTACAGCAGAAACCTGCCCTGCACTTGCTTTTATCTCTTTTGTCAAAGGATTTGTTAAATATCTTTCTGCCGCCGCACCGAAATCAGGTGATGCTGCATAGCACCTTTGTATCAAACTTAACACTTCCTGTTTATCCGGACTTGTTTGCATAGCAATGCCTGGATATAGTTTTGTTCCCAAAAGAACATCTTTGGTTGACCTGATTCCGTCACAATTTTTTAGCCTTGTTACCAATTCATTTATTTCCGCATCTGTTGGTTTGTTTTTAAAATATATGGTAACCGGATCATGTCTTTCCAGCCAGTTTGCACTATAATCAGGGGTTTTATAATACCTTTGGGCATTCACATATTCATCCAGTGTTTTAATTAATTTTTCATTACCATTCGCATTAATTGAGATTCTGTATTTTGGATTAAAATGAGGAGTTCCTTTTAATTTTCTGTAGTGCCATCCTTTTTGCTCAATGGCGGCGATTTTAGACGTTGATTTTCCTGTTAATTCGCTTATGTTCGGACTGACATTTAACAGGTCATATTCCGCAAGCCTTAAAACATCGTATTCGGAATCTATAATTTTAGTGTATAAGTCTGCACCTTTAATTTCTCCGTTTTCGGCTCTTTTTGCAAAATCAAGCCATATTTCAGGTTTTGATTTATGAGTGGCAAGCTTCTTATATAAATCTGCAAGATATTGGTTTGGTGATTTTTTCTTTAATCCTTTTAAATATCCGCAAAAACGCAAATATCTGTTTATTAATTCGGGATTATCTATAACTCTGCATACTGTTTGTAGTTTTTTACCTTCAAACACAGAAGCCGATTTTATTAACGAATCCGGCAAACATTCTAATATATAAGGATTTTTCACAGAAAATCCTACATTATGGGCAATACTTGTTGTACCGTCAAGCAATATCGGACGGCTTTTTTTATATGCATTAAATAATACGGTTCCCCAGTCTGTCATAAAATATTATTTCCCCATATTTATATAAAGTTATTTTGTATTTAAAAGTTGCCGTATTTTTCTCTAAAATTATAAATTTGTAACAAAATTGTACATTTTACCGGTTATTTTTTCGTTAATCCCGCAAAATCGGTACTATAAATACAATTCAATTTTTTAGAAATTTTTATCCAAAAATTATTAATCAGTTCTGCTAAAGCTCCGTCTTCCGTTATCTGTTTTGCAACACTGTCCACTTCTAAACTTTCTTCAAAAGAAAAATTTTTTTCTTTTTCATAAAAATTTTTAATTTTATTATTATTGCCATAAATAATTCCACAATTTACATGCAATGCACATTCCATTTTTCTCTGCAAATTTTCGGGAAAAAGCTTTGCATATTCTTTACTGAATGCAGAAACCGCAAATTTTCCCATTTTTATCTGTTTGGCTCTTATTAATATATCCTGCCATTCTTTGGGCAACAATTTTAAAAACCGATTCTTTTGAGGTTTTTGAATTAATGTTGAATGTTCGCCATCTTTATTGATTGCAACAACTTTTTTAACGTGATGAGTTAACATTGCCAAATAATCCGCCAGCGACAAGGGTAATTCCATATTTCCTCTCACACGCACATGCCCGTGATAGAAAGCCGTACCCGCCATTATCCCGGAATATTCACTCATATCTACCTGTGTAACACCGCCCTGAACTTCTGCCAAAATTTTATTATCTTTTACCACAATTCCTCTTTCAAAAGGTTTTGCAGAATTTAGTGCTGAAACACATCGGTTCTTTGCATAACTTTCTGCCGCTTCTGACGTCTGAAAACTTATAATACCGTCAGGTCTTATCCATCCGATATTTTTGGGATTAAGTTTTTCAATATGACAAAAGTTTTTCCGGGTTTGTATAAGTGATTTTTTAAATGTACATAAATCCGCTTTCATACAGATAACAAAAATGCTAAAAATAAATTTTGCTAATGATTTTATCCCGGCAAATTCAATTATCTTACCTGTGTTAAATTATATTCTCTTTTTCAGCAGGACAGATTTTATTCTGCTTTTTCACGTATATTGTTTATTATCTTACCGACTTTTCTAAACAGAGTTGCAGGACGTGTTGGCTCAAGCGATTCCGAAGGAGCATAGCCGGCTTCTGCGGCACATCTGCGGATAAATCTTTTCAATGAACTTGAAGTATAACTTGCATCTGCTATAAAATGCTCATTATTAGAAAATGTAGCAAATAAAAGATATTCATCGGATTGCTTTATTCTTGTATTTGTTGCATTAATATAAACCTTATTTGGTTCATTAGCATTTGCTGCCATATATTCTTTTATATTTTCTGCAGACTTTTTGTATGTTTGATTCAGTTTATCTTCAAAAACTTTTTTTGCATGAGCATTTTTAAACTCAAATCCTCTAAAATCCGTATTGTCAATCTTTTGTATTTGCATTTCTTTTTTCCTTATATTTAGTTGATCCCTAATATGTACCTCTATATAATAACAAAAAAATAAAATACAAGTATTATAATAATTTTAGTATAATATAACGTATGGTATATTTTATTGAAAACTTCAGAAATAATTTGAATTTTTTTCTGCGGAATTTGCTTAATTTTTCACGAAAAAATTATAAAGAAAATCCTGAAAGACTTGATAAACAATCTTTATCCAAAAATCAGACCGAATTGGTAAGTTCTCTTGAACAGAGATACGGCTCTCTTTCCGGCAATTATTCAAACCGCATTTTTCTTGAAAACATCTATTTTCTGAATGTTTTTGACAAATATTTTTCCAAGAATAAAGCAGAAAAAATTTCTGTTCTTGATATTGGTTCAAAAAACTGGTCATATGCAGAAAGCGAATACTTATATTTTGGTTCATTTACAAATAACCTTACACTAAAAGGCATAGAACTTGATGCCTACAGATTATCTGTAAATTTATACAGCCGATATGAAATAGCAAAATTTTATACAGAAGGAATGAAAAATACATCATATATTCCGGGCGATTTTATGAAGCATGACGACAAATATGATTATATGGTTTGGATACTTCCGTTTATTACGGAATATCCGCTTCTTCGCTGGGGACTTCCGCTAAAATATTTCATGCCTGAAAAAATGCTTATGCACGCATACAATCATCTCAATCCCGGCGGCGAGCTGCTTATTATAAATCAGGGTGAAAACGAATTTTTAATTCAGAAGGAACTCTACAGAAAACTTAACATCCAAAACATCTGCGATTTTGGTGAAATAGAAGATTCTTTCGGTTTATTCAGAAACAAAAGGTATTGCTCAAAAATAGTTAAACAATAAAGTTTACAAACCTGATTTTTTGTATGAATTATACCCTGCCATTATTCTGTCAACAAAGGGCTGCGAATATTTGGGTATAACCTTGTTATTTCGTATTAATGCATCAGGACCTACATTGTATGCAGCAACCGCAAGTTCCATTGAACCAAATTTCTCAAACATATTTTTATAATATGTTATGCCGCCTTTAATATTATCTTCCAGTTTATACGGATCCAAATTCATATTTTTAGCAGTAGAGTCAGAAAGCTGGAATACTCCTATATGCCCGCTTTTACTTTTTGCTGCCTGATTAAAACCGGATTCTGTTTGGGCAATACTCAAAACAATTGCCGGTTCAACTCCCATGTCTTTTGCCTGTTTGATTATAATCTGCATAACATCATCAGAACTGCCTGCAAAAGCAGAACATGACATAAACAGGCACAACACTCCCGTTAATAAAATTTTATAGATAGCTCCTCTCAACTGATAAACACCTTTTTAATTATCTGACTAAAATATCGTATCATGTTTTTATGTATTTTAAAAGCTGTTACAATAATTTTTACATTACCTGTTATTATATTTTTTATAATACTAAAACCAACTGCAAACATTTTCTGAACAGAGAGCATTTTCAAGCTCCTGCATAATATTTTTCCGAGTCATTTCATAAGTTACCGGTGTAATTGATATTTTGTTATTACGTATTGCGGCTATATCAGTAGATGCATTTTCCGGTTCTGTAATTAATTCACCTGCCATCCAGTAATATACTTTTCCTCTCGGATCAATACGTTTTTCATAATCATCCGTAAAAATCCTGTTACCAAGTTCAGTTATTGCAATACCTGCTATATCATCTTTCTCCAGACCGGGAATATTTATATTGAGTATAGTTTTGGGCGGAATTTTATATGTATCAAATCTGTTTAAAAGCTCTGCAATAAATTCGGAAGCAAATTTAAAATCTTCATACTCATTCCGGAGGCTGGCAAGTGAAGTTGCAATACTCGGCACCCCAAGGATAGCCCCTTCCATTGCACAACTGACCGTTCCTGAATACAGTATATCAGCTCCCAAATTCGGTCCATGATTAATTCCCGATATTACCAAATCAGGTTTTTCATTTTCATCAAGAATTGCTTTAACTGCAAGTTTTACACAATCACCGGGAGTTCCTGTTGTTATCCAGCACTTTTTTGCACCGTATTTCGCATCAACTTCTTCAACCCTCAACGGTGTATGGAGAGTTAAAGAATGTCCTGCGGCACTTCGTTCTCTGTCAGGTGCTACAACATATACATCATGTGAAGAAGAAAGAGCTTCTATTAATGCTCTTATACCGTTTGACAAAATTCCGTCATCATTAGAAATAAGTATTTTCAAATTTTAATCCTTTATCTAATTATGTTCCTTAAGTGCAAATCTTTACTCAAGCCATTTTTTTCGCATTCTTAATAAAACATTTTTTTGTTTCAAATCATTTATAGTATCATCAAGTGCGGCTTTTAGTTTCTTTGTACATTTCCCCTTTTTGAAACCTATACCATACGGTTCGCGTGAATATCGTTTCGGGAGCATTTTAACGGTGCTGTCCTCAATAGCAAAACGGCTAAGAATTGTATCATCTGAGGTAATTGCATTTATGCTTCCGTTCTTTAGAGCAACATAGGCATTGTTGTAACTTTTAAAACCGATTAAATTCGCTGTCGGAACCATTTTCTGCATATTTTTCTCGGCTGTTGTACCCCAGATAACACCCACATTTGCTCCGTTCAAATCAGTGAGCGAAGTTATTGCACTGGACGTTTTTACAAGTATTGCCTGCCCTGCCGCATCGTATGGTACCGAAAAATCAATAATTTCTCTCCGTTGCGGTGTAATCGTCATTGTTGCTATAACTATATCAACTTCACCCGTTGATACTTTTAACATTCTGTTATTTGGAGTAACCGACACAAACTGGACTCTGTCAGGATTACCAAGAATATATCTGGCAACATATCTTGCAAGTTCCGCATCATAACCGGTTACATCACCTTTATCATCAATGAAACCAAAAGGTTTTGCATCAACATTGATTCCGACTTTTATATATCCGCGCTGAAGAATATCGTCATATACATCCGACTCCTGATATTTTTCGGGACGCATAACAAGAAAATAAAAAGCAACCAATACTAAAAATATAGATATTAAAGTTATACCGAGTTTATTCATTATTTAGCTTAGGCATCCTTCCGCACGATTTATCTTCATCACAAAAGCCAAGTCTTTCACATTTTGGCACCAGATAAGGCTTTAACCATGGTTCGACTTTTATCAGCTCCTCACACATTGCCTTAACCATCATTCTTATTTCTGTCTGAGCTCTTGAACACAGTCTTAAATTGGCAATATGTATCATCTCTCTGAGGTTTAAACTTGCAACAATAGAAGTGGCACAAGCATTAGGAAGAACAGCTCTTGCATCTTCAGCCGGAATTCCCGCATCAACAAATTCGGTATATTTCTCGGAAATTTCTCCCATAAATTCTATAAATTTTTGTTTTAATTCTTCGTTTCTTTCAATTGTAGGCGGTATCAGATAATCAAATTGTCCTTTTTCTTTAACATACCTTTGTGACTTTTGGGAAAATGACATGTGTCTGTGTCTGACAAGCTGGTGTGTACAAGCACGCGAAACATTTGAAATTGCAAAAGTTACCTGAACATGTTCTATGACGGAATAGTGCCCCGAACCGACAACACGTTCTATTAGTTTTAACATTTTCTCTTCATCATCAGTGCTGTTATAAATATTTATCGGCATGTCTGCACTGTAACATGTTCTTGCAGCAGTATATACTGTTTTTAGCATATTTTCCGGCCGTGATATAAGATTTACAACCGGCTTATTGTTTTCATTCATATCTCTCTACCCCTTTAGAACTATCATATCATGATATTCGACTTTACACCAGTATTAAGATTTTTTATTACGGCATTATAGACAAGAGCCTGTTTTTGTTATAAAATTCCTTTAAAAATATATGTTTAGGGAGCTTCATTTTATGAGATTACATAATTCATACAATAACAGGGTTGAAGAATTTATACCAATCGAAGAAAACAAAGTAAAGATGTATGTTTGCGGACCGACAGTATATGATAATGCACACCTGGGACACGCAAGATGCTATATTACATGGGATGTTCTTTACCGGTATTTAAAATTCAAAGGATATGATGTAACATATTGCCGCAACGTTACGGATGTTGACGACAAAATACTTAAAAAAGCCGAAAAAGAAGGAAAAACTCCGGAAGAAGTTTCGGGATTCTGGTACAAAAAATTCAGTGAATCCATGAAAAAATTAAATAATCTGTCACCAGATATCGAACCCTTTGCCACCAAAACGCTCGGGGAAATGATTGCAATGAACAAAGACCTTATTGCAAAAGGCTTTGCCTATGAATCAAACGGTGATGTATATTTCAGAGTAAAAAAATTCGGGAAATACGGTTCCCTTTCAGGACAGCCTATAGACCAGCTTGAAAGCGGAGCCAGAATAGAAGTAGGCGAACAAAAAGAAGATCCTCTGGATTTTGCACTATGGAAAAAAGATGAAAAATTCGGATACAAATCCCCATGGGGAGTAGGACGTCCGGGATGGCATATAGAATGTTCTGCTATGAGCAGAAAGTATCTTGGAAAGACTATTGATATCCATGCCGGCGGTGCAGACTTAATATTCCCGCACCACGAAAATGAAATCGCTCAATCCGAATGTGCAAACGGATGCAAATTTGTAAATTACTGGCTTCATAACGGTTTTGTAACTATTAACAAAGAAAAAATGTCAAAATCATTGGGAAATTTTCTTACAATAGATGATTTACTCGAAAAATATGACTCAAATACAATAAGATTTTTTATTTTGACAAACCATTACAGAATGCCGGTCGAATTTTCCGATGAAGCATTAATGTCAGCACAGGCAGGTGTCAAACGTTTAATCAATGCAAAAAATGCTAACAAGGGTGCTGATTCCGGATTTAATTTCAAAGAATATGAGGAATATGAAGAATTTACAAATGCAATGGATGATGATTTGAATACTTCCAAAGCTCTTGCCGTATTATTTGATTTGGTTAACAAAGCAAACAAAGATGTTGAATATGCACCAAAGTTATTATATATACTTGCAACAGCACTCGGCTTTACCTTTGATAAACCATCTCTGAACGAAGAAGAACTAAAAACAAAACTTGAAGACATAAGCAAAGAACTTGGCGAAAAATTTGATTCTATGGAAGCAATTATTGAAAAAAGAAAATCAGCCAGAGCTGAAAAAAACTGGGATATTGCAGACAAGATAAGAATCGCTTTGGATAATGCCGGAATTTTGCTTAAAGATTCAAAAGACGGAACAAGCTGGGAATTAAAAAGCTAAGAGGTTTTATAGAGTGAGTTTGAAAAGATTATTAAGTTTATTATTTATATTTTTTGTTTTTGCATCAGGGAGTGCATTTGCTATAACCGATTTTGATGTTGTACGTGTCGGTATCACAGACAATAATTTTCAAAACGTACTTAAACAGGATGTAGTATTATATGCAACGGCGGACAGCGAATTGTGCGACAGAGCAACAAAAAGGGTTGTTGCAAGAATTCCTGCAGATACAGATATTTATGTAAGGCAGGGAGCAACCGGACTCGTTATTACCATAAACAATTCCTCAGGCACTTTTAGAGATGCCGTACTTGTAAGTAAGGAAGGACTGCTTGGTGTAAGAGGGTTATCAAGAAAAGGGAAACCGGCTCTCTACCATGGAGCATTTGAGCTGATTCAAAAGGACAATGAAGGCTTTTATCTGGTAAACCTTGTTGAAACTCAGGAATATTTAAAAGGGGTTGTTCCGAATGAAATGCCTGTATCCTTTGGATTGGAAGCCTTAAAAGCACAGGCAGTTGCGGCAAGAAATTATGTATTAACACCAAGAGTTCAGGCTTATAAAGATTTTGGAGTAGTTGATAGTGTAGCAAGTCAAGTATATTTTGGCGCAAATACAGAGGATGATTTAGCAACACGTGCGGTCATGGAAACTGATGGAATTGTAGCACTTTATAACAATAAATTAATTTTGGCTTTATACAGTTCCACTGCAGGCGGATATACCGAAAGTTATTCAAATGCCTTCTCTGATCCTGAAACAAAGATATTTCCGGCACAAACAAAGCCGTTTTTGTCAGCCGTACCGGACAAATCTGATTTTGAAACATTAGAAACGGAAGAAAAAGCAAAAGCTTTTTATGAGGTTAGGGTTCCTTCTTTTGATATAGAATCTCCGTACTACAGATGGACAAAAGAATGGAGTGCAACAGAACTGGAAAATGTACTGAAAACAACACTTGTTGCACAATCAAAAACAGGGTTTGTATATCCGGTTGTTAGAGAACAGGATAATATCGGTAAAATCAAAGATATAAAAGTTATGCAAAGAGGAACTTCCGGAAAAATTATGGAAGTAGAAATAATGACTTCAAGAGGTTGTTATAACGTTACTAAAGAACTTGTAATAAGAAGAGTATTTCAGAAAAACGGTGTATCGCTGCCCAGCGCCAATGCCGTTTTTGAATTAAAAACAGATAATTACGGAAATGTTGAAAATATTAAAGTTTATGGCGGCGGTTTCGGACATGGTGTCGGAATGAGCCAATTCGGTGCAGGATATATGGCAACTAAGCTGCAGCAGCCATACTATAATATATTAAGACATTATTACACGGGAATAAATCTCGGAACAATTCCGGTTACGGTAAGCAAAGAGGATGTAACACAAACATTCTGGGCTCCAATCGGCAGAGCACAGATAATTATAACCGACACTACCGCACCGAAACTTGCAGTTATGATAAACGGACGGGAACATGAATTTCTTATATCCAAACCTGTTTTCCACAAGGAATTTAAAGTAGATATTTCCAGATATATAGATGACGGATTTAATACTATAACAATTCATGCTCCGTCACTTGGCCGTTCTGTTACCGCATATATTGAACTGGTGGAAAAATACAAGAGACTTCAATATACACCGGAAGAAGAACAGGCTTCGAAATAAGGAGGCAGCATTACGGAATATACCTCAGAACACAAAAATGATAACGGTGTCTTAAAAGCAGCTTGGCTTATAGCTCTTGTTACAATAGCAAGTAAACTTATCGGCTTTGTGCGTGATATGGTTGTTGCAAATTTCTATGGTGCTACTCTTGTATCTGATGCATATTTTTATGCATTACAGATACCATCGCTTGCAATAATAATTCTGGGAGGTGTAGGGGGACCGTTCCATAGTGCCGCTGTAGCTGTTTTTTCAAAACTCATTGGTGCGGATGAAAAACCTGACGATGAAGTTAACAAACTTTTTAATACATTTTTAACAGTAGCCTTTGTATTCTTTGCAATTTGTGCCGTTTTAGGTTTCTTTTTTGCTGACAAAATAATGGGACTGATAATCTCTGCCGGTTCTCCGGAACTTCTGGCACTTGCTTCCGCCCATTTTAAAATAATGTCACCCATAATATTAATAGGCGGGATTATAGGTATATATTACGGTTTATTGATTGTTCATAAACAATATATTTTACCGAACCTTTCTCCTATGGTTTTAAGTCTTGTAGTCATTGCTGCAATATCTTTAGCACACAATGACAAATCCGGATTGGTTCTTGCCGCAGCAACAACAATTGGTGCCGTATGTCAGATATTAATACAATTCCCAAAATTAAGACAAATCGGATACAGGATAAAACCAAATTTTAATATTAAAAATAATACTCAGTTTAGAAACATTTGCGAACTCTTATTTCCTGCAATTTTAAGCTCTACAGTCGGGCAGATAAGTATTTATATAGATATGTTTTTTGCATCTATATTAGTAACAGGGGCATGGACAGCAGTTGTATTTGCAAACAGAATTTTTCAGTTTCCTGTCGGAATATTGGTAACAGCTTTTCTGGTACCGTTGTTTCCTATCTTTTCCAGACTCGCAGGAGAAGGAGATAAAAATTCCATAAAATTATATTTTAATAAGGGGGTCGGTGTACTTTTCTTTGTTGCAATTATTATGATAATTTTTATCATATTACTTGCAGAAGATGGGATATCACTGGTTTTCGAACGGGGAGCATTCACTTCTGATGCAGTATCCATGGTATCACTTGCTCTGTGTTATCTTTCTTTTTCAATAATTCCTTATGTATTTCGGGACTCCATTACAAGAGTTTATTATGCGTTTAATGATTCCAAAACTCCGTTTATAATTGCAGCATCATCAATTTTATTAAAGGCAGTTTTAAACTGGTTATTAATTATCAGACTAAATATGGGAATTGCCGGAATAACACTTTCGACCTCGCTTATAACATTATTTAATGCAGTATTTCTTGGTATTTTTATATACAAAAAAATCAGACTTGATTATAAAATACTGTTTATAAATTTTGCAAAAATGATTATTGCAGGTGTAATAACATTTGTAGCAGGATGGTTTATTTGCAGAGAGTTTAACAATATTATTCTGCCGAAGTACATATTTGAAATTACAAAAATTGGTGTTGTTATGCTTTCCTGCAGTATTATTTATACATTTATCAATATATTATTTAAGATGGATTACGCAAACGAACTTTTGAGAAAAATAAAGAAAAATTAGCAGATTCGGTTTGTATTAATACCTTTAATATTATCTTTTATATTATTAATAGTAGTTTCTAATACATAGTCAGAATATTCACATGTATTATACGCTATATGCGGAGTTATCAGGACATTGGGCATATCAAGCAATTTCTCGGTAATTTTATAGTTCTGTTTTGTACACATTGTTTCATTTCCCAAATCCTTTGTCTTTCCTTTTACATAATCACTCTCTAAAATATCAAGTCCTGCACCATGAACTTTGCCAGACTTAAGATTTTTATACAATGCTTCCATATTAATCAATTCAACACTTGAAGTATTTATAATATAAACTCCGTCTTTCATTTTATTAAATTCATCATAACTTATTATTTGATAATTTTCCGTTGTAAAAGGCATGTGAAGGTAGATTATGTCGGATTCGGAAAGAAGTTTGTCAAAAGGAACAACATTACATATTTTTGCAAACTGAGGAGATTCTTTATATGAAGATACCAAAATTTTCATATCGAAAAAATTTGCAATTTTTGCAAGATGTAATCCTACTTTACCGCAGCCGATAATACCGATAGTTTTTTTATCAAGGAGCTGACCTTCATATTTTTTCGGATCTATTGAGTGATTGCGGATATCTAACACAGCATTTTTAATTTTTCTTGTCAGCCCGATAATTACACACAGAGCAAACTCTGCTACAGCCTGTTCCCCATATTGTTCAGTATTCAGCACTGCAATTCTGTTTTTAATACAATAGTCTAAATCTATATGCGTAAAGCCGTGCGAACGAGTTGCAATTATCCGCAGATTTTTAAATTTTTTTAAAACATCGGACGTGAGAATAGAAGAACGGTAAACTGAAATGACTCCCGTATTTTCATACTCATCTTCTGATAACTTTGTTTTTTCTGTTAAAGAACATTCTCTTAACGTTATATCAAAATCACAGAAAGTATTTTTATCAAAAAACTCCCTTTCGGATTTTCTAATATCAAACAACAAAAACTTCATAGATTTACTCCTTTATCCTAAGTTTTTCAGATAAAAGATAAAAATCCATTGTATAGCAGGGTAAATCTTTATTTAGACAAGGTGGAGTATAAACCTTCCATAATATTGCAGAAGTCTTCTTTTGGTAATGTTGACATTGTTTTTAATGCATAAGAAAGGATGCTGACTTTGTCATACCATCTTCTTGAGTTTGAGATTTTATAAAGCCCGAGAACACGGTCTATGCCGATGCTGACATCACTTTCTTCGTCTTCTTCACGCATTTCTTTTATTTGTCTTACAAACGTGGTCAAATCTTTGGACAATGCTCTCCTCTTGTTTTCATCCAATTCTTTAAGCAATTCAAGAGCTTTACCCGTATTTTCATCTGAATCATACCAACGTCTGTTATTTAACATATTTAAACCTCTCCCAATACACAATTTTATTATATATATAATAATTTAATTAGCAATCATACATATAGTGTAAAAATCTTTATTTATGATAGGATAAAGGTATACAGTAAAGGAGAGTAATTATGTTAACAAAAAGTTCATCACTAAAAACAATATTTTCAGGTGTTGATTTTTCAAAGTATGTATCAAAGACATCTGAATTTGTAAATGAGTTCTCAAAAAGAGCAAATAAAGAGGGGAAATTTTTAAATTGGGTAGATTTACCGAATTATCAGTTAACCAGACTTGATGATATATATTATCTGGCATCCTCTCTCAAGTCACAGACAGGAGCAAAAAGACTCAGTGTTATGGGTATTGGCGGTTCAAAACATACGGTAGAACACATGCTCGGAATAAACGGACTTAATCTTTGCGGAGAATCAATTCTTTTCTATTCTGATGTAGATTCAATAAGCTGGGAAAGATATTTGCAAAAATTAGGCGGAGATGTTTTATCTTCAAATTACCTGATTGCTTCAAAATCCGGCTCTACATTTGAAACAAAAGACGGCTTCTTGAGAATACAAAAAATGATTAAGGATGCATACCTTGCAAAAGGACTTTCAGAAAATGATGCAGACAAGGCAACATCAAAACACTTTATCGCAGTTACCGATAAAAATGCGGAAAAAAGCGAATTAAGAAGAACTTCTATTGAACAGAACTGGCTTGGCGATTTATTTATACATGATGATGTAGGCGGACGTTTCTCTGCTTTTGATGACCACGCACTGTTTACCCTTGCATATGCAGGAATGAAAAAAGAAGATATGGCAACTATGCTTAAAGCAGCACAAGAGATTTCAACTCTTTCACTTACTGCAGACCTTGAATTAAATGATGCTTTAAAAGAAGGTATTTTCTGGGCAGATGCAAAAATGAACGGTATTAAAGCTTCGGTTCATCAATACATGGGAGCTATGTTTGAAAACACAGTTTACTGGCATGCACAAATGCAAAATGAATCTCAAAAAGACACTCTTAAACAAATCGCAAAAGTTCCTGATGCAATGCACCATTCAGCAGAAGCACATTTTAATCCTGCCAACAAACTCGTTTTTGCACTTACCGTTCCCTCGGATAACGGTGTTTGCAAATCTAATGCTGAAGCATATATAGGAGCATTAAGCAAATCTTATGAAGTTACCGGAGCATTCTTCATGGAAACAGTAGAAACATTAAAACTCGGCTTAACACCGGAGGCAGCAGGTGCAATGACACAATTAAGAGCATTTGCGACATGCTATCAGGAAATAGTCGAAGCTATTATGCAAAATAAAGAACTTCCGGAAGTACTCGACAGTGTTCTTCAACCGCATGTTGAATTCTATAAAAAGAATCTCAAAGGCGGGGTTGTTGTTCCGGGAAGAATAGGTTAGTTTATTATATTAAATATTTAAGCGGTTCGGATAAATATCCGGACCGCTTTTTTATATATTAACCATGACAATCTACAACTTTAGTTGTAGATTATTTAATTTTATACTCATCTCAACAAAAACATCAATTGCCAAAATCCTTATATGACAAGACTTTATAAATTCATCTACACCAAATAGAGTATTCTATAACTAAAGTTGTAAAGTTAAATAAAATTCAGCCGATAACAAAATTGAAAGGCAAGTTATAAATTTATTGAAAGGAAATTTATTATGGCAGCAACAGCAGCAATCACGATTAACACAAACCTTGCATCGTTGACTTGTCAGAAGTATCTGAAATCCGCAACAAAAGGTATGAATGTTGCAATGGAGCAATTATCTACCGGATTCAGAATCAATTCTGCAAAAGATGATGCAGCCGGTTATGCCGTTTCAGCCGGTATGGAAGCAAAAATTAACGGCTATGACATCATTGAAATGAACTCTCAAATGGGTTTAGACATGTTAACAACACAGGAAGGTGTTCTTGACATTATCAATGACTACTTACAAAGAATTAGAGACTTGACGATGCAAGCAGCAAACGGAACTTATGGTTCAGCATCATTAAATGCTATTCAGCTTGAAGTTATCCAGAGAATGGATGAAATCAACCGTTTATGCGAAATCACAGACTTCAACGATACGTATCTGCTTGACGGTTCAAGAACAACAGATATAAACCTGCAAGTAGGTTTATATTCAGACAAACGATGTGTCATCAAGATGGATGCATTCTTATTTGACAGTGCAAAATCCACCGTTATATTCGGTTTCAGATCTACTGATGATGCGGATGTTAAAGCAAACAGGCCGGGCTACATTGACCTTACATTTGGCGGTGACAATGACTATGAATACCGTGCAAGACAAGTAGATTCAGATGGGCAACCGGTTATTATTAACGGTCAAATTCAATACCTTTCAGGTTCTTACGAATCTGCATTAACAGCAGCTTTGGCAGAAATAGGTGTTGTTGTAGACGGTGTAATACAAGATGACAAATCACAGTTAATGGGAAATGCTAAAACCATCTCTATTACTAACATGTGTAAAGCAATCTACAGAAATGATTCCTCAGCTCGTGAATTTATTTCATTCATTGATGAAGCTATCGACAATATTTCTTTAAGATGTACAAAAATCGGTGCTTATATGAACAGATTAGATTCTGCAATCGCATCAACCGACGTACAGAAAGAAAACTTAACAGAAGCAAACTCTACAATTAAGGATGCCGATGTAGCATTATCTTCATCAAACTATATCAAATTCCAAATCCTTCAACAATCGACAGCTACATTGCTTTCAACAGCAAACCAAATGCCGTCAATAGCTTTGAATTTGATATAATAATAAGCGAACCAACTATATAATATATAATAAGGTCCTTTCAATAGCTCCCGTCACTTTGTAGTGCGGGAGTTTGCCCTTAACCGTATTATTATCAAAAATAAAACCACCCGAATATAACTTTGGGTGGTTTTATTGTTAATTATATTAAAATCTATGTATCAATATTTGTTGCATAAACAGCATTCGCTTCAATAAATTCTCTGCGAGGTTCTACCTTATCACCCATTAACACATCAAATAACTGGTCGCACATCATTGCGTCTTCCAAATTTACCCTCAGCAGAGTTCTGGTTTCAGGATCCATTGTTGTTTCCCAAAGCTGTTGCGGCATCATTTCACCAAGACCTTTAAATCTCTGAATCTGAAGTCCTTTTTGACCTCTGTCGTCAACTATTTTCTGAAGCTGCTCAAAAGATTTAATTTCAATTTCACCATTCTCGGTTTCAAGAATAAGTTTTTCTTCTTCTTCAATCAGAAAATCACGAATAAGCGGATATGAGTTTCTCAAACGTTTAAATTCATTAGATTTGATTATATTAGCAGTAATCATTTCATGTTCATTTTCGAACAATTCTAACTGAATTGCATATCTTGCAACTTCCGGACTGTATTTGAGTTCTACTTTATAATTTTTAGCCTCAGTAACATTATAATTTTCCGCATGGTCTTTCAGATAATGAGAAAGATACTCAACTATCTCTGTCATTTTAGCCTGATCTGTAAAGTCCTCTGGTGTAATTTCAGAACGTATTAAACCTCTGAGTACAACCGACGGAATAATATTGAGAATCGGGTTATTGTATGCTTTATAATATGTTGACATATTTGCAAGCAATTCAGCTAAAGCATCTCCCGTTTTAACCTTTGTTTTTGTCTTATCAGACAAACTCAGCGACTTAATACCGCGTTCTTTAAGCATTTTATCAAGAGCATGTTCGTCATACAGATATTCTGACACTTTACCCTGAGTAACTTTAAATAACGGCGGTTGCGCTATATATACATAACCATTTTCAATCAGCGGTTTTGCATAACGGAAGAAGAATGTTAATAACAGAGTTCTGATGTGCGCACCGTCAACATCAGCATCGGTCATAATAATAATTTTGTGATAACGAAGTTTATCAAGATTAAAATCTTCTTCATTCTTACTGATTGTAATACCAAAAGCCTGTACCATTGACTGAATTTCATTATTTGCATAAATCTTATCCAGACGTGCTTTTTCTACGTTTAAAATTTTACCTCTCAACGGCAAAATTGCCTGAAACATTCTGTTTCTGCCTTGTTTAGCAGAACCGCCTGCTGAATCACCCTCAACTATAAAGATTTCACATTTTTCAGGTTCTCTGTTTGAACAGTCTGCAAGTTTACCCGGAAGAGTAGAATTTTCAAGAACAGATTTACGTCTTGTTAATTCCCTTGCCTTTCTTGCAGCTTCCCTTGCTCTTTGAGCCTGAAGTGTTTTTTCTATAATCAAACGGGCAAGCTTCGGATTGAATTCTAACCATTCCTGTAATTTTTCTTTTACGACATCCTGAACACAACCCATAACTTCCGAGTTGCCGAGTTTTTCTTTTGTTTGTCCTTCAAATTCAGGGTTTTCAATTTTAACTGAAACTATTGCAGTTAAACCTTCTCTTACGTCATCACCCGAAAGATTTTGTTCCGAATCTTTAAGTATTTTGTTAGCTCTTGCATAATCATTTAAAACACGGGTTATTGCATTACGGAAACCTGTAAGGTGAGTTCCGCCCTGATGAGTATTAATGTTGTTTGCAAAAGATAAAATTGATTCATTGTAAGAATCGGTATATTGCATAGCAACTTCAACCTTAACTTTATCAACCGTTTTATCCATATAAATCGGTTCTTCAAACATTACTGTTTTATTTTGATTCAAGTATGCAACGTACGAACCAATGCCGCCTTCATAATGGAAGGTTTCATCTTTATCAGATTTTAAATCATGGAGAATAATTTTCAATCCTTTATTCAGGAATGCCATTTCACGAAGTCTTGTTGCAACAACATCTACATCAATGTCTGTAGTTTCGGTAAATATTTCAGGATCTAACCAAAAAGTTGATTTTGTACCGGTTTTTGTTGTAGGAACGGTTTTTTCAACAGGAGAAGCCGGTTCTCCTCTTAAATATGATTGTTTCCAAACGTAACCGTCACGTGATACTTCTACAACCATTTTTTCCGAAAGTGCGTTTACAACAGATGCACCAACACCGTGCAGACCGCCTGAAACTTTGTATCCGCCGTCACCGAATTTTCCGCCTGCGTGAAGTACAGTGTGTACAATTTCTAATGCAGACTTTCCCGAATCCGGTTTTATGTCAACAGGAATACCACGTCCGTTATCCTCAACGGTTACACTGTTATCTTTGTTTATTGTTACATGAATTTCCGTACAATATCCTGCCAAAGACTCATCAATTGAATTATCTACAATCTCATATATACAGTGATGCAAACCTCTTTGAGATGTTGAACCGATATACATCCCCGGACGTAACCTTACTGCCTCTAAGCCTTCTAATACACGTATATTACTAGCATCATAACTTTGCGTCATTTATCCCCCTCGCACATATCTGTTAAAACAAGAGAATCAAAATCTCTCTATAATCTTTCGTATATGTGTATTGTAGCATAAAAACAGATAAAATGTAAAATGATTTGTTTGATACAAATTATTAATTATTAATTTATGATTAATTTTCCTTGATTTTTTAAAAATAACATTAAAATATAAATAGGGATGAATATAAACTTATCCCAAGAACCTTACCAAGTAATATTGGTAACATGCGGAGTTAAAAATATGATTAATTTTGAAAAATTTACAAACTATTCTCAGGAAATAATTTTTGCGGCAAATGCAAAAAAAGATTTTTACAAGAATACGGAAGTGCAGCCTGAACATATAGTTATGGCTATGATAGAGGATAAAGGAATCTCTAAAGATTACTTAGAAGAATTGCACCTTTTGAATCAGGATTTTATTAACGCAATCGTTGCTAAAATAAAAGAGTTTCCGACTATTTCAGGAACTCCGACCGGTCAACAGGTATTTTTATCCCGTGATACAAATGCTCTTTTAGAGATTGCAACCCAGGAGGCTCAAAACTTAAAAGATGAGTTTATCGGAATTGAGTGTATACTAATCGCTATGACAAAGTTAGACAATTCTAATATTAAAGAGCTTTTAAGAAAATACAGAGTTGATACAAATTCAGTATTAAATGCTATGAAAAAAATAAGAGGTAATAAAAAAGTGGATACTAAAAACGCAGAAGAAAATATGAAGGCTTTGGAAAAATATTCAACTGACCTTACGGAACGTGCAAGAAAAGGTAAATTGGATCCCGTAATCGGCAGGGATGAAGAAGTCAGAAGAATAATCCAGGTCCTAAACAGAAGAACAAAAAATAACCCTGTTTTAATAGGAGAACCGGGTGTAGGTAAAACAGCGATTGTTGAAGGTTTGGCTCAGAGAATAATTAGAGGCGATGTTCCGGAAAGCCTTAAAGAAGTTAAATTGATATCTCTTGATTTAGGAGCGCTTGTTGCAGGTGCAAAATTCAGAGGAGAGTTTGAAGAAAGACTTAAAGCCGTTTTAAAAGAAGTTCAGGAATCAAACGGTGAAATCGTTATGTTTATTGATGAACTTCATACCGTTGTCGGAGCAGGTGCAACAGAAGGTTCCATGGATGCAGGAAATCTTTTGAAACCGATGCTTGCAAGAGGAGAACTCAGAACAATCGGTGCAACTACAGTAAACGAGTATCGTAAATACATAGAAAAAGATCCGGCTTTAGAGAGACGTTTTCAGCCCGTTCTTGTTGATGAACCGTCTGTTGAAGATACAATATCAATTTTGAGAGGGCTTAAAGGCAAATACGAAGTTCATCACGGAGTTCGTATCTTAGACAGCGCACTTATCGCTGCGGCTCAGTTATCGAACAGATATATTACCGACAGATTCCTGCCCGATAAAGCAATCGATCTAATTGATGAAGCTGCTTCGGCTTTAAGAATTGAAATTGATTCCATGCCGGAAGAAATCGATGTTATGATGAGACAGAAAATCCAGCTGGAGATTGAAAGAGAAGCATTAAAAAAAGAAACTTCTCCCGAAAGTATTGCTAAGATTGATAAGTTAACAACAGAGATTGATGAACTGAACGGTAAAATTGATACTATGAAAGCACAATGGGAAGTAGAAAAGAACACTATTACCGGTGAAGCAGGTATCAAAGAAGAAATAGACAAAGTTAAAACAAAAATAGCAGAAGCGGAACGTAATACGGATTTGCAGACTGCTGCTGAACTTAAATACGGTAAATTGATGGAGCTTGAAAAGAAACTTCAGTCTATTCAGGGTAAAGAAAAAAGCGAAAACCGACTTTTGAAAGAAGAAATTGACGGTGATGATATTGCAGCTATTGTTTCCAAGTGGACAGGCATTCCTGTTACAAAACTGGTTGAGAGTGAAATGCAAAAGCTTCTCCGAATGGAAGATGTTTTACATAAACGTTTAATAGGTCAGGAAGAAGCTGTTAATACGGTTTCCGATGCAATCCGCAGAGCAAGGTCTGGTTTGAAAGATCCAAAACGACCAATCGGTACATTCATTTTCTTAGGACCAACCGGTGTCGGTAAAACTGAACTTGCAAAAACTCTTGCTGAATTCTTATTCAATGATGAAGAAGCTATCGTTAGAATCGACATGTCAGAATATATGGAAAAGCATAATGTTGCCCGTTTAGTTGGTGCACCTCCCGGATATGTAGGATACGAAGAAGGCGGACAATTAACAGAAGCTGTCAGAAGAAAACCGTATTCTGTTGTTTTGTTTGATGAAATCGAAAAAGCTCATCCGGACGTATTTAATATTATGTTACAAATCTTTGATGACGGTCGTTTAACGGATTCCAAGGGAAGAACAGTCGATTTTAAAAATACGGTAATAATTATGACATCCAATATCGGTAGTGACATAATCTTAGAAGATTCTATCAATAACGCAGGCACTAACTTTGAAGAAACAAAAGAAAAAGTTAATGCAGTTATGAGAGAACGTTTTAAACCCGAATTTTTAAACAGAGTTGATGAAACGATTTTCTTCAAAGGCTTAACAATGGCTCAATTATCATCTATTGTTGATATACAAATTGAAAACTTAAGAAAACTATTAAAAGACCATAACATGAGCTGTGAAATAACCGAAGATGCAAAAGAACTTCTTGCACGCAGAGGATTTAATCCGATATATGGTGCTAGACCACTCAAACGTGTTATAAGACAGCTTGTAGAAAACCCGTTATCTAAATTAATCTTAGGTCAGAAATTTATTGACGGTGACTGCATAAAAATTGATGTTAAAGATGATGAATTAATCTTCACAAAATAATAATAATTTATAATTAAAAACTCCTGTTTCATTTATATGACAAAATCGGACATCTGTGATAAAATAAATGAGACAGGAGTTTTTATATGCACGATTACGATGAAGAATATGATTCTTCCGAATATTATTCGGAAGACGAAGATGCGGATGGTAAAAAAAATCCGAGATTAAAAAAGACAGCAAACATGCTGCAATTGGCATTTAATATGGCAACACGTCCTAACGGAGTAACCCTGCAGGAAATTGAACAGGAATTTAATGTTAAAAGAAGAACAGCAGAAAGAATGCGTGATTGTCTTATTTATGCATTTCCAAACCAGATTGAAGAACTTTTTATAAATGACGGTTCAAATACAAAGCATTGGGGCTTCAAAACAACCGGTTCAATGTCACCGGCACTTTCTTTAACGGCAGAAGATATTTTAAATTTGGAACGTCTTGAAAGAACAGCAACCAGTGAGCAAATAAAAAAAGGGCTTCAGGGAACAATAGGTAAACTTAAAATTCTTTCAAAAAAAACTATAGGTTCGGTAGAATCACAAATAGAATCTATACTTCGTTCTGAAGGATATGCCGTTCGTCAGTCGCCGGGTTTTAAGGTTGATATTAACTCTCTTAATAAGATAAGAAAAGCTATGGAGGATTCAAGACCATTATTAGCGAAATATCATGGAAAAGAAAGGAAACTGATTCCGCTCGGTATTGTTTATGCTGAAAAAACGTATCTGGTTGCCAGAGATAAAGAAAAAGGTGACGGCATATATTACTTTTTCCTTCACAAACTGGAACACCTTCGCGAATCATTACTGGAAACGTACAAAAAAGAAGATTTTGACCTTCAGGCATTTGTTAATCAGTCATTTGGTGTTTATCAGGGCGAAATAATGAACGTAAAACTTTCATTTTCACCTGAACTTGCTGATGAAGCCAGTGTGTACAATTTTCACCCGACACAAAAGGGAAAATTTGAAAATGACGGAAGTTACACAGTTTCATTCAAAGCAAGCGGCGAAAGAGAAATAATGTGGCATGTATTTAAATGGGGAAAAGGATGCAAAATTCTTGCTCCGAAAAAACTTAAAGACGAATATAAAAAATATCTTAAAGAATGTATTGATAATAACAAATAATACTCACTAACCTTTTTAAAATTAATACGTCTGATTTTATGATATAATCAAGCTATGAAATATCCGAATTTAGAAAAACTGGTTGATATAATTGCTGTCTTGAGAAGTGAGAACGGATGTCCGTGGGACAGAGAACAAACTCACAAATCGCTGCGACCGAATATGCTTGAAGAAGCTTATGAAGCAGTTGATGCAATTGATGACGGCGATATTTCAAATTTAAAGGAAGAACTTGGTGACGTACTTCTTCAGGTAGTTCTCCATTCTCAAATAGCAAAAGATAACGGAGAATTTGATATAGAAGACGTAGCCCAAGAGCTTTCAGAAAAACTGATACACAGACATCCTCACGTTTTTGGTTCAGCCCATGTTGAGTCATCTGATGATGTAGTAACAAACTGGGATAAACTGAAAAAAGAAGAGAAAACCTACAGAAAATCTATATTGGATGGCATTCCGAAGGCTCAATCAGCTTTGATGTCAGCACAAAAGATAAGCAAAAAAGTTGTCAAAGTAGGATTTGAATGGGAAAATGTTGAAAGTCTTAAGGAATGTATTCAATCAGAGTACAAAGAATTTGAAGAAGCAGTAAAAATCGGTGATAAGGATAAAATGGAAGACGAAATGGGTGATATTTTCTTTGCTACGGTAAATTTAGCCCGTTGGTACAAAATTGATGCGGAACAAGCACTGATTACGGCAAATAACAAGTTTATAAAACGTTTTCAAAAAATGGAAGAATTGAAAACAAAACCCTTTGAAGATTATACCTTTGAGGAATTTAATGAACTATGGAAACAAGCTAAACTTAAAATAAATGAGGAGAAATAAATGAAAAAACTGCTAATTATAACTTCTTTGTTATTATTAATTGCATTTCCGACTAAAGCATATATGGGAAGCAGTTTTGATGAACCAATCAATGTTTGTGCAAGTCATATTCTTGTTCCGACAGCAACTGACGCTGAAAAATTAAAATTGGAAATTAAAGATTACGAAGATTTTCAACAACTGGCAAAAATATATTCCGAATGCCCGTCCGGAAGAAAAGGCGGATATCTCGGATGCTTCGGACGCAAACAGATGGTTAAAGAATTTGAACAGGCTGCTTTCAACGGAGAAACTAACAAAGTTATCGGTCCCGTCAAAACACAATTCGGATACCATTTAATTTGGGTAAACAGAAAATACTAGGCAAAAGATTCACGCATAATTCTACTTTTTCTTCAAATTTACTATATTCATTTTTCAGAGCTTCAGAAAATCTTATTTTTATAAAGTATTTTGCTCCGTTATAATTTACTTTTTATTACAAAATTTTATATGAGTAATTATAGATGATTTAGGTAGTTCAATGCCGCATTTTCTTTTGTACAGCTATTTATCGTATTGCAGCAGTTTTCTAAAATTAAATTCTGGTTATTGGAATTAATAATTTCCTCCAGTAAACTTTTTATATTATCTTTGGTACACAAATAACCGTTTTCACCGTGTTTAATTATACCATCTATACCGTCTCCTTTTAACCCAACAGTAATACAACCCGATGCCATCGCTTCAAGGTAAACCATACCAAAGGTTTCATTTTCACTTGGTAAAATAAATATATCCGATTGCCGCATAGTATTCAACACTGAATCATTCGGCAAATGTCCGGTAAAAATAATATTTTCTCCGCCGAGTTTTTTTAAATTTTTGTATTCATAACCGTCACCAACAACTGTTAATTCAGTATTTTTAATAGAATTACAAGCCAAAATAACCTTATCAATATTTTTTCTCTTTTTCATATTGGCACAGGTCATAATTTTGACTTTATTCCCCGGCTTCCATTGTCTTTTGACAATACATTCGGAATTTATGCCCGAATATGCAACAAAAGTCTTTTCTTCATATTCGGGAAAAATTTTCAGAAATTTTCTTCTTAACACCTCCGAACGGCAAGCAATTTTAGCGGCTTTAGCATAAGCCCGTTCCATCCCACTTTTAAAATATATTGAATAAAGAGGCTTTGTTAATACCTCCAAATCAGAAACATGAACAGCTGCAATAAAAGGAACAGACAAATTCAATAACTCACGAAGCCGGTTTGCAAATATTATACCGCTTGGCATATGGGCAATTATATAATCATACTCATCAAAATTCGTATTTTTCAACTTGTTATCAATATTGCCAATAAACGGCAGCCAGTAGTTTACATTTTCAACATCACCATATACCCCGTTTTTATAATAAGGTTTTCCTCTCAAAAACGAATTTAATATAAAATTGGGTTTTATTACTTTAACTTCATGCCCTAAATTTTTCCACTCAGCAGCAAAATCATAAACAGTTTTGGGAGTATATTTTTCTGATTGTTTTACCGGATATAAATCTGTTATTAAAAGTATTTTCATCAAATATCTCCATACTTATTTTTTTCAAAACATAAAATATTAATTAATGAAAATACCATAACAATAATAAGCAAAACAACAGCTAGGGCTGATGCATAGCCTAAATCAAGGTTTTCAAAAGCTCTTTCGTATATATAATAAACAATTGTTTTTGTTGAATCCAAAGGACCGCCCTTTGTCATAACATATATTTCCGCAAAAACTTTCATGGCAGATATCGTGCTTATTGTTGATACAAGAGCAATCGTAGGCATTATATGAGGAACCGTTACTGTAAGATGTTTTCTGAAGAAATTTGCACCGTCAATGTCACAGGCTTCATAAAGCTCCTGCGGAACACTCATAAGAGAGGCAAGATATATCATCATATAATAACCTATACCCTTCCATATGGTTACAACCGCCACAGAAAATAATGCCCATCTTGTATCGACCAGCCAATTAACAGGGGAAATATGAACTAACGATAAAGCATAATTTAAAACACCCTGTCCGGCATACAACCACTTAAAAGCTATTGCCGCAACAACAATTGAAATAATTACGGGAAGATAAATAAATATTTTATAAAGTGTTATTCCCCTGATTTTTTGATTTATAAGTATTGCTATAAATAATGGAAAAATAACAAGAAAAGGAACAGCAATAATAAGATACATAAAAGTATTAAACATAACCTTGTAAAAAATCGGTTCCTTGAATAATTTTATATAGTTATCAATGCCGTTATATGTCGGATTATAAATACTTGAGGAATAATCAAAAAAACTCAGTCCGAAAGTCTGAAAAAACGGTATAAAGAAAAATACAATTAAAACTGCTGCAGCAGGAAGTAAAAACAAATACGGTGTATATTTTTTGTAATAATTCATAAATTAATTATCTCATTATGGAATAATTCGGTCAAGTTAATAAGAACAAAAAAAGAGCGGTATAAAACCGCCCTTTTAACCTTGATTAGAAGTAATAACTATTAGAATCTGATAGTTAATTCTTCATCAGGATTCAAGCAAGAATCGTTTGTTGAGCTTGGAAGAATGATGTATTTAAGTTCATCAAATAATCCGTAGCAAACACCAAAGACACCTGTTGTAGTTGTCTTAACGATATTTGTAGTACCTTTACCAACTGCGATAACACCGCTTGATAAGTCTTTAATACCTTTTAACGGATGTAAGCAGAATGTATCAGATACTGCATCACCAACGTTATCAACGATTTCTTCTGTACCGTTAGAAATTACATTACCAACAGTAGAAACTGTTCTGCCGGAAACACCAGCTGTTCTGCCAACGAATTCTACAGGAGCAGAAAGAAGTCTAGCAATAATGTTAGGATTCTTTGTTACGTCAACTGAAGCACTTGTAGCATATTTTGGTAATGTTTCTTTAATTTTACCATTCTTGATTTCTTTGAATGATACTTCAATATAACCAGGATTACCAACACCAGGTCTTACAACACCGGTTACAACACCTGAGATTGTAGAACCAGCCGGGAATGTATAATTTCCAACTGTTGCATCAGCTGTTGTTTTAGCTGTGAATGTATCACCTACGTTAGTAGTTCTAGCAGAAAGTCTTTCGCTTAATTTAACTTTAACTTCTGTTGGTGTGTACAATGTAGCACATCCTTCAGCACCATTCTTAGTATTGATGGTGAATCTAGCTTTCATGTTTGCAATCATGTATGCAACTTGTTCGCTTGATAAGTATTCAGCAGTAACGATTCTGTCTTGTTCAGGAACACCTTCAAGAATACCGGAAGCAATTACTTCGTTTGTACAACCGATAGCCCAGTCAGGAATGTATTTTACTGTTTGACCGTTGTAAACAGGAGCTGATTCTGTATCGTGAGCTACAACGATTAGTTTTGCAAATGTTGCAAATACTTCTGCCTTAGTGATTCTTTGATCAGGCTTGAATGTGTTATCAGGATAACCAATCATAACGTCAGCTGCAAGAGCTTTATCGATAGCTGATTTTGCCCAATAAGTATCAGCCAAGTCTGTGTACTTGTTAGGAGCTTCCTGAGTGAAGCCTAAACCGTCAACGATTAAAGTAGCTACTTCTGAACGTAAAGTTGCAGATTTTTGGCTGAATGATGCTGCTGTAGTAGCATCCATCTTAGTTTTCATATCGTTGATTGCTTTCTTAGCATTTCTGTCGATAACAACGTTATCTTTGCCTGCAATAGTTTTTGCATTTTCTGATTTAAATACTTTTGCACCTGTAGTCACTGAATCGGTGTTACCTGTTAAAAGAGAGTGACCTTGTGTGCTGAATAATGTAGGATGAGCATATGCCTGAATGTCACCTGTAGGTTCACTAGCCATTGCTATACCTGAAGTTAAACATACAACACTTAATGTTGCCAATAATTTAGTAAGTCTCATACTTCTCCTTTCGTATAATTTCCACATTTATTTTACTACAAATATGAAAAATTGTAACATGTTTTTTATAATTTTTCCAACTTTAGTATTAGTTTTTTAAACTAAGTATTAAGATTTGTAACAATAACTATATAAATATATAAATCAGATAAATTTTTTAAAGAACAATACTGATTACGGATGTATAATCACATTTACTTTTTCAGCATCAAATAAGCCTGAGGATAACAGAAATCTTCTTTAAAGCCTATTCTTCTGTACAATTTTAGTGCTTTATAGTTATTGGTTTCCGTTGTTACGTTTACTTCTGAAAAAATCAATTTACCTATTTTTGTCCAGTCTACAATCATTTTTACCGAACGGTTAAGCAAAAGTTCAGAAAAACCTTTCCCTCTGTGATTTTTATCTATCGCAACGAGCGGAATATTAGCAATTTTGCCGCCGGTCATATTTGCAAATGCAAAACCGACAGGCACATTATTGTATAACAATACGGATGAAATCTCAGGAAGAAAATCTCCATATACATTATCTACAACCTTATTTATAATATCTCTTGTGCCTTCAAGTGACTTATATCTGGTATCATACAATGCATCCTGAGTATCTTTGAATGATTCGTGAATAAGTTTTATTGCAGCTTCTCTGTACACAGCATCCTGATAATCCACAATCTTATATTCTTCACTAAATTCCGGCAGTTTCATATTTTCCAATATTCTTTCAGAAGATGCATTGCCCATCATGAATCTCAAAACTGCAAGTCCTACAAATTTAAAACCGAATCTGGCTATCTCTGCCGTATAAACAGACTGATGTCCAAGCATAGGATATGAAACTACTTTAGACATTCTGTCAGGCTCGGTTAACTCCAGAAACTTTCCGATAAGCAGTTTTGTTTTTGTAACTTCATCTTCCGTTCCCAAACAATGTATAAGATTTAATTCTACAGATTCGGAAATAGATGTTGTATATACAAGAAATGCTGTCGGAATGTCATTTTCCTTTAAAATAATGCATTTCATATAATTTTTTTGAACAGAGTCAATAAATTCTTCGTACTCCAACGGCTCAAGTTCAAATTTGTACTCATTAACAGCCTTTGACTTGAAATCATTATAAACACCCTTAAAAATTTTATAAGAGTCCTGAGTTAATAATTCTACTGTATAATTTTCTTCTGACATTGTTTACCTCGTCTTTTTAATGGTAATCGGGAATTTGTTACATTATATGGTGCATTTTTTCCCGTTTTGTTTCCATATAATGCTCATTGTATTTAGTTATTTCTGACTTGAGGTTTATGTTCTCATGCATTGTTAAACCATAACCTTTTAGTCCAATAATTTTTTTCGGATTATTTGTTATAAGGTTAAAATTATTAAAACCTAAATCAAGTATTATTTGAGCACCAACACCATAATTTCTCAAGTCCGGCGGGAAACCCAGAGAAACATTTGCTTCTACTGTATCCTGCCCGTTTTCCTGTAGCTTGTATGCTTTGAGTTTATTAATTAAACCTATACCTCTGCCTTCGTGGTCACGAATATATATAACAGCACCTTTACCATACTCTGATACCATTTTGAGTGCTGCATGCAGCTGCCAATTACAGTCACATTTCAGACTATGGAATACATCACCCGTCAGGCATTCGCTATGTACACGAATCAGCGGAATCTTATCCGAGCCGTCATCTTTTACCATTGCTACATGCTCACATCCGGTAATAGTGTCTGTGTATCCTACTATATTAAAATCTCCGAATTTTGTCGGCAGAAATACTTCAACCTCTCGTTTTACAAATTTTTCACTATTCAGTCTGTATGCAATTAAATCAGAAACAGTAATAATTTTAATATTATGTTTACGCGCGAATTCAAACAAATCATCACGGCGAGCCATTGTACCGTCATCTTTCATAATCTCGCACATAATTCCTGCAGCCCTGTGTCCGGAAAGTTTTGCCAAATCAACCACAGTTTCAGTATGTCCGCTGCGTTTAAGCACACCGCCTTTTCTTGCAACACAAGGGAACAAGTGCCCCGGACGGCGTAAATCCGAAGGTTGAGCATCGGGAGCAATTGCAACCTCGATTGTTTTTGCTCTGTCATAAGCTGAAACACCTGTTGTTACACCATATTTCGGACTTGCATCAATACTCAGAGAAAAAGCCGTCTGCATTGACTCCGTATTGTGTTCAACCATTTGCGGCAAATCAAGCTGATGCGCAATCTCATCAGATATCGCAAGACAAACAATTCCCCGGCACTCTTTAATTATAAAGTTTACCAATTCCGGAGTAACAAACTGGGCAGAGCATATTAAATCGCCTTCATTTTCTCTGTCCTCGTCATCACAAACAATAAGAGGTTTTCCTGTTTTAAAATCCTCTATAGCTTCAGCTATTGTATTGAATTGATTTGTGTTTACTGACATTTTTAAAATCCGTTTTCCATCAGGAAATCTATACTGATTCCTGTCTTATTATCACCCGTTGATAAAAATTTTTCAATATATTTTGCTAATATATCCGTTTCAATATTTACAAAATCACCTGATTTTAATTTTTTCATATTTGTATTTTCAAAAGTATGAGGGATTACGGCAATTTCAACATTATTATCTCTTATTTCAGCAACGGTTAAACTTATTCCGTCAACTGTTATTGAGCCCTTTTTAACAACATATTTTGTAAGTTCGGACGGAATTTCAATTAACATCTTGTAAAAAGAATTTTCCTTTGTAACAGATTTACATCTGCCTTTTCCGTCAATATGACCTGATACAATATGACCGCCAAAGCGGCCGTCTGCAGGCATTGCCCTTTCAAGATTTACAACAGAACCATTATTTAAATATTTCAGGGATGTAACATTAATCGTTTCATAAGATACATCTGCTTTAAAAAATTTTGATGATAATTCCGTAACAGTAAGGCAGACACCGTTAACAGATATACTGTCACCAATTTTAGTTCCTTCAAGTACAGTCGATGCTTCTATTGTAATACTGTTATTTGTGATAGTTTTGACGGTTCCCGTCTCTTCGATAATTCCCGTAAACATAGAGTGATTGTAGCATATTTATTTACTATATGTAAATAAATATGTTTAGAATAATTTAGAATTTTTACAACGTAATATGTAATTTGATGTATTAACAGCCTCTTGTTAACTTCATTTTCTTCTTCTCTCTATTTCGGAGGTAGAGAGAAGAAGAAAACGAAGCAAAAGAAGAAGAGAGACACCGGATTGAATGGATGCTCAGGTCAGCCTTCGGCTGAAAGGATTGAATGATTGCTGCA
>JAEEHV010000041.1 GCA_016280955.1 Candidatus Gastranaerophilales bacterium | reverse complement strand
TTTCGGAGGTAGAGAGAAGAAGAAAACGAAGCAAAAGAAGAAGAGAGACACCGGATTGAATGGATGCTCAGGTCAGCCTTCGGCTGAAAGGATTGAATGATTGCTGCAGGCAAAGCCTGCACTACTGCGTATTGTAAAACTTTTATGTAATGTTTCTTTACCCCCGTTCTTGCGAAAGCACCGCAGGTAAATTCGGCTTTGCCGAATCAGCCATTTATTCTTATGCCCGAAGGGCATAGTGGTTATCCGTTTGATCCGGTGTTTTCCTTCTTTCTTTGGTACTTTCCTTCTTCCTTTTACCTCCGAAATAAAAGGAAGAAAGAAAGTACATAAACAATTGTTTAATCCACCAAATTATATATTTGGTGGATTAATTCTACATTATCCGAAGTTCGTTTCATAAAAGAATTAAATATCCGTTACAAAAATTTACATTAAAACATATCTGTATATTTACCTTTTGGTTTGTCATAGAATTAATAATAAGTTAAGGAATTTTATGCTAATAACAAAATTAATAACACAACCTCATATAATTGGAGCTTTTATATCATATATTATCGGTGTATTTATTGTACCAATAGTTATAGAATTTTCTCAAAAAGAAGGTTTAGTTGATGTGCCTAACGAGAGAAAAATTCATAAAATCCCGGTATCAAGACTTGGCGGAATAGCCATCTGGGCGAGTGCAATGCTTACTTTCTTCGTTTTGGTACTGCTTAGCTATTATCCGTACGGAAAACTGCTATCCGGTATCCTGCTTGGTGGTTCTCTTATGTTTTTGCTCGGTTTGGTTGACGATATATATAACCTAAATGCTAAATTTAAACTTGCAATCCAGTTAATTGTTGCAACAGTCGTTTTTTTACTTGGTGTTCAGATAGACACTATCTTTAACCCGTTTGGCGGTGATCCGTTGAGATTGGCATGGTTGTCTTATCCGATTACAATTCTTTGGATAGTCGGAATATCAAATGCAGTTAATTTTATAGATGGTGTTGACGGATTGGCCGGCTCTGTAATTACGGTAAGTTCTGTAACTCTTGCTCTGATTGCAGCTGCAATCAGTCCGAGTAACTCAGTTACAACACTTATTGCATTTATTCTCGCCGGTTCAATGTTAGCATTTTTAACATTCAACTTTAATCCGGCAAAAATATTTATGGGAGATTCCGGAGCATTATTCTCAGGATTTTTGCTTGCAACACTTTCTGTAACCGGAGTTATGAAAGGTGCTGCTCTTGCTGTTTTGCTGCCTTTCTTAGTGCTTGCCGTTCCCATTATAGATATAACTTTTTCCAGCATAAGAAGAATTCTGAAAGGCAAATCACCTTTTGTTGCCGATGCGGAACATATACACCACAAACTGATTAAAGCGGGATTGTCACAGAAAAAAACAGTTGCCGTACTTACTCTGTTAGCAATATGCGGTGGTGCTTTGGCTACATATTTTACGGGAACACTTAAAAACTATTTTTGCTATATCGCAGTATTAATCATTATTATGATTATTTTGAGCTTTATAAGTTTAAGAACAAAGCCTCAGGCAATTGAGCCGGACAACGACGAAAAATAGAATTTTTTTGAAAATTTATAATTATCCCTCGTTATTTTTCTTGTTATTTTTTTGAGAATTTTTATTGTTCTTTTTAGTAAATTGCTGCGGAGCCTGATTAAACGAAGTTTGAATTCTTTTTACACTCAGGACATCAGGCATCGCCTGAAGTGCTGTCATAACACGTCTGAGAGTATCAATGTTATCCAATTCAATTCCGAGTTCAATAATACCGACTTTTCCTTTTGATTTAACGTTTGCGGAATTGATATTTGTATTGTTATCGGAAACTACACCGATAACATCTTTAAGCATACCCAAGCGTTCTCCTGTTTCAATACGAATTGTCGTACTGTATGTTTTGTTAATGTTATTTCCTGACCACTGAATATCCATCAAACGTTCAACAGGAATATTGTCTAACGTCTTACAGTCCAGTCTGTGTACAGTTACACCTTTAGAACGGGTAACAACTCCGACAATCGGTTCGCCGGGAATTGGAGAACAGCATCTTGCAAATGAGTATAAAAGACCTTCCAGTCCGATAATATCTTTTTCTGATGCTTTTCTTGGTTTATGCTGATGTATGCCTTCTTGTTTTGGCGGTTTTTTAAGTCTGTTAATTATTTTGTTTAATGTTGTTTCACCGTAACCCAATGCCGCAAACAAGTCATCTGCACTAACATAGTTCATTTGCTTAGCAACTTTTTCAAATTCACCGTTTTTAATATAATCATCAAAAATTGCTTTTGTAAGTTCGTGTTCGAGATTTGCTTTGCCGATATTAATATGGTCTTCTCGCTTGTTTTTCTTATACCAGTTCCTGATTCTTGAAGCAGCCTGCTTTGTTACTACAAAGTTTAACCAGTCCAATCTCGGAGCGGCAACTTTTGAAGTCATAATTTCTACAATATCACCGTTTTTCAGATGCGTATCAAGTTGGGCAATACGACCGTTTATCAATGCACCGACAGTTTTATGACCGACATCGGAGTGAATACGATATGCAAAGTCAACAGGAGTTGCGCCCTGCGGTAAATCTATTACGTCACCGCCCGGAGTAAAGGCAAAAACCTGATCCGAAAACAAATCCAATTTTACGGAATCAACATAATCTGCGGCATCTTTGGTATCTTTGTTATACTCAACAAGTTTTCTCATCCATGAAAATTTAACATCATTTGCTGAATCAGCCTTTTCAGAACCTTTTTCCTTATATCTCCAGTGTGCTGCAACACCATATTCGGCAATTTCATGCATTTCCCAAGTTCTGATTTGAACCTCAAGCGGTTTCTGGCGCGGACCGATTACGGATGTATGCAATGACTGATACATGTTACCTTTCGGCATTGCAATATAATCTTTGAATCTTCCCGGGATTGGTTTAAATCTTGAGTGAATTAACCCCAATACTTCGTAACATTCTTTTTCTGTATCTACAATTACACGAACAGCTGTAATATCATACAAATCATGGAACGCAACGTTTAATCTGTTCATTTTTTTATAAATACTGTAATAATGCTTTGCCCTTCCGGTTATTGTGGCATTAATTCCGCTTGCCTTAACATCTTTTGAAATGCTGTCTATAAGAAATTTAACCGTTGTTTCCCGTTCGGCTTTCTTTTGAGAAACCAACTGTGCAATTTCATAATATTTATCGGGATGTAAATATTTTAATGATAAATCTTCAAGTTCGGCTTTAATTTTACCGACACCTAAGCGGTTCGCAAGCGGTGCAAAAATATCCAAAGTTTCCTGTGCTATTTTTTGCTGCTTTGCAGGTGTCATATAGTTTAAAGTTCGCATATTATGGAGTCTGTCCGCAAGTTTAAGAAATATTATTCTGACATCAGAAGCCATGGCTATAAACATTCTTCGGAAGTTTTCAGCCTGACGTTCTTCTGTTGATTTAAACTGTAATTTCCCGAGTTTTGTTACTCCCTGAACAAGGTTCAGTACATCATCACCAAAAAGTTCTTTTAATTCCTCAGGTTTAGTATCTGTATCTTCAAGAATATCATGCAAAAAACCGGCCATAAGAGTATGCTTATCTGCCCTCAAGCCGATTAAAATCTTAACAACCTCCATCGGATGTATGATATAAGGTTCTTCAGATACTCTGTATTGTCCCGAATGAAGTTTTTTTGCAAACTCGAATGCTCTTTCAAGTTCCTCAATATCTTCTTCGTGGTATTTTTGTTCGACTAAAAGTCCTTTTATTTCGTCAAACGATATTACGAACTGTTCCATAATATAGTTATTATAGTTTTTTTTTGGAAAAAATCAACAGTAATCGTATAAAATACACTATTTAGGGGTAATAGTCACGTTACTTTGCGTATTTCAAAAATATTTGCTGCCTTGTCTGCATCATTTCTTCAACAATCATCCATCTTCCGTTTGGTTGTTTCTGAAAAACCATGTATGCTTTCAGGCTGTCATTATCTACTGACGGATGGCGAACACTGGAAATTTTTACTTTGCCGGCAGATATTGGGGTAGCTACAACATTAGTGTAATTATTTTTATATTTTCTGACTTTTGCACCGGCTTGACCGATTTTTAACTGCTTAACGTATGTAGCCGTATCTGTAAGCACATCTACTGTTGTTCCGTCAGGCTTAATAACCTGTCTTATAATTTTTGCGTTTGGAGTATAGTATCCGGTAGTATTATCACTGTAACTGTTTGCATCATTTATATAGCTATAAAATGCAGCGAGCGCATCTTTTTTATCGTCTGCAAAAACCGATAAACTGATTAACATAAGAGCAACAATCGTATATAATATTTTTTTCATAATAACAAACCTTTCTGATAATATAACGACAACCGAATGAATTTTGTTCAGAATTATATTATGAATTTATACATCAGGCAGAGTACCTTTCACTTCTGCAATTTCATCAGACTCCAGATGGAATACACTATGCAGACTTTCTACCGCTTTTTTTGCATCCTTTTCATCTACAATACAACTGATTTTTATTTCACTGGTTGATATCATCTTGATATTTATATCATTATCAGCCAATGATTTAAACATCGTACCTGCTATACCCGGCCGGTCAATCATACCCGCACCTACAATTGAAATTTTTGCGATTTTATCATCAACAAAAACATCCGAAAAATCAAGTTGTGCTTTTACTTTCTCAAGAATGTTTAACGTTTGTTCCAAATCACCTTTATTGATTGTAAATGCAATGTCATTTGTTTTTAATTCTTTTCTTGCATAAGACTGAATAATCATATCTACCGATATATTCGCTATTGCCAAGCCGTTAAACAGGATTGCTGCCGTTCCGGGATTATCTTTCACATCACATACAACTATTCTTAACTGTGATAAATCAGACGCAACGCCTGTAACAGGTCTGTGTAATTCCATCTTATCAACTCCTACTATTAAAGTTCCTAAATTTTCCAGTTTAAAAGTGCTTCTGACTCTTAACGGCACTTCATATTGTTTTGCGGTTTCTACTGCTCTCGGGTGTAATACATTTGCCCCTACTCTGGCAAGCTCCAGCATCTCTCCGTATGAAACCTGTTCCAGCCTTGATGCGTTTGGAACTATTCTCGGATCAGTTGTATAAACACCTTCAACATCAGTATATATATCACAACGTTTAGCATTTAATGCACCTGCTAAAGCAACTGCGGAGGTATCCGAACCGCCACGGCCAAGTGTTGTAATTTCCAAATCCTCCGTTACCCCTTGGAATCCGGCAACAACAACAACTTTACCTTGTGCAAGATAACTTTTAATTTTATCTGTTTTTATATCAATAATTCTGGCTTTTGAATGAACTTTTTCGGTCATTATACCGACCTGTATGGCATTCATACTGACGGCAGGACATCCTGCACTTTGCAAAGCCATTGCAAGAAGTGCAATTGAAACACCTTCGCCTGTTGAAAGCAGCATATCCATCTCTCTTGAAGAAGGATTTTCCGAAATCTCATGCGCCATTTTTATGAGGTAATCGGTAGTGTGCCCCATTGCTGAAACTACTACAACGATATCATGACCTAAATTCTTTTCTTTTATTATAGCCTGGGCAACATTTTTTATTTTATCAGTGTCTGCGACAGATGTTCCCCCAAACTTTTGAACTATTATATCTTTCATTTTTTTACCCGTGTCCGTTTGTTATTATAAACAGAATAAACATATTTTACAAGATTATTGTTTCTTTCCGAACAATGTCTTAAATCTTGACATTGCTTCCAATGTATTCTCTTTTGAGCCAAAAGAAGTCAGTCTGAAATAATTTTCACCGTTTTTGCCAAAACCGGCTCCCGGAGTTCCGACAACTTGTATTTTTTCCAATAGATAATCAAAAAACTCCCAGGACTTCATATCGTTCGGACATCTGAGCCAGATATACGGTGAGTGTTTACCGCCCGTATGCCAAATATTACATTCTTTTAACGTGTCTGATATAACTTTGGCATTTTCCTTATAGTAATCAATATTTATTTTAATTTCTTTCTGTCCTTCTTCGGTAAATACAGCTTCTGCACCACGCTGAACAATATACGGAACTCCGTTAAATTTTGTAGTTTGACGGCGAACCCACATTTTATTCAGTTTGCCCAAATTTTTCGGAACGATTGTATATCCGCATCTTGTACCGGTAAACCCTGCGGTTTTTGAAAGAGAACAAAATTCTATTGCACAGTTCTTTGCTCCTTCTATTTCATAAATAGAACGAGGCAGAGAATCATCTGATATAAAGCATTCGTATGCCGAATCAAAAAGTATTATTGCTTTATTTGCAAGAGCATATTCAACCCATTCTTTCAGCTGAGTTTTGTTATATACCGCACCGGTCGGATTATTTGGCGAACAAATATAAATAATGTCTGCTTTAATATCTTTGCCGATATCATTTACACCCGGTAAAAATTCATTCTCCTGATTGGCATCGATATAGCTTACTTCTCTGCCTGCCATTATATTCGTATCAACATAAACCGGATAAACAGGATCCGGCACCAAAACTTTATTATTAGCCCCGAACAAATCAAGGATATTACCTAAATCACTTTTTGCACCATCAGATATAAATATTTCATCAAGCTCAAGGTTTACGTTATGTGATTTGTAATATCCCTGAACGGCAGTTCTCAGAAAATCATAACCCTGTTCAGGACCGTATCCTCTGAATGTTGATTGAATACCCATTTCATCAACCGCTTTATGCAGAGCATCAGTTACCGCCTTACATAACGGCAGAGTAACATCTCCGATTCCAAGCCGAATTACTTTTTTATCAGGGTTCTTTTGTGTATATTCACTAACCCTTTTTGCTATTGTGGAAAACAGATAGCTCTGTTCAAGATTATCATAATTGGTATTTATATTCATATTAATTCCTTTTTTATATTATTTATCCGCCGTAAGCTACAGTAATATCACCGGTAGCCATCAATGAAAGAATTGCAAGCAAAACCACAAAAACTCTGAAGGCATAAATAGGAACACCTCTTTTAACATTGCAATATGTTATCAGTAAATAATCACAGATAAATAATACAACCAAAGAAAAACAAACAAATATTGTCATTTTTAAACCTCTCCTCCCGTATATTAATACATAATTTATTGATCGGATTCTTCGTGTTTTCCCTTCATAAGTTTTTCAAAGTCAGAAGGCTTAATGTTTTGTATAAAGTCTTTAAATTCTTGAGCTTCTTCTTCATCTTTTGCTGTATCAGTTGAAACAGAACCATTTAAGAGAACATTTGCGGTTACAAAAATAGGTGCCTCACATCTCATTGCAATTGCTATTGCATCACTAGGACGTGCATCAAGTTCAAGAATTTCTCCGTCTTTTTCAAGATATAATGTTGCGTAATACGTTTCTTTTTCAACATTATTTATTTCAATTTTGTTAAGTTTATAGCCGGTTTTTTCAATCATGTTAGCGATTAAATCGTGTGTCATTGGTCTTGCAACAATAAGACCTTCTATGCATCTTATAATCGCACTTGCTTCAGCTGAACCTATCCATATTGGCAGTGCTTTTCTGTTATCCAAATCGTGAAGTACTACAATAGGCGAATTTGTTCTTACGTCGAGTGCAATACCCATAACTTTCATTTCTATCATTATTAACTTTTTCTCCCAAATCTTTATTTATAACCGAGTCTTAATTTACCCGTTCATTATATATCATATCATAGATATGGCTTTTATGCTATAATGACAACCATGAAAATAAACTTAATTTTTAACAAATTTATTCCGGATTATAAAAAATCACTGGAAACAATAGAAAATGCTCTTATTGCACGTAATGTTGATTTTAAAACATTTGATTTGGAAAATATGGGTGAATACGGTGATTTTGTATTCGTAATAGGCGGTGACGGAACACTTCTCAGGGCAGCACGATTTTATTCGGGAGCAAAAATTCCCGTAATGGGAATTAACGTCGGAAGACTGGGCTTTCTTGCACAGGCAGGAGTCAAAGAAATAGAAAGTGTTATTGAAGCAGTAACCGAAGGAAGATATTGCACGGAAGACAGATTAATGCTTGAATCCGGAGATTATATTGCACTGAATGATTTTGTTATAAAGGGATGCCTTACGGGAAGAACATCAAAATTCTTTTTGGAAATTAACGGAAAATTTGTTTGTGATTATATTGCAGACGGTTTAATAGTTTCTACTCCAACAGGTTCAACGGCTTATGGTTTATCGGCCGGCGGACCTGTGTTACATCCCGAATTAGATGCTATTGTTATTGTTCCGATTTGTCCTCATACACTTAATGCTAGGCCGCTTGTCGTTCCATCGGGAGAGGTAATTACCGTAAAAACGGCAGACGAGTTACTATCTGTTTCGATTGACGGATTTGTAACAACAAACTGTATTTCCAAAACATCAATAAAAATAGCACCAAACAAAGCAAAACTTGCATTTCTGAAAAACAATAACTTTTATACAATTTTGAGAAATAAACTTCACTGGGGAGTTTCTCCGGTGGACTAAAATTAATCTGATACAGGTTTTGAAAACAAAAAAAATGACAACTTATAATAAGTTGTCATTTTTGTTTTTATTGTTCTATCTCCGTTTTAATTATTTTCAGTTTTTTCTGTTTTTTCCTGAGGAAGTTCTGATAATGCTTTCTTTGCATCCTGATTACCTTCGTCAGCAAGTTTAGTAAGTTCTTCTTTGGCTGCTTTATCATCGTTTTTAACTTTTTCAACAAGTGCCGCAATCTTTTCTTGTGTAGCTTTTTCTTCTGCAGTTTTTGCTTCTTTTGCCGCTGATAAATTTTCCTTTACGGGTTTAAAGAACTCTTCAACTTTTTCCTTAAAGCCGTTACCGCATCTTTCTGCACCAAAACGTTTACCGGCACCTTTGTCTGCCAAATTTTCCACATCAGCCATTGCTTTTTCGGTAGCTTCTTTTAACTTATCATAATTTTTTACCGCTTCTGAATTTTTTAAGTTTGCAAGAGCATCTTCTGCGGTCTTTTTAGCATCTTCTGCAGTTTTCTTTGCAGCTTCAGCTGCTTTTTTGCCTTTGCCGCCCAAAAGATAACCGCCGAGTAAAGCACCACCGCCGATAATAACGGCAGTTAAAAGTGTTGCACCCAATCTTGATTTTGATGCCTCCTGCATTTGTGCATAATTTTCGTCATACACTTCAGGCTGTGTATTGTAATTTGCATAATCATCGTATTGTGCTTGGGGTTGTTGTTGATACTGAGCATAATCTATTGCTCCGATGTTGTCTACTTCCGGCATTATGTAACCTTCTTTCTTTTAATATTTACTACACTATTTATATCTCTTGTAAAACAAGTGAAGATTAGAAATTGCCATGATTAAGATTTTATGTAACGAAATTGTTACATTTCTTTATGGTAGTATATTGTTATGGAATTAACAAAATCAGAAAGACCGCATATATCTTTTTTTGGTTGCACAAATGCAGGAAAATCCAGTGTTGTAAATGCCGTTACAAACCAGAAGCTCTCTGTAGTTTCCGAAATTAAGGGTACAACAACAGATCCGGTGTTAAAATCAATGGAAATTTTACCGCTCGGTCCTGTTGTTATCATTGATACGGCAGGAATAGATGATGTAACCACCCTCGGTGAACTAAGAACAGAAAAAACAAAACAGATTTTGGATAAAACGGATATTGCAGTTCTTGTTGTTGACGTAACAGTGGGAATGAAAGATAACGACAGAAACTTAATAAAAGATTTTGAACAAAGAAAAATTCCTTATCTGCTTGTTTATAACAAATCTGATATTGCTGATAATGTTTCGTCCGCTAAGAATGACGGTATGCTTATTTCAGCAAAAACAGGTGACGGAATAAATGAACTCAGAGAAAAAATCGGACATATTATAAACGATAACAAAGCAGAAAAGTATATTATCCGTGACAGAATAAACAAAGGTGATATTGTTGTTTTGGTTATACCGATTGATGAATCGGCACCAAAAGGCAGGGTAATACTTCCTCAGCAGAATGTACTGCGTGAAGTTCTTGATGCTAATGCTGCCGCTGTCTGCTGTCAGCCGGATGAACTTGAACAAGTTTTAAGTAAAGTTGAGCCAAAGTTTGTTATTACAGACTCTCAGGTATTTAATAAAGTTAAAAAAATTGTTCCTGATAATATTATATTAACTTCTTTTTCAATTCTTATGGCAAATTATAAAGGAAGTCTGCAAACACTTTTAGATGGTGCTGATAAAATATCAAAGCTAAAAGACGGCGACAAAGTTTTGATATCGGAAGGATGTACTCACCACAGACAGTGTAACGATATTGGAACTGTTAAATTCCCGAAATGGATAAAAGAATATTCCGGTAAAAATATTGAATTTGATTTTACGCAAGGCGGAGAATTTCCGTCTGACTTATCAAAATACACTCTTATCATTCACTGCGGCGGATGTATGCTTAATGAACAGGAAATGAAATCAAGAGTAAAAAAAGCAAAAGAACAAAATATACCGATTGTAAATTACGGAATGGCAATTGCTTATATGAACGGAATATTAGACAGAGCTTTGGAAATTTTTAAAAATTAATTTTCACTTTACCCCTTAACTCTTGAAAACACTTCCACATCAGCATTATCAAAGGTGTTTTCAAAAAAGTAAGCCGCTGATGCCACCATTGAAGCATTATCAGTGCAATATTTCATTTGCGGTGCAAAAACTTTGTACCCTAAATCACCAAGGCTGAATATTTTCTTGCGGATTTCAGAATTTGCAGCAACACCGCCTGCCAGTACAACCTGTTCATAACCGGTTTCTTCAAGTGCGTGTTTAACTTTTTTATACAGGGTGGCAGAAACACATTCCTGAAAACTTGCACAAACATCATTTAGCGGTATGTCTTTTCCGTCAAATGATTTAACAAGTCTTAATGCCGCCGTTTTTAATCCGGAAAAACTAAAATCATAACCGCCGACTTTTGCTTCCGGAAGTTTGAAGGCAAAAGGATTCCCTTCCTGAGCAAGTTTATCCAGCTTTGGTCCTCCCGGATAGGGCAAGCCTATTAACCTTGCAACTTTATCATAAGCCTCACCGACTGCATCATCAATTGTTTCACCTATAATCTGCATATCGGAATAAGAATTGACTTTTATTATCTGAGTATGTCCGCCGCTTACAAGCAGTGCAACAAACGGAGGTTCCAAATCCGTATCAATAAAGTTTGCTGCCAAATGTGCATTCAGGTGATTTATCCCGATAAAAGGTTTGTCATAAGCCAGTGCAAGCGACTTGGCTGCATTTAACCCGACTAAAAGACAGCCTACAAGACCAGGTCCAACAGTTCCGGCAAACGCTGAAATTTTACCCCTTTCATTTACCCCTACCCCTGCTTGTTTAAAGGCTTCATCTACAACAACATTAATTGCCTCTAGATGTTCTCTGGCAGCAATTTCAGGAATTACTCCGCCATATTCTTCGTGAATTTTAATCTGAGAAGCCACAACATTTGATATAACTTCTCTGCCGCCTTTAACAATTGCACAAGCCGTTTCATCACAACTGGATTCAATTGCCATAATGAGTGAATTATTATCAATTGTAACGGGTTTACCGCTGAATAATGTATTTTTAGTCTTGTTCATAGTAGCATTATAATATAAAAGTGAATAAGTGAATAAGCTCATTTTGATTGATTGATTTATTTATTCATTTATATACAGCAAAATCAGGGGTATTTTAATGCAAATCCGGCGCGTTAACACTACAAACACAAATCAGACATTTAAAGCAAATGAAAAGATATCACAAAGTCAATTATTTACTAGCAAAAATTCAAGAACTGCAAGTTTATACCAAAATTAACAGGACAAAAAAACAGCTTTTTTAGCAAATTAATATAAGGATAAATAAAGTTGGTAAAATTCTTAGATAAAGCAAAAATAAGAGTAATTTCAGGTCATGGCGGTAACGGCATGGTTGCATGGCGGCGTGAAAAATATGTTGATAAAGGCGGTCCGGCAGGCGGTGACGGCGGAAGAGGCGGCGACATATATTTTGTTGCAGATGAAAACATGTCAACTCTTTTGGACTTCAAAATAAAATCCGTATATAAAGCAAAATCCGGAGAAAATGGCGGAATTAAAGGAATGCACGGAGCAGGCGCCAAAGATTTATTCATTAGGGTTCCGTTGGGTACAATGGTTCGTGACACAAAAACGGGAAATATTATTGCAGATCTTACCGAAAATGAACAACAGGTTTTAATAGCCAAGGGCGGACGCGGCGGCAGAGGAAATGCCCGTTTTGCAACCGCACAAAAGAAAGCTCCGCAATTCTGCGAACCGGGCGAACCCGGAATAGAACGGGTTTTGGAACTTGAACTTAAGCTGATTGCTGACGTTGGTCTGCTTGGAATGCCAAATGCCGGAAAATCAACTTTTATCAGTGCCGTAAGTTCCGCAAAACCAAAAATAGCAGATTATCCGTTTACAACACTCGTACCGAACCTCGGTGTTGTTCCAAAATCTGACGGCGGTTCTTATGTAATTGCAGATATTCCCGGGCTGATAGAAGGTGCTTCGGAAGGTGTGGGACTTGGTCATGAGTTTTTACGACACGTTGAAAGATGCAGGTTTTTGATTCATATAGTTGATTTAACAGAAAAAAATCCTGCTGAAAACTATAAAATAATCAATAATGAACTAAAAAAACACTCAGAGCATCTTGGTAACTTATATCAGGTTCTCGTATTAAATAAAATCGATGCAGTAATGAAAGAAGATTTGGAAAAATATATCGAAGAGTTTCAGGCTTATAATAAAGATATTTTTGCAATATCAGCCGTTACAAAAGAAGGTGTAAAAGAGCTTTTGCATTTTATTGATTCAAAGGTCGATGAGATACCGAAACCGGTATTTGATATTCGGATAGAAGAAGATTTAGGTGCTTTTGATAACGATGACAGTGCTTTTGAAGTTAATAAAATAGCAAAAGATGCGTATGTAATTGAAGGGGGAAAAATTAACCGCCTTGCAAAAGTTACCGATTCAAGAAACACCGAACAGGTAATAAGACTTCAAAATATACTTAAAAGCATGGGTGTTTTTGATGAGCTCAAAAAATACGGGCTTAAAAACGGTGATGTTGTAATTCTGGGCGGTCTTGAGCTTGCATACTATGATGATGAGTTCTGGGGTGATGAAGCCAAAGGTTAGAAACAGGTAAGATTAATTTTTTTAAATATAAAGTGCCGGAAACCGGAGAAATGTATTTTACAGATTGGCAGAATTAACAGGAAGATATTAGGAGTATTTGGGATTGTTTAATGCAATAAACGAGAGTAAAAAGTGTAAGAATGATGTTCCGATAGGCTGTATTATTAAATGCAACGGGCATATAATTGCATCTGCACACAATTTGCGTGAAGAAAATAATGACATAACCGCCCATGCTGAATTGTTGGCAATAAAAGAAGCTCAGAAAGAACTCAATACTTCACGGTTAAATAACTGTGAAATGTATGTTACGCTCGAACCATGCCCGATGTGCGGCTGGGCAATTATTCAGTCAGGTATAAAAACTCTTTATTTTGGTTCTTATAATACGCAATATGGTGCTATGGGCACCGTACTCGACCTGCCAAAACTTGCAAATTCAAAAATTAAAGTATATGGCGGAATAGAAGAAGAACAATGTAATAATATACTCGAAAATTTCTTTAAAAGGATACGAAAATGATTACCAAAATTGAGCTTGATAAATTAGCTGAAAAATATGAAAATGAAGATTTTATAAAGAATGATCCGATTCAGTTTATACACAGATGGAAATGTAAAAATGATTCCGAGATTGCCGGTTTTGTTGCTTCCTCTTTTGCATTTGGCAACAGAAAAGCCTTTATAAATACTTTAAACAAAATTTTTGATGCTGCCGATAATGATTTATGCAACTATATCAAAAACGGTGATTTCAAAAACCTGAAAGGAATGTATTACAGGCTGTATAAAGATACGGATATTATAGGGTTATTCAAGGTTTTGAATAAACTTTATAATGAATCCGGCGGATTAGAAGAACTTTTTTCCTGTTGTTATGAAAAAGACCGTGGGGAAAAATACGACCATTTTCTGCAGCCTGTAGTCGAATATTTCTACAAAAATGTTCCTGACAACACAGGGCTTGGTTTTCGTCACATGATTCCGAATCCGGAAAAAGGCAGTGCGATGAAAAAAATGAATATGTTTCTTAGATGGATGGTCAGAAAGTCTCCGGTTGATTTAGGAATCTGGAATTTTATGTCACCGGCTGATTTGTATATACCGCTTGATGTTCATGTTGCAAGACAATCAAGAGATATGGGACTTTTAACAAGAAAAAGTAACGATTATACTGCTGTTTGCGAACTTACAAATAAATTAAAAGAATTTTGTCCGGAGGATCCGGTTAAATATGATTTTGCAATGTTTGCTTTTGGGGTAGAATTAAATAATGGAAAACATGGAGTAAAATAATGAACGACAATTACGACTTCAACTCTAGAAAATATATATGGCTGCTTATTATTGTATGCTTTCTCTTTTTTATAATTGTTATTAAAGCATTTCAGTATTTGCCTGACAGAACAAATGTACCGGCTCCGGTAACCGAACAATCATCAGTGAAACCCTCCGATACAGTTCAACAGACAACAGAAGATACTGTTTCTGAAGAGAACAATACCTCGGAAGAATTAACTGATGAACAAAAAATGGCTAAAAAACTCGCCTCAGAAAAATACAAAAAAGATCACAAAAGCGGCAAAATTGTTTTCAGCAACAGCGAGCCTTCTGAGTTTGAAGAAGTTCAGGTACCTGCGGGTGTGTTAGACGAAGAACTCCCGACAATGCAGGAAAAAACGGAAAATGTTGCACTGACAAATGAAGAATTAGCTTTAAGAGCAATAATTAATGCAAAAAAATTATTTAGAGAAAAAAATTACTCAGAGGCTCTTAAGGAATATCAAACAGTTTCGTCACTAACTGAAGACAAAGAGCTTACAGCGATGAGTTATGAAGGCATTTCAGAAATTTATGTACTGTCAAAACGATACGGAACTGCTCTGTCATTTGCTGCAAAAGCATATAATATGTCACCTTCAATTGCAAGAGAGATGCTAATTGCCAAAATATATTACCGTGCAGGTAATACAGAAAATGCAATAACAAGAGTAAATAATTTGTTAAAAAGAGATTTTTCTCGTTAATAAATATACCGAAAGGGAAAAATATGGAATATGAAATTTTAGATGTAACAAAAATAAGAAAACTGTTATTTTTAGGACCAAACGGTTCATACAGCGATTTTGCAAAAGATAAATTTATTGATGCATTTGATATAAATTGTGTGAGCACAAATTTAAAATCAATTTCAGGAATAATTAAAGCATTAAAAGATGAAAATACCGAAAACATTGCGGCTGTAATTCCTATTGAAAATTCAATTGAAGGAATAGTTCGTGAAACATTAGATAACCTTGCTTCAATGAAAAAAGAAGGCTTCAAAATTATCGCTGAAACAACCATGGATGTTGAGCATGCCCTAATCGGCTACGGAAATAAAAAAGATATAAAAATAATCCGCTCGCACCCTCAGGCATTAGCACAGTGTAAACAGTATATTCAGGCAAATTTTCCGGACACACTTATAGAAGAAGCAACCCTGTCAACATCAGCTGCCGTAAAATCACTGAACCAAAAAGAAAAAAATATTGCAGCAATAGCAAGTACAGCCTGTGCTGATATGTACGGTGCCCCCGTAATAGAAAAATCTATTAATGATGAAGTAAATAACAAGACTCGTTTTATTCTTTTGGGCAAATTCCTTGCACCACAGACAGGAAAAGATAAAACAAGTATTACTTTTTCAACGGAGAATAAAGCCGGAGCATTAAGTAAAGTCCTTACAATACTTGATTCATACAATATTAACATGTCGTATATTGATTCAAGGCCTTCGAAAAAAGAACTTGGTGAATATATTTTCTATATTGATTTTGAAGGTCATATTACAGATGAAAAAGTTCAAATGGCATTTGCAGACTTAAAACCTCTTTTAAAAATGTTTTACGTAATAGGTTCATATTCTGCTATATAAAATAAAACGGAGAAAAAAATGTTTTTAAAACCTGATTATAACTTAAAAAATATCTATGAAATAAACTTTGAAGAATTAAAACAACAAGGAATAAAATGTATAATGTTTGACCTTGATTCAACGGTTATGGTATCCAAATCGGCATCATTTCTGCCGGAAACAATAGAATGGTTTAATTCTTTTATAAATGATTTTGAAGTTGCTATTATTTCTAACAATCCGCATAAATCATATATAGAACTGGCAAGCAAAACCGCACCCTGCAAAGTTGTCGGAAAAGCAAACAAACCGAATCCAAAGGTAATGAGAGAATATATTGATTCAATAGGAGTTAAACCCGAAGAAGCAGTAATGGTAGGAGACAGACCTTTGACAGATGTTTGGGCAGGTAAAAGACTGGGATGCAAAACAATTCTTGTCGGTTCAATTAACCCGAATGAAAACAAAATTGTTCGCTGGGCAAGAGCTTTGGAAAGAGTTACAATAAAGAAATAATATAATTAAACAGTTTGTAAATAACTTGAAAATATATCAAGAGCTTGCTTTAGAGCATTAGCACAGAAGCCTATACGCACATATCCTTCCATTTCCATAGTTTCGCCTGGTAAAAGTGCAACTCCGGTTCTGTTTTGAAGTTTGCGGCAAAGTGTCCGTGAAGGAATATCTTTTTCATATCTGACTAATGCCGTTGTTCCGCCATTAGGAATTACGCATTTTACAAGTGGTTCATTTTTAAGCCAATCTGAAAGAATTCCATGTCCTGTTCTCAAAATATTAAAATTGCGTTCCTGTATCAAATTTCTGTTTTCAAGAGCAACAGCTGCAAAATAATCATCAAGACCGCCTACAGAAATTGTATTATATTGTCTTTGGTGATTAACTTCATTTATCAAATCCTCTCTTGCGGCAATCCATCCGACTCTCAGCCCCGGTAAAGAATACGTTTTTGACATACTCCCGACAGATATTCCTTTTTCATACATATCGGCAACAGATTGCGAATATGGTTTCCCGATTAAATTCAAGCCTCGGTATGCTTCATCAGAAAGAATCCAAACCTTATTAGTTTTTGCAATCTCTACAATTTCTTCAAGAATTCTGCCCGGAATCACGGCACCGGTAGGATTGTTAGGATTATTCAGACAAAGAAGTTTTGTTTTGGATGAAATCATTTGAGCAAGCTCACTTGTATCAGGAATCCAGTCATTTTCTTCTTTTAGAAAATATATTTTTACGTTCGCCCCGATAGATTCAGGAATAGAATAGTGCTGTTGATATGTCGGAACAATTGATATTACTTCATCTCCCGGTTCCAATATTGAAAGATAAATAAGCTGATTTGCTCCTATTGCACCGTGAGTAACAGTTATATTATTGAGGTTTTGGTTTTCATAAAGAGTACAGATGGCAGATTTTAGCCTGTCTGAGCCGGTAATACAGCCGTAATCAAGAGGCTTGTCAAAAATTTGTGATAATTCATTCCCCTGGGAAAATGAATAAATCTCATTAATCGTCATTGGTTTAATACAGGTGGTCGTTAAGTCATATAATGCACCTTCTTCATACCTGTTCATCCATTCTTCAACTTTAAAAGGCGAAATCCTCATAAAACGATTTTAGCATAAAATTTTGGGGTTGAAGTTAATTAAATAATTCCGAATCAGAAAATTTTTGCCAAAAGAAGTTTAGTCTTTCCTTATTATGCAGATACCAATAACCGATAAGTACTTCGAAAGCGGTTGCAAGACGATAATCATGCTGAATACTTTTGCGTCCGACAGGAATAGGTAAATTTCTTCCGCGGCGCACCATTTCGAGTTCTTCTTCCGAGAGATCATTTTGGATAAATTCTAACATCTGCATTTGAAAAGTTGCATTAACCCTGTCGGTCGTGAGTTTATGCAGCAGCTTGGAGTTAGAAGTTTTTCGGATTACATAGTTCCTGACAAAAACTTCCCAAACGGCATCGCCTATGTGTGCGTAATTTTTGAGAGAAAATTCTTCTGCCATGCCATAATTTTAGCATAAATAAAAATTTCCTCTTTACAAAAGAAATTTATTTGCTAGTATAGTATATGTGGGAGCGGTAAGTTCTTGCGACAATTAAATAAAGCCAAATGCGTTAATTGAAAAATGCAGAAGATAAAATAATCCTCAGTAGCTCAATGGCGGAGCAACCGGCTGTTAACCGGTAGGCTGTTGGTTCGAGTCCAACCTGGGGAGTTTTTAATATTTAAGAGGGTTTCAGCCCTCTTTTTTAATGCGAATTTTTGGTTTAAAAATACAAAATGTTCAACAAAAGTTCAACACCATTATAAATAGACAAGACAAATTAAACTGTCGGACAAAACAAATTCAACAAGTTTAATTAAATGAATTTTAAGTGGGAAAATGTTTAATTTTAATTGTCAGACAGTTCAAATTAAACAGATAAATTGTTTAAAACTCTCTGATATTTTTTTACAATTTAAATTTTTTAAATGATTGAGAAAATTTTAAAAAGTGATAAAATAAATATATACGGATATAAAAGGTGGTAAAAATGGATTTTAGTCAAAACAACATCTCTGCAAACAATAGTAATAGTTTTGGTTTGCAAGCAAATTTTTTAAATAAAAAGTCTGGTGGTTTAAATTTTGGTATGAAAACCAACAATAATCAAAGTGCTTA
>JAEEHV010000004.1 GCA_016280955.1 Candidatus Gastranaerophilales bacterium | reverse complement strand
GTGGTTCTGATCCGAGCAAGGATATCTCAATGCGGGAATTCTATGGATTGGATAAAAAGCTAAGCCGCTAAAGCGGTATCCTGTATTCCGGTCTGGCGGTTTTCGCCATTCCGGAATGCCGGTTTATTTTCGTCGGAATACTCAAGGCTATAAAATAAACTGTGTCACAATCCACAGCCTATAACCCAAAACAATACTATAATCCGCAAGGTGACAAAGACAAAGTATGTGTTCAGTTCTAGTTGTCTATCTGGCGTACCGCAACATAAAAAAAATGGACCAAGCCCATGATGAATTGGTCCTTAAACACTCTGCAACTATGTATAAAGTATGAAGAATGTTTAGAATTTTACTTACGTAATCAAACAATGGACGATAACTCTGTTTGAATTACACGCCCTAAAAGCCTAGTGACATTTGTAGCACTCAGAATCTTTGGCTTTATATTTTTGAAACCATTTGTCGTCCATTTGGCTACAGCGTTCCAACTGTATCTCTTTTCCAATTTTTTGGCTGTTAAACCAAATAATGATTTTTTGCAAAATATCTTTATAAACTCGATGGACTTCCCAGTCGTAAATCTTATAATTTTTATATCTAGAATCGTGTGCTTTTCTTTCTAGATTCTTATACAAACATAGAGCTGTATTTAGTCCTTCTATATCAAGTTTTTCCAACTCGTTTTTTCGGCTTTGGTGACTTTGACAATTAATACCATTGTTGCTCAGTATGGCTTCCATTGCGTGAACCGCAATATAAAACATGACTGTTATAGACCAATCATTAGAGTGTTCCAATAAAAACGATGCTAAAAAATTTGCGTTGTGCTGGCAATGATCGCAATGTTCGATATGATCGTTTTGTGTCGGCAATTTAAAACCTCACAAGAATTGGGTAGTCATTCTGCAAAGCAGTTGTGTTTAGACGTTCATCTGATAACAACCAATGAAATTCAATCTTAATCGAATTATTGAAAGACTTCTTTTCGGGAAAATCAAATGTATAACTATGTACAAAAGATTCTTCAATTTCAAGTATTTCAGATTCAATTAATGTGAATTTCTCCAATTCCTGTTCCGTTATCATATCTTCATTAGTTCTTTTAAACACAAGCATCATTTTTACGATTGCGTTTGCAAACGGAAAGTTAGTCCTGATTTGATTTAATTTTATTTCAGGATATTTTTTTATCATTTCTAGAATTTTTTGTGCTGCTTCAGATGATGCATTTACACATTCTTTCATATAATTTCTGAAAAAATTCAAAAAAATTTCGTTCTGATTTTCTAAAGATGTTACACGTTGTTCTAATTTTTTATGTTTATCATACCAAAAATCAAATATGGATGTAGGCTGCTCTCCATATTTTTCAAACATTTTTTGAATTCCCGCAGTATTGAATTCTGCTTTTTCAAAGATCTCTCGATCTGCGGTTAGTTCTGCTAAAGAATCCTGAATGTCTTTTTTTAAACAATTTCCTGAAGCCATATATGTAAATATACAAAAAAATGTGAATTTTGGGGGATTGTTGAGAGATGAAGTTACATAAGGTGTCGATCTTGCCGTTGTAGTTCGCCTTATATGCCAAATTTTCGTCTCCCCCCCCATAAATAATCTTGTAAAATACATTACTTATCGTTTTAACATCTTAATTGTTCGTTCTATCCCAGAGTATATATCATATTTCGGCTCCCATCCTAGAGCCTTGAGTTTCGATCCATCAAGTCTTGCTTTTGTTGCTTTACTGTAGCCAGCGGCCTCAGTTACATCAGGGATTTCAAAAATAACTTTTCGACCATTCAAAGATGCAATGTATTCGGCTAAATCTTTCAATGTAATATCAGATTTTTCATCAGCGATGTTATAGGCTTCTCCGCTTTTACCACAAAGAAGAATCCAAAGAAGGCCACTAACAGAATCTGCAACATATTGATAACTGTAGTATTGATTGCCGGCAGATTTTAAAACAATGTCTTCACCACGAATTCCCTTTTTTATAAATTGGCTAATAGCCTTCGTGTCGTTCATACGCATTGTTGGCCCATATGACCTGGTAAATCTAGGAATAACAATATCCAGATTTTTTTGAACCAAGTACGCTTGACAAAGCGCTTCTCCACAACGTTTACTTTCTGGATAACCGGCTCGCAAGGTATTTGAATTTATATAACCACAATATTCTTCGTCAAACAACTCGACATCACCTCGATTTTCTCCGTAGATTTCATTGGATGAAGCAAATGCAAATCGAGTCACATTATGAGCTACCGCAAATTCCAACATATTCTGCAAGCCCATAACATTCGTTGTTATTGTTCCGATTGGGTCTGTTGCATATTGCAAAGGATGCGTATTGGACGCTAAATGGAGAACATAATCTACAATTTCGACATCCTCTAGTTGAAGTTTCTTTTTTATATCGTACGGAACGAAAATAAGATTTGAATTTCCAACATACCTTGAGAACCGTTCTTTTGCACTAGTTTCATCCCTGCTTAATGCGTAAATACAGCAATTTAATCCTGTTTTATTTTTTTCTAGTAAAACATCTACTAAAAAGCTACCGATTAACCCTGTCGCTCCAGAAATCAGAATTTTTTTATTTGCAAGTCTATCCCAAGGTAGATCAAGCGACGCAACCGATTGAACATCTTCTTGGTATAACGAACATTCATATAAATTCATAACTAAATCCTATTTCAACCAACTGTCTTTTTCGGACTTTAGATAAGCTTTGAACATTTCAAGATCGTCTTTTGTTGTCAGCTTTATGTTTTTGTCAGAACCAGCGGCAAAATAGAGTCGAACCCCCAATTCTACCATCATCGTGTTTGCATAGTGAGATCCGTATATTCCAATCTCTTTTTCAAACGCTTCGTGATATTTTTCATCTAAAAGCTTAAATTTGTACGCCTGGGGCGTGGATACTCGACGGAGTGTTTCGCGGGGAATGAACTTTGTAGTACTTATTTCGTCATCGATTAAAAATATCTGCTCATTGTATGGAAGGCTTGTTACTGCATTGCCGTATAGTTCGCATTTCGCAATAACATCAGAAAGGACCCCCATTTCAACCATAGGTCGAATGCCATCGTGAATAATTACGATATCATCATCAGCCACTTTACCTTCCAAGTTGAAAACTCCATTTCTTATGGATTCTTGACCTGTCTTACCACCAGATACAACATACTTCAATTTGTCTATACCAAATTGTTTTGCGTAAGCCCAAAGAACATCATGCCATCCATCAAGGCAAACGACCTCTATTTCGTCGATTTGAGGGTGCTTTTGAAAACCTTCCAAAGTGTATATTAAAATCGGTTTGTCATAGACGTTGATAAATTGCTTTGGAATGTCTTGCTTCATGCGGCTACCGGAACCACCCGCAATAATAACAGCGATTCTTTTCATTTTTTATTCTCCATCTTTTAAATAAAATGTGTAGGGCTTTTCTAAATCAATGACTTCTGTATAATGGTGCGAAACTCTTTTTTCAATAGGAGGTAATGTCATATAATCTCCGTATATATGACGCAAGTAAAGATCATATGCTGCTGGGGCCATCAATTGATGCCCTTCAAAATCAAGTCTTATAAAATCGTCAAAGCATTCTGCTGGAACAATTTCTCTGTCGCCCCAAGCGCCACTATAATTTTTCATCAATTTTGATTTTTTCCCTAACTTGATAAAAAATTCTCTAGTAGCAACCGCTTGACGGGTTTTCCTAAAAAGAAGATTACACAAAGAATTTGATACTTGACCCAATAAAGAATAACATTCATCTTTATCCTTATAATACACTTTGTTAAAACGATGGACGATAAAACAGAGAATTTTATTCTTAAGTATTTCACAAATTCTATTCTCTGGATAATAGTCTATTGGAAAAACATCTATATACACGCCATGATTCATCTTGACATTTTTCATAGATTTTTCAACAAAAGTTGTTCGACAATCCCTAATCTTGGTGAAGTTAAAAGGGACTTCAGGATCCGTTTTATAATTTTGTACAAATAAATGACTTGGCAATATGTTTTGTGCGTTCTGAATAAATATTTCATAATCATCCCGAAGTAAGCCAATGTCGATATCATCATCCCATGGAATAAATCCTTTGTGTCTAACGGCACCAAGTAAAGTTCCTCCGACCAAGAAATATTTAATTCCAAGCTTGCTACATACAGCATCAACGCTTAATAAGGCTTCTAGCTCTATTGATTGTAATTTTTTCACATTTACTTCTTCGCTCATAAAAAACTCCTATAAAATCATTAATTGGCGTGCTTATTGAAAATAACATTGAACAAAAACACAGGATTCATCCCACGGATCATCAATATGTTAGAATGTCTAATTGGTGAGATAATGTGGTTGATTATCACATTTGTAAAGAATTGTGTTGCGACTGATGTTAGAGCAGCTCCAACAATTCCCCAATAGGGAATGAATATCAAGTTCAATATGACATTGAACGAGGCTCCCGATAGATTGATAATCCAAAGGTATTTCTGCTTATTTTCAGCTAATATCCAAATATTCCGGACTGCACCTAAATAAGAAAAAGTCGTAAACCACACAGCACATCTTAGCGCATTTACAGATGGAGTATAAGCATCTCCATAAAGAATTCCTACAACAAGGGAGGCAAATAGAGTCAAGATAAGGCTGAACGATAAAGACGAATAAACGACGATACCATAAAGTGTCGACATTTTTTTTTCAAACTCTTCTTTACTATTCTTTAAGGCCTCAAAAACGGAAGGTCTAAATGAGTCTATCAAGGCGGCAAATACAAAACTCGCTAAGCCCGCACAAGTCAATGCAGCAGAATAAAAACCGACTTCGGCATTTCCCAACATATTCTTTATCATTACACGGTCTATTTGGGCAAAAATGACAACCATCATGCTCGATACGATGTAATAATGACTTTTAGCGAACAATCGCTTTGCGGTTACAAAAGACAACTGAAATGGTTGTCCCCCTTTTTTTCGGTAAATGATGTATATAGAAAACGCAATTAAAGCAAAATCAAAAGAATTGGATACAGCAAACCAGAAAATACTTTTGTGTGTCACTAGTAAAAATATTTTATACAAAGCAACAACTATGTATGCAATAAAAGATACAATTGAAGTGTACTTTGAAAGATATTTCGCCTGAAACCAATACTGAGTCAGTTCCATTGCTTGGAATACAAGGATTGTGCTATACAAAACACATACGATAATCGTTGTTTTTTCATCGGCATTAAGTACAGAAACTACAGCAAACAAACCCAATACACAAATAATGGCAGAAATTGAACTCATTAAAATTGAGGTTCCAAGAATTTCCCCCTCTTTTTCAGGATTATTTACCATTTCTTGAACCATGATATTCGTAAGCCCCAATTGGACAAGAGGAACGGCAAAAGTTGTCAAAGAAGCTGCGTAATTGATAATGCCGAAATTTGAGGGGCCAAGATATCGAGCCGTCATCATTGAGATAACTAACCCAATTAAGGATTGGGCTATTTTGCATCCGATAATCCATGATGCGTTTTTGACAATTTTATTATTCAATAACATCAGGATTTATTCTCTATTTCCTTATACAATTTCACATATTCTTCAAACCGTTCATTCATATCGAATTTCTTCGATCGAGCAAGGCAAGCCTCCATAGAATATGGCTTATCTTCACATATTCTGCGAATTTCGAATTCCATTGCATCAATATCGTCACAATCAACAACAGAGCCACAGGTTTCATCAATGCACTCGGGGCTCCCGCCTGTTCTAAATGTCACCACGGGTGTTCCGCAAGCTAAAGATTCCACATTTACTAAACCAAGAACTTCTTCTCGCGTAGGATTTGCTAAAACATCAGCAGCAGTGTAAATTTCCGCAAGCTCCTTCTGATTTTGCGTACGATGAATCGAGATAATATTTTCAGGCAACACCTTATCCACATAGTCGTCGGTTCCGACCAATACGATTCGATAATCGTTTGGTAAATGTTTGGCGAGTTCTAAGAAAACATCAAGGCCTTTGCGAACACCCCAGCCAAAAGCTATACCAAGGACAACCTTTTTGTCCATAAGTTCATGCGTTTCGCGAAAATTACTCTCCGTTGGTTTGAATACGGAAAGATCAATGCCATTGTAGATAACTTTGATAGGATACTCTTTGAGATACGACTGTTCGACTAAACCCGCAAGCCATTGCGATGGTGTGACTATTGTGCAATTTTCAATTCCCGAAAACCACTTACGTTTGAGCTTCCACATTATGCGCGTAGTATCTAAGTACGACTGCGGATAAGATTTCTTAGGGTATGGACAATCGTGGCAACCACTTTTCCATTTATCGCATTTTGTTAAGTCAAAATAAGGACAACGCCCCGTAAATGCCCAACAATCGTGTAATGTCCAAATTACGGGAATGTGATTTTTTTTGATGAAACGGAAAAGGAGCGGAAGGTTAATATAGGAGCCATGGAGATTGTGAAAATGGACAAGGGAACAACCTTGTTTCTTGATTTTTCGAAGGAAAATCCATGTAGAAATAATCGACAAACAATTGGAAAATCCAAGAAACATCCCGGTAAACAAATGGATATTCCGGGAAATACGATTACCGATAAACAGCGTGTGCTCATCTCGTTTGGGCGAATTTGTGCGGCTATAAGCACAACAATTTTTTACGCATAGCCCATTGTTACGCGCAGCCTTGGCGATAGACTGCATTATGCCGCCTGTGGAGCTGAAATTACACGAATTTATTTCAAAAATACGCATATTCAAATTCCATTTAATTCTGCAATAAACGCCTGAGGAGTATTTTTATAAAATAAATTCTTTACTGTATTAGAGTCAAGACATTTTGCTTTCTTATCAATAAAACAAACAACTTCATCAGCAAGATTAGCATAATCATTGCGTCTTTCATCTAATAATAAAGCATTAGAATATTTTTTCAAATAAAAGATACTTGGTTCATCATCAATAGGATAAGTCGACAAAATTTTTTTTCCAGTAGACATATATTCAAAAATTTTACAGGGAGTCATATTTCTGTTTGTATTGCCAATATTTATCAAAACATCCGAACGACAAATCCATTCTTTTGCTTCGTCATGAGAAACTTGGCCTAAAACCCAAAATCTTTTATCTCTAGATGCGGCCGCGTTCAGAATACAATTGTCTTTTTCACCAACAAATACAAACTTATATCTATTTGATTTTATTATTGACAAGACATCTACAATAAATTGTGGAGATCGAATTCCTTTTGGAAGAGTTCCTACATATGCAATCGTCACACAATCATTTGCTTTATCACATTGAGTTGGTTTCAAATTAAACAACGGCAAATCAAGAAACACAAACCGATTATAATAAGATTCAGCTCCGCTATAAAATTCATGATGTTTGCGACTTGATTCCATTGCTATAATTTTATCTGCATTTTTCAAAAGACGTCTTTCCCATCGTAGTCCCCTCTGAATAGTCCATTCTTTTGAAAAGATTCTTGGCCCATAACCTCCAGATAACGAATCCAAAAAATACGGAATATATTTTATTGATTGAATTTTTCTTTTTATGAAATGAGCCGTTATCAACGTATCTATTTGTGAATATACGGGTACAATAATGTCTATTTTTTCTTTCCGACATATATTGAATGCTTTTTTATACAATCGATATGAATACAAGGGTGAAACCAAAGGCCAAATTGGAAGAGTCAAAAACAAAAATGTTTTATTAATTAAAAAAAATATTTTTCGAAAGAATTCTTTCATCAAATGATTATGATTAGTCCAATTTTGTAACCGTTGAATTAATCTTGGTTTTACCCCAATGACACTTTGAGACTTTGAAATTGTACTTGTTTTTTCCGTCAAACAGAATGTTAGATATCCATTTTTTTCGCATTCCTTTCTAACAGACTCACAACAAATACCATTTGCGGAATCATATTCATTAACAATAAATAAAATTTTTTTCATATTACAATTTTACATATGGATTGTCTATATGAGACGTGTAACAAGATAGTGTTAAAAAAGGAATCAACATATAATTATAAAAAGAATCATCTGAAATAAATAAAGCGCAATACATCATGAAAATCCATTTGTTACAATGGGTAAGATGAATAATATTCTTTATCATAAAAAAAACATACACAATGAATGTGATAAAACCACTACCATATAACCAATATCCGAGACTACTAACCCATTTACTAGGAACTGAGCCGAAACCCATCCCAATCATTTGATAAACAAAAGGAAGATCAAAAAACTGTAATACGCCATTCATCCTTGCTCCAAACGCTCCACTATCGCTAGCACTTCCTTCAGAAAAAGTTCTGGCAACAGTATTGTTTACAAAATGAATATTTTTTATTTGATAAAGTAATATAGGAAGAAATAATAATATAATTGTTATAGATCCCCTTATACTAGAGGATTCAATATTTTTTTTTCTCATCCAACAGAAAAAAAACCATAATAGCAATAATATCGCATACCCCTGCGACGATGTCGATAAAACAATGCCCGCAGATATAAAGACTGCTAAATAAAAATCTTTACTACTGATTTTTTCTTTTTTGAATAGAAGTAAAGCTAATGCAATTAAAACATATCTAGAATAATGAGCCGGTTCGAGAAAAAAAGATGTTGGGCGAAAAAAAATGTTTTCATAAAAAGTTGTATAATCATCAGAAGCGTATTTTTCTACATATAACGGTAAAAATGTAAAAAAACCATGCAAAATATATCCAAAACTTTGATATAAAAAAAACTGAATAAATATGAAAAATGTTGAGAATCCAGAAATAGCAATAATCAACTGCTTTAAAACAAACAAATCAGCTTTAGAAGATACAAAAAAGACTATTGATATATAAAAAAAATAACGAAAAGTTCGTATAAAACAGTCTATTTTCAATTCTTCTTGCAAAGTCAATGATAAAAAAAGAAACACAAGAATTAAACCTAGTCCACAAAATAAAAATTTAAAATCAGCACAAAGAAAATTTATTACATTAGAAAAATTAAATATTCCTAAAAACAAACATAATACAAGAACAGCGTCAGCAACAGAAAAGCCAGGAACTCCAGATGCGTAGGTTGCAAGAAACGGAAGAATAGCAATGACTATCGAAAACAAAAGATTTATTCGATTATTTTCTTTTTTATATAAAAAAACACTTTTCATAGTCTTCATCATCTTAGCTCAAAGTGCAGTTTTTCTTTAACATCTTTTATTTCGTTTTGGCATTTATGCAAAAATTGATTACACGTATTTTTAAAGTTTTTCTCATCAACATATTTCATTCTTTCATAAATACTATCTAAAAATCTTTCTGAATATGGATCTACAGCAAAGCCTAATTTTTCTTTTTCTACAATTTCGCCCATAAAAGAGCCTTGCATACAAATTTGTGGTAGATAAAAAATTATTCCATCATAAAATTTATTTCCCATCGCCAACATAACATTTTTTGATTCAGAATAAATATTGTGTATTAAATCTGTATTTTGTACGAATTTGTATCTATCTTCAGGAATATAGGCTCCATGAAAAAAAATATTGGAAGTACCGATATCTTTTGCGTATTTTTTCAAATTTAACGCAATTTGTTGTTCTCGCCCATAATAATGCAATTCAAAGCGTCTATCACCAGCAATACTTTTTATAATTTGTTTATTTAACCTTTCTTCACGAATAAATCCCCAAAAGGCTATCCTAATAATAGAAGATTTAATTCTATTCACCCCACAATCTCTATGGAATAAAGATTCTTCCAATATATTGTGGTTTGTGTAAATTTTATCACCACATTCTTTCGGTAAGAATGGTCTAAAGCCATCACTACTGACGGAAGTAAATGCAGAGCACTTTACCAATGATGCAATTATTTTTTTATATATAGGAATCGATTCGTATGTTAAATCGCGAAAGTCAAATATGAATCTTTCCTTATATTTTTTTGTGAGAATTCGCCAATTTAATACGCCAGGTAACGAATGTAAGACAATAACGCGATCAAAATTTTTTCTTAAAAATTTGGATGCGTAATGTTTGTATTTTATAAAGCTATATATTTTAAAAAATTTTTTATCATCATCATCTAGTTTTGCTCTAAACTCATAAAATTTTACATGCTCGTAAGGTATATTTTCTTCTTTTAAATCACGATTCCAATAGACAACACTTACTTCATTTTTTTTACAATCAATATTTCTCAAATAGAAATCCAAATACGGCATGTATTTTATCTTTGCAAAACCCAAAATCAATATTTTCATAAAAGCCTCACAAAAAACAATGCATTTCCAATTCGTTCATCAGCTTTACCTTACTGAAATGGAGTTTGGAATATTCAACAGCATTTTTACCCATTTGAGGTAGAGCCGGGTTATTGATTAAACCGAGAATAGCTTGCGCCAAAGCTTCCGCATCGCCAATGGGCGCACACACACC
>JAEEHV010000040.1 GCA_016280955.1 Candidatus Gastranaerophilales bacterium | reverse complement strand
TTTATTTACTTTTTCTATAATAAACCACCATACTTTCGATGTTTAGAAATTCCTATTTCTTTATAATTTATCGTTTTTAGGGAACATAAGCCAGTAAAATAGCCGTTTTTGTTCCCTAAAATGACAATAAAAACATTATTTCATTGTCAAATGGACTTAATATTTTGAGTTTATTTGACGGTATTTCCTGTGGAATGATTGCATTAGAAAGATTAGGTGTACCAATCAATAGGTATGTTGCCTACGAGATTGATGAATACGCAATTAAAGTTAGCCAAACAAACTATCCTCAAATAGAGCAATGTGGTGATGTTTTCAAGGCTGATTTCAAACAATATAATGGATTTGATTTGTTGATTGGTGGAAGTCCTTGCGTTCATTGGTCTTTGGCTCGTGGTTCTAATGGTCGTGAAACAACTGCAAATGGTTTAGGTTGGGATTTATTTTCACAGTATGTCAGAGCATTAAATGAAGCTAAACCAAGATTTTTCTTATATGAAAACAACGTTTCTATGAGTGACGAAATAAAAGAATGTATTAGTCACGAATTAAATTGTGAACCGATTGAGATTGATAGTGCCGACTTTTCAGCGCAGAAAAGGCGAAGATATTATTGGACAAATATCCCTGTGGCTGAATGGCAACCAAAAAACATATTATTTTCTGATATTATGGATAGCGAATACACAAATTCTCGTAGTATTGCAAAATATAAAAATACATATAAATGGTCTAAAGATGGAATGTGTTTGAGTTGGGACACAAGTGGTAAAGGTTATTATTCACAAGCAAGTAGAGCACGAAAAGTTAATCAGAAATGGAATACGGTTTGTGCGAACAGAGCCGAAAGCAAAGGAAATGTTTGGCTTGGCAATGATATGATAAGACTTGTAACAATGTCAGAATTAGAAAAGTTACAAACATTACCAGTTGGATATACAGCTTGTTTGAAAAGTAAAGAACGACGAGGACGGGCAATCGGCAACGGTTGGACAGTAGAAGTAATTAAACATTTATTATCATATATGAAAGAAATACAAGAATGAAACTTAAAAACAAATCACAATGTTACAAATGCAAATACTGCTGGTTTCCAGATGGTTTGCAAAAATTTTTAGGTGAGCCTATGTGTTTGTATTATCACGACACAGGCAAACACAAAGAGAATGACGAAAACCATTGTTTCTCTTTTGAAAGAAAGACACGCCATAAAATAGGTAGAGATTGGCACGGTTTGAAAGATGATTAAGGAGTATAAAATGAAAAAGGTATTAAGTATTCTATTAGCTATTGTTATGATTTTGTCTGTAGGTGTTCTGTTTGGCGGCTGTTATAATGAAACTGCTGAAGCTCAAAATACGCAGACCGCAATGAAAAGTTCCAGTGAAATTGTTGAGAATCAGCCAGCACCAACTGATTTGTCATATTCACTTGAAAGATACAATGTTATTAAAAGAGCATATTGGGTAAACGGACAGCGTGAAAAAGCTATGTCCCTCCCCTGTTCAGTGGATAAACCTCTTGGTTATATCGTATTATTTGCGGAAAACGGTTCAGTCGTTGGAAGATTTATTGTTGACGGTAAAGTATCAAGTCTGAACAGTTATCTGTTTCCCGCTGAATATCCACAGTTTTTATGGACAGAAAACGGTGGTGGACATTATTATTATGACAATATTGAAATTGCAGGAATTGACGGTTGCTACGGTCAAAATGTAGGAGGCATTTTCTTCTTTACCACAGACGGTAAATATATCGAGTGGACGGGTGATTTCTTGTTTAGTGATATTCCGTTTGAGGTTAATGAACCTATTTTGAATGTAAAAGGTAATGGTGGTAAAAGTGAGTAAAGTTTTAATCGGAATGTTAGTTGCGTTCTTTGCAATTATTATTATCGGATTGCCGATTTTCTTTAATGCGACACCAACAGGAAAATCATTGTGGAATAGTTGGTTTCATAGTGTTCAGGTCGCAGATGATAACACCAACTACGAAACAAAGAAAAAGGTTGAAGATACTTGTCGGTCAATGATTTCTACATACAATTCAGATAAACTAATCTATGAACAGTACAAGGATTCAGACAATACCGAGAAAGCAAGTTGGGCTGAACAAGCTAAAATGAGAGCAAACAAAACGGCAAGCAGCTACAATAATTATGTTCTAAAGAATAAATACGTTTGGAAAAATAATGTTCCTGATGATATTTTTATGGTGTTGCCATATATCGAATAAATGGTGATACAATATGTTTTATAAACTAAAAGATATATATAGATATATAAGAATTAAACGGCTGATTAAACAAGCGTTTGTTAGATGTAGAAAGTATAAGAATTATTCAGTTATGGTTTATTATCAAACTGGTAAGATTGAAAAATACTATCGTTTATTGGATATTATCAAGAGTATTTTTAATGATTCTAACCACGGCATAGTAAATTATGAGGATTTCAAGTGTAATGAGAATTGTGACGTTCGTGTTAGAAAAGCTATCAAAGAAATATCCTGCACGTTCAAAAACGGTAGTAGAATTTTAATTAAAACGGCATTGGAGTGTAACGCACGTGGATATAGATTCCATTATTGCCTAATTGACAAGGATATTCCTCAAATCAAGCAGGACTACATTGAAACTCACGTTATCAGGAAATTTAATGACGAAAACAAACAAATTAAAAAGAGAGATTTTGGCGTTGCAAAGTACATAAGAATAATTTAGTTATCAAGGAATAAGAGATTATGAATGTGTTTAACTATTTAAGATTGAAACATCATATTAAAAGACAACTTCGGCTTTGTGCTAAATACCCACAATATCGAAGTGCTGTATATGTAAGTTCTATTCGCAAAGAAGCAATAATCGTAAGAATAATAAATTCAATAATTAATCATAAGTCAACATATAAGGCATTATTGCACAAACAAAATCAACGATTTGCTTCAAATTCAATTTCCTATTACGAATGGAATTTTAGAAACAGAAGTCGCATTAATTGTGTTTATACTAAGTATGTATCACTTAATCACTGTCTGCACAGTATGATTGTTGATACAGATGTGCCAAAAGATGTTAAAGATGCCGTTATAGCTCCAATAATAACAGTTTATCAAACGAAAAAGAAACCAAATCGAATAGATATGGTTAAGGCAAATAAATACGGTTATATGGTTAGAAATTATTGGACAGAAATTCCAATAAAAATAACCGCTCGTGATACATTAGAAGTAACCACTGAGCGGAGGGTTTAAAGACTATTTAATTTTCTTTTATAACAGTTTATGATTTTGCGTTCCCAAGCGGTTTTACGGTGATTCTTTTTCCATTGGAGGTATTCTTTATACCTTACACAAGCCGCTTCGGACGAAATTCCAAAGGTATTTTGCAAATCAAATACGGATTTTATTTGCAGAATTTCAAACAGTGGAAACGGTGCTAACAGCGTTGCAGCGAAATAGTCAGCTTCAGCTTCGTATTCTGGGTTTGTTATTTGATAAAAACCGTTCTCGGCTATCTTATCAAGTGCCATAATCAAATGATGTTTACACTGAATATGACCTATTTCGTGCGCCGCTGTCCACCTTTGTCTGCCGTAGTTGTTATCTGTTTTTGAAAGATTGAGTAAGATTAAATATCTATTCTTGTTCGGGTCATAATGTGTACAGCCTGATTTGCTATTACAAATCGCAATCACATCTCCTATTGAACAGTGGTTAATATACGCAAACTTCTGATACGACATATATTTGCAGTTCAGAATAAGTTTGTATACATCATTCATTCTGATTGGGAATTGTAGAATAGGTAACTGCTCATAAATTTGCAATACCAAGTTATTTATGAAGTGTTTTCTAATCATTAATTAACCCTCCTATCCTGATACACATTATATATTTTACACGATTAGGTGGGCGATAAAACGGACAATGCTCAATTATCGTCGCCAAAAGCATAAGAAAATGCAAGTTTAATCATCTGCATAGCTTTTTCTTGGTCTTGTGGAGTCATATTTTCTTTAGCACGTTGGAATGAAATTATATCTGCGTCGTTAAGTAAATCCTCTGCCGAACCGCGAATATCAGTATTGCCGATAAGGTAGTCAACAGAAACATTGAAATATCTTGCAACCACAATCAATTTATCAATCGTTGGATTGCTAACTTTCCATTTTTGAATAGTTGAGTTTCCAAAACCGAGCTTATTTTCCAAAATTGCTATGTTAATGTTTTTTTCTTCGCACAGCTCTTTTATTCTGTGATAAATTGTTGATTCCATAAATTAATACCACCTTATTAGATTATTTTCTAACTTACGCTTGACTTTTAGATTTCTTTCTGTTATAATAATTTTTAGAGCGATAATTTTCTAATTTATCCCGTTAGAATTAGAAAATTCTCTCGTTTGCTGACATTATACTATATAAATGTAAATTTGTCAAGTAAAAACGAAAAAAAATAAGTTAAAAAAATTTAGTAGGATATGAAAGGATTGGTTGAATTGAAGAAGTTTTACGCAGCTAATAATGAATCTATATATACATCACTTGCCGAATTTGAATCAGAACAGGATAGACAAGATTGGTTAAACTATAATACGGAGTACGATAAGATGTACAACATTAAACCAACTGAATGTACTCGCCGTGTTCCGATTGATGATGAAACCATTATTGCAAGTTTTGTTGCCAATCCATTAACTACATATTGTAGTGATGATTGTATCGACGGTATTAAGTGGTACATCAAAGCGTAATAATTCTTATAAAGAATATTCATCATTGACTTGGTGAATATTTTTTGTTGATTTATAAAAACTTATTAGAATTTTTATTGACATTTACTGAAAGTTTTGCTATAATAGAATGAGAGGAACAGTTATGTTTGGATTCCAATGTAAAAAGTGTGGTAGCGAAAAGATTTACGCAAAGCCACAAGGTAGGACAATGGCTATCTATTGTGCGGAATGTAAGGCATATATCGCCCAGACCACCTACCGAAGAATGAGAGAAATATATGACGCGCTCGAAGAAAACGATTTGAACGATAATCTTTCACTTCGTAAAATCAGAAAGCGGATTGTATTAGGCAAAAAGATTACTACAATGCGTTGTTCAAAATGCGGTTGTTTATTGTATAGTTCAGTTTTCCCGAAGGTTGAAGGGCAGTTTGATTTAGTAAATGCAAGCTATTGTCCTCAATGCGGCAGAGAACTGATTTAATTATAATTCGTAGAAATGTATTAGAATTTTGTATGAAATTTAAGGAGAATTATTTTGAAACTGACTAACCAATGGATAAATGGCGATTGCCTTAAAGAACTAAAGAAAATCCCTGATGAAAGTGTACACCTTATCATCACTTCCCCACCCTATCACAATTTAAGAGTTTATAGTAATGACCCTTGTGATTTGTCAAACTGTGAAAGCTATGAGGAATATTATTATCTGCTTGGACTTGTAATTAAGGAATGTGAACGTGTACTTATTCCTGGTGGAAAGTTCTGTATGGTATATGAGGACTACAATTATACTTTTGGACGTGACGGTAGAAACGGCAAAGAGAGTTTGACGGGTGACATTAACAAGTTATTTCTCGACAATAACTTTACGTTGTTTACTGAAATTATCAATGAAAAATACAACGCACAAAGAGCAATGATGTCGAATGGTGCTTTGTTCTACCGTTGTATGAAGGCAAGAGATACAATTACGGCTTCAAACTTTAACTTTGTTTACGTTTATAAGAAAGCTGGTGATTGTGAATCAATTAAGGCTTCTGATTTGACTTTATCTGAATGGGCAGAATATGCTAATTCTGTTTGGCATTGCAGCGTAAATGGTTTTAAGCACACAACTCCGATGAGTTACGAAATGACACGCAGACTTGTAAAACTGTATTCAAATCCACTCGATACTGTTTTGGATTGTTTCGGTGGAACAGGAACAACAAATGAAGCTGCGATTAAGTCACATAGAAACGCAATCGGTATTGAATTAAGCGAGGAATTTTACAATAAAGGTTTGGAAAGATTCTCGCTGTGGGAAGAAGGAACATTAGAAACTGATGATTCACCACAGAAAATGATTGAGCGTTTTAATGAGCAATTAGCCATTGGCAAGGAAAGTAAAGAAAACGCTGAAAAAGCCAAAGAGGAACGTAAGATTCTTACGCAAAAGAAGAAAGATATTCGTGCAGAAATAAAAGAACTTGAAGCTCAACTCAAAGCACTTGGTGTTAAAGCAAAAGAAATCAAGGAAACAAAAGAAAATGCTTTGAGGTTGTTTGATGAATGAAATATGGCATGATTGTTATGGATATGAGGGCTTATATTTAATAAGCAATTATGGTAATGTCAAAAGTTGTGATAAGTTAGTATGGAATAGGTTTAAATACATTAAACGTAGAGGAAAGATTATGAAAACGCAAATTGATAGATATGGCTATGTTCGTGTTACTCTTTGCAAAAATGGCAAGAAAACAAATGAGCAAGTTCATAGACTTGTTGCTTTAACATTCATTGATAACCCATACAATTTATCACAAGTTAATCACAAAGATTTAAATAAGAAGAATAACTTTGCTGGAACTATTGAAAATAACTTCACAGATGGCAATTTAGAGTGGTGTTCAAATGTACAAAATATGAAACACGCTCGTGAAAACATAGATTTTCAATATCAAGCTATTCCTGTTGTAAAAATAGATATTACAACGAATTTAGTATTGGAATGTTATAAATCAATACAAGAAGCCTCGAAAGATATAGGCGATAATCCAATCAACATTTGGCGTTCTTGCCATTTTGATAATGATACTGCAAAAGGATTTAGATGGAGGACGAACGAGGATAGTGTTTATAAAATTGGTGATTATATAGGTTTGCCTAAATTATTCCATCCGTCTACGAAAAAAAGAAAAGTTGTTCAATTTAAGGATAATAAAATAATCAACATTTATGAAAGCATTATGGATGCTGCAAGAGAAAATAACTGTCAAGACTCCGCTATCTCAATGTGTTGCAAAGGTAAAATAAAGCAACATCACGGATTTGTATGGAAATACTATAATGAGGTGATTAGTTGATAGAATTAGAAATCCCTGTTGAGCAAATACCATACATTAGGACAATCGAAGGCAGAAAATTCAAGGGTGGCAAATGGCAATTCCCCGATTCCTCTCTTGATAAACTGATTCAATTAGGTTTGGTATCATCAGATACTGAACCCATAGAAAAGGTTGTGACGCAATACGATTTATCCTCGTTTCTTCGTGATTATCAAAAGGATATTTGCAATAAGGCGTTAAATGCTGATAGCTATGGTATATTTGCCGATACGGGTACGGGAAAAACTCTGATGGGTTTAGAAGTCACTCGATTTTATAATAAATCAATAGTGTTGTGTCCTTTGTCTGTAATTGAAACTGCTTGGATTGACGATTGCCGAAAGTTTTACCCAAAAAGGAAAATTATCAATGTTTGGGGAAACTCAAAAGCTGAAAGGCTCAAACACCTTAATACAAAAGCAGACGTATATGTGATGAATTACGATAGCTTTAAGATACTTCGTAATGAAATCCGTAAAGCGAAATTTGATTGCATTGTAGTTGATGAAAGTAGCGTAATGAAGAATATGAAAAGTCAAATTACGTCTATGCTTTTAGATATTGCAAATATTATTCCGCACAGATTTGTTTTGAGTGGTTGCCCTACGCCTAATCACAACAGCGAGATATTCCCACAGATGAAATTCGTGAATCCAGAGGTTTTCGGTAATAATTACTACGGATTTCTTGCAAAATATTTTCATCAGGATATGTCAAACCCTCATTATTGGTTTCAAACTGACGAAGATAAAGACCGATACTATCAGCGTTTAGATGAACAATCAGTTTTCCTAAAGAAAGAAGATTGTTTAGACCTCCCAGAACAGGTATTTGAAATTCGCAAGTTTGATATGTCAAAAATTCAAAGACGCTACTATGACGATATTGAGAATGATATTTATGAACATATTAACCAATGGAGCAAGTTTGAATTTACCGCAAAGTTGATGAAGCTCCGTGAAGTAGTTAGTGGTTTCGTAATCAACAAAGACAAAACAATTACTACCTTTGACAATAACAAAGAAAAGTTACTTCAAGAGGTTATTTCTGAACTTGGCAACCAACCGATTATTGTATGGTGTCAGTTTACGCACGAAATTAATTCACTTGCGGAGAAATTTGGTGGCGTAGCATTAACATCTAAAACGAAAAATCGTGACGATATTATCCGTCAATTCAAAGATAACAAAATCAAGTTGCTTTTCACTCACCCGAAGTTAATCGGCAAAGGTTTAACCTTTACTAATTGCACTTATAATATTTACTATTCTATGAGTTTTAGTTATGAACAATTTAAGCAAAGTAAAGATAGGATTCACAGAATAGGTCAAGGCAATAAATGTACTTACATAATTTTACAGGCTAACAATTCTGTTGAAGAAAAGATTTATAGCTGTGTTCAGCGAAAAGGCAATGCAGTTGATGAATTGTATTTGGAAATGGGATTGAAACGTACTGCATAGAGGGAATTGATATGGAATTTGAAATCGCTGAATTACAAAGACTTTTATCCGCTGTTAGGAAACTGCTGCGGAGTAACCCTAAATACGACTTTGTTAAGAAATCTCCTGTTATCGGAATCCAACAGAATGAAGATGATACTTTCCAGACAAACGGTATTTGTTGGTTACACAACGGCAATCTTATATCACTAAATGAGAAATCAATAACCTATGAAACATTTTCAGATAACACACCACCGCAAGTGTTATATGAATTTGAAAGTTGGGACAGCATAATTCAAGACGTGGAGAGTGGTAATTATGATTCTGTACAATAAAGAGATTTTCCAAAGGTGTTTCTGTTATCGTCCGAGATATTGGTATAAGAATATAGCTAATATTCCTTGGTACTTTCGAGCTATCCATTATCTGATTAAGAATGGTTACGATAAAAGCGCAACGTGGGATATGTATATGTGGTTTATTGACAACGCAAGAAAAATTATGACGGTGTACCGTGATAATCGACACGGAACTCCGATTGTGATTGAAGATTACAAAACCAACGATAAAGAATCAGACGAAAGAAACGAAAAGAAATGGAATGAAATCGTTGACCGTATGATATTTCTTCTCGGTGAAATGGACGAAAATACTTGTCAAAAGAAAAATCCGTATGATGACGATTCACACAGGATATATGATGAATTTTCCGAGAAATACGGTATGTTTGGCGAGAAGCTAAATCCACCAGAAGAAAAAGACAAGAAATTTATCACTATGCACTTTCCGAGCGAACTTCCTGAATATCACGATACTATGGAAAAGTGGTATGCCGCTGAACGTGAAATTGAGGAATATCGGAGCAAATGCAAAGACGATTTTTTTGAATTATTTTCAAAACACTTTTATGCGTTGTGGGATTGATTATGAGAAAACCTTGTAGCAACTGTGAATATGCAAATCCTTATGAACTCAAAAAGAGAATTGATTGGAATTGCTTTTCTACGGTAAAGAGAGATAACTGCCAACGATATAAAGATTATAAAGCCTATTTAGTATCACGTCGAAAGTACACAAAAGGTGAATTGATTACAAGTATGAATGAACTCGAAGAATGTTTAGAGCGCGACGGCTTTATTTATCTTTGTGATAAAGTGATTCATCAAGGTTGGGTATTGGGTATGCAATATCGTTTCATAAGAAATCAAATAATAGGCAGAAGAATCTATCGCGCAATTAGAAAAGGTGAAAACAATGGAAATAACGAAAATTGAAACTAAAGCTAATGGTGAAGTTACCGTTGAAAAACACAGTGTTTCAGAAAGCAATTACGAAATAAGCGGTAGATTCTGGCAAGCCTCCGATAATATGACGTTTATCCGTAATTGGACAACTGACGAATACATCAATCACGACCCAAACATAAATAAGATTTTACCATTGGAAATAAGCGGAACTACGATTGACGTTCTTGCACATACCGTTGAATGTGGTAGTGTATATGCCACGAAAGACGGAAAAAGGCTTATGATGTTTACAAAATGTATAACTTATCCGATTGATAAGGAGAATCAAAATGAAAATTCTTAAAGAAGGTAATTTGGAATTGCTCAAACAAACCAAAAGATTCAGTTGTAGTTATTGCGGTTGTGAATTTGAAGCTGACAAAGGTGAATACAAGACTACAAATCAATACAATGAGTATTACCATTCTTGTAAATGCCCTTGCTGCGGACACTACGCACACGCTGAAGCCTAATGTATTCACAAACTCCGATAGTATCGGGCTTAAAAATTCAAAAATTGACGATAAAAGTGTGGTTTTATTGACAGGTGGTGAAAAATTAACATTATGTTATATATTGTTGACTCGATAGGTGATAAAACTAATCCATTTGGTATAGTTGGTGCAGTTACTAATTTAACTGATGATAATGGCGCAGCATTGTTTGTGGGTGATATTGTAAAGGTTACACACAAAAAAACTAAATGGAGCAAATTAAGAATGGTTTGTTATAAGGATTATGCTTATATACAAGGTGTTCCACACGTTCGCCCAGAAGATAAAAAAAGACTTTATATGTGAAAAGGTTATTGATAGTAGCATTTTAACAGATGGATTCCAACTATATAATAATTTAATTACATCAGAATTAAAAGATAAAACGTAGGTTTTACTGACATAAGGAGGAAGGTTACTTCGTGAATAACAAAAGGAGAAAGCAGATAAAAGAAGTTCAGAATCAGCTTTCAGGAATCCGTGAAGAATTACATTCTATCTTATGCGACGAAGATGAATACCTTTGCAATATGCCAGAGGGTTTATTTAGTAGTAGTGAGAAGTCTATGGTCGCACAAGAAAATGTTGGTGATTTACAATTCAGCGTTGACGCAGTTGATGAACTAATAGACACATTAAAAGGAGTCATTGAAAGAAAACATATATGAATAATATTTTAGAATCACCCGAATTTGTGCGGGGGGGTATTCCCTGACTAAAGGCAACTGTTCTGATGTCTTAAAAAGAATTGATGATGAATCTGTAGATTTGATTTTAACAGATATACCGTACAATATCTCAAAATCAAACAATTTCAAAACAATGAAAGACAGAACAGGCAGGAATGGTATTGATTTTGGTGAATGGGATAAAGATTTTGATGTAAATATTCTTTCTGAACTACCGAAACTGTTAAAGCCAAACGGTAGCTTGATAATTTTCTGTTCGATAGACCAGTATCATTATATCCACAAGTTACTATCGCCGTATCTCGAATTAAAAGATAGGCTTACTTGGGAAAAATCAAATCCAATGCCGAGAAATCGTGATAGAAGATATATCAATAATACTGAGGTTTTCTTTTGGTATGTGAAAAAGAAAGCAAAGTGGACATTCCACAGGCAAAACGAAAAATATGACGGTAGCGTTTTGAAATATCCGTCCGAAAGTGGTGGTGGATTCAAGCGTTATCACCCTTGCCAAAAGAATGTGAATCTGCTTATAGAACTATTAAAACGTCATACAAACCCTAATGATATTGTCTTAGACCCGTTTATGGGCAGTGGCTCAACAGGAGTAGCTTGTATAAATACAAGTAGGAGATTCATTGGAATTGAAATTGACGATACATATTTTGAAACGGCAAAGAAAAGAATTAAAAATGAGGAAATGAATGTATGAAAGAATACAAAGGTATTGCAACATTATATAGTTTAGACGCTATTCTTATTCCTTGTGAAGAAGATACAAATGAACCATCATTTATATTTATAACAAAAGAAGATTATACAAACAGTGATTGGACAGAAATGTGTGAGTATTTTGGGTTGGATTCTTCTGTCGATACTATAAGAATTGAGTTTAATAAAAACAATATTTGTGGATATACGAACAAAAGAATAAATAAAACGGAAGTTTGATTGAGGAAGTATAGATATGTTATTTAGAAGTAATGTATTAGTTGGTTATGACTTTGATACCGAAGGTAGCGATTTTGACGAAATGATAAAAAATGGCAGTTTAGTATTTTCGGAAGAAAGAGGGCGTTACATACTGTCTAATACCGAGAATGATAAAGAGATTAATATACTATTCGATACCGATAATAAAGATAAGAATAAAACAAATATTTGATTGACAAGGAAAAGTAGAAAATGAAAACAATAGTTGTAAATTTATTTGGAGCACCAGGAGCTGGAAAAAGCACAGGTGCAGCATATATCTTTGCATTGCTTAAAATGGCTGGTATTGAAGCCGAACTTGTTACTGAATTTGCAAAAGATAAAGTTTGGGAAGGTAATACCGCTGTTTTTGAGAATCAAGCATATATCTTTGGCAAACAATCATTTAGGTTATCAAGATGTGCGAATAAGGTTGACGTGATTGTTACGGATTCGCCTTTGCCGCTGTCGATTCAATATAATCAAAACGATATTTCACGAGATAATTTCAATAAATATGTTTTAGATATTTTTAATTCGTATGAAAATAAGAATTACTATTTGACACGAGTTAAAGAATACAGCGAAAATGGCAGATTTCAAACAGAAGATGAATCAACCCAAATAGGCAAAGAAATTATTAAAATTCTTAATGATAACAACATTGAATATCGCTATGTCAACGGTGATGAATCCAATTATCGTTTCATAGCAGATGAAATAATCAAACTGGTAAAAACAAGAAAGGAGTAACACCAATCCTGATGAAATCAGGTTATAGCAAGATTGATTAAGTGCTATGTAAAACTCCTTGTTGCAGCGTGAAGCCGAGTGGCATTAGCTTGGGAGGATTAAGGCGTTGACCTCAATCAGAATTGATGATTGTGGTCGGTGTGAAATATATTGCAAGCGTGAGTTTCGGCAAGGATAGCCTTGCTATGTTACTCAAACTAATTGAAGAAAATAAACCAATAGATAAGGTTGTTTTCTATGACACAGGAATGGAATTTCAATCAATATATGATTCAAGAGATAAACTTCAATCCGTCATTGATTCATACGGTGCAGAATATATCGAATTAAAACCAAATGAACCATTTTTATATTCTATGTTAGAGCGTAAAATAAAGTATAGAAATAAAACAGGATTTCATTTTGGATTCGGTTGGTGTGGTGGAGTTTGCCGTTGGCATACGTCAATGAAAATCCAAGCAATACAAAACTATAAGAAATCACTTAATGATGATTATATTGATTACGTTGGCATTGCTTATGATGAACCGCATAGATTTGATAAAGCAAAATCCGAGGGTAAACAATTACCTTTGGTTGACTGGAAAATGACCGAAGCTGATTGTTTAGCTTATTGTCGTTCAAAAGGATATAACTGGATTGAACATACCTCAAACGGCGATATTGATTTGTATGACATTTTAGACAGGGTTAGTTGTTGGTGTTGTAGAAATAAAAATCTTGATGAATTAAGAAACATATATAAATATCTGCCCGAATATTGGGGAAAGTTAAAATACATACAAAGTAAAATAGCTGAACCAATGAAAGGCGAAAACAAAAGCGTTTTTGATTTAGAAAAACGGTTTGAGTTTGAAGATAAATGGTTAGAAAACGGAAACAAATTAAGAACAAAAGATTTTTATAATTCGTTAAAGGAAATATATAAATGCAGTATTTAGGTGGTAAAAGTAGGATTAGCAAACCTATTTCGGAGGTAATAAATGCGTTATCAAGGTGGAAAGTCAAGGATTTCACGACAGGTAGCCGCTGTGATAACGGCGGCACGAGAGAGAGAGAGAGAGAGAGAGAGAGAGAGAGAGTACGCTAACATTTGTTAGTTTATTCTGTGGTAGTTGTTCAGTAGAAAGCAAAGTACAAGGTTTTGATAAAATGATACTTAATGATAAACATAAGTATCTTATTGATTTATTAAAAGGTGTTCAAAATGGATATGATTTGCCCGAAGTAATCACAGAGGAACAATACAAATACATACGCGAACACAAAGACGAAGATTGTGTTCTAACTGGATTTGTTGGATTCGGCTGTAGCTTCGGTGGTAAATGGTTTGGCGGTTATGCAAGAAATAAAACAAATACAAATTATGCGCTTCAAAGTAAAAAGTCATTGCTAAAAGATATGTCAACGCTAATGAACGCAGAATTTGTTTGTCAAGATTATCTCAATGTGATTCTTCCTGATGATTGCATTATTTACGCTGACCCACCATACAACAATACAACTGGATATGGGCGAGAAAAATTCAACAGTGATGAATTTTGGGAATATGCACGAGATACAAGCAAAAATCATTTAATGTTAATTTCAGAACAATCCGCACCAGATGATTTCATTCCGATTTGGGAAAAGTCTTTTACACGAACGCTTGATGTGAACAAACAAAATCAGTTTAAGGTAACTGAAAAAATATTTATACATAAGAACCAATACGAGAGGTTGAATTTGAATGACAAGAGAGCCACAAGATATAACGATATTGATTGATGTTGACGACGTAATCAATAATCTTTGCGAAGCGTGGTGTAATTGGCTTGATAAGAAATATAAAACTGGCGTTAAATATACTGATATTAAAGAATGGGATATGAGAGTTACTTTTCCGCTGCTAACCGCTGATGAAATATACGCTCCATTACTTGATGAAGAATTTTGGCATACAGTAAACCCAAATGTTGACGCGATTAAATATGTTTATCAGCTAATGCAGGACGGTTATAACATATATCTTTGTACTACAACAAATTATAAAAACGTCAAAATTAAGTTTGAATTTATCCAAAGATATTTTCCGTATATCACTTGGAATCACGTTGTTGTCTGTAGCAGAAAACAGATTATAAATGCTGATATTTTAATTGATGACGCGCCACATAATTTAATTGGTGGAAAGTATCAAAAGATTTTAATGTCACAACCACACAACGAGAGCTTCGATAACAAGGCATATGGTATTCACAGGGTAAATAGTTGGGAAGAATGTTATGATACCATTCATAGCATAATTTTTTCAGCGTAGAAGAACTTATTAGAATTTAGTATTAAATTTTTGGAGGAATTGAAAAATGATGGAATGTAAAACTTGCAACGTCGAAATGCAAAAAGTATATTCTTTCGACCAAGACAACAATCAGACTTGGTATTTTAAGTGTCCAATGTGCGGATTCAAGACAAAACCAAATCCCCTCACTTATGACGATAACGGTAGAGTTGTTACACGAAAGCAAAACAAGAAACCGAACGACAAGGACAAGCCTAATGGAAATAAATCGGTGAATAAGTCTGGAAATAACAAAACTGACAGAAAGAAAAAGCCTTTTAACAAGGAGCGAAAGAATGGAACAAAAGCAAAAAGACGTTGAGCAACTTGCAAAACAGCAATTCATTTTAGGAATGGTATATGCAAGTAAATCAATCGAAAATGAATTAACAAATCGTAGTGTGTCTTACACGCAAAGAGTTACTAACGCAATTAAATTGTGTAAGAAATATACTCACCCTAATCTTGCTAACCTATCAACAGCAAACAAGGAGAAAGAAATTGAATCCGATAAACAGTAACACCCCCCCCATACCGAGGGTTCAGCTTTTCAACGGCGATTGCATTGAGGTAATGAACGATATTGCCGATAAAAGTATAGACCTTATTCTTTGCGACCTTCCATACGGCGAAACAAGAAACCATTGGGATTCTGTAATTCCGTTACAAGATTTATGGAGGCAGTACAATCGTGTGATAAAAGATAATGGCTGTATTGTCCTATTTTGTGATGGATTGTTTATGGCTGACCTAATGAAATCGAACACCAAAATGTGGCGATATAACTTGATTTGGGATAAGCAACGTGGGTCTGACTTCTTAAATGCAAATGTAAAACCACTGAAGTGTCACGAGGAAATAGCGATTTTTTATAAAAAGAAACCTACATATAACAAACAGCTTTGGTATTCAAAGCCATACAAAAAGACAAAGAACGGAACTTTATCTGATAACTACGGTGACAGAGGTTCAGCTTTTTCGGAATCAAAAGATGGCGCGAGGAATCCACTTACTATTTTAAGTTTTCCTCGTGATGGTTCAAGGTTTCATCCAACACAGAAACCTACCCAATTATTGGAATGGTTAATTAAGACCTACACCAATGACGGTGATTTAGTTTTAGACAACTGTATGGGTAGCGGTTCAACTGGTGTTGCGTGTATAAACACTGATAGAAAATTTATTGGCATTGAATCATCATCACAATATTTTGACATTGCAGAGAACAGAATAAACGAAGCAATTACACTCAATGAGTGATTTACATAGATACCTTCTTTTGAAAGAGGTGGTTAATTTGATTGTGTGATTTTCTTTCTAAATAACAAAACTACATAAAGGAGAATAATAATTTGCATAATTGGTTTAAGGAATTAAACGCCATTGACGTGACAGACCACGTTAAAGAGAAAAACGGTATGAGATATTTGCCGTGGATGTGGGCGTGGATGAAATTAAAAGAGTTATATCCTCTTTCCTATCAGACAATTTACAGAACGGCTAATGACGATTTAGTTTGGCGCGACCCGAAAGGCGGTCACGTTGATACGTCTGTAACTATTGTGTGGTTTGAGGACGGCGTTCGTAATGAACACGAAGAAAGAACAACACTGCCTTGTATGGATTTCAAAAACAAGGCTTATGAGTATGACAACATTGATTCAATGGTAGTCAATAAGACTTTGCAAAGATGTTTAACAAAGTGTATTGGTAAGTTAGGCTTGGGCGCATATTTGTACGTCAATGAGGATTTACCTGAAGCTGTCACAAAAGCCGAACAGTTGATTGAGGACATTAGTGAAATCGCAACCAAGAGGGCTAAACTGTCTACTTCGGCAAAAGAAAAAGTTGCTTCACTTTGCAAAAAGGCAGAAAAGAAAGCAAATCCGTCTTTGGACGACGACCTTATTAGAGGCGACTATAAGAATATTAACAACGTAGAAATTTTGGAAGAATTAAAGAAAAACCTTTTAGCAGTTAGAAAGTGAGGACTTAATTATGGGTTTTAGACAAGCAGACGCGAGCGGTCGTGGTGGCTACGGCAGAATTTGGGCGTTACAGAAAGAAGAAAAGTACACAATCGCTCGTTATTCAACAAACAAGAAGAACGGTGATGAATACGAAACTGATTTTTCAGGCTATGTAAGATTTATCAATGACGCTCACCGTAAACTTGCAAATGTAGACGCTCCGAAGATTGAAAAGGGCGTTACACTTAAAGATTCAACACTAAAGTTTGAAAAGCAAACAGGAACGTCATTTAGAGGTATTCCCGTGCAGTTGACAAGTGTTGACGTAACAACTTCTTACAACAAGGAGAAAGAAACTACATATACCAATTTCATTGTTTGGGATTTCGAGTTGCAGGATTCGGGTTCATACGGCAGTGCGAAAAAGACCACTAAGAAAGCTACAAAATCAAGCGCAGCGAAAGCAAAGACAAAGGCAGAAGATTTTGACAATGTAGCTGATGATGATTTGCCGTTCTAATTATGGATATTCGATATGACGTTGAAAAATCCATTGTTGAATTTGAGAACTTGTTAGGTCAAGTTAAACGTGAAGGTATGGATAATCTGATTTCTTTTATCAAGAAGTCAGATTTCTATACTGCTCCTGCAAGCACACGCTATCACTCAAATTTCAAAGGTGGTTTGTTAATTCATTCATTAAATGTTTACGATAGGTTATGTCAGAAATTGCAGAATGATGAAGCGTGGTTTAGGAATGGTAAAACCTATTCTGATGAAACACTAATTATTGTGGCATTATTGCACGACGTTTGTAAAACATTTTTCTACAAAGAAACCACTCGTAACCAAAAGAATGATGAAACAGGAAAATGGGAGAAAGTTCCATATTATACGGTTGAAGATAAATTTCCGTTCGGACACGGCGAGAAGTCAGTATTTATGATTGAAAGATATATCAGGCTGACTAAAGAAGAAGCTATGGCTATTCGTTGGCATATGGGATTCACAGAGCCAAAAGAAAATTGGAATTGTATCAGTGCTGCGATTGCACAATATCCATTAGTCTTGGCTTTACATCTTGCCGATTTAGAAGCAACGTATTTATTAGAAGAGGAATCTTAAATGGCGAAAAAATACACTGAAATTAAAACTTGCAGATATAGAGAATGTTCCCACAAAAGCAAAAGCATAAACATCAATACAGAAAAATACGTTAAAAGCGGTTCATTATACTATCACGAGGATTGTTTTAAGGCGAAGCAACAAAAAGACGCTGAATTGAAGAATAGTAGAATGGCGACAAGAAAACAAACGCAAAAAGAGAAAGACGATTTACTACATATTATTGATTTATGGGGTACTCATATTGATAAGCAAGCAAATTTCGGTCTGTTAAGAAAAATTCTAAACGAATATGTTGACAGAGGCGTTTCAAGTGAGCAACTTGTATTTACTCTTGAATATGTAATATCACACGATATGAAGCTCCGCTATCCGTTTGGCTTTAAGTATTATGTTGATGACAAAAAGATAATTGACGCTTACTACAAAACGCTATACAAACAGAAAATAAAGTATAAAACGCCAAAAAAGAGAAATCGCAAAAACAAAACACAAGAAGCACAACAAAACGAAGCTGTTAAATTAAACGAGGATAACGCTCCAACATTTACATTTAACCCACCGTCAATAGGCTTTAGTAGCATTTTGAAGAGGAAGTGATGATTATTGGACGTTAAACAAATATCCGATATTCAATCAGAAAGCGGTGTAATCGGAACACTGATTTATCACCCAGATTACATACTGCATACTGATTACCTTTTACCTAACTATTTTTCAGGCGTTGAGAATGGTTGCCTGTATTGGGCTATTCAAGACCTTTATCGGGAAGGTATAACCAATATCGACGCTTACAACATTTCAAACAAGTTACAATCCAACAGTGGCATAACAAGAAAACTTCAAGAGTATAATCTTCCTGCTGTCCAAGAATTTATGGAGTTGTACAAACAAGCCGCAAGGCATTCATTAGAAGAATACAAAATGCTTGCCGATAGTATCGTAACTTGTGCTTTTAAGCGTGATTTAGTTAAAGAATCCAATGAAATAATAGACGAATGTTTTTCTAATAAATATGACCTCGACCATTTAAGTAACAGGGTTTATTCAAAGTTGGATTCACTCACGCAAAAATATATCGCAACAGCCGAGGTACAAACACTTGGCGAGAATATAGATGATTATTGGAATGAGATTTGTAGCAGACGTACAAGCAATGGTTTGTGCGGAATCCCCTCCAAATATCCGATACTTAATGAATATTTCACATACGAAACTGGTGAACTTGTAATTATTCAGGCACGATATAAACAAGGTAAATCTGTGTTTCTTCTAAATGAGGTTGTCCATAAGCTCAAAAATGGCGTTCCTACGTTAGTCATTGACACAGAAATGCAGACCAGATTATATGTTGAAAGATTGATTTCACACCTTACGGGAATCGAAATCAAGCGTATCAAAACGGGCAGTTACTCACAAGAGGAAGAAAAGAAAATCAAAGATAGTTTGAATTGGATTAAAAAGCAACCTTTTGTGCATATCTATGACCCACAAATGACAGATGAAAAGATGTATTCAATCTGCAAAATGCTTAAATATAAAATGGGTTTGACATTTTTCTGCTACGATTACCTCAAATCCAACGAACCAGACACAGGAAGAAACTCAAATATTCTCGGTGATAGATGTGATTTCTTAAAGAACAGAATCGCTGGTGAATTAGATTTGGCGGTACTTTCAGCGTGTCAGCTCGGCAGAAGTGGTGAGGTTGCCGATAGTGACAAAATCAACCGACACTTATCAGTTGGTATTAAATGGGGCAGAAAAACCGAGAAAATGCGTATTACTGATAGTGACGAATGTGGAAATGCTTATGCTAAAGTTTACGTTAATAGACTTGGTGAACAAGTTATGGACGACGACGAACAGGCATATATAGATTTTCTTTTCGACGGTAAGACAATGACTATCTATCAGGCAAAACAACACGAATATTGCAATGATTTCTAAATGTAAGATTATAGGGGTTTGATAATGAAGTATGATAATGAAACACTTGAACAAATCAACAACCAAGCAGACCTCGTTTCTTACGCACAAGATGTATTTGATTTAACTCCGAGGGGTAATGATTATTTCACTCATTGCCCCTTTCACGAGGACAAAACACCTTCCCTATCGTTTTCACGCTCGGCAAATTCTTTTTATTGTTTTTCTTGTGGCATATCGGGCAAAATGATAGGCTTCTTAATGAAATTTGAGAAATTGAGTTTTGAAGAAGCTGTACAGAAAGCCTCACGATTAGCAAACATTGATTTGAATAGCTTGTGTCATTCTGAAACGATTTCATTTTTAAGAAATTACAGAAGGACATTGCAATCCTGCAAGCAACAAACAAAGTATGAACACCCTATCTTACCTAAAAGTGATTACACAAAATTCAAACAAACAGAAATTAAACAATGGCTTGATGAAGGAATTGAACAGGAAGTAATGGATTTATTTGAAATCCGATTTGATGATTACGGAAATCGCATTGTTTATCCTGTTTACGATATTAACGGTAATTTAATCAATATCAAAGGCAGAACCCTTTATGATAATTACAAACAGCTCGGTTTAACCAAGTATATGAATTATTATAAAGTTGGTGTTATGGATTATTTTCAAGGGTTAAATATCACGCTCCCATACGTCAGGCAAGAACGCGAAATAATTGTTTTTGAAAGTATCAAAAGTGTTATGAAAGCGTATGGTTGGGGTTATAGGAATAGCGTTTCCGCTGAAAAGCACACATTAACTCCCGAACAAATCAAGCTATTATTAAGCCTAAAGGTTGATATAGTTTTAGCGTATGATTCTGATGTTGATTATTTCCACGGTGCAACCTATGAAAATATAGAAGTGCTGCGTAGATTAACCAATGTTTACATTATCACTGATAAGTACAAGCTATTAGGTGGTTCAAAAGCGAAAAATTCCCCTGTTGATTGCGATTTAGACGTTTGGGAAGAATTATATTATGACAAAAGAAAGGTGGTGTAAGAATTTGAGTGAAACCAAAGAACAGAAAGAACGGTGGTCTTATTCTCGCACCGCCTGTTTTGCTAATTGTAAGTATGAATACTATCTAAAATACATCTTAAAAGATGATGAAATGTACTTGCCAGAGGGTAATTATTATTCCGAGGTCGGTAGTTTTATGCACGATATTTTAGCAAAAATCTTTGATAAAGAATTGACGCTTGATAACGCGCTAATGTACTTCGTTGAGAATTTTGACGATAATGTACTTTACAAAACCAGATATTCAACAATGGAAAAGACATTTGAAATTTGTACCGATTACTTTGCCGAGGTCGATTTTGATTGGTTAGATAACTATGAGGTAGTCGGTGTTGAAAAAGAATTACATTTCACATTGGGCGATTATGATTTCATTTGTTATATTGATTTATTGCTGAAGGATAAACGTGACGGCAAATACGTTATTATCGACCATAAGAGTGTGGAATATCCGTATATAAAAGGAACTAAAAAGCCGAAAAAGCGTTGCATACATAATCTCACGACATATACTAATCAGATGTATTTATACGCTCACGCTGTTAAACAAAATTATGGCGATTTCCCGAAAGAAATGACGTGGAATCACTTTAAGGACGAAGGCAAATTAGCAACTATTGACTTTGAGAAATCAATTTATGATGAAATAATGGATTGGTATATCAAAACAATTCACGAAGCCGAAAACGAAAAAGAGTTTTTGCCAACGTATAATTGGTTCTATTGCAATGTTTTATGCAACTATAGAAACTCGTGTGAATATCAGTTAGAAAATAGAGGTTAAAATGTATCATAATTATCACAAACACGACCATTATGGAAATCCGTGGATGGCTGATTCAGTTACTAAACCTGAAGAATATTGTAAACGTGCTAAAGAGCTTGGACATAAATCCGTTTTTACAGTAAACCACGGTATAACAGGCAATATATTTGAATGGCTTGAATTATCAGAATTGTATGATTTGAAAATGATATACGGCTTTGAAACATATTATGTTCCTAACAGATTAGAAAAAGACAGAAGTAACAAACATTTAATTCTTATTGCGAAAAATAATGAAGGTGTTTTAGAATTGAACGATATTATGAGTGAATCACATATATCTGGATTCTATTACCGTCCACGAATTGATAAAGAATTATTATTTTCTATTAACCCTAAAAACTTTATTGTTACATCGGCTTGCATAGCTGGTGTATGGGACGACACCGAATTAGTTTGTGCGTTAAATAGAAAATTTGGAAATAATTTCTTTTTAGAAGTGCAATCACATAATGTGAACGACCAAAAGGCAATGAATAAAAGAGTTTTGCAGTTGAGTAAAGAACTGAAAATCCCGATTATTCACGCAAACGATAGCCATTATATTTATCCAAATGACTCAAAATATCGTGAAATATTCCAAAAGGCTAAAGGGTCAAAGTTTACATATGAAGAAGAAATGGTTTTAGATTATCCGTCCGAAGATACTATTTATGAAAGATATGAAAAACAGGGCGTATTAACAAGACAACAAGTAAGTGAATCATTGCAAAACACAATGATATTTGATGAATGTGAAACCATTACACTAATCAATAAGGATATTAAACTGCCTCCTATATCTGACAACCCAACAGAAGAATTAAAAGATTTATTGCGTAATCATTGGTTATCTGTAAGAGATACTATTCCAAAGGAGAAACATCAAAAATATCTTGAAGCTCTGCGATATGAGATGGATATTATTGAAAAAACCCATATGGAAAATTATTTTTTGATTGATTACAATGTTGTCAAGAGAGGGCAAGAAGTATATGATGGGAAACTAACCAATACAGGTAGAGGTAGCGCACCATCATTCTACACTACAAAGGCACTTGGATTAACCGATATTGATAGAGTGTCAGCCCCTGTAACACTTTTCCCAACAAGATTTATGTCTGTTGAGCGTATTTTAGGTACGCGGTCATTACCCGATTTATGGATAATAATAGTGAACGAAATTGGTGTGTATATATGCACACTAATAGAATTAACAATAAAAAATATATAGGTATCACAGGTCAGAATCCGCCAGAAAGGAGATGGAGGAACGAAGGACGCGGATATTTACATACAGGATATTTTGGAAATGCAATAAAGAAATATGGATGGGATAATTTTTCACACGAAATATTGATTTCAAAATTAACGTTTGAAGAGGCTTGTAAATTAGAAAAACATTATATTAAAGAATATGAAACTAAAGCACCAAACGGTTATAATTTAACAGATGGTGGTGAGGGAACGGTTGGTTGGAAACCAACTGAAGATTTCAAAAATAAACAATCCATTATCCACAAACAACAATGGGAAAATGAAGAATTTAGGAATCGAAATACAGCCATTCGACAAGATGAAAACGGTATATACAAATCAAAAGAATTTCGCAATAAAATTTCTCAATTAGTTTCTGGCGAGAAAAATCCAAATTATCAAAATTATTGGTCTGATGAACAGAAGAAAAATTTAAGCGAAAAGCAAAAACAAAATCCTATATATAAAAATGAAAATAATCCAAATGCAAAAAAAGTTATGTGTGTTGAAACTGGTGAAATATTTGAGTGTATAAAATACGCCAAAGAAAAATACCATATTAAAAACTATGGTTCAATAACCGTAGCATTAAAACACCCAACTCGTACCGCTGGCGGTTTGCATTGGAAAGAAATATAAAAATTATTATTCCGTTGGTCGCCTCATACAGTGATGTGTGTTGAATAACCCAGAATATGCTGGAATCCCCTAAAGACCAAAGCACAACAACATAATGCGAAAGCATAAGTGTGAATGTTGCGAAAGCAGAAAAAAGACTTTGGTATGGCGCAAGGTGAAATAAAAGCGTTGAAAACAACGTCCTAAACGTCTTAATAATGGGCAATCAGCAGAGATGTTAGCGAATAACTAACGCTCCCAACGACTACCAATGGGAATCCGAGATTATATCAACGATTATTGTATAGTCTATCCCCGTATTGAAGTATCGGGAAACCGAGGGTATTAGAGATTGACCTGAATACAACAGACAGAGTACCGTTTATTAAGGCAACAGAGGATTTACTTGGGAAAGAAAACTGTGCTTGGATGTTGGCTTGGAAACCATTACAAAAGGCTTCTGCATTTAAGACTTACTGCCGTGGAATCGGTATAGAAGCTAATATTGCTGAAAAGATTTCAAGTAACCTTGATGAATATGCAGAAGATAAGAAATGGAAGCCAATAATAGAAGAAAGTAAGCGTTTTATCGGTGTAATTGATAGCGTGTCAGAAAGTCCGTGTAGTATGCTTTTATATAATAAACCTGTTAGAAAAGAATTAGGTTTAATTAGAACCAAAAAAGGTCAAATTTGCTGTCTACTTGACGGATATAACTGTGACAAGTATAAGTATTTGAAAAACGACTATCTGACCGTTACCGTCTGGGCTATTATTCGTGATGTTTGTAAATTAGCTAATATCCCAATTCCTACCATTGATGAATTAAATAATCTCCTTGATGATAAAACTTATGATATTTATGCACAAGGATTGACCTCAACAATCAATCAGACTGATAGTGACTTCGCTACAGGTTTAGTAAAACGATATAAGCCAAAAAGTGTTGGTGAAATGTCAGCTTTTGTAGCTATCATTCGTCCTGGCTGTGCAAAACTCCTTCAAGATTTTGTTGACAGAAAACCTTATACAACTGGCGTTAAAGAACTTGATGAATTGCTGATTGAAGGCAATCACAGAATGATTTATCAAGAGCTTATAATGAAATATTTAATTTGGCTCGGTATTCCTGAAACTGGTAGCTACGATATTATAAAAAAGATTTCCAAAAAGAAATTCAAAGAAGCTGAATTAGCTGAATTAAAAGAGAAATTGTATGTTGGTTGGCAAAAACAAGTAGGAACTGAAGAAGGATTTGAGGGAACGTGGCAAATAGTTCAAGACGCTGCACGATATAGCTTTAACGCCTCCCATTCACTTGCGTATGCTTATGATAGTCTTTACGGAGCATATTTGAAATCACATTATCCACTTGAATATTATACCGTTGCGTTAAATTATTATAGCGACGATATGCCGAGAACAAATAGATTGATTAGTGAATTACCTTATTTTGGAATATCGCTAAAACCTATAAAGTTTAGACATTCTCGTGATGTTTATTCTATCTCAAAAGAGGATAATAGTATTTATAAAGGAATAAAAAGCGTTAAGGATATGAGTAAAGATGTAGCAGATGAATTATTTGAATTAGGAAAAAATGAATATAATTCTTTTGTTGATTTACTTTACGATATAAAGCTAAAAACAAATATCGGGCAATCAAAAATAAAAGCCCTTATAGAGTTGGGATTTTTTGAAGAATTTGGCGATACTAATAAACTATTAAAATTACAACAGTTTTTTGAACACTATTATGATAAAGAAAAGAGTATAAAACAAATCAATAAATCGTTATTGGATTCTGAAGAACTCACATTAGCTTTATTAAGTGAACAGACCATTAAAAAGATTACTGCGAAGATTGTAACAGTAAACGTAAAATGTTTCTTAAAAGATATTGAGAATCATATAAAATATAAGCCGAGAAGCATTTATGAAAATGTACAATCACAAATAATTCATCTTGGATATTCTACATTAAGAAACACATCAGCAAACAGGATTACTTCAGTAGTTAGCGTTGATACAAAATATTCGCCAAAACTTAATTTCTATTCAATAAAAAATGGCAGTACAACAGAGTGTAAGATAACAAAAAAGAGTTTTGGAAATAAACCATTGATTGTTGGTGACGTGGTGGTATTTAATAGAATAGAATATCAACCAAAGAGAAGAATGAATGAGAATGGTGTTTTTGTTGACATTCCAAACACAAAAGAAATATGGATTAAAGATTATGATATAATTCTTCCTGCTCCGAGAAAAGAAAAGAAAAAGAAATAATTTGCAAGAACTTATTAAACTTTTTCTTGACATTTTCATCAAATCTTGTTATAATAATTAGTAGGGACTTATTAGAATTTTGTATTTATGCCTTAGATTTATGCAAAAATAGCTAAATTTAGGCTATGCAAATAAAATTGTCGTTTTATCGTCAATTTATGGCAATATTTGACAATATTTCACCTATATTTTGACGATAAATGACAATATTTTACCATTTGTGGAGGCATTCATGTTTCAAGAATTTAAAGTGTACGAGGTAACATTAGAAGTTAATGATAACGGCAGAATACAACTCCAAAGGATTCAAGCACCAAGAGTAATGATTGAACATCAATTTTTAGGTCTTATGGAGCAAGCGTCAAAAGTTAATAGACCGATAAGAATTAAAATGAGTAGAACAGAGCCGTATTTCGACCAATATGAACAAAGAAATATTCCGCAGGAAAGCAATTTAATATTTGCGAATAACTCATACGTTTCAACCCATAGCGAAGAATTTAAGGAGTAAGAATGACAAAAACAGATGTTGTAAGAGTACATAAAGAAAAACAATTTTTGATATTTGATTTGAGCGACGGTAAGCAAGTTAAGTATGATTTCGCTAAAAAGAAAGCTATCGGCAAAAGTGGTAAATATGTTCAAAGCCTTAATTCGCAGCTATCAGGGTTTACTGTTTACGACCTTGAAAACTTATGTGATGATGAAAAATATGTGCGGTTTTTGAAATTCGTAAGAAACCAACGGAGTTATAGTGGTTGTGAGATTTACGCGATTGGGACGGTTTTAAGTAGAATCTCTCATTGGAGCGATTTTGAGCAATTCTTTTCCGCTGGAATTCAACAAATAGAAAGTCGTTTTGGTCATACAATAGACAAAGTACCTAATGGCTTAATAAAAATATGCCGTGATTATAGTATTAGGCTTACCAACGACCTTTATAAATTCTATTTAGAAAATCCAAACGCATATAATCTCGCTTTTAACAAGGAATACATAACATTAAATTCCAATGATTTAGAGAAAGTATTAACAAGGACAACAAGTATTAAAATTAGCGATTATAGTTGGGAAAGTGCAGGCTTATTTAACTATTTAATAAACCGATACGGTTATACGGCAAATGCACTCCTTGATTATATTGATTATCTAAAAACATTTGAAGCTATAGAGGATATGTCTGATGTTATTCGTGAAATTGATGATTATGCGAGAATGATGTCAGCTATTAGCAATAAATTTGATAAATACCCACGGCATTTCTTGACTACACATCAAATTGCGACAAGGAATTATAAACGATTAAAGAAAACATTTAGTGAAGATTTGTTTAAGAAAAGAATAGATTTATCATTAGAAGATAAAATCGGTGATTATGTTTTTATCTATCCAAAGAAAATACAAGATATTAAAGATGAAGCTGTGGCTCAAAGCAACTGTGTAGCCTCATATATTGACAAGGTTCTTGACGGTGAATGTCATATTATCTTTATGAGAAAGAAACTTGAACCAGAATCAAGTTTGGTAACATTAGAAATAGTAAATAATCAAATTGTACAAGCAAAAAGACGGTTTAATTATCCAACAACCAATAAAGATAATGAAGCTATTGAAAAATGGAATAACCGTCATTGCTTGGCTAAAGCAAGCTAAACAAAGGAGAATATTATTTGAAATTTGAACACACAAGAACAATGAATTGGGAAGGCGCATTAAGGGGTATGCGAAACCCATTAAACAGTTGGCATAAAAGCGATAGTCTTTTTGGTATTTGCAACGTAGCTAAACTATTGCAATTTGAACAAGATACAGAAAATAAAAACAAATATTATCTTACCAAAAATCCAAACAGACCTTCTTACATTACATATTTATCTTACCCTTATGCAGAATATGTCAGTATTGGTAATGAAGATATGAAACTTGCTCAAAAACTTATTCGCGCTGGTTCTGAACACAGAAAATTTATGCGGCAAATTTTTGTTTGTGTTGATATTACTGCGCCGCTTTATTGGTGGAAAGAATTTGATACTTACAAGGTTGCAACGGTAAGAAATAGCTGCTCAACAATGCACAAAATCCACAGTAAACCATTTGATAAAAATGATTTTGCACATGACGCAGTAGATGATATTGAAATTATTGTTACAAAGCAATTTGAGAATACCTTAACTACGTTAGAATATCTACGAATTAAATTTAATGAAACACAAAATAAAAAATATTGGAAAGCGTTAATACAAATGCTACCCGATAGTTACGAAATGAAAGCAACTTTAACTTTTACATACGAGAATCTTCTTGGTATGTGCAGTAAAGGGCAACGCCGAAATCATAAGTTAAATGAGTGGTCTGGTAAGGATAATCCAAACGTGCCGTATTTTATAGGATGGGCAAGAACGCTTCCTTATGCGCCTGAATTTCTATTTTTTGATGAAACAGAGGATAAAAATGTTACGACGTGAAAGTGATTGTGTAGATTGTGGATTACCGTGTTTGGGTAAAATGTGTCCACATTGGGAAAGAGTTTATTGTGAATGTGATTCTTGCGGAAGCGAGGACGCTATATATCACATAGATGATAGTGATTATTGCGAGAATTGCGCAAGAGAATATATGAATGAAGAATGGCTTTCAAAAACAAATGAGCAGAAAGCAAAATCCTTACAAGATGATTATGAGGAATGTCTTGATTCATTCTTTGTTGATTCAGATTTGGAAACCCAAGCAAAATATTTAGATGTGGATTTTTCGGAGGTTGATTATGATGAATACGGTGAATACGGTTAAAGCTCCTAAACGGATTTTTATTATAAATGGCTCTGGCGGTGTTGGAAAAGACACGTTTGTTAATATGGTTAGAAATAGCATTAATAGAATACCGCCAAAATATAATAATGATAATTTAATTATATTGCCATTATATAAAGTTTGGAATTATTCTTCCATTGATAAGGTAAAAGATATTGCAACGCAAGCTGGGTGGAATGGTGGTAAGACAGAAAAAGACAGAAAATTTTTATCTGACTTAAAAGTACTAACAACCGAATATAATGATATGCCTTTTGAAGATTTAAAGCGTATGGTTGCGTTGTTTAATAAAAATGAACTCGCTGTTTTTATGTTTTTACACATCAGAGAACCGAGAGAAATTGAAAGAGCAAAGAATGAATTTAACGCTCATACAATTTTAATCACTCGTGATTCAGTGCCGCAAATCACATCAAATATGGCTGACGGTAACGTATTTAATTATCACTACGATACCATAATCAAAAATAATGGAACAAAAGAAATGTTGCAAGAAATGGCAGATTTGTTTGTAAAAGATTGGTTTAATAGAGAGGCAGAAATATAATGAAAATAATTAAAAGAAATTGTGAAGAAGTAGATTATGATAAAAATAAAATCTATGAAGCTATAATGAAAGCTATGACAAAAGGTAGCGGAATTGTGCGACGAAATATCGCAAACGAAATTGCCGATGAGATTACTGATATTGCAAATTCGGTGGATGATTTAAGTGTACACACCATTGAGGCTATGGTTTTTGATAAACTTTGTGAAAAAGGTGAAATTCAAACCGCAAGAGCATACGAGGGATATAGAAGTGTTCGTGAATTTCAACGTGAAGTTAAAAATTCAACAGATGATACCGTAATGGAGCTTCTTCTTGGTAAAAGTGAATATTGGAATGAAGAAAACTCAAACAAAAATGCTATGTTGGTTACAACACAAAGAGATTATATGGCGGGAATATTAAGTAAAGATATATCTCAAAGGTTTTTGTTACCACCTGATGTTATCCAAGCTGATAACGAAGGCATTATTCATTTCCACGATGAAGATTATTTTGCACAGCGGACGCTTTATAATTGTTGTTTAATTAACCTTGAAGATATGTTGCAGAACGGAGCTGTAATTAGTGAGGTTATGATTGAAAAACCCCACTCGTTTGCAACAGCTTGTAATATTGCAACACAAATAATTGCACAAGTGGCAAGCTCTCAATATGGTGGACAAACCATTTCACTAACACATCTTGCTCCATTTGTCGAAGTTAGCAGACAAAAAATCAGGAAAGAAGTTGTTGCTGAACTTGATGGCATTCCTGTTTCTGCACAACGCATTAATGAGATTGTAGAATCAAGGGTAAAAAAAGAAATTAATCGTGGTGTTCAGACAATTCAGTATCAGGTAGTAACACTGATGACAACCAATGGACAAGCACCATTCCTTTCTGTGTTTATGTATTTGAATGAAGCAAAGGATGAACAGACAAAAAAAGACCTCGCACTCATTATTGAAGAAGTGCTAAAGCAACGCATTGAGGGTGTAAAAAATCCTGATGGTGTTTGGGTTACTCCTGCATTTCCTAAATTACTTTATGTGCTTGAAAACGATAATACTTACGAGGGTAGTAAATATTATTATCTTACTGAACTTGCTGCTAAATGTACCGCAAAAAGGTTAGTCCCAGATTACATTTCTGAAAAGAAAATGCTTGAATACAAAATTGATTCTAATGGTAATGGTAATTGCTATGGTTGTATGGGCTGTCGCTCTTTCTTAACACCTTATGTTGACAAAGACGGAAATCCAAAGTATTATGGCAGATTTAATCAGGGCGTAGTTACTATTAATCTTGTAGATGTGGCATTAAGTTCAGGTGGCGATATGGACTTATTTTGGGAACTGATGGAGCAGAGAACGGAGTTATGCCACAAAGCATTGCAGCTTCGTCACCAAAGGTTAGAAGGAACACCGTCAGATGTAGCCCCGATTTTGTGGCAAAACGGAGCGATTTCAAGGTTACAAAAAGGCGAAAAAATTGACGATTTATTGCATAATGGTTATTCAACTATTTCTCTTGGCTATGCTGGGCTTTATGAATGTGTAAAATATATGACAGGGCATAGCCATACTGATAACAGTATTGGAGAAGAATTTGGATTACAGGTAATGCAAAAACTAAATGATAAATGCAAAGAATGGAAAGAAGCCGAACATATTGATTATAGTTTATACGGCACACCAATCGAAAGCACAACATATAAGTTTGCAAAATGCCTCAAGAGAAGATTTGGTGAGATTGAAGGTATAACAGACAAGAATTACATTACAAACTCTTACCACGTTCCCGTGTTTGAGGAAATCAACGCATTTGATAAACTTGCTCTTGAAGCCAAGTTTCAGAAGTTAAGCCCTGGTGGGGCTATCTCCTATGTTGAAGTTCCAAATCTAACACATAACATTCCTATTGTTATTCAAATTATTCAATTTATTTATGAGAATATTATGTATGCAGAGTTAAACACCAAAAGCGATTATTGCTCTGTGTGTGGATATGACGGTGAAATTAAAATTGTAACTGATGAAAGAACAGGCAAATTGATTTGGGAGTGTCCGAAATGTGGCAACCACGACCAAAACAAAATGAGTGTTGCGAGAAGAACTTGTGGCTACATTGGCTCACAATTTTGGAATCAGGGCAGAACGCAAGAAATTAAAGAACGTGTATTACATATTGATGATAAAGATTTAGATGAAAATAGTGTAAGTTTTTACGCTTATGGTTCACACGAATGTACATAATTAGGAGCGAAAATGAGATATTCAAAAATCAGAGAAATGGACGTTTCAAACGGTGAAGGTTTAGGTGTATCTCTTTTTGTTCAAGGTTGTCATTTCCATTGCCGTGGCTGCTTTAATCCCGAAACTTGGGATTTTAGCGGTGGCAAGGAATGGACTAAAAAAGCAAAAGATACATTCATTGAGATTGCAGGAAAGCCTTACATAAAAAGGATTTCTATTCTTGGCGGTGAACCTTTGTGTGATGAAAATGCACCAGAAGTATTAGAGATTATCAACGAATTAAAACATTTATATCCTTCAAAAAAGATTTGGTTATACACTGGATATTCTTTTGAAGATTTATACAATAAAAATATTTTATCTGATAATTTGGCAGTTAATCAAATACTTAAAATCAAGCATAAAATCATTGAATCTATTGATTATCTTGTTGACGGTCAATTTCAATTAGAAAATCAAGATTTATATAATGAGCATATTATTTGGGCTGGTAGTACAAATCAAAGGATAATTCACGTTCCTGCAACACTTTCTAATTCAAAAATACAACTATATAATCCTAAACAAGAATTATAATTTACATAAAGGTGATATATGTCTATATTTATACCAAGCAAAATCAATGTTGGGTATCAAAACAGAACAGATACCTACACTGGAAAATTAGCTTACATTATTTACTATGATGAACGTGGCAAATTAAGAAAAGAAACATCTTGGCAGAATTGGAGAGATAAGAAAATTCCAAATAATGAATACGAAAATGTTCCAACAGAGGGATTTGTTCTAAACAAAAAAGTTGGCGGTTATAAAAGTGATTGGAACTTTAGGCAATCATATTCAAGAATATATGACCCGCGCGGATTTGAATTTGAGATTACCATTGATAATCTTCTTTGGATTTTGGAATGTTGTAGCAGCATTAAAGGAAAAGGATTAGAGGGCGAATTTGTTTATGGCTTTGCTGGAAAAGATTTAATTCTCGTTCCTGTTGATTCACCTGATTATCAAAAATTTATCACCCAAAGTAAAGCTATACAAGATAATTTATTTGTAAAAGGTAGTGAATTGGTTGTTGGTGTGACTTACAAAAGCAGAGATGATACAGAATATATTTATTTAGGTAGATATGATTACTATAAAAAGGAAGAAAATTATTTTATAAAAAAGTTTGTTGGTTCACTTTATAGCCCAAGATATGAAGATGTCGGTTGGGAATATCCATTAGATGATAGTTGGCAAACTGATATATCATATAAACCTAAAACATATCGTTTTAGATATAAGAATATGGGTAGATATTATTGGTTCGCGGAAATATGTACATCATATTATAGCGGTGAAAAATATTATCGTATCTCCCCAACTAAAAGCGTCAGCAAACGCTTTTTTAGAGCAGAATCTAATCATCAAGATAAATATTCTGAATTGTATGAAAAAATGATTAAATTGGAAACATTTTCTCCGATAAAGTATTCCGAAAGTAAATTGATTTATATTCCATTTGATATATTTGAGCAGCAATGCAAGAAGTTACAAAATGATGAAAAGAATGATACTATGGGCGTATCTGTTTATAATGATAATTATGGAATAGAGCGATATACAGGGTTAAGTTATAACAAACAGAAAGCTAATTTTTGTCGCAATGGTACAGACTTTAGCACTATAAAAGAGGCTTATGATAATCTTAAACCTTGCTTTGTGAAACATTTTTTAGAAAACGGAGAAACACTAATAGAGGGATATAATTATGGCTACGAAGAATGACGAAAGAATTATTGAATTAAAAAAGATAATTGAGAAAAAGCGTGAAGAACTAAATAATATGCACAGCAGATTTTCGCCAAAAACAAATTGCATTTTGCAACTTGACGGCGAAACGTACAACTTAAACGTATCTACACAGAATTTGGCTTATTTACTCGTAAAAATTAACGCTCTGATTAAATCCGCTGAGTCGCTTAATATGTCAGCAGAAGAAGTTACAATCTCTGGATTTAGTCTTGCTGATTGGTTTGACGATATTAAATCCAAGAAAGATTCTATTGATTATCGTGATAAAAAGCGTGAACTTGCCACAATAGAAAACAAACTAAACAGTTTATTGTCCAGCGACAAACAAACGGAATTGCAAATCGACAATTTAGAATTGTTACTTAACTCATAGAATTATAAAGCAAAAGAAAATTAAGGAGAATTAACTTATGCGAGTTATAAATTTACCTCGTGGCGGCGGTAAAACTACACGAGCTGTATTAGCAAGTGAACAATACAAATATCCAGTGTTAGTCGTTAGTAGAGTACAAGCGGAAAATATAAAAGACAGAGCCAAAGAATTAAATGCGTTAATTCCAGAGCCGATTTCAATAGACGGTTTGAATGGTTGCAACACGGGGGTAATTGTTGATGAAGGAATCCATACATTACTAACACTAATAAAAGATAAAGCAAAATTTCCAATAGATATTCCACTAATAACATTATCGGTTTCAAGCCTTGATACGAGTGATTTATTCGATAATATTTTACAACGCTTAACTTGTGTTAAGGGAATGGTTCAAGAATTAAATAATTGTGAAGTCGGTAAACTTGATACACAACTCACTATTATATCAGAAAGAATTGATATAATTAAAGAAGATATAGAAAGAATAAGGACGGTATAAATATGGAAAAGATTAAGATTAAATATCACGATAACGAAATTGAAAAGATTAAAGAAATTGCCGTGGGCGATTGGATTGACCTTCGTGCTGCCGAAACCGTTGCTATGAACACAGGTGATTTCAAGTTGATTTCCCTCGGCGTATCAATGAAACTGCCTGACGGTTACGAAGCACACGTTGTTCCTCGTAGCTCAACATTTAAGAAGTGGGGAGTATTGCAGACAAATTCAATGGGTGTTATCGACAACTCATACAGTGGCACAAACGATATTTGGCGTTTTCCTGCGCTTGCTATGCGTGATACTGTAATCAACAAGAATGACAGAATTTGCCAGTTCCGAATTATGAAAAGACAGCCAACAATTGAATTTGAAAAAGTTGATACTTTAGATTCAGTTGACCGTGGTGGATTTGGTAGCACAGGTGCTAACTAATATACAATTCGCAATCAAGGAGATTCAAGATAAGATAACCACAGAATCAGCAAGAACATTAGATGAATGTCACGAACATTATTTAGCTGGATTATCGGACGCTCTTGGGATTATTGCAGATTATGCGAATAAAGACTTGGTTGTTGGAAACACTTATTATGTGGTTATGCCACAAGATGAAGCAACGAATAAAGTTGTTCAAATACGTCTTTATAAAATCACGCAAAAACGCAAAATGTTTTATAGCTTTACCGCTGAAATAAATACTATGAGAAACAGCAATGACTTAACATTATCAAATCAACACAGTATTAAAATGCGTGTATTCAAAACGCAAGAAGAAGCTGAAGCGCATAAAGACATTATGGTTTGGCGCAGAGAATTAAGACACACTAATTGGTGATATACATATGAGTAAGAGTGAATATATGAAAGTGACGAATAATCTAAACAGATTAAGGCACTCAAAGCTAATAACAGAAAGCGAATATATACAAGCCTGTTCTTTGTTAGATAAAAAATATTCTACGTCACAAAAAAGAGAAATAAATTGATTGAATCGGGCGCGTTTTCCTTGCGCCCTTTTCTTATTTATGGTATAATGGTAATAGTAAAGAATATTACAGAAAGAGAGGAAATATGGATGAAATAATCAAAGAATTAGACGTAAACAAAATCTATAAAGTTGTTTTTTACGCAAGGGTTTCAACAGAGGAAGAAAAACAAATCAATGCGCTTGAAAAGCAAGTTGAAGAACTAACATCTTTCATCCACTTGCAACCTAATTGGTTACTTGTTGACGGCTATATCGACGAAGGTAAAACTGGAACAACATCTAAAGGTAGACACGAATATAACAGATTATACAACGATATGCTAACAGATAAATTTGACATCATCGTTATCAAAGACATATCAAGAATGAATCGTAACACTGGTAATTATTATCAGTTTATCAATCGTGTTGCAACCGAAGGTAAAAAACTGTATATGTTTCTTGACAGAAAGTTTTATACTTCTGATGATTCTTTAATCAACGGCATTAAAGCTATGATGGCTGAAGAGTATTCAAGGGATTTATCAAAAAAGATTAACAGTGCTTCACAAAGAAGTATTGAAAGTGGTGTAGCCTATGGGAACAGCAGAATTTACGGTTATGTCAAAATCAAACAATCATTTGCTGTTGATGAAGAAGAAGCTAAAATAGTAAGACAAGTTTTTGAATGGTATGTTAGCGGATATGGATTTAGAACGATTCAAAAGAAACTAACAGAAATGGGCGTATTATCTTCTACTGGTACACAATTCAGTTTATCGACACTGAAAAGAATGATAAAAAATGAAAAGTATAAAGGGCTATTAGTCAGTGGTAAAACTCATTATAACTTTGAAACAAAGAAAACTGAAAGTGTGCCAAAGAGCAAGCGTAAATATATTCAAAACGGTATTCCTGCTATCGTAAGTGAAGAAATATGGGAAAAGGCAAATGATATTATTAAACAAAAAGCTACCACATTCAATACGTTCACAGGCGAAAAGAGAGGTAGCAATTCAACGCCTTTTGCTCCCGAACAATCAGCATTAAGCGGTAAGATTTTTTGTGGTAAATGCGGTAAACCGTTTTGGCATTGTCCATACACGACTAAAGTTAATAGGTTACGACGCGATATATGGATGTGTAGCACCTATAAATCTTGGGGCGTAAAGTATTGCAAAAACTATAATATAGAGTTTGATAAAATACTAAATGAAATCCGACAAATCCTTTTTATGGAAAACAAAAATTGTACAAACATTAAAATCACCCTTGATATTCTTCGACAAGCTCTTGACAGCGAAAAAGAAAACAGAATCAATACTCTAACGAAACAACTTGAAAAGTATAGAAAACGACTAAATAATTTAACTGATTTATTATTAGATGATGTCATTAGTAAGTCTGAATATATTTCTAAAAAAGAAGAATTAGTTGCAAAGATTTCCTCATTACAATCAGAGATTGAAAGTGAATCTACACAACAAACACAGTTTATCAGTAAAGAAAAACGATTGCAGGAAATCAAAACTTTTTTAGAAACAAGTGTTTCGGATTCTTCTGATATTACAGATGATGACATCAGAAAATTTATAAAGAGAATCACCGTATTTGATGAAAAAATTATGGTTGAAACAGAAAGCGGTAATTCTTATAATATTGACCCAGATAATGTAAAACTCAAATTTATGCCACGAAATAAGGAGTATTTACAACAAATTAGGGGAAATAATCAAGAAACAGCATAACTCCATTTCAGTTTGTGACCGATAACAGATAGATTAGACCACATACTGAAATACAAATTTGATAATATTCTTTACTATTACCATTACAAAGCGCAAAAAGATAAGGGCTATAAGACTATTAAATCTTATAACCCTTATTTTATTCAACAATTTTACCGATAATTACAACACGGTCTTTATCATTAACCATATTAACTAACTGATGTACATAACCGTTTGGTTTCATATCGGCAAAAGATTCTATATATTCGTCATACATTTCCATTAGAGATTTATGCTGTGTTGCAGAGATTTCACCTTTGTCTATAGCTTCGTTACAAATTCTAACTATGCTTAATCTGACTTGCTTATAATTGATTTTTCTCTGAACTTCCAGACAATCCAACAATTTATCAACTTTGCCTGATATTTCATTAAGCTGTTCACCTTGTTGTTCTAATGTGTTTTTGTACTTCTCATTCATATCTTTCACTTCCTTGTACTTCTCAAACGCTTTGTATAGCTTTATTAGCACAGCACAAAGGAAGCCAATAATGGCGCAGATTACAATAACCCACGCCACTATCGTTCCAATCGGTATGCCAGACAGAAAATCCCATACATTCTGCGTGTTTTGGTAACTTTCCATTGGCTTATCTCCTTACATATTTTACTTGACTATTTTTGCTTCTATACCATCAATAGTTTTTCCAAATATTCCTGCATATCCGTCCTGTCCGTTTGTGGTTTCTGTGTCGTATTGCCAATCTAACCAGCCACCACCAAGCAGATGTACACGATATGCTACACGATAATATCCTAATTTATTAATTACTTCCGTGGGAGTACGATAATACATTTTTACGCCGTCTATAGGATTACCTTTCTCGGCAGGATAACCGTCACCAGCATAACCATTGTTATAATCTTTATAATTGAATCCAGTGACTTTGCCGAGCCAACCCTTACCTTTAACGTGTACGCTATACTCAATAGTACCTTTTGTAACTTTAGCCGCAAGTGCAACAAGTGCTTTGCCAACAATACCTGAATAATCAGCACCGTTTTTAATAACACCAAGCCATTTCCCATTTGCAACACCCTGTGTATAGATAATAGGAGCGTCTACGCTTGGGGTAGGCGTTGGTGTCGGTGTTACAGACGAATCATCTTCTTTAGGCGTATTTCCACCAGACGATTTAGACCAACCATTATAACCACCATTCTTAATGATAGTTGGGTAATCTTTATAAGCAATATCTTGGTCGATTACGCCAACACCAGAAATTGTCGGGCTATCAATGTGATTTGTTTCTCCACCGTATTGCCACATACCCATACGATTATATTTGTAAGCACTTGGCTTTGAACTCCACTGTGCGAACCAACAATCATAATCGTTTCTGATATGGTTATTCATCATAGCAAGTTCCTCATATCCTGTGTAGATAATCGGATAATAGCCGAGGTCTTTCAAACCATCTAAAACGATTGTCGCTACATTGGTTAAATTTGTAGAAGTCCAACCGCCTTTATTCTGTACCTCGTCAGTAGGCTCAATATCAATAGCGATAGGCAATGTAGGCAAATATCCTTTTGCTTTTTGTTCTTTCAATAATCTATCAATATGTGCCAACTCACTTTTCGCGTCTGATGTAGAGCAAGCATAGCTAAACAGATAAACGCCCCACGGCATACCTAATTTCTCTGCTTTAGCAACATTAGCGGCAAATCTACTATCATCTTTGCTTGTTACATTATTACCCCAACCACAGCGAATCATAACCCATTTATAACCCGCGTTTTTAACTTTTGCTAAATCAATGTCGCCATTCCAATAAGAAATATCAACACCTTTTGTATTTACAATACTTGCCATATTATCACCTCATTAAACAAGTGAAAGCACCAATTTATCCATAGCTATGCCAAATGCTCCTGCATATCCGTCCATACCGTTATTGGTATCGGTATCAATCTGCCAATCATAATAAGTAGAAGTGTTGGTTGGGCTTACTTTATACTTGGCACAATAAACAACACCAGTTTTTCTAATGCTATCAGGAGTCGTGTAATATACCTTTAGAGCGTCAATCGGCTTACCGTTTCCTGCGTAGCCATTGATAGGTTCTTTTGCGTCCCAACCAGTGACCTTTCCTAACCAGCCACCGCCTTTAACGTGAGCTTGATACCAAACAGAGCCTTTATCTACTTTGATAGCGATTTTTGTGATAGCGTGTCCTTCAACACCAGCGTAATCTTCCAAATTCTTGACAACAGGCAACCAACCATCTTCGGCAGTGCACACTTGATACCAAATATTAGGCTTTGATGTATCTGTTGATTTGGAACTACCAGAGTTAGAATTTGAATTGGAATTAGAGTTACCACCCGAATTAGAGGAAGAACCGTATTTAGGACGACCGCAACAAGAAATTTGATATGAATACCTTGTACGAATAGCACACTCGCCATAAGCTGAACTACCAGTGTTACCCTCGATTGTGGTATATGTGCCGTCACTGTTTGCGCTGATAATTAAACCAACGTGGTCTAAAGTGTACACTCCAGGAACACTTGAACTTGAATCATTAGACCAATGGAAAAACACCACGTCGCCAGCCTTATAGCCACTCTTAACTAATTGCCCTTTGTCATAAAAGCCTCTTGCAAGGACACCACAGTTAGCGGATTTTACGGGAATTAAATCACTCGCTCCTGCCTGATTGAACCAATAACAAATAGTTGCCGCACACCAAGCTACGTCGCCACCAACGTTATAACCATAAAACCAGTTATTAGGTGTGCAAGAATAGGCTGTTGCTTTGTAGCCGTTTAATTTCTTTGCTGTAGAAATAAGTTGACTTGCTGTTACTGCCATAAAATCATCTCCTTAAAAAAAAAAAAAAAATAGAGCCTTGCCGAAATCAATCAGCAAGGCATTGTTTGGGGTATTTATTCTTCGGTTTCTTCTTTTTCTGTTGCATTTTCCGCAACGATTTTTCTTAATTCCTTTAAGGAACTATTTATTTCATTATCAATCCAAGCAATAAGCATATCTTGGTCTGTAACTTTTGCAAGGATTGGATAATCCGTATAGATTTTTTGAATTACTTGTGACCTCTTGATAGAGCCAGCCTTTTGCCAGTCATTGTAATCAACTTCTGCGTCTGTAATTAGCTTTAACACGATTTGTTTGATTTGTGCTTTTGCGATTTCAATTTGCCCGTCTTTGTCTTTAACAAATAGATTCTTAACCTTAATTGCGATAGACACGCCTAAAGCAATAATAATAACAATCGCTGTCCAGTTATCATTTATAAACTGTAAAAAATTCTGAATACCTGTTAGCATAAATTCCACCTTTATCCTTCAATATTATCAATAATTCCATTGTCTTTTGGTATGTATGGTTCATCAACTACGGATTCAATTTGGTCGCGTTCTCGCGCATAATTTAAGGCTTCTTCATTAGCTTTAGCCTTATATGATTTTGTACAGTATGTGATATATGTGATACATTCTGCCGCTATCGCCGTAATTAAAGTTCCGAGGTATGACAAATCCATAAAGTGCCACATTGCAACTAAAGAGTAAATCACAATCACGTTTAACAGTAAGAATAGATATATAGCAAATTTCTTACTCATTTCCATTTTGGGGTTTTTGCGATATTTATTCTTTTCGTCTTTAAGCTCCTTTAACATTCGTAATTGTTCATTTTCAGCTTTTAACTTACTCATTTCATTGTCAAATTTAGTTTTGTTTAGATATTTCATAACACGTCACCTCTTTCTTGATTTTTAAGTAAATTCAAACCTCGATAGTATCGAAGGTTAAATTTCAATTTTTTGACGATAAAACTATTCTTTTATTTGCTGTTCGATTTCTTTTCTAATACGATTTTTAGCACGGTGATAATTCTTTTCACCCTTTAGAATTTGATTACAGATATGGCAAATATGTCCTTTCCTGCATTTGCAACAATCAGGGAAATCAGCTTGTGAATACTTTTTATATCGTGTAACCCTTTCTATATAATCAGGCATATTACCACCACCTATAATGAGGTTTTTCTTCATCAAAATATAAATATCTCAACCAATCATCTAACCATATTGCAACGAGAGATAATAAAAACCACAAAAACGAAAATAGCAAACAAACTTGTCCCATAATATTAAATGGCAAATTACTATAATCCCAAACATTTAGTTGAAAAATAATATTGATAATAACGCCAGAAATAAATTCAATAATTGTTATACCCACGGAACAAATCAACATTTGAATCCAAACAGGCATATCCCAACTAAACAACTCGTTAATACTGCCACAAAATATAAAACACAGACCACCAACGATAAACATTGTCCAATGTGTATGTCCTCTCCAAAAAAGTTCTAATCCACAATAGATTAGACCGCCAACCGAAAATAGAAACAAATATTTTGTAATTAGTTTAATCTTCATTAGTGTTTATCGCTTTCCAAACCTCTGATTGATATTTTTCAGGGATTTCAATGCCATAATAAACTCTTGATATTGTATTCAATGAGCGAAGTGATTTAATATAAGACTTCAAGCTGTTTGTGTATGTTGTGTGATATGTAACATAGTTTGTGGCAGCATTGGCGATTGTAATAATATCCTCCGCAGGAAAGAATTTACAAGGTTTATCGTCCTCGTGATACGGTAATGTTTCAGCACCAGAATGTGCAAGTGTTTCCAACTTAAATAAATTTACTTGGTCGTATTCTGTCAAAGAAAAATGATGTGATTCTCCGTCAGAGAGTACCACATCAATTCCAGCGAATATTGTATTTTGACAAGTTTGATTCATTTCCTTGATTTTTAAGGTTTTAGCATAATCGACCGTTATATCTTCAGGTTCGGGTTCTGGCGTTGGGTCTGGGTCTGGGTCTGGGTCTGGCATTGGGTCAATTTCTTCGTCGTGTTCAATCATCTCGTAGAGTATATCATATTCTTCTTTTGTGATTTCTGTTACGTCTGCCGTTACAGCACCAATATCCTCACGAATTGCTTTCATCCAACCAGCGTGATAGAAATTATCATCAATTTGGACGCACTGCGCTTCTTTTTCAGTACAAGCAATCAAAATGTTATGCTCTAATTGGATTCTACGCAGCTCCGCAGATGTCGCAATCCCAACGAAAAGCTGCCCATTTATCACTTTGTAATACTTCATCTGACTTACCTACCTTTCTTTTAAGATTCTTGAAATATTTTTTGGTTATTTTATAACCACCAAATAAATCATCATAAAGTTTCAGCATACTCTTTACAGTATGATAAGATTTAGCCAGTTTAGCGTGTGCCAACCACGATTGCATAGAATTATACACATCGTCCAATTTCATTATCCCGCTATCGACTTTCTTTTTGAACTTTTTGAGTTTTCTTCTCATTCTGACCGTTCCGCTTCTGACAAGTGTTTTGACTAATTTCTTACAAGCAACACGATATTTAATTTTTAGGAAAGAAAAACCCTTCGTTGCTTTAACAATTTTTGTTTTCTTTTCGTTAAATGTTAAACCGAGTTTTTCACAGATTTTCTTCATTCCCTCGTATAATTTCCACAGAACAGCCTTATCATTATGAATAATAATGCCGTCATCCATATACCTCACATACCGTTTCATTCTCATTTTATCTTTAACATAATGGTCTAATTCATTTGGAACGACCAAAGCGAGTATTTGTGAGATTTGGCTACCAAGACAAATGCCACACAATTCATTGTTTTCAAGTTTTTGTAATTGCATTTCCCTTTCTAATTTATCTTTACATCGCATTATTTCTGGTCTTTGATATGATTTAACCACTTCCATAACAATGTTCACAATGCGTTTATCAGTATAATATTTATTTAATACATTGTAACAAGTTTGGTGTGGTATGCTATCAAAGAAACTTTTGAAATCATATGTTAATATGTAGAAATCTTGTCCGTACTCATTTATTGCACTACGAAGAAATTTCTCTGCACGTTTCCGCGCAAAATTAGTTCCTTTTTTCTTCATGCTTGCACCATTATCATATATTAGTGATGACTTAACCATTGAAAGAAGTGAATCATCACATAATACACGTTGAGTAACCCTATCATCAAATTGGATTGGAATAATTTTTCTTTCTTTTCCACGCTCATAAAGTATGATAGGAGTTGTGTTCTTTAACGGTGGAAGTTTCTCACTCTCAACAATTTCAAGTGTTTCAAGGACATTGGTTATTCCTTCATTACAATATGCTTGTGGTTTTCCTTTCCACATTACTCCTTTTCTACACTTCCGTAATGAATTGTGATAATGTTGCATTGTCAAAACTTTATTATAATCATCAGCTTCTTTAGCTCGTTGTGCCTTCTTTGCAGCTCTACGAGCTTTATCCCTTTCTATTCTTTTTTGTATTCGTTCTTTATTATTCATTATTTTTACCTTTTACTTACCCTTTTTTTTGATTTTCCTTCATTCGGCTTATATTCACACAATAATACCGTCAATTTAGATACCAAATCTCAAATATTATGTGCCACCGTTGTTCCAGCCACAGGTGATACGGGTATAAAAATATGACACGGTTGCACGACATATCTATGCAAAAAGCGTCCACCCGACCCCTTATGAATCGCTAACCAGCGAGTCCAAGTTAAAACACCTGAACGTATTATTTACTGTTTATGTCTTATAAACATTAACAGATGGTTGAAACCTCCTTCTCAATTTTTTTAGATTTATTGAAAAACCTCTTCACACTTATTCATTGCTACTTGAAAATGAGAATCAGGGGCAAACGCCATTCCAGTTGTTCGCGTTGTTGTTGTTGGTAGCACCGTTGTTGTTGACAAACCAGAAATTGTTGGTGTTACCAGTATTAGGCGAACGCAACCAGAAGTTGTTCGCACCAAAGGTGATATAGATTCCAACCAAATTGTTTATTTATTAAGGAAGTTTACTAAATCTCTTTCTATCGGAATTTTGTAAACCTTTAACCAATTTAATTTCTTTTCGTAACATCTCCGACCATTCTCTTTGTACCCTATTGCTATATCCCATAGTGCTAAAGTACATTAACATTGGTCTTTGAATTTCATCTAATTTTTGTAATACTGTATCTATGTATTTTTCTCTTTCTTCATATTCAGCTTTTGTTTGTGGTATATATGAGTTAGCTTTTGACAAATAGAATAATGCGTCGTCAATTATTCCTATAAGCAACGGCGTTGTACAAGTTTCAAACTTTCCAACAGCTCTAACAGCTTTGCCGTGAGTATATCTGTGTAAGAAAACCATATTTCTTAATACTTCAAATCTTGAAATCTTTTCCCAATCTAACACAGTTGCTTTGAATTTTGATTTAGGCGTTTCTTCGTCTAACATTCCATTTAATAAAGCTACTTCTTTATCCAGATAGCTAACCCAATTACACTGTTGCTCAAATGACATAGACATTATATTTGAATAAACCATAATCGCCTTCTCTAAAAAATCAATCTTCTCTAAAACAGATAATATTCTTAATTTTTTAATTTCTTTCTTATTGTCCTTTTTGGCGAATAAATATTTTTGTATAACCATTAGGTCGTTATATATTGAATTGTTTATTACCGCAATATTTTCAGTAACATATTTCTTTCGCCTTTTAGGAACTTTATTTATCAATCTTTCTGACTCAATATAAAATAGAGAAAAAGTATGTTCAAATTCGCTTTTAGCAAGATGTCTTTTTGCCTTTAGCACTGACACACTCTTCCCTCCTTTCGTAAATAAATAAAGCCCTACAAGACGGTAAGCGAGTTACCGTCAGATTTGTAGGACTTTTTATAATTAAATTATTCTTCTTTTACTACAAAAATTGAGAAGCAGGGGCAAACGCCATTCCAGTTGCTCGCGTTGCTGTTGTAGGTAGCACCGTTGTAGTTGACAAACCAGAAACTGTAGGTGTAACCAGTATCAGGCGAACGCAACCAGAATCTGTTCGCACCAAACCAACCGCCCAACAGTGTAGTACCCTGTGTGATTTTTGTATTGGGCGTGATATTCTTTTTAGCCAACGTTTCTGCTGACAAATAAATCATTGCCTGATTATTACCGTTCTGCCAAATATCAAACTCCTTGACACCGTTAGGATTAGTAGTCGCGTCATAGAAACCTTTGCTCTGACCGAAGATTGGCTCATTAGCACCAGTATGTACAGCATTTCCAGCGGTATTCAACGAAGAATCCAATGTAATAACATCACGGAATTTCAATCTTCTGCCGTTTGTAGTATTCCACGGAATACGCTCACCCTCGGAAGCGTAGCCTGTGCCGCTTTGACCATCTTCTTCACGAACACAAGGAATATAAACATAACTGTCGTAGTTAGATACATTGGTTGAATTACTACCAGTAGTTGAAGGCACTTTAACCTGTACAATTAGATTTCTAATATTATCAGGTATCGCAGGATAAAATTTATTCTGCATAAAGTAGTGCATAGACTTTTGATACCTTTCTGTTGTAGAGGTATCTCCACCCCAGCCGCCAGCATTAACACCTTGTTCATTCATTCTATGTAAATATCTCATTAAGTTGTTTGAGCAGAATGAAGCACTCGCCCTTGTGGAAGAACCAGTGAGAATATATGGGCTACCGTACATAGTTCCAGCAGAATCCAACTGAACCTTGAAATATTCTTGTCTATCTTCATCACGAGTCCAAGAAGCAATTTTTCTTGCAATGGTATCACCTAAATCATCATACCAAATCTTACACCAATAAATAATTCCTGCGCCGATATATGTAGAGTTAGTCGTTGCAATATATGTTTCGTTTTCTGAATCATATTCTGCAATACCACCAAATACGAGAGGCGCATTTGTATTACTGAATGTAGTTCTTGTGAGCGTTGCGGTAACAATATCGTCTGAATAGTTATTTACTTCTACGTTACCACCATTGAAAGCATAGATATATAACTCGTCGCTACCTTGAACGTGACGTAATACAACCATATCTCTATTGAATGTAGTTGTAACATTTTGATTTTTGTCACCCCAAAGAATATTTGCTTTATTTGAATTATATCTCAATGAGAAACCGTCATTACCATTATCAGGATTTTCAAAACAAGAAACCAATGTCTTTTGATTCGCAGGAGCATAATCATTAGCGTCATTTGTAAACTGATAATCAATAGCCATAGTAAATGACGGAGAATCAGCAGTGAACAACTTGATTTGATGTCCTTGACTATCTGTTGGGATAACTGCGGTCAAACCGTTAAGGTGAACTTCATTACCGAGTGATACAAGAGTTTCTTCATTAACATTTGCAAAAGAATAATCGTGACCCATAACGAAATCAAAATAATCTTTATCACTAAAGAATGTTTCCGCTTCGTTATTAGCACACACACTTGCAATTTCGGCTGAAGTCATATCTTTTAGTTTCTTCCTATTACCAGAAGAATCCTCTAAAATAAGATTTCCGTTGTTTTTGAAAATTTTTGCATAATCCCATATAGCATAAACGTCCATATCGCCTTTGACGCTACCAGTTGAATCACTCCAAGAAATAAAGTTATATGTTTCCATATAAACCAAATTTCCAGACGATACATCTTGACATTTAACCTTTTGCAAATTATCAAAAGACACTTCTGCACCATATTGTATATCTGTTTCTGTGTGCAATAATACCCTATTTGCAGAATTAGTCTTTGAGTTCCATTCACCTGATGTAATAGTAGTATTAACAGGCGACGTATACCAATTCACTGTAAATGTCCTTAATGTTCCTGTGTAGACAGCAATTAACGTAAGATTAGATGTTAAAACTCTACCAAACGTATATTCAGCACCGACAGTATCATTTACAAATAAAGCCCAATGGCTGAAAGAATAATTGTACTTATCGGAGCTTGCTTTAGTTGGCGTATTTACATATCCTTCTGTAATTGGGTTATATGCCGCATTTTCACCGTCAACCCACTCAACGTATGGCTGTCCAGTTTGTGACGATAAAATGGGTGTTTTATCCGCATTTAAAAAGGTAATGCTAAATTCGGGAACGACAACATTAGCGTCAATTACAAAATCGTCACCCCATTTGTCGTGATATTTCTGTACATATCTGTACGGGATTCTATCAATTCTAATAGTACCTTTTAGGGTTACATTGTTAATTTGATATAACTTCTCAATCAGAAAGTTTTGTGGTGTAGTAAAATCAATATTGGAGAAAGACCAGTCGAAACCAGTTAAATATAAATAAGTTAGCGTTGGTGCAAGACTACCCATAAGCGTCTTTGTGTCAAGAACACCACCAACGATTGTTGCACTACGCATATTGCTATACGAAGGCATATCTAAATTTGAGTCGGTTAAATAATTAAGATTACGCATACTAATAGACCTAATAGAAGAAGGCATTTCAACGTCAGCAACCTTGCCGTAATTAGCAAATAATACCTCTGTGATATTACTTCCGTTTGCATAGAACTTTGCAAGGTTTCCGCAGTTTGTTAGGTCAATAGAAGCGTCTGTGAAAGTATTACAATTTTCAATGTTTAGTTCTTCGAGGATTGGGTTATTGGTTAAAGCTAAAGCTGTGATATAGCTTCTATATCCGAGAGTATCATTACCGATAATTAACTTGCGGAGTTTAGTTGCTTTACTAAAATCGTTATCCTCAATATAACAAGGTGATAAATCACTTAATTCCTGAATGTGTGAACCGCAATAGATTTTAACCATTGTATTACTCATATTTCTGCCAGCAGGACATTCAATAGTATAAGATTGTCCAGCTTTTGCTCTAATAGCAACTTGCTCTGTTACGCTACCCTCATTTCCAAATTCAGCAGTAAGATACAAGTCAGAATACGGAGTGATAGTTAAATCATAGTTTGGCTCAACAATAGGAATATAAGTTAAAGAACCATTAACAGATTTGATAACAAACAACTTATATGTGTTATCGCTCTGCTTGATTTTTACATTCTGGTCTACAGCCGCACTTGACGACGCGAGATAAGTATTAGCTGTTGCTTGACTTCCGAATGTATGGTTGCTATCAACCTCAAAAATAGGTTGATTACATCTGAACGAAATGCGGTCTGTATTCTTGTAATATGCTAATCCGTATTTTGTTCCGTAATAAGGAGCTTGGTCGCGCTCCCATTGCCTACGGTGATATTTCTTTCTACCCTGCATCATCTGGGTCATAAATCTGTCTACGCCAGATTGATATGTACGGGTATATTCTCTCTCATAGTTTAATCTCCAAATTTCTTCGGGGAATTGTGATTGCCAATTATCAAATTCATTGATTAAGTGTTCAGCGTCCCAAGCACTACTGTTGTTTGTTGCAACAGTTTGATACATATTCGCAATTTCCGTAGGCATTAAATCACGGAGTCTGCACCAAAATACGCTTGTTGCTTCATTGAACAGATAGCCTGATGTGGAATCACCGTCACTTCTATAATCGGTATCTTCTTTACCATAACGGTACTGTTCGCTCATTACACCAGAGTTGTTGATACCAAGCGCAGTATCAAAGTCATACCCCCACATTTCAAAGCGATAACCTTCATTGATAGCTGCTTTTGCGTTATCAATAGTGTAGTAACTTGCTTCGGTTTCGCCCATTTCGGCAGCTTCGGCTTCGGTGATGTAAACCTTGCTCCAATGCCAGAATGAGTTTTTAGCGCGGTTATCAATCATTGTGTATCTGTGTGTAAATACATAATAATATAATGCAGAATCTACAATAAACCAGTTACCGAGTTCTGCTGCAAAATTAGCGTCAGATACAGTAATAACCCACTCATAGAAATCACGCCATTTTTGCTTGTTGGCTTCGGCTTGTGCACTTGTGATATTCTTTTTGGGGTCATAGTCTGCCTTTGTATAACGAAATTCAAAAGAAGTGTCCCAATTATTATAGAGTGAATCGTATGCGGTATTGCCAGCGACCCATTGTGAAGGACTAATAGGATATGTACCTGTTCCCGTATTAAATCCAGAGTTAGGCTTACCGTTATCTTTGATTTCAACTACAAATTCTTTCGGGTCGTTCTTATCATTTACTCTTGTCTTATCGGTTTTCTTTGCGTCACCGATATTGCCAAGAGCGTAGAAATGCCATTTTGTATCTTGAAATTCTCTATGTTTTGACAAATCAGGGTCGCTTTCCTTAATAAATACAACACAATTAACAAATTCCATTGTGTTCTTAACTCTGCTATCCCTCTTTTGTGCGGGCATTTTATAAGGTAGATAATCATTGTATCTCTTTGCTAACAATGCGTTATTAGCGTTTTCAGAAGAAGCGATATTAACCTTAATGTTAAATACATTGTTAGGAATAGATGTTGCGTTTTGACCGTTATATGTCAATGCAACTTTTTCTACAGTTGTGGTATCATCACCAAGAGTAATAACGGTGTTTTCATCATTCATATAAAGCATTAAGTTTCTGCCAGCGAAACCATAGTCATTAGAAGTTGTACCTTGTCCAGAGTGTTTACAATTAACAGCTTTCCAATTTTCAAGTACAGAATCACCATCTTTATAAATATAGCCTATGGTTGTATTAGGCACTTTTTCATCTTTATCATTTGTGAAATATGGCGCGTCAATGGTAATAACACGGAGATGTGGACAAGCCTCGGCTACAGAATCAGGTGTAAGCGCACCGTCATCATAAACCTGATTTCTCACATACCTATTAACCATTGTTTCTGAATCTCTTGCGTCGGCAATGAAATTGTCAAGAATTTGTGAATCAGAAAGTGAAACACTATATGCTTTCATACGATAAATATAAACGTCACAATCGTCAGAACCAATCGTAATCGGCACAGGTGTATCTTGATGTAATTGTGCGCCGCCGTTCCATTCACCAGTTAAGGTATTGAATGTACCGCTTGAATAAGGTGCAGGCTTATACGGAACGCCGTCCTCGTATGTCATAATCAAAGGATTGTAAGTTAAACCATTGATACTTGGATTGATGTTATACTCAAATTCAATAATATCTTCCTCACTATAAGGAATCCATAACGGGTCAGCCACATTAACACTGTTTGAAAGTGTCGCAGAATGAACGTCCATTTTAAGTCCAATATCATCAGACACACAACTTAAAAATGTTGTTTCAGTATCGCGAACGTTACTCGTTTTGAAAACTAACTTAAATTCTGCACCGTCATATTTCGGATTAGTTCCGAACAGATTGTATGAGATTGTAGCTCTTGTACCAGCTTTAACAAGGAAATAACTCTCGCCTGTTACGCTGTCGATTTGATAACCACCGTTATCCCAATCAAAGTTTTCTGAAACCGAAAGCGCAATGCTATTATCGTTTTTGTCGTGCCACAATCTGTTTGTGCTACTATTTGTAATTCCTGTTGGGTCAAAGTCAAATGCAAGACCAGTAGTAACAGGACTAATATCATAACCTAAATCATTCACATTCACAGTGATTGTTACTGACGTTGAGCCACAAGCGATAGTAAGCGTATGATTTCCTACTTCACTACCCTTAAAAGCCCAAGTGTTATTGTGTGATGAAAGTGTTAGCGTATTAACTAACGTACCGTCAACAGATAACGTAACAATCGGTGAGCTTGTGCTTGGGTCATAAACTGTATACGGAATATTAAACGTATTGTATTCGTTCATTTGAACAGTGCCGTATCTATCATATCTATAGATACAACCAATAATCGGTAACTCACCGTCATTTGCATAACAGATAATATCCTTGTAGATATGATTTGAGGTAATCGGAACACCGTCAACTGTAGCAGTAATATAACAATCAAGGAAATGTGCTCCATACGTTGTATATGTTGAAGCAATAGAATAGGTTGATTGTGTGCCAGAACTATTTGTTGTTACCGTTCCAATCTCAACACCGTCTAAAACAAAGTGAATTGTTTTTGATGTTGCTCCGAATGGTGTGTATGTGAAGTTAATAGCTGAACCAGCAGCTCTTGAATATGTATCATCAAACGTACTTGTGATGTTAATATCAAGAATCTGCACCGTCCACCTACGGATAATCATATTGCCGTACTCGTCCGTAATAGAAATTGTTACCGTTTGTGTTCCAACCGAACAATAATCAGTAATGTCAAAAACGTTGTAAACAGGGTTATTGTCACTATCATAAATCTGATTTCCGCTATAATCTTTACACTGAATCGCTACACCAGTTTTAACTACATTATTTCCAACTTTGATTGAATATGAAGCAGATACAGCTTCGCCGCCTGTTTCATAGTCAGAGAAAGAAGCGGAAATAACAACGCCGTTTGTTTCAACACTGCCAACAGTGGTTACGATATTTGCAGGAGTTACCCTTTCAAACGTCATATTTGTAGCCTGTGATGAACCACCGCCACCACCTTGCATTTCAAACCAAGTTACTACTGTTCCAACCTCACCAGTGGTATCGCCAACGTCATCAGGATTTGTATATCTCCAAAGACGTACAACATTATTCTTTTCAATCTGTTCGCCATTTTCCTCAACGATTGCAGTACCGTAAGACAGGAAATAGTAATAAACTAATTTTGCAGCGATTAAATTATCAACTTCCGCTTTAGTGTAAGAGTCGCCGCCAACAGCAATATAATCATTTATATCGCCAGCAAAATAACGATAATGAATAAATCCATTCGCTTCACTACCAATATAGTAATCAATGTTTGTATTGCCGATAGCAGGAAGTGACGCACCAACAAACGCTTCTTGCTTTTTAGCAAGCTCTGTGTCAGTTTCGGTTTTGGTGTAAACCTGATTTTTAGCGTATGAATCACCACCGACAATAACGTAATTTGTGCCGTTAAAGCGATAATGCTTATAAATGCCGTCTACGCTATCATAAATCAAATAGTTGGTATCTATATCGCCTTCAGCAACAGGGGGTAATGAGTTACCAACATAATCACCAGCACCCATAGGCTTTGTATCAAAACTACCACTTGTGCCTTGAATTAAAAAGGTTTTATATTTACCTGTGGATTCATCAAGCAATGTTACGTCTTGTCCAGCTTTAGCCTTTGCAGAATCTAAATAATCATTTAATTCTTGTTCGGAAATAAAAATGCGTTCTTCCAATCTTGACGGAGAAATTTTTATTTTATTTTTCATTTATCTTATTCAACTCCTTACTTTTGAATATAAGAAAACACCGCAGTTTCAAAACCACGGTGTTGTTAATTATCAACTAATGTCAGTTGTATGGTAAAATCCACATCTGGGACGTTTCCATCTATTTGTGCTATTAACTTGTGTCCGTCTAAACTGTTATTTATGCTCAAACTTCTGTGATTGTTGCTTGATATGTGTTTTCAAGTTCATCAATCCTGTTGTCAAGCGTTTCTTCGGTTTTCACTATAAGTGATTGAAGTTTTGCTCTTAATACTGACAGTTCAATAACATCAATATTGTCGCTATATTCGTAATCATCAGGTTTTGGTTTCTTTTCAACAGGTAAATCAACTTTATAAATTGTACGTCCTGTATTTCCCTCTGAATCAGTTAGGAATACAAACATTGAGAAAGCACCGTTTGTATTTTCGTCAGTAAGTAATTTATTCGGTATATCCACGCTTACTACACCATTAGATAAAATTGAATTTACAACCAAAGATTTCTTATCTAATCTCTTTGCAAAATGACAAATCGGCGCAATATCAAATTGATAATCATGAATTTGTAATGTTACGTTATAATCCCATTGTGTTAAGTGGTCGATTTCCAAACCAAATCTATCATATAATTTAACAGTTGCCATTTAATATCACCTCTTAAACGATACTAACGGTTTCTGTCAGTAATATGTCAACTGCCACATCTGCCGTTGGTGGATTTCCCTCAATAGCAAATTGTAAAGTGGTTGTATCATTCGTAGTTACATTATCAACACTGATTGATTCACAACCATATCCGTCTAATTGACTTAAAACGGTATCATTAAGTTTTAATGTTACCAAAGAATTAGGAGTGAGTGTATATTTATTTGAAATATCAACATTTTGTACATACACACCATTGCTATTTACCCAACTATTGTGTGATAAAGTTATCGTCAATGTATAATTAGTAATCTTTGAAATATTAGTTTCTGCATTTTGAATATGAGTATTCATTCCAACAATTAAACTTCTTATATATGCAGTAGCCCTTGCCATAAACTTGCTAAAATTAAAATCACCCTTAAAATACACATTAACATTAGAAAGCCCTACTACGTCAGCAAGCAATTCAGACGCTTCATTAAAATTTTTATTGATATAAATAGTTTGAATACTTTGATTGTCCAAAATATCCGTTTCAACTTCTGTTACATTATCGGAAATAAATAATATACTAATATTCTGGTTGCTTACCATAGACTTTGCTATGGTTGTACCTTCGATTACATTTACTGGTATTTTATAACTATCAAAACCAACAGAAATAGGTAATTCAAAGCGTGTTTCGTGTTCATATTTCAAACCACCAATCATTGTATCAATCTCAGACTGACGATAAAGATGGTTACTTGTAAATCTCTTAATTGCGCCAACCGTAGGATATTGGGTTTCTTCCGCAGTTCCAACGCTTGTACTTGAATCAATATCTGTTGCTTTATTGGTTTTCAATTCAACGGTGTTATTGAGGTTGGTAATTGCATTGTTGATTGTAAGCAATAACCCATCCATTTGTGTCATTGTATAATAATTATTACTTAAATTGTCGGTTAGATTACTAACAGTTGACGCTTCGGCAAAGGATTTCCATTCGCTCCACGGATTTCCTTCTTGTAACAATCCTGTTTGTATGCGATATTCAAAACCACCTTCAACAGAAAAACGATATTGAGCGCGGTTATCAATATCCTCGGCAACTATCATAGTGTGCGTATTTTGGAGATGTCCTTCAACCTCTGTTTGTAAAACATATAGCGTATTTTGTGATAGACAATTATTTGCATTTTGAGCTGAAACAAATAAAACACCGTCCTCGGAGTCGATTTTGTTATCAAGTTCACTCTTTAATGCAGGAGCAAGTTTAGCCTTTGTTACTGCGCCATTGTTGATATAATCTTCAATTACCGCACCTTGCGTTTTGGTTATCCTTGTATTTTCTAAATCAGTAACTCTTTGCCCTAACGCCAAAAGTGAAGTTGATAATGCAGTTGTTTGTGATGTTGTAGCAACCTCTTTCCATTCCGAATATTCACCTTGATATTCTTTTGTTCTGTATTGAATCAAACCTTTTGACGAAAATAAGACTTGCGTTGTTTTTGAATTAGCTGTTGTTAAACATAAAACCAAATGATTACCAGTGAATCCTTGCATATCATAACCATAATATTTGTATATAGTATCTTGTGATGTGCAATTATCCAAAGAGGTTGTATATTGATATTTAATCGCTTCGGAAGAATTGATTTTACCGTTGATTTTATTAGACAGTTCCGTAGCAAGTTTAGCTTCTGTTACCGCGCCGCCATTGATATAGCTTTCAATTACAGCCCCTTGCGTTTTCATAATCGCATTTTGCTGTAATGATTCAACGGCAGTATTTAATGCGGTGATTGCGTCTGATAATTGTGTTGTTGTCGCAGTTGTCGCAAGTTTTGTCCAACTACCCCAATCACCAAAAACACCACCAGATTTCACTTGTTTTCTATATTGAATACCACCCTCTTGCGCAAATAGGTATTGGGTTCTTTGATTAGTTGCGCTTGTACAAAGGATAACGTGATTTCCAGTTACACCATCATCACTTGTTGTATAAACAAAATAAATCGTATCTGAACGTATGCAATTATCTATAGATTCATCATTTACATACTTTACTGCGCTTATCGTGTCAATTTTACCATTGATTTTGTTTGCTAATGCTGTCGCAAGTTTAGTTTCTGTTACTGCGCCAGTTGAAATATGGCGTGATTTAATAACATTATCTTCATTGTCAAGTTTGTTATCTAAAACAGAAATAATGCTTTCATCATCTGAACCATCTAAAATACCAGCTAATAAATTATCAATTTCAGTTTGCGTATAGAAATTGGTAAACAAGAAACTTTTAATTGCTGTTATAGACGGATACCAAGCATTTTCGGCAGTTGTTGTTTGTCTATCAGTAGAAATAGATTGTTTTTTATTTGCCACCTTCTCAAACGTGTTATCAGCTTGCGTTTGTGTATATACATCTGCTGAATCTACTTTGCCGTTAATCAACGCCAATAATGCACTTGCCAAATCATTTTCTGTAATTGGTGCTGTTTGCAACCTATATTTATTGTCTGAATCGGTTTTTGAATACACATCACTTGCCTTAACCATATTATTAAATAGATAAGACAGTGTTGCTAAAAAGTAAAATACAGAACGATTACTACGACCATATGTTACTTTTGAAGCATACATTTCACCTATTGTTAAATCTTCTGCTTTACCCTCATATCTAATTTGCGATATATACTGTGGGTCAGGTAAACTATTATCTTCTACGGTTGTAACATTCATTCCGAGCCAAACATAGCAACCATTTGTTCTTGTTATAGCTTCACCAAACGAGTTTGATGTTATTGTTGAATTGTTTGAGTAAGAATAAATCCTACCCCATAAATCATAGATAAATGAGTGTCCCGATAAATATGTATCCATTTCATTTATCTTTTGCGTAATCTTTTTATTTTGAACTGGTTTTATACTTGTCGTTGATAAAGCGTCATCAACTTCTATCGTTCCAGTGTCGCCGTCAATCAAAGCTAATTTATTAATAGCGTCAATCAGTGTGTGCGCGTCGCTTGTCTGTGCAAGAACGTCAAGTGATGGGTCAGCTTTAACATAAATCTTCATTCCTGAAAACTTAACCGTCTTTGTTGGAAATATAGCTTGCACAAAACAATCCATTCCGTTTCCGTCATAATTTGCAGATAAGTTTGCAACTGTCGCAACTGAAATTTTGCCGTCGTCTGCGTCTGTAATTTCAACGGGTAATGTAGTTGCTGTATTGCGATTATGTGTAAAGTAAACAGAGAATAAAACTTGTGAAGCATTTGTAAGGTCTAACGCTGTACTTCCGTCATAAAGTGTAAAGTTGGCAAGTGTGGTTGCATATTCGCCTTGCGTGATATACATTCTAACTTGGCTATTTTCTTTATTGGAATATAGCGTGAAATCTTTACTTCTTGGAATTATATTCATTTATATCCTCCTTTCTAATTATCAAATGTATAAGTTGGTGTTGATACCGACGCTTGTTGTATAGTAGAAAAAATTTCATAAAAACGCATTTCCTTTGGCTTTCTGTTATAATCAGTTGTAAACACCATAGGAGAGGTATCATAATCTTCGTAGTTAAATTGTATTTCCAATAAGATAGGTTCAACCCATTTTGACCCATCAAAAATAAGCATATTGCTACCTAAAAATAGATTTCCACATCTCTCACTAATCTCTGGAATATGCGTAATATTTGCGATATCTGATTCAAAATCATAAGTTGGCTTACTATATATGTTTGTCATTTCAGCAAACGCGGTATTATATAAATCAACTAATGTATCATAAATATCATCAGCAGAAAATTCCTCATTAAACGAAACGTACTCATTTGTCCAATCTGATTCATAAATATACTTGTACAATTCAATAGCTTCTGTGGGCGTAAATATCGGTACATAATTATTTGTAGGAACACCATTATTGTTATTTGCTTCAAACTGCTCTTTTAGTGTGTTTATATTAAGTGAGAATTTTAATGCAATTTGTTTCATTGTATATGTGTTTTTCGCGAAGTTTGTTTCCGCTTGAATATAAGCGTCATAAGCCTCCCAATAATTTTCAGCCGCTTTTTTAACTAATTCATAATTTTGTTTTGTAGCCCAACAATCCCTTACAAGTGCCGTGCTTGTATCTGATTCTCTGTGAGTTTTACTATTTGTACCGCCACCATAAAAAGACCAAGCACCATTTGTAAAATCACTTGAAATAGGTGGAACTTCTGGTACGTCGTATGGATATTGCCAATCTGCCCTATATTCTGATTTTGTTTTTACTAAAACATTATTCTTGTCAACCTCTGTTAAATATCCAGTAAGCATTTCAGATAATCTAACTTTATACTCCACAACTTGTTTGCTATTATTGATTAGATTTTTTGCTGCATTTCTATAGCTACTTATCGTATTTGAATTTGTAATTTGTGTTTGATAACTCTCGACAAGTTCTTTTAATGTATATGGTGTTCCATTATGGGTATGATTTGGGTCTGCAACATAATCTAACTTATCTAAAATATTATTAAAGTTATAAATAACGTCTGTTCCGTTCGGATTTACCAATCCTAAACCATAAGTATCTTCCTCGGAGTGAACTTTTAATGCTGTTGCATAATTATCATCAACATTCTTAACTGTCATTGATTTTATAGCGTTTCGCCAAGACAACATAACATTTGATTTGTTTGAGGTATTATAAATAATGTCTGATTGCTTTACGATATTTATGTTTAGATTTTCAGTATCAAAAATTAAAAAGCATTGATATTTCTTTTGAACCGTGTTCATTAGGTAGGTATATATGTTATCATTATCAACTTCTTCAATCTGTCTGTACCTTGTGCAAATGCCGTCAGAAAGAAATCTCACTCTCCAACCAGAAACATTATCTAATATTTGGTTCAAAAGCCCACGTTTCATACGCTGAACACCACTCCACGTTTGAGGTGTACTTGAAGATGTTTCACGCCACCTATCAATAGGAAATTCACCACTATTAACTAATTTGGGGATATTATCTGGGATATATAACAGCATTGTACTTTCATCTACCGAAAACGTCCTATTTGATAATGTATATTCATATGAATAGGCAGTAACTTTCTTAACTGGATTTACTCCGCTTTTTTCTTCTTCTATATTAGTGATTACCCACCACGGAATACCATGTTGAATCGTAACTGTATTTGTTTTTAGCCCAATACTTTTACATCTTTCTTCTCCGCTTATAATTTTTATATTATTTCCTCCGGGAGCATAATAAACACCGCCCGAATGGTCTGATACATCTTTCCCTTTGAATCTAACATATCCAGTTTTATTATATTTTGTCTTTATTTCTCCATTAACAATATAAGTGTATTTTCCTAAATCACCATCTTTTATTCTGTATCTTCCTATTGGTTGTTGATAATAATTTGTAGAATCTTCTGAGTCTGTATATATGCCCATATGCACACATGAACTTGAATTTGCTTCTGAATAAAAGAACGGACAAAATGCAAATCTACGCTTAGTAGCACCCTTAATAAACTTATAGTTACTGTTTTGTTGGCAGCCCATAGCTATAATATCTCCAACTTCAACAGGAAAATATGCTTCATTTACAAGTTCCGCTATATTATCAGTGTCTACAACATATCCAGCGGCACGTGGATAATTATTTCCATGTTCGTCAGAACCTTCAAATATTTTCCCGTACCATTTCCAACCATATCCACTCCACGAACCAACATCAAATAACTCAATTTCAGGTTGCAAAGTACAATGATTAATATATGGATTATAGAATAAAGCACTACTTGAATTTTCTTCGTTTTTTGTTCTTACAGGCTGATTATCATAGTTAGGTGTTCCGTCTTGATTTCTATTTATATCGTATTCATCATCATCATACAATTCTCTCGCTTGATATGAATAAATTGGATTGTCATTTGGAATTTTGACAAGATTATTTTTTTGGATTTCATCATACGCAGGATTCTTTACCCATTGTTCTGTTTTTTGATTATAATAATATTTGAATATTTCAAATGTCATCTCCGAAAATGTATTAAACCGATAATTTATATTTAATTTTATTGGTTGAGGTAATACACCTAATATCGTTTCTCTATTAGGTGAATATATATATACAGTAGGTGCTTTTTTCTTAAACTTCATTAGAAACCACCAACTCTCACACAAGGAGTATAGATAATTGATAAGTAACTCGGCGGCGCATAAACACCGTTTGGTTTTACGTTTACAGAAATAGTGTTTTCTCCACGTTCTAAATAAAAGAAATCATATGCAGTATTTAATGCAGGTATCACTAATTCATTGTCC
>JAEEHV010000039.1 GCA_016280955.1 Candidatus Gastranaerophilales bacterium | reverse complement strand
TTTATTTACTTTTTCTATAATAAACCACCATACTTTCGATGTTTAGAAATTCCTATTTCTTTATAATTTATCGTTTTTAGGGAACATAAGCCAGTAAAATAGCCGTTTTTGTTCCCTAAAATGACAATAAAAACATTATTTTGTTACCCTGCCGTAAAGAATCCACCAAAAATCAAAGGTACTAACTGAATCCCAAATGAAATCAAGGCAATAAAGAAATTATTATTACCCTGTTTCGGTTTACCGTGCAAGGCTAAATTTATTCCAAGACTAATAGCCATTATGCAAATCCATACAATTTGCCAAATTCCCATTTCAATCACCAACTTTCCTCTCAACAGTACATAATGTATCATTCTTACTTCCACCGTGAGGAACAATCAGAATTTCAATGATTTCAAATCCGCGTTTCTTACCAACGCCATTTGTATTCCAACCAAAAGAAATACATATACCGTTTGGCTTTAATATTCTTTGGATTTCATCAAGGTGTTTTGCTCTCCACGAGGCTTTTGTATCATCAGCCGTAACAGTAATACCGATACCGTCATAACATTCCTTAATCTGACGCGGGCTGTAAGGTGGGTCGTATAAAACAATATCGGTACAATTATCATTTATCTGTTTGAGAAAATCTAAAGCGTCTAAATGATAATTAGTATCAAACTTTGGATTTAGGTCATTTGTGATTGTTCCAAATTTACTCTCATTGGCAAATGGGTCAACCACAACCATGCCGTTTGTTATGTAGCGATTGAGTAATTCCTTAATCGGTTTAATGGTAAAAGTCCTACTGTTTGGCATAGCCCAAATTCTATTTATAATCATTTGCTATCGGATTTCGCAGCACTAATGATACCGCGTAAAAGTATAATTACTAACCAAACACCAGTTGCGATTAGTAAATTGAATTGCCAACCAAAACACAGACAAATGAGAGCAATTATACCAATCGTGAATCCCCAACTTATCGCAAGGATAGCTACGAAAATTAAAGCACCGATTATAATACTTCCAACGCGCTCGGTAATCTTATTCAATAACTTCATTTATATTAAAATCCTTCTTTATATCCATTAAGTTCATCGGTTTTATATCCAATTATCTCTGCTAATTCATAACCCATATCATCAATTACAACGTGTTCAAATCCTTGTTGATTCATCATATCGTTTATGCTATCAATATAGTGTTCTGAAACATAATCAGCAGCCTTCTTATTCTTTTCTGTCATATTGAATAGGTATCTGCTTTTTAATTTTGTTATCCATTGCTTCTCTAAATTTAGAGAGGGATAAACGATACATTGTCTTGAAGCTGGGTGTTTACATAATTCGTCACGGACTTCCTTATGTGATGAAACCATTACATAAAATCCTTGTTGGCATAAATCCCTCGCAAGATTACAGTAAACCTTATACCAATCTTTATATCTCTCACTATCTAAATAGAAATTACTACTTTCAAGGTCAATAACATGAGGATAGTTAAAAGATAATGCCGATTTTCCTACTGCTGGAAATCCAACTACAACTTTGCCTTCAATTTTTGGAATCATTTATCAACAACCACAAAATCCTTAATAAGATAATAAATATCCCTTTCACACTCAACCCAAATTGTATTCCAATCGACTTCGTGCGCCGTGTGAGGTCTATTCTGCGCCTTTTGTGACATAATCAGTGAACACAGAATTGATTTAGCCGAGATATTCCACGGCTCTCCGTTTTCGTCCCTACCAATTAGCCGCACATCACAATCCTTGACTTGTGATACCGCAGTTGTGAACTTCTCAACATCTTCGATATTGGTTAGCTCAATTTTCGCCTTCATCATAATAAAAACTCCTTAATATAGATTACAAACAAAATTCTAATACATTTCTACTGCACAAAAAAAATAAATGTTTGATTCTGTTTGTTTTAATTAGTATAACATATTTTATAAGAAATGTCAAGCAAAAGTTTAATAAGCATATATAATTATTTTACAAATCTTGAAAAAATACAGTTTCACTCTTTTGGTCTTTTGCAGAATGAAAACTTCCGTAAATCTTATTATTATCTACACTATCTTTTTGCTTATTGGATTCTTGGTCGTTTTGTTTTTCTTTGTTTGAATCTACCACGGTTCAATTCCTCTTTCTTTCATTATGTCTTGAAGTTCGGATAAAAATTTAATCCATAACGGTTTATCAATCGTTTCATCACCATAGCCGCCAAACTTATCGGCTTCTCTAATGTCACGTTCCATACAAGCAATAGTCTTTGGTGTTAGTAACGGTAACATTGGTCTAACTACGCCGATAACCAAACTCGGCATATACGTTTGTCTACCACAAGCATAACGAATAGCGCAGTTGATTACAGCTCCAAAATTATCATCATCAAAATAGTATTTGTCATAAACCTTGTGTGGTGGAGAGGGGAGAGGTGTCCAATATGTAGCACTGTTATGACTTCCACCAGATGTTTTCCAATGCCCGTTTTGCGTTTCATCAGAATAGCCTTCACCTTTTATCCATTGTGCTTTTGATATTTTACCGTATTTGCTATAAATCAAACATTCTTGTTTATCTTGTGGCTCTTGCTTTTTAATATCAATCCATTTTGATATAATCATTTGATTTCTCCTTTGTACCTTCTGCATTTTGCAGATTTTGCCAAGAAATAAACAACTCATAGCGTCGGAAATAAATATCATAACGTACAAGTTCCATTTTTGCCTTGTAATTCATATTTCTGTAATATTTTAATAACGACTTGCGTATCTCACAATCAGTAAAACATTCGTAACACAAACTAAGGCTATATTTTCCACACCTGATTTGGCGTTTAATCTTTCTGTTGATTTTATTTTGTATTCTTTTGAATCTCTTTTGCACTAAATCATTTGTCATTTTATATGCTTCTTCTGCATTAATCATTCAATCAGCCCCCTATTCATCTTTATTCTCAAAGGCTTCTAATACCTTGCGATAAACCCATCTGTTTGGATTATACCAACGACTATCAAAAATCATACTGTCATCACCTGTGTAATGTTTGAGTATCGCCGCTGCTACCGCTGATGAACGTGAAATGCCAGCGTCACAATGAACTAATATCCTTTTATCCTTGTACTGCTCAACAAAGTCAACAACTGTTTTAGCGTCCTCGTCACTCATAAGGTCGCTGATTGTTGTGAGATTCCCATAAACATCATTATCACCTGGACGGTCAGCGTCCATAAATTCAAGGCACAGAATAGCTACAACTCTATTTTCATCAGTTGGTTCAATCGCTAAATCAGAATAGTTAAAATTGGGCGTAGAAATTGAAATGATTGCAGAATCGGTTTTGTGCGGTTCTTTACAATATTGTGAAGCGTCAAATCTACTGAGAACACCTATTGAAATATTGTCTATATTATAAATTCTCATTTAATTTCACCTATCTTTCAGTACATACTTCTGCTAACTTTCCATTAGAACAATAAATAGAAAAAGATGTAGAAGTATTTTTTGTTATTTCAGGTGGGTTATTGAAACCATCAAATAAATACCCTTCGCCATATAAAGTCTTTTTGCCACAACTTTCAGAAATATATCCTTTTGTAAACACGCCAATATGTTTACCTTTTCATTCTTAAAAGGAGTGCCTTTTACATTTTCAAGAAGATAATTCAAACTGTCCTCAGTTAAATTATCGGTAGTTGAAGCAATTTTCACTGTAAACCTTTTCATTATTTACCTCAAAGAATCACAAATATATAAACAACCCACGAAATCAAAATCTGGCACAAATGAATACTTTGGTCTGCAATCAGATTTATTTCCAATTTATTAGCTTTCAAATTATCAACAATGCAATGAATAATCATATTAACAACCAACAAAACAAAATAAGGTAATATAATTGTCGGCAGTATTTGAAAGAATAAAGCATAAACCAAAACAGGAAGGTTAATTGAGAAAGCCCACGAAAATGAATGTACTAACAAAGCCGCCTTATAATCATTCTTATACAGTTCGTTCGGCGCATTTTCAATCCACCATTTCTTTTGTTTAGCCGAAGCAAGCCAACCCTGCAAATAATAATCATCAACAATATGGCAGAATATCATTAGCGGAAGTAATAGAATAACAATAGATAAATTATTTGTCATTGATTATCACCACCTAATAATTTTTCAAACTTAATATCGCCCAAATATACATTACTTTATCTTTGTATATGTACTTTTCAACGGTTTCAACGCTAAATTCAAAATCCCGCTGAATAACAGTATCACCTTTATGCAGCTCCGCATTAGGCTGCCCAATATATAGATACTTTTTCTTTATGTGTTTCAGTGAATCAAGGTCACGTTCTTTACCGCCGATATACATTTTGTGCCTATATCTCAACGGCTCAACAAACGCTCTTGAACTTACTGTATTACCGTCAGCATATTCGATTTGAATTACATTTCCGTATTTATCAATAGAGTTACTAATTGTGTTACTATTCATCTTTATCTCCAATAATATCTAAAGTCATATCAATTCCTGTAATCAATTTCTCACCCGTTTTATTTTGTGAAAATGTCGGAGTTGATTCTACAAATTTAGTTTTGGTTTTAACCTTTTTGTATTTTGGTTTATAACCGTATCTTTTAAGCCATTTTTTATTTATGCGTTTCTTCTTGTGTTTTCGGGCTTGCACATATCCGTCTGGTGTTAAATGGTAAATATCAATAGAATCACCGCATTTTAATTCGCCATTATAACAGCTTGAAAAGAAATCAATTACTTCTTCTGACTTACATTCAATAGAAAAGCTACTCAAAAAATCAATATTTGTTCGGGGGAAACCAATGTCGTTTGCAAAAACGTTTTTGTCACGGTATACTTCTATTGATTCAAGAGGAATAATTGTATTCCCATTTTTTAATGTGAATTTTGAAAGATTATGTATCATTAAACGTCTACCTCAATCAACGGCTTGTTATTAAGTGGAAAACTGATTTTAACACTTGCTAAACATAACTCCTTTGCTAAATCGGTTAATTCTTGCATTGTGTTAATCTCAACAGCATAGCGGTTTACATCTTTTTCGCCAATAAAATATACACCATCTAAAACCGCATTAGCGCAAGGTTTTCGCTCTCCAAATTTATCACGGTTATTTCTAATTTCAAATATCATTGGTTTACACCTCTGCCAACATTGTAAGCGGATTTTAATTTGTTACATTGGTTTTTCTCAACAAAATAGCAGAGCATATTTTCTAATGAACATCTACCGTCTTTTCTTTTTAGTGGACAATTTAATACATCAGGCTTTTGGACAATAGACCACTCATATAAATCGGTTATTGAATCAATCACAGTAATCTCATATTCTGGTGCAAATTCAGAATCAAAGAAACTTTCTTTATGACTTTCGTATATTGAACAACCAACACTTACCTCATTATAAAATCCTTCTTTGATTTTTTGAGCAATAGCACCACAACCATCAGAAATACGCTTATCTAAAAATGCGTATGCCTGAACGTAAAGCAAAGGTTCACCGTCTATTGTAGTTTTACCTTTATCATACTCAACACTACAATCAAAAATTCTTGCAATATTAGATTTGTTATTCGGCATAGTATCAAGAATACCATTCTTTCCGATAGCCATATCTCTAATTTGATATAGTGCTTGTATAGAAAACTTGTCGTGGTCTTTATCTACATCATTGTTGCAAAGAATTATTTTGAATACATAATAATCTTTCCAGTTTATGTAGTCATTGTGTTCGTGTGGTAGGAAACGCTTAATCATTTCCTTTTGGACGGAAGTAATTTTAGCATTAACTGCTATTTTTTCTATTTCACACATTGTTTCCCTTCTCCTCAATTTCAATCATTAGTTTTAACGCTTTTATAGCTAATCGAAGTGCTTGTTTCATCTTATCTTCATTTATTGATACCCTTTCAGTACCAATATAACGATTTAATTCTATGATGGCTTCTCTTGATGTCATTTGACTACCCCAGACTAATGGCTCTTGCAGCCCAAAACTGCGCTTCTTGTAACCTTGTTAAAGCCATTTCCTTTTCTTTCCTATTCATTAATTCTTTTTCGATATAATCATACATTTCTGAAAATCTTTCTCTTAAATTTTGCATTTTCTCTTGTTGTTCTTCATCAAGAGCAACAGCCGCAGCCTTGCTATTTAGTTTCATTATTTACTCCTATCAATAAATGTGCGGTGCATTTGCGCTTTTATTCTGCTAAATCATCACGAAAATCAATCATATCAATTATCGTTTCAATTCTGCGCTGCAATTCACCGCGCTTATATCTGTTTTGTGTAGTCCTTTTCCTATATTTGTTATACTCTAACAGCATATATAATTCATCAGTTGTTAAATCACTATATAGCAGAGTTATAATACAATCGTCCATAATTGCCTCCTTTGTCAATACACCGCACAGAATATTTGTACTATGGTATTGACGAATTAGCAATTATTTTTTATTGTTCAATATCCTTACCAAATGTAAATTGCTCACGGTGGCTGTAAAATAATGTATATCGTCTATTGTATGGTCGTTCGCTTTTACAGGCACTTTAACACCGTATCTGTTGGTTTCCCATTTGTATAGACTAAACTCACGTTTTGCATTTTTACAACTTTTGCAGATTTTAATTTTGCCGTTTTTAAGTGAATCATAAACAAACTTAATATTGCTATGTATATTACCAATGGTAGCTACAACAACATTAAATTTTTGTTTTCTCTTAACAATTTCAATAAAACTTGCAGCAGATGGGTCAATAATAAATTCTTTTATTTCACGGTCGCCAATCATTTGACAAATTGCGTTATAATGTTCTTCGTCTGTTCTTTGATAACCTTCAACTCTTGAATCAAAAAAGTATTCGTCAATTCGATACCAACTATCTTTATAATATCCCCAAAGCCCAGCAGAGCAAGGATTGACAGTTCCGTAATCAACAGAAACAGCATATTCTAAAAAACACGGTGGTATTTTAACAAAGCTGTCCTCGTTTGCCATAAATGGATAAACTAATTCATTTTCATTTACTAATTTATCTTTGTATGATGGTTTCTCTTCTGATAATATTGTTGGTGCTTCATCAATTAGCTCTCGGAGCGTGGCTTCATATTTAGGATGAATAAAATCCCTATCAGCAAATTCTTTATTTATTTCAAGAAATTTATCAGAATCAATTAATCTTCCGTGAGGAGTGGGGATTTCAATAACATTATAATCAGAATCACAGATATGAAGTTCAACTTTACCATTCTTATAAACGGTTAAATAACAACCATATCTATCAAATTCTTTGTGTTCACCATTATATTTTGGCATATTCATACCCTTAACCAAAAGACTCACTCTTGCACCTCGCTCCTTCTCACCCGACATTTCAACTGTGAAGAAATATTTGTACACATCCTTGTTAGTGCTCGATACATTTGAATTTTAGTATCTATTGATTCTTGAACTTTTATATTATTAATTTCATTTTTTCTCTGAATAAGCATATTAACCATTTTCTCACATTGGGCTGCGGTTTCAGCATATTCTTCAGACCATTTAATATAATCCATATCAATCAAAAACCTCTCGCATTTTTTGCTTTTACCTCATTAATTCGCCAATAACCACCAAACCAAACGGAATAGAAATCAGCCCTTTCATAATCAATAGTCAAATTGCGTTCTCGCAGCATTTCATTTAATGCTCTGACACACGGTCTGCCGTATGAATTATCTTTACAATAATCGCACATTTCGCCAAAACCACAAATTCCCATACTTGTTACTTCATCTTGTGATTCTCTGTTACACCAACGCTGAAACCTATTCTCCCAATTTCGTTTTATCTTGTTTGATTCACTACTGCTTTTTGGTTGATTTTCTGTTGGTTCTCCGAAAAGATTAAGATGAAATTTATAGTTGCTCAAAGCTGCCCTTTCTGCGCTTGTTCCTCGCCAATAATATTTATCAATCATTTCGCCACCAACCAACAGACACTTCGCCTGTAATTGAATTTTCTAATATCTGAACGGTGCAGTTCTCAATAATCTTTTCTTTATCAAAAATATTAGTTTCAACAGTTTTTATGCTATTATCCGATTCTCTTTGCTCAATAATTGGTGATTTTTCTATTTCTTTTTTTATTTCCTTTAATACATCACGAGCAGCCTGATATGCTGCCGTAGAGGGTTTTTTTGCAAATGTCATAGCATATTCATAAGGCGTATAATTAATACTTATCCGTTCCAACAATTCGTCTAAATCAATTAACCTTACTTTGCTCAAAACTTTCACCTTCAATTTTAGTTGACATTTCACGATACATTTCTGCTTTCTTCTCGTTTTCTACTTTGGATAATGGACGCATTTTTGAAATCCAACTAATTAGATATTCGTCATTTAGTCTTTCTGTAAGCCCTACATTTGAATCTATGATTTGTTCAAAAGTCCTCGGTGTGAAATCCATATATGAAATCATACAACCAACATTAAACATATTACACGGCTTATCAAACAGCTCTACCATTTCATATTTCATACGCTCCATTAGATTCCATTCAAATGAATTATGAACGTGACCGTAGAAATGATACGCACCATAATAATGTCTATTAAAACAGGGAATAGGGTAATGGCAAAGAACAACATCTTGGTTATTATCCTTGATTTCTTTATATTCAACTATTTCAACAAACAAATTGCGAATATCTTTGTTCCGTAATAATTTATGGTCGTGATTTCCAACACACAAATGCTTAATACCGTTTAGCTGTCTGAATATGTCAAGTGTTTTCGTAGTGTTGTGCCAACTGAAATCACCGAGAATCCAAACATCATCATAGTAACCAACAGCATTATTCCAATTCTTGATTAAAGCGTTATCGTGTTGCTCAACTGTAATATACGGTCTGTTGTCAAATGCAAGACAATTTTTATGCCCTAAATGGAGGTCTGCAATATAAAAATTCATTCATTTTCACCTGTTTCCGTGTTGCTTTCCGTAGGTGGCTCAATGTGTTTATCGCTGCTGCTTGAATAGAACATTAAACACATTGAAGAAACGCCGATAAATCCACCTATAAATATACCAATAATAATACCTAACAGCATAATTATTTCTCCTCTAAAATCAAAGAATCAAGAACAAATCCAGCCGCTCCTTTATGACCGCCACCACCATATTTTGCCGCAAGTTCCGAACAATCAACGGTTTCAGAACGAATGGAATAACTCCATAATTTACCATTGAATGAAAAACTAATAAGCAAATCATATATCTTTGCATTGCTAATAATAAAATCATCACTTGACATTAAAGGCATATTAACTGCAAAACATTTATAACCATCAAGATTGGTTTCAAACCCTTTTTTATCACAAATAGTTTTCATTAGACTTTTTCGGTGCTCAATAATATTATTGCCACTTTGACAAATGGAATATAACAATGGCATATCCATAATATCTTTGTCGGCAGAGTCAGTAGTTTCGTTTACAAGAATATACCAATCTTCCTCGCTTAAAAGTTCTTCCCATATTGTATCGGTTGGCTCGTGTGGATAAATTGTAAATCCTTTTTCAAAACGCCTTGTATAATCACCATATTCAAATGTCCAAACGTCATAATCAGCTATTAATTTGGTAAACAATGGAGCAGAATCAGCGTCTTGTGGGTCAAACTCGCTTATAACTTCTTTTGTATCGCAATGACACATACAACCAAGATAAATATAGGTAAGCATACAACCAGCGATTCCGTCATAACGTAGACCCTCAATCTTCTTATCATAATTCGCATATTTTTCAATAGATGATTTATGGTGGTCTATCCAAATAACATTTGGCGTAATTTCAAGAAGCCTATCCATTTCATCCGTTTGGATTGAGTAATCAACAATGTAAACTACTTCATTTTTGTGTATCTTCTCGAATGGAAAATCTATATCGTAATTGATTTTAATAAAGCTATCCTCAAAGTTGTCGCGTTTTCCTAACTTTTTAACCCAAAATCCTGCGCATTTACCGTCATTGTCAGCGTGATAAAAACAAATCATACCCGTTATTTAACTCCTTCACTCTTCGTCTTGCACATCTTCAATACAAATATTCTCCCACTTTTTATATACATCAATATAACACTGGTTTTTATCGCCATTAAAAGTAATTTCATAATACATTCCATCGGGGAGTGTTGTGCTTGCAAGTGCCTTATTGTTTTGTAACACTTTTGAATACCAAACGATGTACACATCATCCTTTGTGATTTCCACATTATCGGTTTTATCACAATGATTATTTACATATTCTACAAGTATAGATTTAATAAAATCTACAAAATTATCAGTTTCAAAATATTTAGCCATATTACATCCTCTTTTCCAACTTTTTATTATCAAACATTTATATCATTCCAACGTACTTTGTTACAATATCTCCATTGGATTCCACCAAAGGAAGATTTCGTTTCAATATCTTCTATTCTATCCATTTCGAGAAGAATCTTACGAGCTGCCATTCTTCTTGTTTCATCATATAAACAAGTCGAAAGTGTGCGGTCAATTTGATATACAGACCACTCATAATCGGTCATATTTGCTTCAATTTTTATTTCCGCATAATGTTCATCGCAATATTTCTGTGCGTCAGCATAATCAGTGAATATTTCCCAAATATTTTCTGTGGTTGTTGCAGGGTGATAATCGTCACGATATGTGGTTTTATATAAACGATAGCCTTCGTTTGTCTTAAATTCCACTTCTATGTGTGAATAGTCGATTTCACTTCTTGGAACAATATATCTCTTATCTATTGCTTTTTGAATATCCTGCGGATTTGAAAAATTAAGACTATTCATTTCGTTTTTAATTTCTTTTGGATATTCCGCATAGGTTATTTCATATAATTTAGTATCGTAAGACCAACCTTTAGGCAATTTCTTAAACGGTGTACGCCACGGAAAATCATCAAAAGGTATTCCATTTACCTGTCTTGTATCAAATCTATCGTACAATTCTAAAACCACAACAGATGGATAGTGGTCTATAATTTTACCCCAACTAATTCGCCAATCACTATCACCGTGTTTTTCAATATAATACGCAATAGTTCCAATGGGCAGATTTCGATTCGTTGCAGCTTTCTTCAAAAGAAGTTGAGCGTTTTCCTCTTTTGTTCTGCCAGTTGCTTCTTCAAAAGCCCAATTCGGGCGATAAGGCATATACATTAAAATACTCCTCTTAATTGTTTTGTTTAGTCGATTCCGTAAATCTGTCAAGCATAATCTTTACATTAATAAGGACGCTTGCACTAACAGAATTGTTATTAACAATTAGCATTATTTTCTGTCCTTCTCTATAATTATCTCTTTTTCAAAATCATATAAAACTGGAGTGCCATCAGAATTTAATAAAACCGTCATAGTTTGACCGTAGCCACTTTTAGTAAACCAATATACAACATTAGTCTGTTTATCTGCATACAATGCGCTCGATATTCTATCTTCTGATTCTACATCAGAATCAATAATAACAAATCTACTATTTTCTTTTGTGCCTCCACAACCAGTAAAAACAAAGGCGCACATAATCAATGATAAAACTAAAACAATAATCTTTTTCATTAAAAATCCTCCGTCAAATCCAATACCGCGCCACAACAACATTCAACTTCAACAATATAACCTATTCCTGTTCCCGTGATATGAAATGTGTCTGCACCGCCAACAGCTCCAGCATATCTCAAACCATATTGATTCCGAATATGACAATTATGTGTTTTACGCCAAGACTTATACTTTTTTAATTGGTTGTCAGATAAATTAAAATTAAATCCATTATTGAGTTCTTCTTTTGGTTGCTGATTATTTCTAAATTGCTCTAAAAACTCTAACGCAACCTTATGATTTGGGTAATTCAAAATATCATTTATGGAATAGCCCGAACACTCGTCTAATTCTTCATATCTTATTTCAATCCAAATGTCACATTGCGAGAATAATTTTTTCAGTGTTTCAATTTTATTAGATAGAAAACTAATATCGCTAACATCAGAAAATAAATCAATTAGTGATTTTTCAAATAAATCAACGTCGCCGAATGTTGATTTTCTTGGTTTTGTTGGAATCAATTTTTCATCAGAAATTATAATATTTGATTTTTTTAAATTCGTTTCTTTAGAATCGCAATATACTGCGCATATCTTTTTATATACCTTAATCATAATTGTCACCATAAATCATAAAACCATACGCCCTGATAATGTACTACAAAATTCTGTGTTCCGTGCCAACCGCCAGAGGAATTGTTCATCACCAAAATCCTATGCTGAACAGCAGCATTTCCCACAAAAATCCAGTCTACAGCTTCATAAGCGGTGCTACTTGGATTTGAATTATATCCATAGTATTGCATTGCCGAGCGTATTTCATAACCGTTATATCCATATTGAGCCATAGCGTCACGAATACATTGTGCAAGTAAAGCGCAACCTGTGAAACCTCCACCGCCAAATTCACCCATTACAATTCTTGCAATTTCTTCACGTTCTCCGTCAGAAATATCTATTGCTTTCGGTGAATAGTCAGAATCAGGATTGTCAATATCTAAAAGCGTATCATAATATGTATCTTCCTCATTAGAATCTGAATCATTATCGTTTTCGGGTTCTTCGGGTTGTTCATTTTCCGATTTCTCAACATAATTATCATTATCTTCTGACGTTTCAACGATACTATTAGAGCTTTCCGTTGGCTTTTCAATAACCTTTTCTGTTGTCGGTTGAGTATTTTGAGGTGTTTTGTTTGACACTTTTGAGGTCGGCTGCGTGGTAATAGCCGTTGAAGTTGCTTCGCTTTTAGTTGCTTCATCAATAGTTGATTTTACTGAATCTTGCTTCATTGAATTATGATTCACCAAATCGTGATTAGGCATTGTTATCATTGCCGTTCCTGCTATTGTTACAACTAAAATTGCACATATTATTATTTTCGCTATAGTTATCCTCAAATAATTTCCCCTTTATTCGTTTTTCTTTAAGCCTTTTTCACTCCAATATTTTTGAAACCAAACTGGTTTTTGTTCTTTACTGATTGCTTTGTTTACCCTTTCTGTTATATCGCTTTTACCGAATTGTTGTTCAACTAATTCAATTAAATCATCAACTTGTCCGTCAGCTATAAAGCCGCCAGTTTTATGAATTATACAACCTCTATGTGATTCAGAAGCCCTTTTAATCATTTTCAAAGACCATAACAAATCTTCTGGTTTATTCCGCATTAACAACACTTCCTTCTACAATGCCTTCCAAGATAGTCGAGCAACATACAATCGTGAATGTTGTGAGATACTAAAATATCATCATACATTGAAACATCAATACCGTCATTCATTATTTCCCTAATATCGTCCTCATTAATTACCCACATAAAACACAAATCTCCAAGTTCTTTGTCTACTTCATTGAATACATCAATAAGCATATCCTGCTCTTGCAGAGTAGTATAAACAAACAATATATGGTCATTAACACGCCGAGCCAAAATCTTAGCCCAAGCCTTATTTAACGTATGAAGCATAATTTTCCCCCAAATCTGCATTTTGTAAAGTTAAATTGTAAAATCTAAACTTCGATAGTATCGAGGTTTACTTCTTAAAATTTGACGATAAAACAGTAATTTTATTGTCACTGTTCAGAATTTCGTGTTTTGTAAACAATCATTGCGGTATAAGTAAAGTATTGTTGGGTTTCATCACCAATAAATGAATATTTTACGTCAATAACTTCACAGCCGCTTTTATGTAATTCTCTTATCTTGTTGTTAATATGAATTTGTAATGTGCCAGGGAAGTGACATTCATCTATCATTTCAACTTGTAACATAATTATCCATCTCTAAATTTGCGCCCACGGGTCATATTCTTTCGGGTCTGCTTGATTTGCCCATTCAACCCATTTCGTGACCTTTTCTCTCAATTCATCATCAAGTAAGAACGGTTCTCGCACAAGAATTATACTGTCGTTTTTCTTCATTATATTGGCATTATCCGCTACTTCTTCATAATCGAATGGATAAGCTAATAATTTTGAATAAATCTTATCACCGCGAGAATTAATTTTTCGCGTATAAGTTGCTTCCTTGAACTCAAACCTTCCTTTCAAGTGTGGGTTTAAATCCAAATCATATTTTGCAATATAACCAATTTTTAGTTTACTTGCCATTGAATACCTCTCAAAAATATTTATGAAAAATTGCTCTTGGTGTTTTCTTCCATTTGCCATTTTTCAACTCATACCCGTCAATGAATATGTGATTATTAATTATTGTGCTTGACGAGCATTTTCCGTTCGGTAAAGGAAATCTCTCTCCGTTTACAAACAAGGCTTTATTTCCAATGGTGATTACAATTCCATCATTAACCATCAAATTTTTATATTTTTCATTTTCCAACATTCTCATTCCTAACATTGTCAAAAATACCAACATTATAATAACCTTTCAATATCCTGAAAAATCATATGATATTTATAATCAAAAGTTCTGTTGTTGTGGTAATGCCCGAAGTACCAATCTCTAAAGAGCAAACCGCGTTTAATCAAATCATCAAAGTAAACCGTTAGCTTGTCTGAATCATCAGAGTACATCTTTGAGCTAATAGACAATGGAGCGCAATGTGAAATCACATAGTCAACTTTCCAATTAACTTTTTCAAGATTCCTAATACCTCTGTCCATTTCTGCCTTCGTCGGTAATTCTTCTTTCCACCACGAAATACCTTTGATTCTTAACATTTCACCAAATCTCGTTCTTATATTATAGACCTTAACCAACTCTGAAAGTGTTGGATAATCTTTTGGGTCTAAAATTCCGTCTTGAATATCGTGGCTTTTAGCTCCACCAAAAGTAAAGAATTTTTTGCCGTCAAAATCAAACACATACCCGCGCATTAAATGTAAAACGCTATCACGGATTCTATGTACCATACCACCGTGATATTTCATACGTGGATATTTATTTAGCCTTTCAAAGTTCTCGTGGTTTCCATCCACAAATAATGTTGTAAATGGCTTTTTGTTTAACCAATCAAGCCAATACTTTTCTTCGTTAGTTTCGCCAAGATAATTCCAAACACCGCCGAAATCACCACAGATAATAACGTAATCATCTTTAGTTAAATTCTTCTGTTCTGGGAAATTATCAGTTGTGAATCTATTAAACTTTGCGTGTGTGTCGCCTGTTAAATAAATATAGCTAATCTTTATCACCGCTTTCGTCTGTTTCTTCGGGCGGTTTTTCTGTAACTAAAGCCCAAACCACATAAGCACTTGCCACAACAGCTACAATTATTAAAAGTATATTTGCCATATTACCCTCCAAAGTAAATAAAGGGAAGTGATTGACACTCCCCTTATTCCGCAACATTCAGCATTTTCATTCCACAGAATTTGAAGTGCTTATAGATTGTAATGCGCGACGATATGCCTCCGCTTGTTCGTTGATTCTCGCTTCTTTCTGCTTTTCCTTGCGCTTTGCTTTCTTTGCAGCAATTTTAGCGTATTTCTTTTTCTTTTGTTCCTCGGTTTTCTTTTGTTCCTCGATAGTGTCCAACTTGGCAAAATACTTTTTAATTGTGCTTTTAATCAGCTTGTTATAGGTCTTATTGCCGTTGCCAAAAGTAAGCTGTGACATGAGTTTCTTTGTCAGGCAAATTGAAATTCCCTGTTCAAGATTAAATGTGTCTTGTTTATCGAGGACAGCCTTTTCTTTCGTACCGTCAGCGAATGTCAAGATAGTTACACAGTCGTTGATAACCTCAACATCGGTGACTTCGGGGATAATTTCTTTTGCTACGAAATTAGGTACTCCAAAATAAGATGGAATAGCCGTAGAAGCTACACAGTAATCACCTTGTTTGATTGCTGTTGTAAGAATATCATTGACAAAATTATCTACCGATATATCTTTTGTAATTCCGTTGATTTCTGCCGTAATTCGCGCTGGCTCACCGTTACACGCAGTAATTATAAAATCACCGTTCATAATAAAATCTCCTTTATTTTGAAAATATTTTTGAACTAACCTATCAATAAGGCTCGTTGCTTTTATTAAACGCTTTTTACTCATTATAACCTCTATATGGTCTGAGCGAAGGGATTTGAACCCCCGACACCTTGTTCCCAAAACAAGTGCGCTACCAAACTGCGCTACGCCCAGATGTTAATTTACAGATTGTAACGCTCTTAAAAATAGGAATTGTCTTTTTCTTCTTGCGTTATCTGCTTTTTCGTCCACCAATTCTGGGTGAGATTCTTGTATTTTCGCTCTGATACGCCTAATCGTATCAATATTTATGAAACCATTTGTCATATGATTGCTCAACACATCATCAAAAGATTTTGATAATAAGTTTGGTGTAAGGATAGATATTACCATTTTGTAAAGGTAAATATCATCAATACGCGTTCTTTTATCTTTAACAAGTAAATCATAAACTGTTGATTTGATTTTTACACTTTCTGATTTCATTTTCGTACCTCAATTAGTTAATAAATAATTTACAAGACACATAAAATCCTAAAGTTTTGCAGACTTTTTCAAAATTGCTGTAAGTGTCTTTATTATTTCCATACGCAGTTTAGGGTGATAAATTAAAAGTTTATTCCTGTTAAAATTGCTGTAAGCGTATGTTTTTTTTTGGTGGGGATAGAAGGACTCGAACCTCCGACATACTGCTCCAAAAGCAAAACCAATTTGCTGTTAGTGTTTTAATAACAAAACACATTTAGGTAAGTCGTTCTGCCAACTGAACTATATCCCCATATAATTAAGTGTTGTCTGTCCAACCGTCAACCGTCTATTCCGATTTGCCAATTTACGAAAGGTGGTGCGGGTGACAGGACTTGAACCTGCACGGCATTATTCCAGCCGAGGGATTTTAAGTCCCTTGTGTATGCCTATTTCACCACACCCGCATATAACAGCCCAATCACTTATTATGTTCGTAACCCACAATCTGAATTGAACCGCCGTTTTCTTTGTGACGAATAATCGGTGTTCTACCCGCTTCGTCTGATAGGTCAAAATCACGCAAAGTATTTTTCATCAAATCCCAATTCTTCATAAACAACCATACAATGATTGGAATTAAAATCATCAACATTTCTGCACCCATTGATTGATTTCCTCTTTCTGCTATTCCTAATATTCGTGAAATAAAGAATAACGGTATTGTGATTGCTGTTGAAATTGTGACTATGATTCCTACTTTATGTTTCATTTGATACTCCTAATGGCGACAGCTTTCGGACTCGAACCGAAACACCGCTTGCACGGCTACTAATAGTTTTCAAGACTATTTCCTTACCAATTAGGATTAAGCTGCCAAATTTCCTCGTCTGTCCGAGGTGTCAATCGTCTGTTCCGATTTGTCAATCATATTTTGTATTGCACGTTGAGCATTTCGCTCTGGTACGGATAGTGGGGGTTGAACCCACACATCATAAAGATACAAGAACCTAAATCTTGCGCGTATTCCAATTTCGCCATATCCGCATATATATCGTAAAGACCGTTTCGCTTAACTTTACGCCCTTTTACAAGGTTTCAATCTACCTATATATAAAGAAAGGAGAAAAAATGAAAAAACAACAAAGGACACACAAAACAGAAACAAAGAGGTGATTTGGTAGATTAGGATTTAGTTATTGATTTTTTATAAAATTCTAATAAGCTCTTGCAAGGTTTGAAGAAATGGCTCATTGAATCCGAGCCGATTTCCTCTTATTACCTTACAATACTTATTATAGCACACACAAGCATAAATGTCAAGCTAAATTCTAATAAGTTTTAGAATTTTTAGTTACACCAATCAAGCACTGGCTTAACCGCTTCAAGAACAGGCTGATACCTCTCCGAAGTGATAGTCTTGACAAGATTCTTGTATGGGTCAGTTTCTCCGTTGGCTACCATTTTGAAGATAGACACCGAATAGCCACTGACAAGCGTTACACCAAGTTCATTTTCCTTCATAGGGATTGTACCCGTGCGTGAAGAAACATTCCAAAAAACGATTCTCGGCATTTTATATCCAGCCTTTTCAAAACGCTTTGCAATCACATTAAACAAAGCTGAATCGTCTTTGACATAACCGCTGCGATAAGAACCAACACAATTATCAAATTCCATATCGGAAATGATAAGCACAGTTTCGGGAATATCCTCTTGCGTAGCCTTTGATTCAACAGCAGTATCAAGGATAATATCGAATACCGCTTCAATATTGGTATTACTACAATCGGAGTGGCTTCTTGCAACCCTTAACTTATCGTGGAGTGTGTTGCACTTGGTTAAGTCAACTAACTTCGGATTGGTAGAGAAGGTGATATACTTATATTTGAACTCACCTTTACAATGCTCCGAACAGTAAATTGATAGGGCATAAGCAATATCAAGAGGACGAGCGTTATTGTTTCCACTCCAAGTCATAGAGGCTGAACCGTCCGAAACTACAATCACGTTGTCCAAACCGCCCATATCAGGCAACGCTTTCCACATTTCTTCAAGTGTGGTATCAACCGCATAGTTATTTGCATATTTCCTAACAATATCGTGAGGAAATGCAGTTGAAGCATTGATTTTGGTTTCGCCTTTGGTAAGCGCGTTCAGATACGCTCTACGCCTTTCCTCGTCATTGCGGAGAAAAGCGTTATTGTATCGGAGGTTAGCATAGGACGGAACGGCAGAATAGTCAATAGCTTTCCATTCCTTTGCGCTCATTTTAACCTCAACAACATTGGAATATCCGCGAAGTGCAACAAGCATTTTGTTGTAGCTTTTGAAAGGAATACCCATTGCTCTTGCCAATTTACGCGCCATTTTCCTTGTTTTTTGGCTTGATGTGCGCTCACTCGGCAACCACTTACCAAGAAGTGTGATAGGCTTTCCGCTCTTCATATTAGCCGTGTCGGTCAAGAGTTGCTCCTTGATAACATTAACAGCGTCATTCCAAACAGCGGTATTCTCGGTGGAATAAACCAAATCGTCCCAACGACCGTATTCTGAAACGAGCTTGACAAGCTGTCTTGCTACATCAGGATTGTTCACACAAAGACTACGGAACAAAATCCTAAATAATCTTCTTTCGCCCAAACCGCCACGAATATCACGCGCAAAGAAAGCCCATAGAATAGCGTACAAAGGATTCTCACTATACGCCTTATTATAGATTTCAGCAATCTCAGCGTCACTTGTATTGCGATATTTAGGAATTGAGAAATTCATATCAAGCAGAGTTTTACCTGTTGATTTGTAACCAATAGCACCATTTTCGGTGAGCTGAAGGTTGTTAATGTCGTTTAAGTTCTTTTGCAATTCATCAAAAAATGTCATTTCAATACCTCATTTCTTTTTTGTTGCAAGACACTTTGAGGTGTAAAGTTTCAAGACTTTTATGTATGAAAATTTGCTGAAAGTGCCTTTGGTTTTTCAAGGCGCATATAGGTTAATAAATTATCAGTTTATCCCTTTTATAATTGCTGTGTGCGCCTTATTTATAACTTCATGGTGTGCTATCGGAGGCTCGAACTCCGGGCTTAACGATTAAAAGTCGTTTACTCTACCAAACTGAGTTAATAGCACATATACATTGATATATACGAACAGCTAATTCGCGTTTACCCACATATATCAGATGGGATTCAGTTCATATTATCGTTATTATTCCATAAGCGCTATTTAGAACATAACAGTGCAGAACTTTAACAAAATACCACTATTGGTGACGGGTATGAGATTTGAACTCATGATTACCACCTTGAAAGGGTGGTGGCTTCACCGCTCGCCTAACCCGCCGTGTACACCCTTGTCTTTCCAAAGTGTCAGATGGTTATTGGTTGTCAAATCCCTACGTCAACTATCAATCGCGGATAGCTTCTTGACCGTAGTGCTATCGACTACGCTGCTGATTATACGAGCCGAACAGTTCACACCTTATAGTTGGTGGGGTCTTTCACCAGCTCAATCAGTATTGGAGCAGATAACGAGATTTGAACTCGCCCATTCAGCTTGGAAGGCTGATATGCTACCAGCTACATCATATCTGCATTTGAGTATTTTTGTTTAGAGGGAAAGGTATGGGGAAGGTTGGATTTGAACCAACGAAGCCCAACGCTAACGGGCGGTACTTTTGCTATACCTTGCTTTAACCACTTGCTTACTTCCCCGTATTTAGTTTTCAGAGAGGGCAATGACGGTTGCACAAAAAGAAATTATGATATACAATGGTTGAGCTTTTGCGAACCGCCACAAAATGCCCTCTCCTTAAAATTTGTCAACAAGTAAATAGATAATGATTTTTCACGGCGCGGCACGAATGACACGCCGCAAGGAGAAATCAGGAAACCTTCTTTTTCGTCTTAATTCATTATAGTAAATTTGCTGTTGTGTGTCTTACTCCACAAGACACGTTCTAATTTAATCTGGCGGCTTCTATCATTGCGCCCCTTGATAACAGGTAGCCGCCGACCTATACACTACTTTAATGCGCCCGAAAGCGTACAAGGTGTGTGCAGACCATCTTTTTTACAATTTTCATAAATTAATAGAAAATTGCTGTATGCGTCTTTAACTACAAGACACGCTTCGGCTATTATTGTTTGTGATTCCGCGAAAATCCAAACAAAATGTTGCCAACATAACTCTTACATTTTTTAATATCCGTTGCCACACGAAATCTTAAATGTTGTGGTATAATTCCACCGCTTGTCAAACGCCTTTTTTGCAATAGCTATATTGGTAAAAATGGTAAAACCACGATTTCTCTAAAACAAACCGCAAACCCAAACTCTTTTTGGCTACGGGCAGTTTGACCCGTCTGGCTGGGATGATAGGGATTGAACCTATGAATCACGGTGTCAAAGACCGTTGCCTTAACCGCTTGGCTACATCCCAATATATTTAATTGAGCCATAGGACTTACACCTATGGGAGTAGAGGTTGATTCAACCCGCGCGTAATATCATCAACGGTTTTCTTCTAATCTCATTTTCCTGTCACTACTTTTTCATAATCTGTGCTTTTAAGAGATTTTCTTCTCGGTCGAAGCCCGCAGGAATAGAACCCACATTCTGCCTTCACCAGCTATGCTAATACCAAGACTACACCAGACTTCTAATCTCTGCCGCCCGATAGCGAATTTGTACGGATTCAGCTAACGGTTGTACGTCGCGGCACACTTCTTATGGCTCTATACTCACCACTCAACTAAAAACAAAAGTCTAACAAGTTTCTAAATCTTTTTGAAAATCACCGACTCTTAATCGGTGTTCTCTTGACTACTCTTATATTATAGCACATACAATTAAGAATGTCAATACAAATTCTAATAAATTTCTAATTATTTTTATTTACCAATCGGGGGAAGTTTCATAGACTTCTTCAGAATAACCGTTTGGTAAATGGCATTGAAGCCACAAATTATCTTCGGGATAAACGCCACCTTCTGTATCTTGAGTATAAACACGTGAGAAGAGATACCACGCTTCGGGGTCTTTGGCAATTTTTTTAATTATATCCGCTGCGTCGCTTTCGCCAAAATAAATATCGCATAAATTTTCAATGACACCAAAACCCTCCTCAAAATATATACCCTCGGTTTCATCATACTCGAATCCTTTTATAATATCTGTACCTTTTTGTGGAATGGTGGTAATTAACTTTTCTCCATACTTGCCATATTCCGTTTTCATATATTCTTTTAATTCATCTGTAACATTTACTTTAGTAACTATAATGAAACTTGATGATGAACTGTTGGTTACAAAATCTGTTCTAATCTTCATAATGTTTACCTCAATCAAAAATGATAATAGAATTTAGGGCTTACTTCGTCTGACACGTCATTATCCCATAATACATCGTCAATATTATCATCGTCCATAGCTTCATCACGCCTTACCCAAATGTGCATATATTCATCTTCTGGCTGATAGTCAACAAGGAAGTATACGGCATAATAAATATCGAAGTCTTGAATATCTCTTAATAATTCCTCTGATGTGACGTGTACAAAGTGATTTTCTATGTATTTAACTTTTTCTGCGTCAATATCTTTCTTGCAAATAACAAAGCTACTGCTACTTGAATTGGTGACAAAATCTGTTCTTACTTTCATATCAATACTCCGTCTTTACAAGAATGAAATCGTCGGTAATATACGGTAATTCCCTAATCATATCTTCTAATGCGTCGTCGCTGTAGTCAACAGACTTAATAGCAACTGAATATCCTCTTTCCAAAGTTTCTACACAAGCGTCGTATTCTTTTTTAATCCACTCGTTATTAGCAAGCATATCATCAAGACTATCGTGTTCGTTTCCGCACCAATTCTTATAGTCTTTATAGAATCCCTTGCGTAGCTCGTGCAGATTGTTATAGATTTTCGCGGGTGATGTTTTAAAACAATTACCCTCTGAATCTAAAATCATACTGATAATCTTTGAAAAGAACTTGCTGTACTTATCGTCAGTGTCCTCTGGATAACACTTAAACCCGACAATAAAACTGCTACTGCTACTATTCGTAACAAAATCGCTTCTTAATTTCATAAATCTCCTTTAACCCATATGGTGACAATAGAATTTACATTTTATCGACAGTTTTTCAACAACATAGAACGGAAGATAGCCACTTTCACTGTATACACAGTATTTCCCCAAAATGTTTTCTATAGGCTCTTTTGCAATCCCTGAAACGCATTTATCTGTGTTATAATAATCGCAATAAGTTTCACAATCAAGTCCTTCCCAATTATCCTCCAAACAAGGAAAATACCACGAAGGGACACCGTATTTATTAAACTCGTCAGCGTCTATTATTCTAAAAATCCAATCAGGATATTTCTTTCCTTCTGTCTTTTTGTTCCAATAGTTTTCAAACTCTAAATACGTTGAGCATTTAGCCCAATCAGTATCAAAACAGTGTGAATCCCAAATATCGAAACCAAAAACATTCTCAACGGTCTTTTCGATTTCTTTCATTTCGTTCCACTTTAACTTTTCCAACGGAATAGCAAAATTGTAAAACTCACATATCAGCTTTTTCTTCCGCTGCCATTCAAGAAACAAATCTCTTATATACTGATAGATTTGCTCTTTAGTTTGAAGTCCACCAGTTTCCTTGCTGATGATATAAGATGAACTGCTACTATTTGTCACGAAATCGTTTCTAAATTTCATTTTATTCGTCCTCTAAAATAACAAAATTATCATTGGAATGTGCGATTATCTTAAATAGTTTTTCAAGTATTTCATCACTATAATCAATGCGTTTTACAAATATTGAAAACCCTTTGTTTAAGTAATCAAGAACCTCATTATACTTTTCACGACTATATTCTTCATCTTCAAATAATTCTTCAATATTATCGGTATAGAAATATTCGAGCAAATGATTATCAAACTCTTCTTTGGTTGAAATCTTTATAGCCTTTTCGGTATCAGAATAATCATCATTACCGCTAATGTCAAGGATTCCGTTAATAATCGTTTTATATGCGTCAAGAACCCAATCATTTTTACACTCTTGTTCGTTAAAATCACGGTATGCAACTACGAAACTACTACTTGAACTATTAGTTACGAAATCATTTCTTAATTTCATAATTCACCTCTATCTGTTTTATATACAACCATAGCGTACATAGGAAATACTCTACCTGAATGTATTGCATAAGAAACATTGATAACATCATCACCATTAATAGCAAGCGTTTCACAAAGATTATTTATTCTTTTTTGTAATTCAATATCTGTTCCTGCATATATACACTCAACTTGAACCATTTTCATATTTATTAGTCACCTACGCATTTCTTCTTGAAGTTATCATTTGTTGGAGCATATTCAATAAACTCGCCAAACAAATCAATATCTTCCGAACAAACTCTAATGGTAGAAACCAGATAATCACCTATTTCCATATCGCCCAAACTAATAATATCTGTTGCGACATTCTCAATGCAAGATTCTTTATCACCGATTTCAGCCACAACATCTTCACGGCTCTTATAATAATAGCTCCAACATTTCAACCTGTCTGCTATAATCTTTTCATACCAATCAGAATTTTCCTTCAAAAACTGTAATATATCATCTCGCTTGAAATCTTTTCGTCTTGCAATAATATAAGAACTTGAACTACTATTAGTCACAAAATCACAACGAATTTTCATTAAAATCCCCACCATTCATTATTTCTTGAATCATCAGGCTCGGAATCTTCATCTTCTAAATCGGTTAATATGTCACCTAAAAGACTATCATTCATTTCCGTTTGTCTATATGTGATTTCATCAGCGGAATTGTAAATGTTATTTTCAGATACGCCAATAGCTTTTAGAAAACTATACATATTAAAGTTATCCATATATGTGCTTAATATAACTGAATTGTTTTCGCCGTCACGCACATACCATTCATCTGTCTTATCATAAGAACCAAAATCGCCATAACCAAGTCTGTCAAGTTTCTTTCCAACCTCAATATGATTCTCAATAGCCCTTAATTGTGTTGCTGATATACCGCGTTTATCAACTACAAAACTTGATGATGAACTATTTGTTACAAAATCGCTGCGAAATTTCATTTGCTATCACCTCTGATAAACTTCCGAGCCTTTTCAACGTCAATTAAACTGTTAATTTGCAAGAAACAAATCACATTGAACGGACAATCGTTTACTGATTCCTTTTCAACCCATTCATAGTATTTGTTTTCTAACTCTTTTCTTTCACCAAACCAAAGCATAATTACTCCTTAATGATGACTATAACGTGTTACAGTACAATCCAAATAAGGGAAATAATCGTGCTCTAAAAAGGATTCAACTTCTGTATCATCTGCAATACTAATTTTGAAAAGTTTATCAAATCCCTTTTCTTTAGCAATATCCTTTATACGGTTTACTTCTTTATTAATATGCGCTCTATCACTTTCAATAATTTTGCCAACGTCATCTACATCAACAACGCCGTGAGCATATTCAAGCAAATCATCTACTAATTTATCGGTGAAATAATCGTCAATGTTTCCTCTGATTACATCAAAAGCATTATCATATTCACTTGAATTGTAACCAATGATAAAGCTACTTGAACTGCTGTTGGTTACAAAGTCTGTCCTAACTTTCATATTCTCTCCTTAATGGTGGCTATAAACACCTTTTGTAAATTCACAATGAGGCAAAATATAATGTTCCAACTGCTGACCGATAATATCATCATCACTAAAAGACACAAGATAAACTAAATCTTTGTCTGTTATTGCGTCTTTTACTCTTTGGATAGCTTTTTGTATAAGATTTTCAATCTCTTTTTGCCCTTGCTCTGATTTTGCGTAATTCCAAGATTTAGTATACACATTATCTTCGTATCGGTTCGCTCTTTCGTATTTATCCATAACAGTATATTCAGCAATAAAATGATATTCTTCTCTTACAATATCTTCTATTTTACTAACATCAACTTGTGTCCTTAAACTTGATTTTAGCAAGTCAATTATAGCTTGTTTGTACTTTTTGTATTCTCTAACTGAATCTAAAAGACTATAACATTCAACGCTATCTTGAATTATCTTGTCTATATCATCATTAGAATTAAATGCAAGAATAAAACTACTACTGCTTGAATTTGTTACAAAATCAGTTCTAACTTTCATCTTTCTTCTCCAATAAATATTCCTTTAGTTTATCATAATTTCCAAAGCGTTTCTTCCAAGTTTTCAAAATTGCTTCTTCATCTAAATGAGCTTCTTTTAGCAAATATTTTAACATATCAGTTTCGGTGCAACAGGTCATTTGGCAAATTGGACAATATTCTTGCGGAATATCATAATGACTTCCATTTTCAATAATCCACGTATAAAGAATATCCAAATCACTCAAAAACCTAACGTGTGAATTGTCAATTTTATTACGCTTTTTAGCTCTTTTAATTAGTTCATCTCTGCTCGGCAATAATAAATGTTCTTCGCAGAATATATGACCGTTTTCGCAACAAACCATTCCTGCTTCAGATAATGACATATCATAACCGCTTGTTTCGTACTTGCAGATTTCACAAATAAAACTGCTACTGCTTGAATTGGTTACAAAGTCTGTTCTGATTTTCATAGCACAGTCCTCTCCGCAGATTTAAGCACATAACCGCCAAGTAAGCAACAATCTAAATCCATAAGAATATCCAAAACAACCTTATTCATTTCGTCATTTGTCACCTTGTATTTAACAATATAAAAGTTCGTATAGTTTTCTTTTTTGATGAAATTGGCTTCAACATTAACAAGCCTCTTAACAATATCATCAGATTCCAGACAAAATTCCCAAGATTTTTTTAGAAATTTGTAAATAGAGCCGTCGATAGTTTCAGCTTCACAGTGATGTTTGCCTTCCGAGATTACAGAAACAACATTTTCAAAAACCTTGTCGGTGTAAATATCTTTATGAAAATTCTTTAATACCGTTTCTTTGATTCCTTCACCGTCACGAAAAGCAAAGAACAAAACCATTGTATTGCTTTTCATTTCCTGCGGAGTGGAAGAAACATAAGTCTGTAGATACTCATTTACATTAAATTCGCTCATACTAAATCTTTTTCCTTTCTGTTGCAAAGAACAATATCACGGCAAATAGGACAACCACCGCCACACATAGAACGATTTTTGCAACCTTTACAAGAATTGCGGAATGAATCTCTAAATTCCTCAAAAACAGAGCTATTCCACGCTTCTTCAATCGTATGGTCGTTCAGACTAACAAAATACTTCGGATTCTGATTACCAAAAGAACACGGCATGGCGTTCATCTGCGCGTCAATATACATTGAATATCTGCCGCCCTCGCAATAATCAATGCTATCCATATTGATTTGCTTTGTGTAGTTGACAATTCCTGCACAAGTACAAGAATCAAAACCAATCTTATGATGAAAATTTCCGTTGTCAATGACGTTGAAAAATTCATTCACCTTTGGATTGTCAACGGTTAAGATGTTTCCCATTTTGCCAAGTCCGATAGGCTTGTAAAGAAGAAATACTACAGCGTTGATATCCTCACCAAATCCACCGTCTTTAAGCGTTTTAATTGCGTGGTCGATAGAGTTTTTACCGAGAACATAATGAATATTAGTCTTAACGCCAGCGTCAATCAGCATTCCGATAGCTCTCTGTGTATAAGGTTCACCGTGATAACTTACTGCAACTGCGCCGCAATATTCCTTGCAAAGTTTAGCCTTTTCCTCTGTCATTGTAATACCTGATGTGGTAAAGTTAGGAACAATACCATACTCACGGCTTAATTTGAGAATTTCCTCAAAATTCTCGTGAGTATCAGGGTCGCCAGCACCGCCGAGGGCATACTGAAAGGTTTTGCCTTTGCATTGTTCTAAAATTTTCTTGTAATTTTCCAAAGACATATTTTCGCCTGTTCTGCAAACCGCCTTTTGGTAACAATCTACCTTGCATTTATGAGCGCAAACACATCTTTCCATAATGCCAACATCAATAAGTTGCGGAAAGTTCCTCATAAACGGGTCAACGCCTGTGTCTTTGCCGTTTTCGTCAAGAATACCGCTACGCAGATAAAAGCCTGTCTGCGGATTGAAAATCTCAACAAATTTGTTTTCCTTGTCGTAATACTTAATCATTATATCTCCTTAAAATTTGTATTTTGAAGTTTCTTGATACTGCTTTAATAATGGTTTGCAGTTTTCTTGCATTTCAAAATTCTTTAACTGCTGTGGGTCAACACCGTATTCATAAATAAGGGTTTTGCGTAGTTTGGAATTTTCCTCTCTAACACGCACTCTATGATGATAAGGTTCAGCGTCTACCGCACAAACAATTTCCGCTTTGACCCGTTTTTGATATTCTTTTCGGGACAAAATCTCTTTGATTGCACAGATTTCAAGCGTAGAAGTGCCAAGTCTATTATCTCTGACTAAAACAGAAGGTGTGTTCCATTCTTTGATTGTAAAATCAAACAACGCTGCATAATACATATCAGCCTCATTATCTGTAACTATATATCCGTTAATCGGAGCTACTTTAGCAATTAGATAACCTTCTTCTTTTGTCTTTTTATTTATGTAATCGGAAACAAAAGTTAAGCCGTCCCATTTGGTTTTACTGTCTGATGTTTCTGGAATTTCACTTGGTAAAAAATATCTATAACGTTGTATATTGTCGCAATCCCACAAGATGAAATACCACCCATAAAAATCTTTCCTACCGACTTGCCCTATTGGAAAATCTGTTAGGTCTGCTGAAGCAATCGTTATTTTATCCCCTGTTTTGAATGGACATTTATATTTTTTGGGTTTCATTTCTTCAACTGTTTCTTTTTTCTTTTTACCAAACACTATTAGTCAACTCCATTTTCCTTAAATAATTCGTGTAATACCCTCGGAGTGTATTCTTGACTCCTTACAGATTGAATAACCTGTGATAAGCTGTTAATATCGTCAGGATTAAATTTGCAGGATTTTATCTTTGTTAATATGTAAATTTCGTCTTTGCATTTACGCCTATCTTGAAGAATCTTCTGTAAAGCCTTACAGCATTTCCAACCTTCAAATGCGTTAAAACTTCCAAACTCAATAAAGTGTTCCATATCACTTTTCTTTTTATCGAGTGTGCTTAATTGGCTTGTAAGTTCCTTTAGGCGTTTATCACTTGATTTGATAACAGATACAAACTCTTGAATTTGTGGCAACCAACTGTCTATTTGTGTTGTCGGTGTAACTTCTTTGCAAAGTTCAGACAACTTATCGGATTGCTTATCAACTAATTCATCTGTCCCTCGGACTTCGACACTATATCTACCTCTGATTGCTTTAGACAGAGAATTATTCAGAACACCAACGGCTTTAACATAACTATCCCACCGTTCGGCTTTCTTTGATGTTTTAATTGGTACATATTTTCCTGTTGTTTTGTCGTGACGGATATATGCACCTTGTCCGTCCGTTATAACATAATAGCTCACAAGCACACCTCTAACAAAATTCTAATACATTCCTAAATTTTTATTTATATGGGCTACCGCAAAAGTAGCCCATTTGTTTACCTTGCAAATCGCTTCAAAAACCGCTTAATGACAGTAATTGATTCAGTTTTTACACCATACAACTTCGCATAATTCAATATTGTCTGCAAATCGTTGTCTTTGTTCTTTGATTTGCCGACTTTGACACATTCTGTATTGACAAATTCATCTACAAACTCTTTACTTGTATTTTCAACGAGATAATCATAGAATCCAAGCCAATAAAGGGAAGAATAATTGATGTAATCACCGTTTGAATCAAATAAATTGTTTGTCAACTGTTTGTATAGCCTTGTCTTATACACATCAGGAGTGTATTCGTTGATAGAATCTTCCTTTTCAGCCGTAATGTACATAGGGATATAATTATCACGATAAATCGCATATACATACCTTTTGTGTGAAGATAAATGATAATTATGGACTTTAGGTAACAGCTCGGCACATCTTTGTGACAACTTAATTGTCTTTCCGATAATTCCAATAGACATATCCTGAAAATCAATGTTTTTCTCTCTGATTTGCATTATTTCATCTGCGTCACAAAATCCGCAATGGAACAATTCTGCAATCAGTTCAACATATTCAGATTTCTGTGTGTTTGTCTGCGCTTTTAACTTTGCTATTGCCTTTTTAACCATATCCCAAGTTAATACAGCCTTTTCCTCAATCAAAAGATTCTGTAATTGTGTTCCTTTTAATTTTGGATTGGTAAAAGGATTTCTAACAAGCTCGATATTGTCAATATAGTAAACGATTATTTGTTGTAACACCGTTCTAAAGTGTTGCACAGTTGTTGATGAAGGATTTAACGCTTTTATCAGCCCTATCATTTGCTCAACGTCCATATCAACTAATTCAACACCGATTTTGTCAATGTAATTGTACATTTCAGGCTTATCAAGTGCTTTTCTCCAAGTATGATATGATTTTGGAGCAACTTCATCAAAATATTTGTCTAATAGTTCTTTTGTTGTAATTTTAGCCATAACACTACACCTCGCTTTCATTATAGCAAACTATTCCAGATTTGTCAAACAAAAGTTTAAGAGAGTTGTGATACCAATGCTAAAATTGGGAATTGAATAGCCATAGCATTTTTAATCTTGTTCAAAAGCCCTTTATCGTCAATGCGTCCGATACACTTATCAAGTGCTTCAATCGGGATTGTTCTAATCTGTTCTACCATTAACGTACTCGGTGTTTTCAAACCAAATCGACTATGATTCCAAATCTCAACGTGAATTGGTAAGTTCCTCTTATTCATTTTGGACGTAATCGGGATAACGTTTACCGTTGGGCTATATGTATTATTTCTGTCGTTAGATAGCACCAAAGCAGGACGATAGCCACCTTGAACACTACCTTCAGAATTAGCCATATTGCACATCCAAATGTCAAAGCAGCGAGGAATGACCTTTGTTCTGGTTAGCATAAATCGCACCTACTTTCTGATTGGTATGTAACAAAATAGATGGGATTCTATGCTTGTAGTATTATGATATTCAGTTAATAATAATGCTCAACATTACCTCCAATCTATTCATTCGTTCTGTAAGTATAATGTACCACAAACAAATAGAAATGTCAAGTAAAATTGTAATAGATTTTTAATTATTTTGTAATAAATTTCTTTTCAAGTGAGATAGGGGATTTGGATTGTCCTAACCTTTCAGCTTTACCGTCAACCATTTTGTAAAGATAGTAGACATCTCTAACTGGTTTTGAGGTCACATAATAGGTGGTGTTATCATATCCGATAACCTGTGTCCACACTATCTCACTTCTTGAAATACCCTTAATGGGTTTACCTTGTTTAATCATTTATCATACCGTTAATCTCATTGATTGCTTCAACGTGTACCGACATATCGGTTTCGTTAGCGTTCTTCATTCCTGCCTGATAAGCTGTAGCAATTAAACGCTTAATCTTTTCGGGCGAAATTTCAATCTGTTCACCCTCAAATTCAGCAGCCTCACCGTTAATAGCGCAGCGAGTGAAAATATCCGACAAATCATCATAATATTTCTTGATTCGTTTATCCTCACGTGAAATATATCTTTCCGTGATTCGTGTTGAATTATGGTTGAAAATACTCTGCAAGGTTTCAAGTGCATTTCCTTCGTTCTTGTGTGTTTCATAAGATACAGCACCGAAGCCCTTACGCAAGCTGTGAAGTGCTACATTATATTCAATATTACATTCTTGTGCAGCCTTCTTTACTGTCTTATAAAACGAAGAATCGGATAATACTCTACCGCGATAATTTGAGGTGTACTGATAGGCGATAGGGCGCGTAAACCCATTATCCGCAGGATTACAGCCAACCTTTTCACAGTATTCTTTGATTGCGTTCTTAACCACATCATTGATGTAGGGAGAAGCTAACTTGTCTGTCTTTTCCTCGGAAATATCCTTTAATCTCTTTCTAAAATCGCCCGTTTTAGGGTCGTAGAAATGCGCCCAAGTCAGAGAAAGAATATCACCCTTACGTCTTGCAAGGTTAAAGCTGATGATACAGAGAAAACGGACTAACCATTTTTCATTTTGCTCTAACCAAGTCAAGAGCTTATTCATATCAGCTAATGACAGGTCATAAGCCTCGGATTTTACACCTTTACGTTTATTATGTGTGATAATTTTAGGCGTTCCGTCTTTTTTGAATTTGTCTTTACTGTACTCCTGATTCGGAGCAAGGTTATTTGTCTGTTCGGGATTTTTCACAACAGGTTTTTTAACTTCCTGCTCGATAGGCTTCTCAATAGGTTGTTCCACATTGATAAACCGTGTTCCGAACATTGTTACTGTACAAGTATTAGCCATTTTTATTCCTCCTTATGTGTCATATCGTTTTTCACTATCTATATTATAACACATAAAAAGAAGAATGTCAAGAAGAATTGTAATAAGTTTTAGATTTTTTGAAATTATTTTTTAGGATTCCTTAACGAAAACACTTCTTTATATGGTTTGTTTAGATATTTTAGCAAATTGCATATTGCGGATTCTCTTATTTTAATATCTTCGCCGTAAATAAATCTCTTAATCTTTTTCATATTAGTTGTACACTTACAATAACCCATTATATCACATAGCTTTAGTATAGATAGGTTTTCATCAGCCATAAACATATCATAGATTCCGCTATAAACAATGCCGTCAAATTCTTTTGCTCTTTTGGCTTTTCGATTTTTATGTGTAACTATATATTCATATACTGCTTGTCTTGTGATACCGTATTTGTCTGCGATTTTCTGATAACTGTTTCCTTCATCACGAAGTTTTAGAATTTCTTTATATCGCTCAATGTTAATTGTTCCCATTTATGTTCCTGCCTTATTATACATTACTTATTATCCCATTCCATTAACATATAAAGATTATCTGTGTTATTTAGCGTTATATAATAACAATCCTTATCTCCTGCAAAAGTGAAGAATCGTAAAAATCCACTTGGTTCATAGTGTTCTACAACAACCTTTGGCTTTTCGCTCTTATCGTAATTAACCACTATATTTTTATTTGTATTGATTCTTTTACCTGTTTCGGCAATGGCATATTCAAATTCGTAACGAATAACATCAGACGTTGTTTCTTTAAGGAAGTATTCTTCGTTATCAAAATTCTGCTGCACAAGGTTATATGTACTTTGACTTACAATCTTGTATTCATCTTTGCTATAAGCAAAATTAACTGTAAAAATTGAAGTTACAACTATCCCAACTAAAATTGTAACCATTGTGCCAAGCATTGTACCTAACAAAAAGGATTCTATACAAAATTCATCTAAAGATTTGCTGATGATAATAATTGCCACAGTAATTGCAAGAATAAGAAAAATAATTGAAAAAATCATCTGTTTGCCTCCGTGTAATTAAGAACAACACCAAAACGGCACTCCGCAATCAGTGTTGATTTAGTTGATTTCTGAATCGGTACAAGGACTTTATTCTCCTTGAATAAACTATCATTGTATGTAACAGTTTGGCTACTTTCAAATATTAAGTAGTAAAATAAATCGTTCTTTATACTTAATTCTACCCCACGCTCGATAGCTTCAGCTTTTGTTATGGCATTTTCACGATATACAGATTTTCCTGTGTTAAGCGAATGAGCAAGGATAATATATGTTTTCTTTGAACTTATTGCTTCAGGCATATCAACCTCCGAAGTATAACCACCAACGTAGCGGCTTTTGGTTAATCAAATCTTCCTGTAGTGATACAACCTGTTTTTTGTTGTCCATATAAATTTCCATTTGCTTTTGTACAAGCTCGTTAGATTTCAAATCAGGATAAAGCTCAACAAGAACATTTGCACTTTTGTTGGAAATGTTTTCAAAAGTTTCCTTTTCGTATGTTTTGTAGCCCTCAACGATTTCACAAATCTGTGAATCAATCTTTGCGTTTTCCTTTTCATATAAAGCAATTTTATCATTGATAGTCATTCCATTTATGGTAATAACAGTTATAGTAGCTATTGCTATAGTTGTTATAATGATACATATAACACCCAATATCTGAAGGAGCTGTCCTTCTTTGAAATCGTCCCAACCACAATCTGTATTAAATTTTCCAACTTTCATATATCGGATTGTACCAACTACCAAAATTGCAATGCTAATTGCTAACAATAAAATAAGCATTTTATACCTCCGTTTTAGTTAATCAAAACTCATTGATAAGTAATTTTGGTCGGGTAATGTGATATAATAATAATCTTCTGCCTGACAAAAAGTAAATAGTCTAAGCCAGATATTAGGCTCATAATGTTCAACGGTAACTCTCGGCTTCTCCGCTCTGCCGTATTCAATTAAAACATCATCATAAGTCTTAACAATCTTGGTATTATCGGATATTGCATATTCAAATTTATAGCAAATTTTATGCCTTGTTGTTTCTTTAACATAGTAAATTTTATCGTCAACTGTTTGTTGGATTAATTCATAGTTACTTCTGGATTCCAACGAATAATAATCCAAGTTATTATTAATTATCATTGACGGAATACAACCACAAAACAAACCTATAACGCCACCCATCATCAATCCAAGTATAACTGCGGCGCAGAATCCACCTGCGTCAAGTGTATCATCTTTTCCAAAAATAATGCAAAGTGTAATAATCGCTGCGACAATACAAAAAATTAGTATTCCCATTTTTTATCCTCCATGTTTATTTCAATTTTTCCATTACTGACACAAAATATCTAATATCGTCCATTGCATGGTCGTTTTCTCTGATTGGTTTATGAGTTAATGAATCTATTTTATATTCATTAAACTCTCTAATGGCATTTTCGCAGTTTTTGCAAATCGCAATCGTACAGCTATCTTTTAGGGCAGATTTAACTTGTTCAATTCCTTTTAATAAATTGTTTTTGGCAA
>JAEEHV010000038.1 GCA_016280955.1 Candidatus Gastranaerophilales bacterium | reverse complement strand
TTTAAATTCTTGATACCGCCTCTTGCATTACCAAATGTTATGTTGTTTTGAATTCTTTGTACTTGCATTTTCATACTCCTGTGATTTATGTACTTTTATTTTTCCCTATCATACCATGAAAATTAAAAATAAAATTTGCTAGGTTGGGGGGGGTAAATATAAAAAAGAGGAAGTGAAAATTTCACTTCTATTGTTTATAACATTTAAATAAACATTTTTAATTTTTTCTCTTTGATTAAATCGTATATTGCACAGCGAAAAAGTTTTGACAGAAACGTTTCCGGAACAGATTCTAAACATTCAGGATTTTTAATGACATTTACTTTATGTAAAATCCGTGCAATGCTTTCTATTTTTCCATATTCACAAAATACACGACGGTCAAAACATCTGCCCAAACAAATATAGTCATCCGGTAACAAAACACCTTTTTGTGGCATTAAGTCCATAATTTCCGTAAATTTTGTATTTTTTTCATCAAATCCCAAACCTTTTAAAATTGATTCTAAATAATATTTAGTTCCCCCATCGCAAACATAATCAGTAAATATCAATGTTTTACCTGTTCTTTTGCTGAATTCATTATCAACACCAAAATATTTAAAATATTCTTCCCAATCTTTAGCTTTAAATTCTTCGTACCGAGTATAATATTGTCCGTAGCCGCAATATGTCTTTTGGGGATATCTTGCACTTTTTGAAAAAGGTACAGCAACTGCATCAGCACCAAGTAAATGCATTGTTTCTACAATGACGGCCGGACTGCGACCTATGCCAACAAGTTTGTATCCGTTTTTGTACTCCTTATCCAGTTTATTTTTTGTTTTAAGAGCTATCCTTAATATTCGTTCGGCATCCCGATTTATGCTCATGTTATCACGAGTAAAATTACAACTATCATCTAATTTAAAAGTACCTTTTCTATTTAATATTCCAATTATTCGCCGTTCTTTTGGTGATAAATTTTGATAATCCGTATATTCAAAGTGTTTTTTATTAAATGTTGGTAAACAGTTTGTATTTGTTATTGTCTCTTCATATTTATAATTAATCGGATGTTCCACCATATCACTTCCATTTGGCTTTGACAGAAGGGTTTTAAGTTTTTCCCAACCTTGTCTGTCACTTTGGGACTGAATATTCTGCAAATTATTTATTTTGCTTTCACCTTTGAAGGTTATAAAAGGATTATTAAACTGTACCCTCTGCACTTGCATTTTTAATTTTATCCCTTTACCCCTTTGCCCCTTTTACATTATTGATGTTTTTAGTCTTGCCAATTCAAGAAATATTTCCAAAGCACCTTGCTCTGAATCGTCAATCAGATATTTCGGTGACAATTTTTTACTTCCAATAGTGTCCATACAATACCATTCTTTGTCATTTCCACCAACCGGCATATAAGTTATCCCTGTAGATGAGGAATACATTCGTCTCATATTTCTTTTATCCCGTTCAAATAACAAATTATCCAAAATCAAGAACTGCCCGTTAATCATTTGTCCGTTTTTATCAAGAGTCGCTTCAAAAATAGTAGCATCTTTCTTTTTTGTATCAAAATATTTGTAGTAGAGTTTTACGATAGAATTTTTTTCTCTTTTATTGATAGAAAGACAAACATTTGCATCAACATAATTTATAAAAGGCGGTTTGGAGGAATAATCATGAACTTTTCCTTGTAATAGTTTTATATCTTTTATACCGCCATATTCTCCAATCAAATTATAATATTTTTGAATTTTCGGGTACATTTTTTTTGCACTTTCAGAATTAAAAGAATCTGTTGCGATTGCAATTAACTTTTGTCTTCCTGCTCGGAAACTAATGTTGTTAATATTCGGTATATTTTGTTTTCCGGTATAATTAGCCGATATATTAATGCAATTATTCTGAACTCTTTGTACTTGCATTTTATATTTACCCCTTTACCAATTTACCTATTTACCCCTTAAATCCTATGGGTTTTGCTTCTGTTCCGTTACGGGTTTCTTTAAATTTTTCTATGGCTTTATCAAAGTCCTCCTGAATGATTCGGAAATACTGTTTGTCTTTGCCGGAAACAGTATCATTATCCATTTTATCGTGAATCCCGGCTCTGTCATATCCGAATAAATGGGCTTCATTAATAATATATCTTATGTCACCGCCGCTTGCTCTTAAGTCATATAGCCTTTTAACAAGAGCATCTTTGTCTAAAGTATCATCAAGCGGTTTTTTAGCCGAATGAATATCAAAAATTTGTCTGACTCCGTTTAAGTCCGGCAGTTTAACTTCAATATGCTTGCTTAACCTTCCCGAACGAATAAGAGCTTTATCCAAAGCTTTAAAATTATTAGTTGCACCTATTATAAAAATATTATCTTTGCTTTGGTCCAAATCTGAAATAAGTGTAAGGATTTGATCAAGTGCCTTATCACCGTGTTCATCGACACCACCCCTTTTTCTGCCGACAGCATCAATTTCATCAATAAATATTATGGATGGTTGCTTTTGCTTAGCTTTGTCAAAAAGCTCACGCCAATTTAGCTCTGTATCACCGACAAATTTGCCTTCCATTTCCAAACCGTTCAAACTTTCAAAATAGGCACCCGCTTCATTAGCTAATGCTCTTGCAATATGAGTTTTACCGGTTCCGGGAGGTCCATATAAGACAAAGCCCTTATTTACATCAAATGTATCATACATATCAGGATATTTTAACGGATACATTATACTTCTTTTAAGCTCTTTTATCAGTTCGTCCTGTCCGCCTACGTCTTTAAATGTAACTTTACTTTTAACTTCTTTTGTTTCCCTTGTAAGCTGAGCTACCATTTTTCTGTTAATTTTTTCTATTTCCTTTTGTTCCATTTTTGTGAAGTCAAAGGCTCTGCAAAAGTTCTTTCTGTAGCCCGTTAAATCACATTTTGGTGCCGGTTTAACCTGAATTGCATCTCTTGGTCCCGGCATAGAGATTAAGTCGTCTTCAAAAACATAATAAGTATCATACGGAGTAAGATAGTCCGTCTTTATTGTCTTTGAATCCATCAGTTTAATTTCAAAGTCATTCAAATTAACAATCTGTTTATTCCACTCTTTATCTGTATAAAAACCCAGATATCCCTGATATTTCCTTTCGGGAAGATAGAAAATGCGTGATATCAGACCGTCAATATTCTCAATACTTTTCAGCATTCTTATTTTTGCTTCGTTTAATTTCCTGCCGACAAGAATCAAATCTCCCGGTTCAACCTTTTCAAACATTGATGCAAGTCTGTCCTCAAGCGGAATTTTTAAAACCATTTCTAAGGATTCTTTTGAAGAAATTCCTTTAAAATTAATTTGATTGTAATTTTTATTTAGAATGTTTAAATCTGTTATATTTGAACTCTGAACTTCCGTATTCTTTTTATTTTTATATGTTTTTGATTGGAAATTGATTGTATTAATCGTGTTGTTAATTGGATTGACTTTCATTTGTACTCCTTATACCCCTATGAAAAGTATAAAACATAAAAAAAATATTTTACTGTTATTAATATTAGTTTTTACAAATTTTAACTTTTATTATATTCCTTTATTACCATACTTTTTAATAAGTTTATCTAAATAATTAATTGCAGCTTGTTCTTGTTTTTCCCATAATTCCTTATAGCTGTCAGCTGTTGTTTTAATTTTTAAGTGTTCTTTACTTTCACCGTTTGTTATATATCTTGCTTTAAATATCTGGTCAAATTCGTTATACTCTAATTCAACCAAATCATTTTCCTGCCCGATTTTCTTTGCTTTTTCCGATAGTGTTTTCAAAAATTCTTTATTAAAATTTTTTTCAATAACATTTACATTCGCACGGAAAGTTGTATTGTAATTTTGTAATCTTTGTACCTGCATTCTTCTTAATCCTAAAATTATCAAATTATTTTACGTACTTTGCATACAAATTATCTATATATGAAGTTGCCGCTTTTTTGGCTTTTTCCCTATATGCATATCTGCTTGAGTCACTGAGCTCCTGTCTGACTTTATCAACTCCGGATTTATTTCCTTTTTGAATTAATCTCGCTATAAATGTACCCTTATGAACAGCTTTGTTTGTTGCCTTTTTTGGATTACCGCTGAAACTTCCCACATATTTTATCTCTATTACATCTTTTTCTGTGCCTATTTTTGCGGCTTTATCAAACATCTTCTCAAAAACTTCACCATAAAACATTTCACCGTCTATCTTTAATTGAGCATGAAAAGATGTATTATAATTTTGAATTCGGTTTACCTGCATTGTATTTTCCTCTTTATATAAAAAATTATACGTATATATTATTTTAAAACCCCTAAAAAAATTTTTTGCGCATGGGGGTAGGGGGTAAATATAAATTAGTTGGTTGGAAAATTACAAGATAAAAGTCGGGTATTTGATTAGTAAGATTATAATAACAATAAAAAAACAGGAAGTGAAAAATATCACTTCCTGTTTTTTTTATTTTATATTTACCCTTATGCCATAGCTTTTTCAACAGCTACTGCAACAGCAACTGTTGCACCAACCATCGGGTTATTACCCATACCGATAACACCCATCATTTCAACGTGAGCAGGAACTGAAGAAGAACCTGCGAATTGAGCATCGCCATGCATTCTGCCCATAGTATCAGTCATACCGTAAGAAGCAGGGCCTGCTGCAACATTGTCAGGGTGAAGTGTACGACCTGTACCACCGCCTGAAGCAACTGAGAAGTATTTTCTTCCGTTTTCCCAGCACCATTTTTTATAGGTTCCTGCAACAGGGTGTTGGAATCTTGTCGGGTTAGTTGAGTTACCTGTGATAGAAACGTCAACACCTTCTTTAATCATGATTGCAACACCTTCGTTAACATCATCAGCACCATAGCATCTTACTTTTGCTCTTTCACCGTCAGAGAAAGGAGTTTCCTTAACGATTTTGAGTTCGCCTGTTTTGTAATCGTATTCTGTTTCAACAGAAGTAAAACCGTTGATACGTGCGATTACGTGAGCTGCATCTTTTCCAAGACCGTTTAAGATAACTCTTAAAGGTTCTTTTCTTACTTTGTTAGCATTTCTTGCAATACCGATAGCACCTTCAGCTGCAGCGAATGATTCGTGTCCTGCCAAGAAACAAAAACATTTTGTTTCTTCTCTTAATAACATAGCACCTAAGTTACCGTGACCGATACCAACTTGTCTTCTGTCACCAACTGAACCCGGAACTGCGAATGCCTGCAAACCTAAGCCGATAGCTTCAGCTGCTTCTGCAGCAGTTTTAAGTCCTTTTTTAATAGCGATAGCACAGCCGAGAGTATATGCCCAAGATGCGTTATCGAAAGCGATAGGCTGAATGCCTTTTACGATAGCATCAACATCGATGCCCTTAGATAAACACAAGTCGCGAGCTTCTTCCAAAGATTTGAAACCGTATTCCGGTAAAACTTTAGCAAGAGTTGCTTCACGTCTGTCTTGTCCTTCAAATTTTACTGTCATAATTTATTTCCTTTTCTTTATTCTTGTAATTTTACCATTGAGGCGGAGTTAGTAGGAATAATAAATTTTTGTAGTTCCTATTGAAGCCGACCCAATACATTTACCCCTATTCTTCTCTTGGATCGATGTACTTAACAGCATCAGCAAATCTGCCGTAAGTACCTACGTTCTTATCAAATGCTTCTTTAGGATCAACACCTTTTTTGATAGCATCCATAAATTTACCCATGTTAATGAACTGATATCCGATAACTTCATCATTCTTGTCTAAACCGAGCTTAAGAATGTAGCCTTCGGTTAACTGAAGGTAACGAACACCTTTTTGTTTGGTAGAGTGGATTGTACCACACATAGAGCAAAGTCCTTTACCTAAATCTTCAAGACCTGCACCAACAGGTAAACCATTTTCAGAGAATGCAGATTGAGTTCTGCCGTAAACGATTTGTAAGAACAATTCTCTCATTGCAACGTTAATTGCGTCACAAACCAAGTCTGTATTAAGAGCTTCCAATATAGTTTTACCCGGAAGAATTTCACCTGCCATAGCAGCTGAGTGTGTCATACCTGAACAGCCGATTGTTTCAACAAGAGCTTCCTGAATAATACCTTCTTTAACATTAAGGGTTAATTTACAAGTACCCTGTTGCGGAGCACAACAGCCGCAGCCGTGAGTTAAACCTGAAATATCCTTAATTTCTTTACATTTTGTCCATTCGCCTTCTTGCGGAATTGGAGCAGGAGAACCTTTAACACCACGGTGTACGCAGCATTTTTCTTCGATTTCCTTGGTAATTTCTATTTTGCCCATTTGACCTCCTTATTAATCAAAAATAAAGCTAATATCCTCTAATAAAATTATTATATTATAAACAAATTATCTTTTGTGAAATTTTTTGCAAAACTATATACTGTAAATGAAGGTTTACTTTATAACAAAAATCGTTATATTAGAAATATGAGAAAATCCATAATACTGACTGTTTTATTTTTAATATGCTTACCTGTATTTGCAGACGATTTTTTTGACACATATACAGGTGTTGATAATGCATGGGACGGACAAAAAGCAATTACTAACAAAGAATTTGAAAAGGCAATTGATACTTTAACGGAAAAACAACAGAAAAAAGAAGCAAGACAAAGAAAGAGAAAAATTAGAAAACATACCGGCGGAGGCACAAGTTTGCATGCCGGACTTGAACCAATGAGTGAGATTAATGCACAAGACAGCTTAAAAAATAAAGATAAAAACGAAGGACAACTTTTGAATATACCGGTAGAAATAGTTGTTGACGGGCAAATTTTAGAACCCGGCTTCTACAATATCTTTGGGGAAAAAGACGAAAAAAACAATGTCTATCTTTCCTTCTATCAGTCACAATATTTTAAAGGCAAGGTTAAAGCATATAAAACTAATGATGATTATGATTCAGACAGTCTGGATTTTGTAAAATTCATTCCTTATGACGAAAATTATATCAAAATTATTTTTGGTTCTCTGGATTTTAATGCCTATGCTTATGTAAAATATTACGAAAAATAATGCCTGAGACTCTGCCGAAAGTTTCTTATAATTCCGGGCATTATAAATTTTCGGGATTATCCCTTCTTCTTACAACGATTAATTATTACACACCTCAACTATCCCCGGCTGTGGAGGGAATAATGTTTATCTTTTACTTCCATAAAATCAGAATTATTTGCGAGTATTAACTAACTGCCTTTGGCAAATTTATTGATAGTACCAACAATTCTTTGTGAAGAAGCATTACTTATTGCAACACCTTGGAATAGATGCAATATCTCTCTCACATTATAACCATCATCATATTTTTCTACAGGAAGTTTGCCATTTTGTAAATCAGTCAGAACTTTTTCTTTTGCTTTATTAATAAAACTTTCAATTTGCTCATCATTAAATTCAGGGTACCCTGCTTTTAATACATGAGTTATGAACTCTTTGAAGGTATCCATGCGATTTGAAATCTTATCCATATCAGTAGTGAACTCCTTCTTTTGAGCACTTGCAACCATTAAAGTTTCTTTATATTCAGCTTCTTTTTCCGACAGTTCTTCATATCCTTTTTTTCTTATCAGTGCTATATCTGCATCAATTTCATCACTGCTATATGCACTAATACCTAATATCGTTTTATATGTACCATCAACAATAACATTATCAAATGATTCCATAATATCAGCAAAAGATCTTGAGCTCATTGTTATTTCTTTCTTTTTTGATGAATCTTCTTCATTCTTACTGTTAACAACTTCTTGCTCTTCTTTTTTATCGTCCTCTGTTACTTTCCTGACTTCAGGTTTAATATTATGTACAAATTTGTTAATAATAGAATGAATATTTGATGATGACATAAAAACTCCTTTATATTTATTGCTGTACATTATTTATATCGGCATATTTTGTTAAAACTTTAGTACAAATAGACAAAACAGTTTTATTTATTCGCATTATATTAGGCAATATCGCTGGATTTGAGCCGATTGTAAAGATTTCAAACATTTCTTAATAATTATTTACATTTCTTTACATACAAATAAATTATGTATGTTTGATATTAAATCAAGAGGTAAATTAAGTAGGTTAGGGTTTATAACCCAACAATAAATTTTATTAAAAATTTGTCATTGCATAAATAAAACAATCAAAAATTTTTTATTTTTATATGTCCACATCTGACGTGACAATTATTTATAATGACAATATAAGGAGTAAATTATGAAAAAACAAAAACAAATATTAGTATTAGGTGTCGGCGGTGGCGGTCAAAATATTTTAAATCAATTACAAGAGCAAGTTAATAACAATGTTAGACTAATTACCATAAATTCAGATGAACAATTACTGAAATCATCAAAAACTGATATCATTTTATTTCCGCAAGAAAAAAGAATTTTCAAAAAATTTATTAAAAACGACCGTTTGAACAATTTTAAACATTTATGCAACGGTATATTTTGTAAAAAACCATCTTATGGCTGCGCCGGAGATAAAGATACAGGAGAAAGTCTTGCGAAAAAACATGTTTCATTGCTAAAAAACGAAATAAAGCAAAGTAACAGAATCTTTATCATTTCTACATTTGGCGGTGGTTTTGGTACCGGTGCCGTTCCGGTTATCGTTGATTATGCAAAACAACTAAATACTAAATTAACTGCAATTGTTACAATGCCGTTTCGTTTTGAAGGAAAAAGAAGAAACTTGCAGGCAAATGAAGGTATGGAAAAGTTAAAAGAATTAAAAGATAATTTGATAGTTATCAATAATGATGATGCAATCGGTTATATTGAAAATAAAATTTCCGCTAATGAAGCATTCTATTATATAGGAAACTACATTATATCTAAGATGTTTGATATATGTAATAATGAAGATATTTGCATATAGTCTGTCGAACTTACTAATCCGATAATTATTATATATTTACCCTGAATTATTTACCTCAAATTATTTACCCCAAAAATATTTACCCCTGAAATATGCTCATAACAGCGATAAATTGACAATTTAACGAAAATATGCGAAAGTAATTGTATGTTTACAGTGCTTGAAAATACACTATACCCTTTTGTAGTTAAGTTTAATGAATATTTATCAAATTACATTTTGGTATTTTTGCTTTTAGGTGTCGGCATTTGGTACACAATAAGAACAAAATTTGTTCAGGTAAGATTTTTTGGAGAATGTATCAAAAACACATTTGGCGGACTTGTTCATTTTGGTAAAACACATGAAAGCGGAATGAGTTCTTTTCAGGCTTTATCAACTGCAGTAGCAGGACAGGTCGGTACAGGAAACATTGTCGGAGCTTCAGGCGCAATACTTATCGGAGGTCCCGGAGCAATATTTTGGATGTGGGTAATTGCTTTCTTCGGTATGGCAACAATCTATGCAGAAGCAACACTGGCAATAAAAACACGAATTGTCGAAGAAAATGGCGAAATTAAAGGCGGTCCTGTTTATTATATTACAACTGCTTTTAAAAATAAGTTCGGAAAATTTTTAGCAGATTTCTTTGCAGTCGCAATCATTCTGGCACTTGGATGCATGGGGTGTATGGTTCAATCAAATTCTATAGGTTACAGTTTGCAGCAAGCTTTCGGTATTCCAAGCTGGGGTGTGGGAATTATCTTGGTTATAATCTGTGCTTTTATTTTTATCGGAGGAGTAAAAAGATTAGCTTCCGTAACGGAAAAAATAGTACCGATAATGGCTGTTATGTTTTTAATCGGCGCCACGGGAATTTTAATTGCTCGCATACAATATCTGCCAGAAACTTTCGGAATGATTTTTAAATATGCCTTTCATCCGCAGGCAATAATAGGCGGAGGGTTTTGGTATGCTATCATGGCAACAATAAGCCAGGGTGCGAAAAGAGGATTGTTCTCAAACGAAGCCGGTATGGGTTCAACTCCGCATGCTCATGCTCTTGCTCATGTTAAACACCCTCACCAACAGGGAACGGTTGCAATGTGCGGAGTTTTTGTTGATACTTTTGTAATTTTAACTCTTAATGCCCTTGTTATTATCTCAACTCTTTATACTCCTGACGGGGCTTTGTCAAACGGTTATTTTGGAGATATTACAAATGTACTGGGTAAAACAAATTTGGTTCAGACAGCCTTTGGAACAGTTTTTGGAGCTAAATTCGGAGAAGTGTTTGTAGCACTTTGTTTGATGTTTTTTGCTTTTTCTACAATAATCAGCTGGAATTTATTCGGAAAAATTAATATGATTTATTTGTTCGGGAAAAAACACCCCAAAACTGCAACTTTAATTTATACACTTATTGCTTTATTTTTTATAATGCTTGGAACGATTGTATCAAGTGACTTTGTGTGGGAATTAACCGATATGTTTAATAATCTGATGGTAATTCCAAACGCAATAGCATTATTCGCTCTGACCGGTTTGGTTATCAAAACAATGGAATCGGCAAAAGAAGATTAATTATTTTTCAATTAAAAATATATTTTAGTGGTGACAGTGATGTGCTTCGCTATGATGGTGACAATGTGCGTGTTCGTGACCATCTCCTCCGCATGCGTTTTCACCTGTTTCAAGAGTGTCAGCTACATAGCTTCTGATAACTTCCAGTATTGGTAATTCAGGACAGCCGATTACAACTTCAACACCGTTTTGAGCAAATATCATCATTGGTCTTCCGCCCATACCGCCTGCTAAAACTTTGCTTACACCCTGCTCAGATATCCAGCTTGCACTTTGGCAAGAAATTCCTTCTTCCGGTACTTTTTTTTCTATACTTATAATCTCTTTTGTTTCAGGGTTAACTTCTGCAAAAGTAAATGAATCACAATGTCCGAAATGACCGCAAAGTTTACCTTCCAAAGTCGGAATACAAATTTTCATAACTATATCTCCTTTTAGTTTTTCAATATTACTCTGTAATAAAATAGCACTTTCTAATGCTTCCGTATCGGTTAAATTATGCCTTTTGGCATAATCACGCAAAATATTTAAAATATTTTCGTTAATTCTTCTGTTGAATGGCACTTTTTTAAGACAGGTTTTCTTTCTTCCTGCCATTTCTCTTTTGCCGCCCCAATTTGAATTACCGCAACATCTCATAACAAAAGACTAACACTCACACTTGATTATGTCAATACAAAATCAATATAAATTTTGTTTGACTAGATTTGCATAATTTATGTTACAATATATTTGTGGTTTATAATTAGGAGGAATAAAGATGAAATATGTATGTAAAGTGTGTGGGTATATCCATGAAGGCGATGCTCCGTTAGAGCAGTGCCCTAAGTGTAAACAGTTTAATGTTTTTATGCCGGTTGGCGAAAATAAATCAAATCCTTATGCAGGAACTCAAACGGAAAAAAATTTGAAAGCTGCATTCGCAGGTGAATCAGAAGCAAGAAATAAATATACCTATTTTGCTTCAAAAGCTAAAAAAGACGGCTATGAACAAATTGCGGCATTATTCCTTAAGACTGCTGAAAATGAAAAAGAACACGCAAAATTATGGTTTAAGGAACTAAACGGCATCGGTACTACTTCGGAAAACCTGAATGCTGCAGCAGACGGTGAAAATTATGAATGGACTGATATGTACGAAGGTTTTGCAAAAACTGCGGAAGAAGAAGGATTCCCTGAACTTGCAAAAAAATTCAGAGGTGTTGCAGCAATTGAAAAACACCATGAAGAAAGATACAGAGCTTTGTTAAAAAATGTTGAAACAAATCAAGTATTTGAAAAAAGTGAAGTTAAAGTTTGGGAGTGCAGAAATTGCGGTCATGTAGTTGTTGGTACAAAAGCACCGGAAGTTTGTCCGGTATGCGCCCATCCGCAAAGTTTCTTTGAAATAAACGAACAAAATTATTAGATAATTTGCTTAAAAAAATAAAAAACCGATATGATAAACATATCGGTTTTTTTTTGTAATAAAGTTCTTTTGTTAATTCAACAGATTACTCAAATTTTTTTGCAAGTATTGAATAAATTACTTGGAATATAGCCATTATGTATTTCTTCAGTATCTATATAACCCTTGGGAGCTATTCTAATTAAAACTTTTATTTTATCCTGTTCTCCATTTTTCAAGAACATACTTGCAATACACTGCATATCTTCTATAATTCTTTCATTAGTGATTTTCTCATTTTCTTGCCATACATCAAACAGAATATTATATTCTTTGTCTTTTATTAACCTCATATTATAGAAGTAGCCATCTGTCTTAACTTGGTCATTATATGATTTTTCAGGAATTTGCCTTTTTAGCTCAAATAAATCAATTTCATTACTTAGTATTTCTGAACGGGTTAATTTGTATGGTTGTTCCCAATAATTATTTATTTTATTTTCGGAATACATATACTTAACTATAAATACACAAATTGTTATTATAGTTATTAAAGCAGCTATTATTAAAAATATTTTCTTATTTATTTTTTTCATATCAACAATATTATTTCACTTTTTCGCAATTATCCTGACAATTGTTATTATAACAAATCGGTTCCGAATGGATTGATATAGAACTATTTATATATATTGTCTGAATACGTTTTTCGATTTCATCGCATATGTTATGACAGGCACAAATCGGAGTATCTCCCGGGAATTGTAATATCAAATCAATATCTGTTGACGGACCTATTTGACGGGCTTTAATGCTGTTTTCTTTAAGTTTGACCGAACCATGAAACTCATTTACTATTTCTTTAATTTTTTCAATATCTTCTTTAGGCAGTGAATAATCCAACAAATGCATTAAAGCCCGTTTTGAGATAGTATAACCTGCCCGATAGATAAATGCTGCAACAAATAATGCTATAATTGGATCCAATACAGCATGTCCTGTGATTTTAATCAGAACCAAACCAATCAATACTCCCAATGAAGAAAATACATCAGTTCTTAAATGTTCTCCGTCAGCATATAAGGAAATAGAATTAGATTTTTTTGCAACCGCAAAAAGTAATGAACTCACTATTATATTCATTACAACTGCAACAGACATAACCATAATACCGAGAGTATTTTCTGTTTCTGGATGAATACCTAAAATGATTTTTTTTATAGCTTCGTATATTATAAATAATGATGCCAAAATTATTAAAAAACCTTCAATAAAGCCTGACATATCTTCATATTTTCCGTGTCCGTACGGATGGTCATTATCTGCCGGCTGTGAAGATTTTACTACTGAGAAAAATGTAAGTATTGATGCCGCAAAATCGCTTAGTGAATGTATTGCTTCAGATATTATACTAAGACTTCCCGTAGCTATTCCGGCAAAAATCTTTAACAAAGACAGGATGACATTTGAAAAAATTGATAAACCGGCAACTGTTTTTTTCATTTTATTAATATGCATGTATTTAATAACCCATAATTTAAGACACAAAAGGATTATATCATAAAATGACAAAACTGTAATTAATACGATATTTTAATGGTTTCATAATGGGTGACAACGATGTATAAGTATTATTACACAATAATCTGCAAACATTTTTATTTACAGATTAACCTTTGCTCCGATAGATATTATGGAGCGATCTCTGGTTGAATTTAATTTATCAACTTTTCCGTTGTAGCTTAAATTAACCGAACCATTATTGCCAATTTGAGCTCCTACATTTACTCCCAGTGTTCTCACATTTTCTGTTTGTTCGTTAAATCCGCCGATTCTGATTCTTTGTTGTTCAATGCCGTAATTTGCACCGCCAAATATTGTGATATTACTTCCTTCGGGCTTATAGCTTGCCTGAACATGTCCCGTTGCACCAACATCCACTGAAGGTTTTGTTATTACAGAATAACCGCTAATTCCTGCCCCGAAAGTTACGTTATCATTCAGCCTGGTTTGGTATGATGTTGAACCGTTTAACTTAATTCCCGGTGAAACGGTTGGCGTAAGAGTTCCGCTTTTGAGTGACATATCAGCCGTTATACCACCGCTCAGTGCAGTGCTGAACAACGAGGTTCTGTTATGTATATCCAGTTTTAAACCTTCTTCTGCAGCAAGTCTGATATCTCCGCCAAATGAGGTAAAAACTGTTTCTTGTTCTATGGAATTGTTTTCGGATATTAACTTGCCATTCTCCCAATTTTGGTTATGATAATGTCGTGATCTTGTTAATACATCATTAAAGCCAAGAGTTCCGCTTAATTTATATCCGTTGGTAAGCTCTATACCATTATCTTTTAGTAATGTTTTTTCTCTTCCGAAAACTTTTCTGAAAAATAAGGAAATATTAGATGTATCAAGAGACCGTACAGAAGTTGTAACTGCATTATCATCATCACCTCTGTAGATTCTCAGCATTTGTAATAATTCCTGATTTACATAATTGTTTTTATATTGCTCATAATTATCTATATGATCTTGGTTAAAGTCGCGTCTTGCAATAATTACATCTTTTGCCTCATTGTAAAGATTATTTATAAGATAGCATTCCCACTCATCTTCTATACTTTTTAATGCATTTTTTTGTCCCAGTATACCAAGCTCGTTGTATGATTCACCATCATCTGATACGTATTTTTGCTTTGCCTGTTCAATAAATTCTTCTTTAGAAATAGGTGAATTTATATTTTGGGAATGCTGTTCAAAGTAGTCTAAATACCAATTACACCATTCAACATTACTTTCGTAGCTTTCAATTTTATTATAATTTTCATAATCTTTTTCAATCCATTCTTTTATTCTGTCAATTTGTTCTTCATCTCCGAATTCTCTGTGATCAATGGTTTGCATATAATCACGACCTATGGATATTTCATCAGTGTGTAAACTGGTATAATCAGCCATTATTTTAGTTTCAGAGAATTTTTTCCCGTTATCCAGTACTTTTTCTGTTTTATGTTCAATTTTTACACCAATACTGGTTGAGGTATCAGCCAAAGATGTTTGATTACTTTTTTTAAAACCTAAAGAACAACTTGTTTCTTTAGATACAGTTTCATTTCCATAGGCAAGAGTTCCTGTAATATTAGCAGAGAAAGAACCAAGGTTTGATACATTGACCTCACCTTTAACAGATGGTGCAGATGCTATGGAGTGGTCAAAGGCTGACTGATTATTGTAATCTCTTTTATCAAATTCGTTTCCGTTAACAGCTTCGTCTTTCATTCCGAATTCCTGATAAGAGCCGTTATTATCAATAAAGTATATGTAGCCGTTGTTGATTAAACCTAAACCTCTTTTATACACTTCTCTTGCAGCATCTTTAATGTTTGTAGCTTCAAGAGTATAAGATTTGCCATAGTTAGAATGGACATACTTTCCGTCACTTCTTTGCCATAACAAACAGGTATGATTTGAACTGCCGGTTCCGCCTGCCAGCATTGTTGCCTTAATACCGCATTCATCAAGCAATCTCATGCCAAATTCATGAATAGTAGAACATACAAATCCGTTAATTTCTTCTTTTTCCGGAGTCTTGAGAATTTTTCCCAATATTTCTTCAGAACTGTCACCTTGGTGTTTTCTGGTATATCCGCTTATACCAAGCCAGTTATCAGTTCCGTGATCATAATGGTCTTCTGCATTATCAAGCAAACATGCAACAGCCCGCTGAACTGCATCCGGATTGCAATCTTTATTTTTTATAATATAACTCTTTAAATCACCGCAAATTTGCTGTAAAGATTCTCCGTTTTCAAGCCTTTCTCTCATAGATTTAAACTCAAACAAGTGCAGGAATTTTGCTTCATCAGAATAGATATTTACAAGATCTACCTGTTCTTCAATTTTTTGATACTCCTCCGTATCTTTTTCACCTCTGCACCAACTGATTCCGTATTCAGGTTTTGTTGTTTTTTCTGTTTCATACACTTTTAAATCTGATACGTTTTTAACTGCCTGCTCTTGCACATAACTAACTTCTGCAGAAACTTCTGCAGGCTTTTTCAACTTAATATCTTCTTGTTTTTTCTTTTTTTCTTCAGACATTATCCCAACCAAAAGTGTTTATTATATATATAAAGTATATTAAACAGAAATAATTGCCCTTTTTGTTAAGAATTGCTAAGCAGAAATTATATATTGGGGTTATAAATATCAGTCATAAAATTACTGATTATTTTCTTTTTTAATATTTTTAAGCAGCAGCAAAAGCGGAATAATAGAAATTGCGGCTATTGCGAATACTCTGAAGGCATCAATAAATGCACATAACGTTGCCTGCTGCATCAGAAGTCTGTTTATGGCTCCTTTTGCCATATAATTCGCTGTTATAGGATCATAGTTTGTTATAAAAGCACCTGTATATGTCTGAACTCTTTCAACATAATTGGCAGTTGTATCAGTTAAATGTTGTATAAGCATAAACTGGTGTTTTTGAGCACCACGGCTAATAAGTGTTGCTACAACCGAAGTTCCTATTGCACCGCCGATATTTTTAAGCAGATTCTGCAGACCGGAAGCATTTGTCATCTGATCATTTCTGAGTGTTGCCATAGATAATGTAATTATTGGAATCATTGCCAAGCCTAAACCGACTCCGAACAAAAAGTTTGGAAACATAATACTCATCGTTGAAATTTCTAAGTTCAGATTTCCGAGCATCAAACATCCGGTTGCAATACATAAAAGTCCGACTGCAACCAAAAGCCTTCCGTCAAACTTATTTGCAAATGAACCATATAATATTGTTGCGGTTAATGCTCCCAGACCTCTCGGCATCATGGAAAGTCCGCTTTTAAACGCATCATATCCCATTAACGATTGCAAGAACTGTGGTAAAATTGCTACAGATGCCAGCAAAACCGCCTGCATAACTATCTGTACGGATGTTCCTACAAGATAGTTTTTATCTTTAAATATTGATAAATCTACCAAAGACTCTTTGTTTCTAATCTGTGATGTTACGAAAAGTGCTGCGGAAATCAGAGATACAAGAGATAGCCAGCATATCCAAGGTGTATTAAACCAATCGGCATTATTACCTTTATCCAGAACTATCTGTAAAGAAATCAGCCATATACTCAGGAAAAAGAATCCGGCAAAGTCTGCTTTTACGTTTTCTTGTTTTTTTGCATAATCCGGATCATATATAAATATGTTAGAAAGAATCCAAGCCAAAATTCCGATAGGAATATTAATGTAATAAATATACGGCCACGTCCAGTTATCCGTAATCCATCCGCCGATAACCGGACCTAAAATAGGGGCAAGAACAATAATCATACCAAAAGCTGCCATTGCTTTACCTCGTTCTGATGGTTTAAAGTTTTCCAACAAAATTGCCTGTGAAATCGGTAAAATTCCACCGCCTCCAAAACCCTGTAAAATACGGAAAGCAACCATTTGTCCCATTGTCTGAGCCATGCCGCAGAGAGCAGATGCGATTGTAAACATAATAATACTGATAATAAAGAATTTTTTTCTGCCCATTACCTTGCAGAACCAGTCAACCATTGGAATAACAATACCGCTTGCAATGAGGTAGCTTGTCAGAATCCACATGGATTCTTCTCTTGAAACAGAAAAACTGCCTGCCATGTGAGGAAGTGCAACGTTAGCGATAGTTGCATCCAGAACAAACATAAATGCTGCCGTCATAGTAGGCATACACGCAAGCCACGGGTTTGTATTATACTCTGCTTCTTTATTCATAATAATATAATTTTAGCACTTCAAGATTAAAAATCCCTATATTATTCACAGAAAAATTTATAAATTTCTTGTATTTATTCCGTAATATTCTCTGTCTTCTATTTCATCATTCATCTGCTGTACAAATATGCGGAATATTTTTTTGCATAATTGTCTGATAAAACTTACAGGAGCAGGGTGCAGCATTCCTGCCGTAAAAAAGAATAATATAAGCACTAAATACTTCTTCATATAATTTATACCGCCATTTCCGTTTAGCGTAATACCTTTTTCAGGATTTTTAATATAATCCTTCAGGCTGATTAATGATGCATCAATATTTTTCCTGCACTCATTATAAGTATTAACATTTCCCTCTTTAAAACTGCAGATTCCTTTTCTGAAAAACATCTGCTGTTTTTTTCTGACGGTATTATATATTATATGTCTTTCCTGATATCCTGCACCGCCGCTCATTGCTTCTTCAAATACACAATCAGGATTCAAACGTATATCGTTTGTAAGTTTAAAATTATCCGTATAAAAATGCTCAATTTTACATTTATAGTTTTTATTACAACTAATCGTTTCCTTAACAGGATTATGATACCAAATCATGCATGAAATAAAAACAAAAAAGAACGTTAAAGCAATGTGTTCTCTGATACTGTATTTATGATTTTTATCCATGCGATAATTATAATCTTTTTATCAGAAATAAACAATGTTAAACTTAAAGTTTCCAGACAACAATTCCTGTTTTTTCGTCTTTCATTCTTCTTATTACACCATTTTGAACAGGATTTATTACAATCTCTGCCGTATATAAAACGGTTGCTTCCAGTAAATGTCCGCCCAAAAATTGCGGTGTTTTGTTTTCGTCAAGATAAGAAAACATTGCGTGAGTATGATGCTCAATGTTATCATTGTCATCTGCGGATATGTTGCCGTTGAGGGAAATCATCTCAAGCATCATACCTTTTTTATTATGTCTGAGAAATTCGTTTGTTTCCGGTATGAGTGTCCCTACTGTAACATCACCGCATCCGCCGATTCCTGAATATGTTGCGGATAAAATTTTTTCTTTTCTGCAAATACCCAAAATACCTGTAACTATTTCATCACCTTTATCAAACCTTGCATATATTGAATCGCCAATCTTTTTATAATCCATCTCTACTCCTTTTTAAGAAATTGTAATTTATGGAATTTCTATTGCATTTGGCCTGGAAAGAAGATTGTCCTCCGCAAGCAGAACTTTAACATAATTTCTTTTTGTATCAAAGAAATTTCTCCAAAATTTATACTGAAATTCATCAGGCATTGTTTCATTAATATTAAATCTGTCTGCAATATTTGATGTCATTTCTTCCAATTTGTCAGCATTTTTTTGAATAATAAATAATTTCTTTAATTTAGTTGCCAGCTCACTGTCGGATAATTTCCTCAATTGGGCTGCAAGCCTCGGTTTTATATAACCTAAATCCTCTACAAAACGTTCTTTGCTATCAAACGTATAATCAAAACGAATTGCTCCCTTATCGTTTTTGTAATGAAAAATATTAAAAGTATAGTCCGGATATCTTTCCGTTTGTTCTTCAAAAATTTTAGCCACATTGTTCCAACGGGCTTTGTTACGGAATGAACTACCGTAAACCAGTTTTGCACCGAAAGCAGTATTACTGTTAACAGTATTTATTGATTGAACTTGCATATATGTACCCCTTAAATTTATTATAAGTCTGTCATAAAAACAGTTATAAAACAATACGTAAAAACAAATTTTGTGCTAATATCAAATAAAGAAGGAGAGAAATTATGCCATACATTGAAGCAAAATTAAGTGTTAAATTAGATGAAACTCAAAAAAACGAATTACAGGCAAAACTGACAGAAGTTGTATCAGCTTCTTTTTCAAAACCAAAAGCATACATAATGGCAGGTATTGAAGATGGAAAATCTTTATACATGGCAGAAAAAAAGCTTGAAAAAGGTGCATATATTTCAATAAGCCTTTTAGGTTCTGCATCAAAACCCGCTTGTCAAACTCTTACGGGTAATATTTGCAGTATTTTATCGGAATACGGAATTGACGGTTCAAGTGTATATGTAACTTACCACCCTGTTGATTTATGGGGATGGAACGGTTCTATGTTTTAATTCTATCCGACAGAATTTTTCTTCTGGCATACATTGTCCTCGATCATGCTAAGATATGACATGAATTTTTCAACTATACTGTTAGCATCAATATTGAAACCCAGCTCCATCAATGCCTCAGTCGGATGCTTTCCGTATTCTATATATTGCTTCAACTTAAACATTGTATATTCATCTCTGCAAAAATCTACAATTATTTCATTAAAATAACTGCACGTTTCTTCGTATGCCTTGTTTAATGCTTTATAATCCGTATAACCTGTCATATTTGTATACATTGTTTTTATAATGGGAAAAACTTTGCTTTGAATTTTTTCTATCACACCCATAAAATCACCATCTGGTGATATACCTTCAAAATTCAGCGGAATACTTTGTGATGAATTGATAATTTCACCAAAAGTCATTGAGGTTCCCGGGCAGGCAATATCATTAATACCGGTTTTATCCCTGGAAATATTTGAACTGTCAAAGTCAATAATCTCCCGCATAGTTTGTTCTCTCAAAACCCAGTCTATATCTTTACTCGGATTCTCATAATCGCCTATGATTGTATATTCAATTCTAAAATCTGAGTTAAGCAGGTCTTCATATAAAACCGTATATTCTGTTTGCTGATACAAATCCCATAAAGTTACAGTATCTTCTGTTATATTTTTGACACCCCAAGCATGACCACCGCCTAACCAGCGAATATGTGCAAGTTCTCCGTTTGGCTGGGTTGGAATTATGAAATCAGCACCTATGGTACCAATATTTAAAATAACATCTCCGGATAATAATCCCGGTTTCATTATTTTGAATAATTCTTCTGCAGTATATGTACTAGATATATCTATCCCCATATTTTCAAGTTGTTTTCTTATGTAATATTGACCATTATTTGCTCCAAACTCAGTTTGTGATAAGAATTTTATATATTCGTTAGTCTGTTCATCATAGATTTTATCATATAGTACATTGAACGAATCGTCACTGTCTAAAATGAAATTGTTTTTACCTGTCAGCCAAAATATCATATCTCTTTGCGAACCGCCATTTAACCATCCTTGAGCTGCCGGTAGGTTCATATCTTTTCTGAGCTTTTCGGTTGCGGCAAGGAGTACTAACATTGTTTTGTCACCGTGAGAATATTTATTAAGGTTTTGTTGAGCAACTTCCATATCTTCTTTTGTAATAGTATATGATCTGTTATCAGCACCTTTGAAAGTTACGGTTACACTTCCGTCATCATTAAACGTCATGGCATCCTTTATCATTTGTACACCAATCGGAGATGCTGCCAAGCTGGTTATTGCTCCGACAGCCCAGCAGGTGCCTGAATATTTATCCATTGCATAAATATCCAGTTCGTCATCTACTCCATAATAATATTCATTAATCAAATCATCACTGTTAATAATATTTTCCAAAACTTCAAAAATATTATTATCATTTAGTTTTTCAACAGTTTCTTTTGATAATTGTTTACTTTTGCTGCCATCAACTTTTTCGTTAATTAATTTTATTATATCGGTGACAAGTTCTGCTGTGTCATAATAGTTTGTAAGACCAATTTTTTCAATCGCCTGATTAATCATTGAGCGGAGCTTTACAATCCCTTTATCTTCGCTGAACATCATAGAATCAAGCATATAAATAATATCTGTTGCCGTGAGAGTATCTTTTCCGTTAAATAACATCTCTGAATTTATACTTTTTGCATCTTTATAGTCAGAGTTATTATTAACAATAGCGGCATCTGAGTTCAGTATGGAATAAAATTCATTAAACCAAGAGCCGTCACCATTTTCATCAAGCATAATTAAATCGGATATTTTTATATGCGTGTCATTTTCATAGAATGTATCCCAGTTGAAATATGTTCCGTTCCACTTGCCTATTTTTTCACCGGCATCCATAAATATTTTTTTCATAAACGAAGCTTTATCCTGCTCATTTTCAAGATTACAGGATTCACTAATCATATATGCAAAAAATTCGTTTTGAAGACTTAATGAAGTATATTCCTCCGTTAAAATACTTGTTGTTTTATATGCATGTTGTTCATGATTGCAGTCATATCCCTGTAAAGAGGTTTTTCCGGTTAATTCATTTAACATAGCCATAACATTATATTTTACATTTTCTATGTCAAAATTTTCACTGCCAAAATCAATTTTTTGTTCTATAAATTTCATTAATATATTGGCATAATCCTCAGAATACCCTTTTTGCTCAATAAGTGACTCTTTTAATTCTGATAAGAATTTATTCGTATTTGATTTATCGACTTCTAATTTCAAATCAGCCAGAGTTTGAATATTTTTACCCGGGAAATCAGCTTTTATTGTATCCGGATTAAATCTGTACCAGTCTGTATATACCGGAATAAAATATTTACTGTCTACTCCTGAATCTTTAATTTCCTGAGCGGTAAAAGAGCCATTTCCTACAATTCCTTCTATTGCAGCCTTCAAATCTGCCAGAGTTTGTATATTTTGTCCCGGAAAATCAGCTTTTATTGTATCCTGATTGAATCTGTACCAGCCTGAATACACCGGAATAAAATATTTACTGTCTATTCCTGAATCTTTAATTTCCTGAGTTGTAAAAGAACCCTCTCCTACAACTGTTTCTTTATTTTTATCCACGGCATTTTGCGTTTGTGTATTTAGAGAATTTTCAACTTCATCAAGCCAGTTAGAAAGCTTGTTTTGTTTTTCTGATTTTTGGATTAAATTTTCGGTATTATTATTCTGTACACTTTCTGCAGAATTACTTTCACCATCAGGTTTTGCATTTGCGATATTCTGTTGATTAACTTGTTTTAAAATATTAAAAGGGATAAACCTGTTCTGAGAAATATCCATAACTACTCCATTAAATCTTTATATTATTATCGGCAGTTTTTTAGAAAACTTTAATGACACGGTAATATTATTTACAATGTGTTACATTAATGTAACCAAATATTATTTATTATTCTTTTACCTCAAATTTATATGACCGTTTTTGACAAGGGGGTATTGTATTATGTATTTGTAAGGGAAAATTTGTGAATCTCGTTATAAGTAAATAAATACAATTTATAAAAAAAGAGGTAAATATGAAACAGGAAATTAATGTTACAAGAAACAAAGACGAAATAGTTATTACAAAAGATTCTAACAACAAAAAATTTGAAATAACTTTTAAAGTATCTGACTTTCAGCAGCTTAAATTAAAAGAACAGGATGTAATAGCATTACGTTACGGTTTGGCTGACAATATTCCGAAAACTCTTAATGAAGTCGGAAATATTTTCGGAATTACAAGAGAAAGAGTCCGACAGATTGAAGCACAAGCATTCAGCAAGCTTCGTTTTATAAAAAAACATCCGATGCTGAAAGTAATTTAAAAATAATAAAATACATACGTCCATTTTTGACACAGCAGTATTTTACAATAAAAATATCAGAGAAAATAAACAAAAAGAGGTGGTAAAAATGCCTCTCTGGCTAATAGGACTACTTTTATTCTGTTATTGGGATGAACTCGAAGATTTCTTTGATGATTAAAACAATAACAAATACATTGAAAATTGAATAACCAATCTCATAGAGAGTGTACGAGGGACAAGCCCGATGACTACACAGCAACCCGGAATAAATATATTTTATTCTGAAGGTGCTAATGCTTGAATGATGAGACCTCCTTTCTGCTTTGTGTAACTAACTTTGCTTGCAAGAAAAGGCTTGTCATTGCGATGAGCCTTTTTCTTTTCCTTAAAAAAGATATGTGTTAACCATTCGTGCCTCTATGAGTTATCAAACGTATAAAATCAGGGAAACCTGATAAGAAATATTAAATATGAGGTAACGAAAAATGACAAAATTCAAATCAAAAAGTGAAGTTGAAAAGCAGCTTCCGTCAAAAACAAAAACTCATTATGCCGGAGAAATTTATCCTGAGATTTTTTCTCATATAAACAGCTCCGAACTTAATGACCAAATGCCGCTTGATGCGGCTCTTATCTGGCTCGGTTCATACCGGCTGAAAAGCGGATTGTTTCAAAAAGAAATCTGTCCAAACTGCAAAATTAATACTTTAATCCCCTATATGTGCGGGGGTTCGGTTCTTTCCGGCGCACATACAATCCAATTCTACTGTACAAACTGTCACGAACAATTTGTTACAAACGATAACATAGAATACTTCAGGCAGATTTACCGGTTCGTAATGGATAACATTAACGAACTCGAACCAAGTCCAAAATTTTCCAACTGTACTAAAATAAAAGGAGGTACTTATGTACACAACAAAAACAACTAAAAAACAACCAAAAACTAATGATACTAAATTAAACAAAAAAGAGGTAATAACCATGAACAATCTTCAATGCCCAAAATGCGGTGAAAAATTTCAAATCGATGAAGCAGGATATGCTGCAATACTTAAACAGGTAAGAGATAAAGAATTCTCTAAAGAGCTTCAAAGCCGTGAGCAGCAATTTGAATCAGAAAAAAATCAGGCAATTCAGGTTGCAAAACTGGAAGCAGAAAAAGGCTTCAATATTGAATTAACGAAAAAAGATGCTGAAATTGCAAAACTGGAAGCTAAAATTAAAGAAAGCGACCTTATTAAAAAATCTGCCGTTAAAGAAACTGCTGCCGAAAAAGATAAAGAAATTGCCGAACTCAGGAATCAGCTTTCATCTTTTGAGAAAGATAAGCTGCTTGAATTAAAAAAACTTGAGTCAAAACTAACCGAAGAAATAGCGAAAAAAGAAAACAGCATTGAAAAACTTAAAAGCGAACAGGCATTAACAGAAAAAGAATGTCTGCTCAGAGAACAATCACTCAAAGAAAGATATGAAATTCAGCTTAAGCTCAAAGATGAAACAATCGAACAATACAAAGATTTTAAAGCAAAATTATCAACTAAAATGATTGGTGAAACTCTTGAACAACACTGCGAAACAGAGTTCAACAGATTCCGTTCTACTGCTTTTTCAGGTTCGTATTTTGAAAAAGACAATGATGTAAAATCCGGCAGTAAAGGCGACTATATTTTCAGAGCATACGATGAAGATAAAAATGAATATATATCGATTATGTTTGAGATGAAAAACGAAGCAGACACAACATCGACTAAGAAAAAGAACGAAGATTTCTTTAAAGAACTCGATAAAGACCGCAAAGAAAAGAAATGTGAATATGCAGTTTTAGTATCACTTCTTGAGCCGGAAAGTGATTTATATAACAGCGGAATTGTTGATGTTTCTTATAAATATGAAAAAATGTATGTAATAAGACCTCAGTTCTTTATTCCGATAATTACCCTGCTCAGAGATGCAGCAAGACATTCGCTTGAATACAGAAAAGAACTTGAGCGGATAAAAATGCAAAACATTGATGTGTCCAATTTCGAAGCCGAATTAAACGATTTTAAGGATAAATTTGTTAAAAACGTGAAAGATGCAGGCTTGAGGTTTAATGATGCTATATCTGGTATTGATAAAGCCATCAAAAATCTGCAGAGTATAAAAGATGCACTGCTTTTATCCGAAAAGCACCTCAGCTCCGCTAACAATAAGGTAGAAGACCTTAGTATTAAAAAGCTTACAAGAAATAATCCGACAATGAAAGCAAAATTTGATGCCTTAAAAATAACGGACAAAAAAAAGAAAAAATAAATTGGAATCAACAGAGAACATTTCTTTTTTATTTTACCGGAGGAAGAAAAAAGTTTTTCTTCCTCCGTCCATTTCTGTCGCATTTGTCTGATATTATGTATATGTAAGAAACGAAAATGAATAGCAAAAGGGAATGTGATATCCCGTTTAACAAGGAGCAAAACCATGAACAATTTTGAAAAAAGAAAATTTTTAGATTATGTGGAAAAACTTATGCCGGTAACTGATACTAACAGTTATTCGTTTGATGCCGTATTTGATTTTATGCTGAACGAATTTAAGATTAACCCGAAACAGTTTGATTGTATTGATAAAGACGGAAACCTTGAACTTGAGTCAACAAAAGCAAGGGAAGTTTTTGCTAAACAGATGAAAAAAGTTGTAAAAAAACTTAAAGAAAAAATTCAGCCGAGAAACACTAAGCTTGAGCAGCAATTATTAACTATCAAAGAGATTTTTACACTAAATAATATGGAGTATGAAATATTACTATATATGGCATTCAAAGAAATCAATAATATTTTTGACAAGTATTTTGAATGTTTGGAAAATCAATCTCTGTCCACTTTTTCAAGAGTCTATCTGGGACTCAGATGCGGCAAGAAGGAACGTCTTTTAGACGGTCTGCACCGGAAAAATATTACCGAAAGCAGACGCAGTGATTGTATAAACGATATTTTTCTGGAAATTCTGGATAATCCGCAATGTGATTCTGCAGATAAAATAATCAGCATTCTTATAGGAAAAAAACAAAAAGCAACATTAAAACTTGAGGATTTTTCTCATATCAAAGATACTCAAAAGGTTATAAATATTTTATCTCAGGCAGTTATGCAAAAGAAAAAAGGAGTTAATATTCTTCTGTATGGCGGTGTCGGAACAGGAAAAACCGAATACTCAAAACTGATTGCAAATAAAGCAAACATTCCTATGTATTCCGTTATAACAGAATTGGGAAATATGAATTATAAAGAAGCCGACAGAGAAGATCGACTTGTGGATTTGAATGCAAAGCAGCATTTACTTTCCAGAACCGAAGGTGCCTGTATTCTTTTTGATGAAGGCGAAGATGTTATGAACAGAGGGTTCGGTTACGGAGGTTCGGCATCAAAAGGCTATCTTAATACCCTTCTGGAAACAACGTCCGTTCCAATAATCTGGACTACAAATAACATATACGATGTGGATCCGGCTTTCCTCAGAAGAATGACTTATTGTATTGAATTTGAAAAACTGTCTGAAGAAACAAGGCTCAATATCTGGAACAGAGTTATTAAAAAGAATAAACTAAAGGTCAGCAAAGAAAAATTAACGGAATTAAATAAAAACTATGATATTCCTCCATCACTTATTTCTAATGCCGTTCAGACAACAAAAATGATTGGCGGTGATGAAAATGACTTTGAAGGTCTAATTGAGAATGTTGCCAAGGTTGTGACGAAAAAGAAAAACGTAAAAAACAAAAAAGAATTTGAATTAAAAGAATACGATGAAAGTCTTGTTAATACTGACGTTGACATAAAAAATCTTACACAAAAAATAAAATCTTGCGGAAAGCTCAATTTTTCACTTTGCCTGTATGGTGAGCCGGGAACAGGAAAATCTCAATATGCAAGGTATCTTGCAAAACAGCTCGGTGTTGAAGTTATTTATAAAAGGGCAAGTGATTTGATGAGCAAATGGGTTGGCGAATCAGAGCAGAACATTGCCGCTGCTTTTGCGGAAGCAAAATCTAAAAAAGCGATGCTGATTTTTGATGAAGCAGACAGCTTTTTACAAAACAGAAATAATGCATCACATTCCTGGGAAATTACACAAGTTAATGAAATGCTTACTTGGATGGAATCGCATGAATATCCGTTTGTATGTACTACAAACCTGCTTGATACATTGGACGAAGCATCTCTGAGACGCTTTACATTTAAAATCCGCTTCGACTTTATGAACAATGAACAGGTAAATTGTGCAATTGAACACTTTTTCGGAATAAAAGTTAAAGATAAAAATATCGATATTAAAGGGTTGACTGCGGGAGATTTTGCAACCGTTAAAAAGAAAACTGATTTTCTGGATATTATTGATTTGGACGAAATTGTAACAATGCTAAGAGAAGAAGTAAAAGTAAAAAAATCCAAAGAGTTGAAAAACAGTATAGGATTCTGATAAAATGAAACGATAACAAAATAATTTTAACGGTCATAGTGGTAAAGAGATACAGGAGCGGATAAAGTATGAATAAGCTTGCAGATTTTTCATGTGTCAGAATGGATGAAAACAACCCCAAGTGGGAACAGGCAATCTCAAGAGAAGCCGAACTTTATCAAAAAGAGAACGATTTGCGGACTCCGTTTGAACGTGATGAAATGCGGATTATGCACTCTAAAGGATACCGAAGGCTAAAGCATAAAACTCAGGTATTCTTTGCTCCTCAGAATGACCACGTTTGTACAAGAATGGAGCATGTTCAGCTTGTAGCCTCCGTTGCTGAAACAATTGCCAAGTACCTAAACCTTAATAAAGAGCTTGCAAGAGCTATTGCACTCGGGCACGATATAGGACATGCACCGTTTGGACACCATGGTGAAACTGTTTTGCAGGATATTGCAGAAGCGAATAACCTTCACTCTTTTTGGCATGAAAATAACAGTCTTAGATTTATTGATAAAATTGAAACTATCACTGACTATAGCGGTTATCAGCAAAATTTAAACCTTACATATGCAGTTCGTGACGGTATTGTATGTCATTGCGGAGAAGTTGATGAAAGATATGTTAAACCGAGAGAAGATGCCTGTGATCTGTATTCAATCCAAAAAGGAGGTAAAAACGGGGCATATACTTACGAAGGGTGTGTTGTAAAAATATCCGATAAAATCGGTTATATAGGACGTGATATAGAAGATGCCATTTCATACGGTATTCTGAAAAAAGAGCAAAAAGAAGAATTATTGAATGTTGTTCATACCATTTATCCCAATATTAAAATAAACGAGTTAAACACATCCTCTTTCACACACTCTTTGATACTGAACCTGTGTGCTAATTCCTCAATAGAGGACGGGCTTTGTTTCTCTGAGGATTGCTTCCAGGTGCTTAAACTTGTAAAACAATTCAATTACAAAAATATCTGTAACCACCCAAGAATTTCGAAGTTTAAAAAATATGCAACTCTCATTATTGAAACTCTTTATGAACAGCTTGGAGAAAATTTAACAGGCAATAACGTCAGAGATGTTATCGCAAAAGAAAAAATCCTGTATCCTAAGTTATACACTATTTATGAAGGATGGCTTACTAAATACTCCGACTATAATTTAGCGGAAAAAGAAAACAAAAGATGCAAAAACAAACTTATTTATCATCTTGATGATGAGCAGGAATATAAAAACTGTGTTCTGGATTTCCTCTCAGGAATGAGTGATACATTTGCAATCGATTCGTTCCATGAGGTTATTTCTTTTTAATATACAGTTGGATAAACACGTCAAAATAATAATTTGGGCGGTTTAATTGCTTTATTTATAATTTTGCATTAAAGCACTGACTACAACCCAGTCCGCCGGTTCATCTATTTCATAAGAAGTATAAAAAGGCATCTCATAAAAACCTATATTTCCGGATAATCTGCATCTGTCACGTTTTATATTACCGACAGTATTAATATAACACGCACCGTTTTCGGCAAAAATACCTTCAAAATCCTGTCTTCTGGGGCGGTTCTTATAATCATAATTTATAGGTTTAACATTATTGTCCCCCTCAAAAGTCCAGTGGAATTGTTTTTCAGTGACACCGGTAAACATTGAATCCGGTTTTTCTTCAACGAATTTTTTATACATACCGTCAATATGTTCTGACTTTAGCATAGGAGAAGTTGCCTGTATCAGAAAAAATTTATCACTGTCTTTTAAAGAACTCTTTTCAATATATTCAAGCATTACACTTTCTGTGGAAGAATTGTCTTGTGCATTTTTTTCTTCTCTGTCATAAACGGAAAGTTTTGAAAAACAAAAACCGTTTACTACAGATTTTATTTCATAACTATCCGTTGCTATAATAACTTTGTCTATACAATTTGAATTTTGTGCCGCATAAGCAGTCCAATATACAAGCGGTTTCCCGTTTAAAATCTGTATATTTTTCATAGGAATAGATTTACTTCCGCCCCTGACCGGTATGAATGCTATGTTCATTTTGCTCCTCTTTTATCTTTATTAAATCATATAATACTTTATTATATGGTGTTGGTATTGCGTATTTTTCCCCCAGTTTAATAATCTCTCCCGAAAAAATTTCAACCTCGGTTTTTCTGAATGAAAGAATATCCTGAAGCATTGATGTTTTACCTTCATCACACATTTTGTTTAACGAAATAAGTGCATCTTCTTCAAGTTTTTCCGTATTATTTACACCGTAAGCTTTTGCAATCGGCTTTATTTCATTAACAATTTTTTTTGCAAATGCTATAAATTCCTTATTTTTTTTCATTTCACCAAATGTCATACCCAGTATTGCAGAAGTCTGATTTGAAAAAATATTAAAAACATATTTAAGCCACAAAGAGTAATTTATATCCTCAGCTACAGAATATCTGATACCGGATAACTCAAATATTTTTTGAAGAATCTCGTCTTTTTCCGTAACAATTTCGCCGACTCCGTCTTGCGTAACATTATTTCCGTCACGTACGGCACTATGACCTATAAAATATGATTTTAACACTCTTGCCTGCGGATAAACCTGAGATATTTTTTCTTCAGAGGATATTCCGTTAATCAGAGAAATTATCCTGGTTTTTTCAGAAACAAAATTTTTAATATTTTCAATTGCAGAATCAAGTCCGGATGCCTTCGTTGCTATAATAATCAAATCCGCATCAAACTTTTGAAACGGCAATATGTAATCGAACTCCTGCGGAATACCATTAAATATTGGCGGATTGTTTTTATATCTTTCTAACCGTCCTTCATCAACAAGAACACTGAAACTGTTGCACTTTTGTGCAAACTTTACAGCAAAAGTGAGTCCGACAGCCCCTAATCCGCATAAAATAATTCTGTTCATAAATATATTATAAACCTAAAACTCTTATAAATCTCTTAAACTATCAGAAAGTTTTTTTGATAATTCTTTTAATTCTTCAACCAATGCAGGATTATCAAGCTGTTCCAAGATATGCTGCTTAGTACCGGATGCAATCATAATTTCCATGGCAGTATCACTGTGCGGTTTAGATGCACAATACTTTAGTCCTCTTTTTTTCTGATAATTTTCAACACCCTTTGGTGCCTGCATAATTTCAAGCCAAAATTCATCAACACAAAAATCTTTGTTAATGTTTTTAAATCTTTCTTCTAAAATAGAAAAATCGCCATATTCAGGCACCCTGTTGTTGTTTTCTGCCAAACTGCGAATATTTTTGACCATTGTTTTTATGAGTTCTTCCATTGTTGTCACGACATTTGCCTCATTAACTTTTGGAGTACCGTTAAATGACATGTTGTTGATTCTGTTTTGATTAATCTTATCCATAAACTTATTTTACAATACTTTTGTTTAAAATTCCAGTATATAAAACTACCCGACAGAATTAAGACTTATTTTTATATATGTGGTATTTTATATATATGAAGAAAATTTTAGGGATTATAATTATATTTTTTGTTTTCGCACTCTGTATTAAAGGGTGCATAAAAGCTGATATTCCGGAAAATGATACCAAAATTAATTTATCGGAAACAAAAAAAGAATTTACGTACCCAAACAAAAATAAAAATGTAACAATAAACGGAGTTCATTATATACAATCTCAGGCACCGGTAGGAAAATTCGGCGGAGAATTGGTAATATCAACTATCGGGGAAGGTCCAAAAACTTTTAACCCCTGCAACTCAAAAGATGCAACTTCGTCCGAAATGGCAGGCCTGATGTATGACGGTCTTGTAAGCACTCACCCCGCTACAGGAGAAGTTATGCCGCAGCTTGCAGAAGCTTTTCATATTGAAGGAAATGATTATTATATTTATCTCCGAAAAGGACTAAAGTGGACTGACGGAAAACCTATTACTGCAGACGATGTTATTTATACATATGAGGAAATTGTTTTCAAAGGGCTCGGGAATCCATCCGCAATGTATGCAATGATGATTAACGGAGAGCTTCCCAAGCTTACCAAAATTGATAATTATACCGTTAAATTCACTACCTCAAAACCGTTTGCACCTTTTTTAAGACAACTGTCTTATCCTATTGTGCCAAAACATTACTTTAAACCATATTCAGATAAAGGAGCTTCCGCATTTGATGCATTTTTAAATCCGAATACCAAACCGTCAACAATTGTATCAAACGGAGCATTTATACTTAAAGAGTATGTTGCCGCACAAAGAGTGGTTTTTGAGAGAAATCCAAATTATTATAAAATCAATCTGAATAATGAAAAACTTCCGTATATAAATAAACTGGTATTTTTAATAATCGGTGACACTAATAACCAAATTCTGAAATTTGAAGCTAAAGAGATTGACGTTATTGATTTAAAAGGAGATAATGTTGCCCGGTATAAACAGCAGGAACAAAACTCCGATTATGCTATATACAATCTCGGGGCAAGCACGGGCACTCTGTTTGTCGTAATAAATCTCAACAACAGAACAAATAAAGAGGGAAAACCGTATATAAATCCGGTTAAGCAAAAATGGTTCCAAAATAAAAACTTCAGAAGTGCCGTTGATTATGCTATTGACAGAAAAAATATGGTTCAGAATATTGCATTTGGTGTTGCAGAACCTCTGTTTACAGCTGAAAGCTTAAATTCAATTTATCTGAATAAAAATATAAAAGGACATCCCCAAAACATAAAATTAGCCAAAGAACTGCTTCAAAAAGAGGGATTTGAACAAAAATACGGCAGGTTATATGATAAAAACGGGAATCTTGTAGAATTTGATTTGTACACTAATGCCGGAAACCTTGAAAGAGAAGCTATCGGTGTAATGATTAAGCAAGACCTCGAAGAACTCGGAATAAAGGTTAATTTTAAGCCTATCGAGTTTAACTCTCTTGTTAACAAATTAACAAAAACTTATGACTGGGATATGGCTATAATGGGACTTACCGGTTCTCCGTTAGAGCCTCATGACGGCATAAATGTCTGGGCATCAAGAGGTCCTCTGCACATGTTTAATATGAGAGATTCAAAAGATAATACGGACGACAGATTAGAATGGGAAAAAGAACTTGATACAATTTTTGAACAGGGTGCTTTAAAACTGACTTATTCCGAAAGAAAACCCGTTTATGACAGGTATCAGGAAATAATTTATGAAGAAAATCCTATCATTTACTTATATTCTCCGACAAGAATTTCCGCAATAAGAAAAAAAATTAAAAATATTTTTCCGACACGGTTAAGCGGAATTTTATACAATTTAGATGAAATATATATTGATTCGGGTTGTCCCGTAAAAGAAAACACAAGGAGCGGGAAATAATGAATTTGACTAAATATATAACAAAAAGAATATTACAGGTAATACCGCTTTTAATAATAGTGTCAATTATAAGTTTCTTTATAATCAGACTGGCACCAATTGATCCGCTTGCGGAGCTGCGTCTTAATCCTTCCATTTCGGAAGAAACTCTGCAAAAAGAAATAAAACGGTTAAAACTTGATAAGCCCATATATATACAGTATGCTTCATGGGCAAAATCATTTATAAAAGGTGATTTGGGATACACCGCCTCAGGCGAAAAAGTATCTGTCAAACTTAAAGAAAGAATTCCAAACACACTTCTTTTAACTTCTGTTGTTATTCTTTTAACCTGGTTATCAGGGATTCCGATTGGTATCCTTGCTGCAATAAACAAGGGGAACGTTTTTGACAGGACACTAACCGTGCTATCCAGTATCGGAATGGCAATACCTTCTTTTTTCTTTGCGATTCTTATGCTTATGTTTGCGGTTAAAACCGGATGGTTTCCGGTTGGAGGGCTTACAAGTTATTATTATAATGAACTCAGTTTTTGGGGTAAATTTATTGATATAACAAAACACCTTGTTCTTCCGGTAACTGTTTTATATGCAATTTCTCTATCAGGACTGCAAAGACAAATGAGAGCAAATATGCTTGAGGTTTTGGATAGTGATTATGTTAAATTTGCAAGAGCAAAAGGACTTAGTGAGTTTAAGGTTATTTTTAAACATGCTCTCAGAAATGCAATCAATCCTATGATAACACTTCTGGGCTTTGAATTTGCAGGATTGTTAAGCGGTGCAGCTTTGACAGAATACGTTTTTCAGTACCCCGGTTTAGGACGGCTTATACTTGAAGCAGTAATGAAATCGGATATTAATCTTGTAATGGCATCATTAATGATGGGAACGGTTATGCTAATTACAGGTAATTTACTGGCTGATATTCTGCTTATGCTGACAGACCCGAGAACAAGAAAATCACAGGAGGATGTATAAATGAACCTCCTGAAAAAAATATGGAATGACAAATTTGCAAAAGCGGCATTTATAATACTCGCAGCACTTTATCTGATAATTTTATTTGCCGATTTTATTGCTCCGTATTCAAGTTCTTATTCAAACAGAGAACTTGCATACGCACCACCTTCTAATATTTATACAATTGACGAAAACGGTCATTTATCGTTACCATACACATATAATTATGTAAGACAATACGATGAAAACCTTATGCAAACGGTTTTTAAACAGGACAGAACAAAAAAATATTATATAAGGTTACTTCCTAAAGCAGAAAAATATAAATTCCTTGGTATTATACCGACGCACAGACATTTATTCGGAACGGAAAAGGGTGGACAATTATATCTTCTCGGTACCGATATAAACGGCAGAGATGTATTTTCCAGACTTCTTTTTGGCGGAAGAATATCTATGACAGTAGGTTTCCTTGCATTACTTATTGTTTTCCCGATAGGATTATTGTACGGAGGGCTTTCCGGATATATAGGCGGATTTATTGATACACTGATGATGAGATTTGCCGAAGCAGTTATGGCTATACCGAGTTTTTATCTGCTTATAATTCTTGCAGCCATTCTTCCTGCAGGAATGACAAGTGTGCAGAGGTTTGCACTAATTGTCGTAATTCTGGCTCTTATCGGCTGGGCGGGATTTGCCCGTGTTGTCCGGGGGATGGTGTTGTCGATAAAAGAAGAAGAATTTGTTCAGGCTGCAAAAGTTCTAGGTGCTTCAAAGTGGAGAATCATACTTAAACACATACTTCCTCAGACAACAAGTTACGTCATCATAGCAATGACTTTAAGTGTGCCGTCATATATTCTGGCTGAATCGGGATTAAGCTTTTTAGGTTTGGGAATCCAGCAGCCTGATGCAAGCTGGGGTAATATGCTTAAAGAAGCTCAGGAATTTACAAATATATTATATCGCCCATGGCTGTTAACTCCTGGCGGACTTATATTTATTGCGGTTTTATCTTTTAATATTTTGGGTGATGCAATAAGAGATTTTCTGGATCCAAAGTCTGAAATCAGAAGGTAAATTTTATTTTTCCAGCTGCTTTAAAAATTCTTTGTTAGCATCAAGTGTATCCTGAGAGCAAACTATTGTATAAACAGGTTTTTGCGTAAATACTTTTTTTGCAAACTTAGTTATGTCTTCCTTGGTTATTTTATCAACTTCGTCATAAATTTTATTTTTATAATCTATTCCGTATTTTGATTCCATTCCCATAATAAGTGAATGTAATTTTGGATAATTTCCCTCATTATTAAGTAATGATGCTTTAATAGAACGTTTGGCATTTTCTAAATCCTGCTCTGTAAAGTTACCGTTAAGAAGTTCTCCTATCTGACGGTTAAATCCGTTTATTGATTTTTGTACATTATCATAACTGTATTCCCCGATCTCTTTATTATCGGTTGTAGTCAGAATGTTTAATGACAATTCGCCGATATTTCCTTCCTTTTCAAGGCTGGAATATACCGAATATGCAAGATTTTCTTTTTCGCGTAAATTATCAAACAAACCTATACTTGAACTTGAAAGAATCAGGTTTGCAATTTTGCCGGACACAATTTCTTTAATATCATCATCTGCCTCAAACTTAAATGTCTGCTTTATGTCTGCCTGAGAATTGTTATTTGCTTTCGTCAAAACTGTAGTCTTTTCTGTGGGTTTATAATACATATACCTGCTATATTCATTTGGTTTAACAGTATCTAAGCCGCTTATAAAATCAGTCACGTAGTTTTTAACCTCAGCTTCTTTTCCTGAAGGAAGGTTTACCGCTGCAACTCCTGTACTGTTTTCCAAAAGGTATTTGTGCATGCTCTTGACATCATCTACCGTAATACTGTCCAAAGATTTTTTTATTTCCTCATCGGTAAAATAGTACGGAAGATTCTGTGATTCATAATTAAAGTAAAGAGAAGATGAAGAATCCTGTTTTTGTTCAAAATTATCTTTTACTGTTTCAATTGCAGCTTTCAGGGTTTCTTCCGTAATATTCGGGTAATACAAAAGTTCTTTTGCTTTTTCCAGTGCCAATTTGTATTTATCCCCTCTGCCGCCGGCAGAAATTGAGAGTCCGGAAACACATGGCGATACACTTGCATTTATATTATTTTTATCAAGATAATCATAAAAATCTTTTTCTGAATTTTTAAGAGTTCCTTTGCGGTATATTTCGTTTAATACCAAACTTAAACCCGGTTTGCCGACAAAAGGTTCTTTTGCATCCAGTTCTATTTTAAGATTTACTTTTTGGCTTTTTGTATCATAAAAAGCCAAATCATAATTATTTTGAGTTGTTTCTTTTGATATTTTGGATTTTTCGATTGGGATTCTGTTTCCTTTAAATGAAATATTGTCTGTTTGTTTTGGAGGATGAACAACAGTTATCGCCGTTTTATTTATATCAAAAAATTTCTTTAGTGCGGTATTCGCTTCTTCCGGTGTTAATGAATCAAGTATTTCATTATACTTTGTTGCATAATCCATATCATTATCCAGCATTGAATTACCTATGAAATCATTTACCGTATCCGAATGTTCCAAATTACTTTCCATTTTAGATTTTATTCTTTCACGAATTTGATTTAATGTTTCTTCATCAATCGGTTTTAATGAAGCTATGGTATTCAGAACAGTGTTTAGAGCATTTTCTGAATTTTTTTCGGATGACGTAATAAACATGCTTATCATACGTGGACTGTTGGGGTTTGTTGATATTTTTTGGCTGTCGAGACTGCAATCTGCATTATATTTGTTCAGATTTCTTATTAGTCCCGAGCTTTCCAAATTGATATATTCTCCTACAACACTGTATAAAATATTATCCCTTGTGTCAGTATTTACAGGTCCTGCAAAACCTAAAACCATACTTGCACCGGAAGCTTTATCCGATATAAAATCTTTTCTGACGGTTTTTGTTATCGGATTAAGTCTTTCTTCGAATTTCTTACCACGGCTTACCTTGTTTGAAGTAAAATTTTTTGAAATAAGTTCAATTACTTCATCAGGATTTACATCTCCGGTTATAACAATATTTGTATTATCAGGTGTGTAATATTTATCATAATAATCCACAACATCCTGCTGTGTCAGATTTTGAATATGTTCAACACTTCCGCCTACAAGTTCGTCAGCCGGATTTTTAATATTAAATAATGTTCTGACGGTTTGATCGATTGCTATTGTGTCCGGATCATCCATAATCATATTTATCTCGGAAGAAACAGGACCTTTTTCTTTTTTAATCATTTCTTCCGACAGTTTCATATCTTCTGCCATTGCAGCTATAACTTTTATCTGAGTTTCCAAATCCTTGCTGTCAAGCTGCGGAGTTGAATTGACATAATCTGTAATTGCATAATTGGTACTGGCATTAGCCCATCCGCCCATTTCATCTATCTTTTTAAAAGAGTCGCCCGTTTTCAGTTCAATATGACCGTCATTACCGTTGGTTCCGTTAAATGCCATGTGCTCCAAAAAATGACTAATACCTTTGATGTTGTGTGTTTCATTCATTGAACCCACATTGACATAAGTTTTAACAACAGCCGGAGAACCTTCCATCGGAACAATACTGACTTTATAGCCGTTTGACAGTCTGTATGTATAAAGTTCAAGACCGTTCTGAATCTTATGTACTCCTGTCGGAGTGTACTTCACCGGCATTTTGACATTAAAATCCGGAGTTACATAGCCAAGCTCTTTAACATCCTTTTGTTTTTTTTGCATAGCGGTATTATCGGGCAATACCGGAGTATTACCTCTGAAAAAGAGATTATTAACACCTGTTACTTTCATAACCATATATATATAAAAACCTTCCGGTATTCAAAATTGCCGATTTGTTACAATTTATTAACACAAAACATAAGATTTGAATAGTGCTTTTTTAATATGTTAATGTTTTATCTGTTTTTCAGAATTCCAAACAAATTAGTTTTATCAGGCTTAACAATTTCTTCATCCTGAGGGGTATTTATAATAATAAGCACTTCGTCTTCGCTTGACATTTTAAGATTATTTCTTGCGATTGCCTCAAGACCGTTTACATTCGAAAAGTTTTTAATATTATCCTTTAGCTGGTCATTGAGAGAAAGTGCAGCATCTCTTGTTTTTGTAATCTGTATAATTTTGGCTTTGTATGATATAACCTTGGAAATATTCAGAACGGCACTTATCGTAATCTGAACCAGACATAGCAAAAGAACTATGGTCAAAAAAGAATAATAAAATCCCTTACCCGGAGTTGAAGACTTTTTGACACTTTTTTGTTTTTGCTCCTGCTCCGCAGCATCATTTATATTTATTACACGTCTTTTATTCTTATTTCTGTTAAACATTTTCTATAACTTAAAACCTGATGAAAAACTGACACTTTGTGATGTATTGCCATTTGCATAATATGACTGTGCAACACTCAACTCAAACTTTAACGAATCGGCATACTTTTTGAGAGATGGTTTATATACTAACGTTAATTCATTTTTATTTTTTTGTGACCTTACATAATTTGAAAAAGAATCCTTAAAGGTCAATTTGTCCGTAATATGCCACTCCGGTGATATTTTAATAGTACTCCACTGGCTGTCTTCAAGTTCTCTGTTTGCCGATTGTCTGAGGGCTGTTTCTATTGAAAAATGCTTCAGACTGTCATACCGCAAAAAAAAAGATGCCGTAGATTCTATTTGGGAATGTGATAATTCTTCCCCGTATCTGGAACCGTAACTAAAACCGCCTGACTGAGTATAAACACTTGCAGTAAGCGGCAAAATGTCACCCAGAGTATTTTTCATTATCATGGCACGAGCCAAAGCACTTCTTTTGGTATTTGCATTTGATGTGATATTTAAGGTATCTGCAGGCAAAGTTAACGTGTGTTGAGGAATATTAACCTCAGGTTTTTCAATATCCGTATCAAGATATATTGTCTCAATTAAATTGTCATCATATTTAATTTGACCGTCAATTTTATACGTTTCTTTAACCTGTTCTTCCGCAAAAACGCAAGTCAGTGAAAATGCTAATATGAAAACTATTGCTATGAATCTTTTCATACCATAATTTTAGATTAAATATTGCTGAAATTCAAATAATAAATTTTTGTTACAAATACAGAATTTTGCAGTCGGCAGTTTGTTATTACTTAACATAATAAACTGCGTGTACATTTGCAAAAACTTTAATTACACCACCGGAAATAGACGTAGTCGGTACAGCAGACTGAGCAGCTCCTTCTGCAAGAGTATCCATCATATTTTTTGCGGCAAATACTCTCATATTGCTATTATTATAACTTTCACTGCAGCTGACATCCATTGATTTTATGCCGTCTAAAGAAGAATTAGAACCACGGGCAGCTATCGATGCTCTTGTTGATGCTTTTTGCGTAGCCGTTTCTATTAGTGAATTACACTTATTTTCATAGTTTGATACTGAAAATTTTAAAGAATCAATATTGGTAGCTCCGGCTTCTGTTGCTTTATCAATCATTGAACCGAGTTTATCCAGTGATTTTGTATGAACGGTAACTCTGTTTGAAACCTCATACTTATCAAGTGTTCTTTTGTTGCCATTGTAATTATATACAGGTGTTGCATTGTAATTTGAAGTTTTTATATAGTCACCGTTAGAAGTGTTAATTACTTCTTTAAGCATAGTATATATTTTTTCCGAAATGTCTTTGTTCATAAGTGTTGCTTTTTGCATAGATTTACTGTCTGATGTTTTTACGGAAAAAGATATTTCTGCAATATCGGGTGCAATTTCGGCATCGGCAGATGTCGATACGGAGATATAGCCGCGTTCCTTTTCAATCTGAGCAGCAGTTGTATAAGTACATCCGGCAAATATTGATAATATTGCGATTGCAATTAATGTTTTTTTCATAATTTTCTCCTTTTCTATTATTTAATTATTCTAAATCATCAATACTTTCAAAAGGCTCCTCATCGGAATTTTTATCAATTATTTCACCCTGAATTGATGTTTCACCATTTTGAACATCAATATTATCGGCTCCCGGCTGAGGATTTTCTTCTCCGATATTATTTGTAATTCCGTCTTTGGATTTTTGTTTTGTTTCTTTCAGAGTCTTTTGCCGTGCTTTTATTTTCATAAGTGTTTCCGCATCCATTTGACGAACTTTTTGCATATATTCGAATTTATTTGCGGCATTTTCAATTTTTTTCTCTTTTTTCTCTGACTTTTTTTCGGCTCTTACTTCTTTTTTTGCCTGCTTTTCGTCAAACTTAAGTTCTGAAAAAGGTACTACATCATATTCTTCCGACAGTTTATATCCGACAACGGATATTGGAACAAATGTTCCGGTCAGAGATTCAATTTTTGACATTTGATTATTTATATCAATACTCCAGGTGCCAAGAAATTTAGGGTTACTTCCGGTATAAGCATAGGCACTTGCGATTACACGGTTATCATTATTGGCATCAAACCCCATAGGATATATATCCCAACGTTTTTCGCTTAAATCTATATTTTCCTTATTCTGCCAGTAATTTATAATTGCTTCCCTGAGAGCTGAAAGACGTTTGGGCTCTTTTTTATCAAAATCATAAACCCAAATGTCTGTTTTCCAGATACCGTCATGTTTATATCCGATTTTTTCTTTTATTAAAAGTTTTGTATTATCTTCGGAAAAATCAATTGGTGTAAGTGTTCTGAATACATATTTCCTGTCAATATCTTTGCTGGTTGATAAAATAGGTTTTGGCTCTTTATTAAGAACATTTGCTTTGGTGACTTTTTCAATATTGGAAAGTGTCGGATCCAAATTTATCTGGAATAAATCACAACTTACACAATCTGCTTCAGCATAATAATAAACTGAAGGATAAATCAGTTTTGTGTAATCACCGGAAACAATTCCCTGAGCATTTATTTGTCTGTCAAACTGAAGTTTTCTGGGAAGTGAAAGCTCAGGACTGCCTACAGGCTCATTGTATTTAACCAGCTTGAACTTATGCTGGGGAACATATACATAATTTTTATCCTTTGGCATATCAGGCTTATCAAGGATTTTTGCATTTATTTCTTTTTTTGTTAAAGCTCTGGATTTTGACTCGTATTCCTCAACTGTCATATAGCCGGATTCAGGCATACGAGATTTTTTAAATTTTTCTTTTTCGTCCTTTTTGTCCGTTTTATTTTTATAAACCATTTCGGAAACTTGCGTGTCGGATTTACGCGTGACATTATTTTTTGCCTGCGTTAAATGAACTTTTGCCGCCATATACATTCCTGCAAGACATGAAAACATTATTTAACAAGTCCTTCGCTTATGGCTCTGACGGTTGCCTGTGTTCTTGAAGTGGTGCATAATTTCTGTAAAATACTGTGTACATGAGCTTTTGCAGTGGCTCTTGATATTACAAGTTTTTCAGCAATTTGCGGATTTGTAAGTCCTTCCACAATAAGTTCTAAAACATCCAGTTCTCTTTCGGTAAGTCCGTATGAATTTCTTTTTGCAGATTTTACTGAATCGGGCTCTGAAACCAGATTTTGTGAGGGCTGCTGAAGGTTGGCAAAAACCATTTTCGCAATACCTGAGTCAATCCAGCCAATGCCTTCATAAACCGCCTTTATTGCAGATATTGTTTGTTCGTGAGTTGCACCTTTCATAATATATCCGTCTGCACCTGCTTTAAATGATGCAAAAACATCTGCTTCACTGTCACGGGATGTAAATATAAGTATTTTTACATCGGGATTAAATTCTTTAATTCTTGCCGTAGCTTCTATTCCGTCAATGTTAGGAAGTCCTATATCCATTAAAATTACATCAGGAGAAAGTTCCCTTGCTTTTCTTATACCTTCAATTCCGTCAGCAGCTTCTGCCAGTAAATTTATACCGTCAGCCTTGCTCAGAAGCATTGAAAGCCCCATTCTCCATAATTCATGATCTTCTACCAACAATACGTTTATCATTTACTCCTCCCCCTATTCTTTTACAGATAAGGAAATTTTATATTTATTATTTTTGCACAGCTTTTTCCCTGACTACATCCGTAAGCAGGAATGAAAATTCACTGCCTTTATTCAGGACACTCTCGAGCCAGATTTTTCCGCCGTGAGATTCAATTATTTGTCTGGACAAATATAGTCCAAGCCCTGTTCCTGTCGAACGTTTTTTGCTTGTTCCCTGAGAAAATCGCTGGAACATATTTGGGATATCCTCCTGAGGTATTCCGGAACCGTTATCGGATACGGAAAATATCAAATCTTGTCCTTCCACCTTTAACGTGATAACAACCTTGCCGCCCTCTTGTGTATAGTTAATCGCATTTCCGCATAAATTACAAATTACACGGCGAAGCTCACTTCTGTCAGCATAAATCTCCGTATCAAAGAGTTCGGTATCTATCGTAAATTCAACATTCTTAGATTGTGCAAGCGGCATAAGTTCTTCATAAACCTGATGAACCAGATTGTAAATATTAAAATTCGTTTTGGTCAGGGTTAATTTTTCAGCATCATATTTATACACTTCAAGAAGTGCATTTACCAATCCCAATAAATCTTCGTTACTTTTTTTCATTGTCGAAAGGAGAACTTTTTGTTTTTCATCAAGTTCGCCCAATGCACCGTCCAGGAAAAAGTTTAAGGTCTGTATTGCGGCAAGCAGCGGAGTTCTCAAATCGTGCGTGAGAGTTGCAATAAAATCATCTCTTAATCTGTCTGCTTTCTTTTGCTCGGTTACATCTCTTATTACCCCAACAAACCGTTTAAAACAATCTTCGGGATTTATTCTTGCAAAACTGATTTCTACCGGTGTTTCCGAGTTTGTAAAAGGATTTTTTACACAGAAATTTCTAAGCAGAAGTTCGCTTTCTTCAAAATTGTGTAATTCTTTTGATATAAAAGTTTTCGGACTGAACAAAAAATCATCAATTGAAGCATTGATTAGTTTTTGGCTTATATGTCCTATCATTGATTCGCAAGCCGGATTTACCTGCTCAATTATACCATCTTCATTCAGAATAACTATACCGTCGGCACAATAACTGACAATTCCTTCCAGCTTTGCATTTGACTGTTTTAAATCTGCCGTACGTTCTTCAACGAGTTCTTCCAGAGAATGAGAGTACTTTTCCAGCTCTTTTTTTGCAATCTCAAGCTCACTTATAGTATGTCTCAACTCTGAGAGTAAATAACTTCTCTCTATACCATTTCGGATATTTAAAATTAAATCATTGTTATCCCAGGGCTTTTCTATGTATCGATATAATCCTACTTCATTGATTGCTCTGATAGCATTTTCTTTATCCGCATATCCTGTTAAAAGTATTTTACTGACTTCGGGATAAAGTTTGTTAACTTCAGTAAGAAATTCAAGCCCGTTCATATCAGGCATCAAAAAGTCTGAAACTACAATATCAGGCTTATTATCCTTCAAAAATTCCAATGCTTCTGCCGGAGAATTAAAAAAATGACCGTCATTAAACCCCTCTACTTTAAGCAATGTCTTAAAAGCAGAGGTTATTATGGTTTCATCATCGACTACTACAATCTTCCCCTTGTTCATATTTTTATATTACCCCAAATTGCCGAAACAGGCAAATATCGGATAAATATAGGGATAAATATTAACATTTTTTAATATTAATTTTGAAAATATTATATTTTTGTCTTGAAATAATCTATTGTTTTAATAAGTCCGTCTTTAATATCAACCGTTGGCTCCCAGTTTAGCAGCTTTTGAGCTAATGTAATATCAGGTCTGCGTTTTATTGGATCATCAGAAGGAAGCGGTTTATATACAATTTCGGATTTTGAATTTGTAAGTTCAATAATCAGTGATGCAAGCTCCAAAACAGTTCTTTCGGAAGGATTACCTATATTAACAGGCTTGTGATAATTGCTTTCCATTAACTTGATTAAGCCGTTAACCAAATCGTCAACATAGCAGAAAGAACGAGTCTGTGAGCCGTCTCCGTATATAGTAATATCTTCATTTTTTAGGGCTTGTATAATAAAATTAGATACAACTCTGCCATCATTTACCGCCATATTAGGTCCGTAAGTATTAAAAATTCTTACTATTCTTGTATTTACACCGAATTGTCTGTGGTAATCGCTCATAATTGTTTCGGCACAACGTTTCCCTTCGTCATAGCAACTTCTTATCCCTATAGGGTTGACATTTCCCCAATATTCTTCTTTTTGCGGATGAACAAGAGGATCGCCATAGACCTCGCTCGTTGATGCCTGAAGGATTTTTGCACTGCTTTTTTTAGCTATTTCAAGCATGTTGGAAATGCCTATAACGGAAGTTCTTATTGTTTTTACCGGATCATATTGATAGTGGGGCGGGCTTGCCGGACAAGCGAGATTGTATATTTCATCAATATCCGTACAAAATTCTTCAGTAACATCGTGTTCTACAAACCTGAAATTTTCATTTTTTAATAATGGTTCAATGTTTTTTTTAGAACCCGTAAACAAGTTGTCCAGACAGATTACATAATGACCTGCCTCAGTTAACTTTTTGCACAAATGCGAGCCTATGAAGCCCGCTCCGCCTGTTATCAATATTCTTTTCATTTTACACCCCAAAAACTAAGGTGCTGATTAGCACCTTAGTTTTTTATAACTATTTTTTGCTTTCGTTAGTTGTTGAAAGTTCATTCAAAACGGCATAAGTTGCATCCCATCCGCTTAATCCGCCTGACATTTTGTATTGATTCAGGCTTTTTGCCCTCATTGTTTTAATTTTCTCCTGTTCTTTTGCAAATTTTTTAACTTGACGTTTGCTGCTTTCTCTTTTTTGTACAATAGGATCAGCATAAGTTAAAAAGTTGCGATACTCCTGACATCCGTATCCGGCTTTTACTTTGTCCGAATAATTATACAAGAGATAATTGTAAACACTCATTGCTCTTTCTGAATTTGCAGGTTTACCCATTATAAGTTCAAGATTGCTTCCCGGCATCTTTGTAATAACTACAACAAGAGCAAGTGGGTTATATCCCGCATTAATCATCAAATCGACTGCTGTCATATCAGCTTCTTTTTGATCTCTCAATGTCGTTTTGCTATTCCAAAATTCACTGTTTGCTGTCGTATTAATTATGTTATCCGAACTTAATTTTTCAGCAAGTATTTCTTTTGCTGCTTTTCTCATATTATCTTTACCGGCTTTTCCGTTAATAATTTGTCCGAGTTCATAAGCTACAACCGCAGCAACTTCATTATCGTTACCGGCATAAGCCAAATCAGCTTTTGATATCTGTACGATATTTGTAGCTGATGTAGTTGAGTTGTTAACAGCACCTTCTACCGTTTTAAACTGAAGTTTTGCCGGCAGACTGTTCTTTTGAACAATTACTTTTGATACGGAATCAATCCTTGCCGATGCATCCCAGGTTGCAGCATTAGCCGGTATAACAAATAGTACTGCAGTAAAAATTGATATCAGAATTTTTTTCATTCTTCCCTCCTTAAAATTTTGACAACCGATATTTTATCATGAAAAACAAATTTATTAAACATATAACATTACCGTTTGTTTACACAAAATATGTATTTATATTATAATTCTTAAGAAGGAGGTGTTTTATGTATAAATATTTTACAGGTTCTTATATAGTAACAATATTAGGTCTTGCTGCAGCTTATTTGTGGGGAGAAAGAATACATCCCGGAACCGGTTTGACCTGCGTATTTATTGCATCTGTTCTTGCAATACTTGAAATAAGTTTATCGTTTGATAATGCCGTTGTTAATGCTATGAAGCTTGAAAATATGTCTGCAAAATGGCGGCACAGATTTATTACCTGGGGGATACTTATTGCAGTATTCGGTATGAGATTTTTATTTCCGCTTGCAGTTGTGGCACTGTTTTCCAAACATAGTATATCGTCAGTGCTTAATATGGCAATTAACGATGTAAATACTTATGCTCATTATCTTCAGGTGGCGCATCCTACGATAATTACGTTTGGCGGAGCATTTTTGCTTATGCTGTTTCTGGACTATTTTACGGAAAAAGACAAAGAAATACACTGGATAAGACCTGTTGAAGTCACTTTAAATAAATTAGGAAATTATAGAGGAATATGCACGGTTGCAACATATGGCATACTTGCAATTTTATTATTTATGACACCCGTAGCACAAAGAATGTCAACATTTCTGTCCGGAACTGCCGGTATATTGACCTATCTGGCGATAGACGGACTTGCTGAATGGCTTGAAAGAAAACAGGAAGCAAGAGCAAAACTCTATGCCAATTCGGTTAAGTGTTCAGGGCTTATCGGATTCCTTTACCTTGAATTAATTGATGCTTCTTTTTCACTTGACGGTGTATTGGGAGCATTTGCTCTAAGTAAAGATATTATTATAATTACCATAGGATTATTTATCGGTGCCATGTTTGTCAGGTCACTGACAATTATGCTTGTTGAAAAGAAGACTCTCAAAGAATTTTTATATCTTGAACACGGGGCACACTGGGCTATAGGTACACTGGCGATACTTATGTTTATATCTTCGGTACACGAAGTACCGGAAGTTATTACAGGACTTCTCGGATTGGTATTTATAATCAGTGCGGTAGTTTCATCAGTTATTCATAACAAACAATCACAAAATCAAAAAGAAAATAAAACGGAAAATTAATAAAATTAATATGTGTTTAAAAAATCAAAAACTATATTTTATAGGCGGGGCTGTAAGGGATGAAATTCTCGGAATACAAAGTATAGATACAGACTTTTGCTATGAAGGTAATGCAATAGAATTTGCTGAAAATAATGATTTACGTATTCTTAAGAAAAATACCGAACTCTGCACAGTTAAAGTTAGTCTTGAATCAGGACAAATTACGGACATAGCATCTACACGAACCGAGTCATATCCACAAAAAGGACATTTGCCAAAAATAGAACAAACCGGATGCTCTTTGGAAATGGATGTTAAAAGACGCGACTTTACGGTAAATTCACTTGCAAAACGTACGACCGATAATGAGATTATTGATTATTTTAACGGAATAAATGATATTCAAAATAAAACACTGAGAGTTTTGCACAACAACAGTTTTATTGATGATCCGTCAAGAATAATAAGAGGATTAAAATTTTCTGTCCGGTTCGGTTTTGAACTTGACGAAAAAACAAGAGTTCTGCAAAATACATATCTGAATAATATTAATTATGATATGAGCTATCACAGAATAAAAAAAGAACTTAAAGAAACTTTTGAATTGAATAACCCTGTTGCTTTTGACAGATTTATTGAAGAAGATATATATAAACTCCTTGGAGAAAAGATTGCAAAACCGAAAATAAAAGGTGCTGATATAAAAAATGAAATAGAAAAATCCGGTTTAACTGAAAATATTTGGTTTATATATGCCGCTCCTTTTATCGATACAGAATCGGCAAATATACCGCTCACAAGAGCAGAAAAGAGGATTCTTGAATGGTGCAAAAAGCTAAAAACTCAGGAAACCACACATAATACACCAAAAGAAAGTATCATTCTTTCGAGGCTGATAAATAATGATTGACAAAATAATTAACTGCAAATTTCATTTAAGATTTTTAATTAATCCCTTAGTTCGTTATCTTTCGGATATGATAGGGGATTATAAAGGCATAACTGAAATAAAACGAGAAGTTCCGCTCATTGTTTCACTAACATCATTTGATGAAAGATTTGACGATTTGGAGCTTTCATTATATTCACTGTTCAGCCAGTCAACCCTGCCGGACAGAATAATACTATGGTTTAGTGATGAATATTCTCTTGCAGAGCTTCCGTATTCCGTAACAAAATATATTAAAAACGGACTTGAGATACGATTCGTTAAAGATATTGGTCCATATACAAAAATAATATATGCACTAAAAGAATTTGGTGAATGTGTAATAGTAACAGCCGATGATGATGTATATTATCCGAAAAACTGGCTGGAAAAATTATACCACTCATATTTATCAGCACCTCAGGATATTCATGCCCACAGAGCACACAGGGTAGTTTTAGATACAAAAAATCAGCTCAAACCATACGAAAAGTGGGAAAAACAAATAAACGAAGAGTCTGCAAGATATGACAATTTTCTTACCGGTGCCGGCGGGGTTCTGTATCCGCCAAAATGCTTTGTGAATGAAGTATTCCGTTCTGATATATTTTTAAAATATTCTCCGCAAAATGATGATATTTGGTTATGGTTTATGGCTTTGGTTTCCAACAGAAAAATAAGAATTGTCAAAAATCATATAAAAACTTTAACAGTAACGAATTTTTTAAGACAGCTTAATTTGGATAAATCAAGAACACTATACTCTCAAAATAAAAAAGGGAATGATAAACAATTATCACAACTGATGAATTTCTACAGCAACAATATTCTACAAAAATTAAACATTTATGGTAAAATTCGCTTATGAGTAATAAAAAAATAAAAATGCTGTTTAGTGCTACAGTGCTGCCGAGTTTTTTGCACAACAATAAAAACCGCAGCGGAATACTTTTTGCATCTTTAAATCTTCTAAAAGAATTTTCTAAATATGAAGATGTTGAGATTACTTTATTCTATGAATATCAGACTTATAAAGATATAGTTAAATTGCAGGAGTCCGGAATAGTACCGGAAAACTGCAAATTCCTGAATGTAGAAGATGTTGTTCCGCCTTCTATTATTCCTTTTCTGGACTATTTATCAGATTTAAGCCTAAAATATGCAAAAGGAAAAAATGATAACATTCTGAAAAAAATACTGAGATTTTTTATTTACAGGGCATTCAGATTTTTTTATAATTTTGCTTTGCCGCATTCCAATTTTAAAAATGTAATAAATAATTATAACGTATTTTTTTCTCCATGTTTCAAGATTCATCCGTTAATACTCTCAAAAGAAAACATAAAATCTTATTTATTGATATACGATTTAATTCCGATAAAACTTGCAAAGTATTACAAAGGCTTTGAAGAACAGCTGGCAGGAATGGAAAAAATTGCAAAATCAATAAACTATAAAAATACGTATTTTGCTATATCTGAAAATACAAAAAAAGATATTATCGAATACAGAAAAGGAATTGACCCTTCTCACATTGTGGTTTCACTGCTCGGTGCTGATGACCGTTTCTATTGTGAAAAAAATAAAGATGTTATCAACAGAACAAAACAAAAATACGGAATATCCGCCGATAAAAAATATATTTTCAGTCTTTGTACACTTGAACCCAGAAAAAACCTTGTTTTTGCAATAAGAAATTTTCTGGAATTTGTAAAGAAAAACAACATAACAGATTTTGTATTTGTCCTTGGCGGTGCCTCATGGCAAAAATTTCCCGAGATACTTGAAACTCAGATTAATAAATTTGAATCCGCAAAAGATTTAATACAAACAATCGGATATGTTGAAGATGAAGATGTTCCGGTTTTGTACTCCGGAGCTGAATTCTTTGTCTATCCGACACTCTATGAAGGTTTTGGGCTTCCCGTATTGGAGGCTATGCAGTGCGGATGCCCCGTTATAACATCCGATAATTCATCCATGCCGGAAGTAATCGGTGATGCCGGAATTATGATAAACCCGTATTCTGATGAGCAAATGGTTCAGGCTATGGAAAAGATGTATTTTGATTCCGAGTTCAGAAACTCATGTTCCCAAAAAGGATTTGAAAGAGCAAAAATATTCTCATGGGAGAAAACATCAGATATTATCATCAATAAAATAAGAGAGGACTTAAACAATGAAACTCCTGTTTGATGCAACCGAACTTTCTTATTATAATGACAATTCAGGACACAGAGCCGGTGTTTTTCATGTTGCACTTAATGTACTGAGAGAATTTATAAAAAGCGGAGTAGATATTACCCTCCAATGCGATTACAGAAGATATTATTTTTTAAAAAATACAGATGAATTTAAAAATTTACCTTTACTGGAAGAACACTCTCTTATAAACAAATTTTGGGGCAAACTTCTCTACTTTACCGATAAATTTCCTATCAGGTTTAAGTACGGGATTATTATTCTTACAAGATTTTATGATGCCTGGTTTTATAAAAACAACAGGAAAAATCAGGAACAGCTAAAATTTTTTGATGCTTATTTTTCACCATATACACCACCGTCAAAAGAAATTGCAGAATCGGAATTAAAGAAATTTCGTGTTATACACGACACAATTCCCGTAATTGACTCAGGTTTGCCTAAAAGTCCCAAGGATTGGTATTACAAGATATATTCAACAATAAATAATAAAGAATACTATTTTACGGATTCCGAATCAACAAGAAATGATGTTATAAAGTATTTTGATGTAACCCCGGAAAACGTAAAGACGGCATTGCTCGGAGTTAGCGAAAACTTTTTTCCTGATTATGAGAATGCCCCTATTAAAGAAAAATACGTATTTTCTCTTTGCACTCTCGGCAAAAGAAAAAATCTGGAATTTTCAATACATAACTTTTTTAACTTTATCGGCAAAAATAAAATTGATGATTTAAAACTTGTACTCGGAGGAAGTATTTGGGAAAAATATAAAAAAGACCTGAACAACATTTTGAATAAGTATGACAGGTCAAAAGTTATACTAACAGGATACATCAGTGATAATGAGCTGAAAAAATATTATTCCAATGCTATGATGTTTATATTTCCGTCTTTGTATGAAGGTTTTGGTCTGCCCGTATTAGAAGCCATGGCCTGCGGATGCCCCGTAATAACTTCTAAAACATCCTCCCTTCCGGAAGTTATTGGTGATGCAGGAATTAAAATTAATCCCGAATCTGATGAAGAAATGGTTGAAGCTTTTGAAAGAATGTATTTTGATAATATTTTTCGTGCTTTGTGTTCGGAACAAGGTTTGAACAGGGCAAAATTATTCAGATGGGATAAATACGCAAATGAAATTATGGAATTTATAGCTTCCAAATTATAACCCCCAAAAACATCCACCCGGTGATAAAAATTTTTCCGTCAGTATGCAATTCTTATTTTGAAAGGATTGATTATGACTGAAAATAAATTTTTAATGTTTGTTTTGACCGAAGGTATTTTACTTTTGGTCTTAGGGCTGACTGTGCTTATATTACCAAAAATCTCGTTTATATCATTCGGATTTTTAATATGTGTTTCTTTTATTGTTTACGGGATATTTAAAATTATTTGTGCATTATTTACAAGAAATTTTTCCAGACATTATATATTGGATATTCTGGAGGGTTTAATCTTAGCTGTTGCAGGATTTTCACTTTTTGCAATTCCCGTTTTTGATATTGCATTAATTACCGGACTGGGCGGAATTTATTTTATTTTAAAAAGCATATCTTCATCGGCATTTTCGGTTCAGACAAGAAAAACACTAAATTTTTGGTGGATGTGTATGTTTTTAGCAATTTTTGAATTTTTCTCCGGAATAATCATTATTATTACGATACCATCTTCTGCACTGTGGCTTGTAGGAGTGGCAGCCGGTTTAGATTTTGTTCTTTCGGGAATGGTTCTGTTAAATATGTATATTTCCACCAAATACATTCAAGGGTGATAAAGGAGTACATGGTAAATGAGCAAAGAGGTAAATTACTTATGAAAAAAATAATATCAGCTTTTATCATATTGGCATTTATTGCACCTGTATATGCCAAAACAATAGAGGGTGCCGTTTCTGAAAAAGGAGGCAGCAATTCACACCGAATAATAGACAAAGCAACAGGCAAAGGTGTTGGCGGTGCCAAAATAACTCTTCCCAAAGAAAATTACATGACAAAAACCAACAAAGACGGTTTTTTTGAACTAAACACAGCAATAGAAGGAACAAGCATTATGTCTGTCCAAAAAGACAAATACAAACCCTTTTCAATGACAATTAATGAAAAAACATTTAACAAGCCGCTCGAAGTATCCATAGAAAAATCTGACGGAAATGCTCTTGCAATAGATATGAATATGCATCACCTCGGAGATAACAGTTATTCGGAAAATTCGGCAAATGCAGGAGAGTTTGTGGGTGATGCAACAGGACCTTTTTTTACAAAAAAATTTAATCTGAAAAATATTAACACAAGTTCGCCTGTGTATCTTGTAATAGGCTCTATTATAGGGATAGATACACTGATGGCAAGAACAATGAACCAAAATCGCAGACCAAATGCGTACGCCACAGCTCCCCAAATATTTTTTAACGGTAATAAAATTGCTGATATACAGATAAACGGTGACGGACAAAAGATAAAAATTCCTGCAAACCTGATAAGGAAAAATCAGATTAACGAAGTCACAATAAAAACCGGATACAATGTCATGCAAACTTCATATACCGATTATGATGATATTGAATTTATGAATCTTTCAATTGAAAATTAAAAACTAAGCTATTCACAACACCGGTTAACTAATGTATAATTTAGTTATCGGAGGAAAGAGCTTATGTACAAACTCGGAATAATAGGATATCCGCTCGGGCACTCAATTTCTGCAGCTATTCAAAAAGCAGGATTAAACAGCATCGGAGAAGATGTTGTATATGATGTTATGGAAACACCTGCAGAAAATTTAATAGACCGTATCAAATATATAAAATCAAATGATTATCAGGGATTTAACGTTACAATTCCGCTCAAGGTTCCAATGTCTCTTTTTGTAAATGATATTGATGACTATGCTAACGTTGCAGGATGTGTTAATACAATAAAGGTTAATGAAAACAAAGAATTTTTCGGATACAATACTGATATTTACGGTTTTAAAAAAGCAATACCGTTGGATATTGATTTGAAGGGTAAAAATGCAAGCATACTCGGAACAGGCGGAGCGGCAAGAGCTGCCGTTGTGGGTTTATCAGAAAAGGGTGTCAGCTCAATTGATTTTTATACCAGAAATATAATTAATTCACACAATACACTAAACTATGTAAGAGCACAGTTTCCCAAAATAACATTTAATGTATATCAAATTCAATCAATAAGAAGTCTTGCCGGTTCAGCAATTATTGTTAATGCAACTCCGATTGGAATGCGCGGATATATGGCAGATCAAATGCCGCTTGAACCTTATGATTTAGACAAATTATCACCGGATACAGTCGTATATGATATCGTCTATAATCCTGTAAAAACAATACTGCTTAAAGAAGCTGAAAAAAGAGGACTTAAAATTATTGGCGGATTAGACATGCTAATTTATCAGGCAGAACGTGCAATACAAATCTGGACAGGCAAGAATCCCGATACAAAATTAATGAAAATAGCTGCGCTTGAAGCATTACAGGCATAGATTGTAACATTTTGTTAACATCTCCTCTAAAAAGTGTAAATTTTACATATTTTTTGTTTTTTATAGTAAGATATAAATTGTAGAAAGTTTAATTAACGCATTGAGCGTTGGTAGAAATGGAGGCACATGAATTGACAATTGTATCATCATCACTAAAAGAGCTTGAGACTCATTCTAATTTAGACACAGTTAATTTAGGTCAACACGTTCTTGCAGAATTTTTTGAATGTGATTCGAATATTTTAAATAACATTGATAAAGTAGAAAAGTACATGATAGATGCAGCTCTTGAGTGTGGTGCGACAATCGTTCAAAAGTGCTTTCACATGTTTAACCCCTATGGTGTATCCGGTGTAGTAATTATATCCGAAAGTCACTTGGCAATTCATACATGGCCGGAATTAGGCTATGCTGCCGTAGATTTATTTACATGCGGAACAAAATGCGATCCTAAGGTTGCTTATGAATTTCTAAAAAAAGTATTTAACTCAAAAAAAGCATCATTTACTGAATTAAAACGCGGAATTATTGACAGAGAAACACTTAAACTTTCCGAGCAGCCGTTTGAAGTTGCTGAACAATTCGCAGAATAATGATACTACAGATTGATTTAACAAATCTTTACATATTACTTAACAAATTTGCACGACATGTTAGTTTATGTTAAATTTTTTGTAGGCGGTAACAATATACTGCGAATAGTGAGGAGTTATGAAAAGCACAACACTTAGAAGATCAAATATTACAAGAGAAAAAGTCGCAATGATGGAAGCACTGAATCGCTATAACAGAGAACATCAGGACGAGGATTTTTACAGACGACAAACAAAAAGCCGTGAGCTGGATGCTCTTTGGCAAAATCTGGGTGTTGCAACCAGAGCTCAGAAAAACGAAAAGACTCCTCAGGTATATTTCGTTATGGGATTGATTGTTGGTGTAATAATTACATTAATAATTACCACTTTTGTCAGTTTATTAATCAATGTAACAACTCCAAAAGAAGATATAAGTATTAAACCTTCAAAACAAGTTACTACCACTGATAACGGCAAGTTTAGATTTATACCGGCTGACTCAGCAAAGAGTACATCAGCAGCAACATATAAAAATAAAGAATATACCGTTAAAGAAGGGGATACTTTAGAAAGTATAGTTATAAGATTTTACGGAACTTTTGACATGGAAAAAGTAGGTTTGATACAGGATGCTAATAAAATGGCTAATCCTAACGCTTTATCCATAGGTCAAAAATTAATAATTCCCGTTAATAAAGGTTAGTATGAAAGTGTAGTAGTATAAAAAAGATTTGGCATTATTGTCAAATCTTTCTTTATGGTGAATATGGCAAAAATCAAATCAAAATATGTATGTCAGAATTGTGGTTATGAAACGGCAGGGTATTTGGGAAAATGTCCTGAGTGCGGTGGTTGGGGTACTTTTGTTGAAGAAACGATTTCTGCCGAAAAAAAGGAATTTGTAACTGAAGTTGTTGATTCTGTGCCACCGAAAAAACTTTCAGAAATTGAAATGAACTCAGAAATACGGATTACAACAAATATATCAGAGTTTGACCGGGTACTTGGCGGCGGTATTGTTCAGGGTTCATTAATTCTTCTTGCAGGCGATCCGGGAATCGGTAAATCTACAATTCTTTTGCAAACATCAGGGGAGCTTTGCAAACAAAGTAAGAAGGTTTTATATATATCTGCAGAAGAATCCGCCACTCAGGTTAAACTACGTGCCGAAAGACTTGGTGTAAAATCAGATAATTTATACATATATCCGCAAACAAATTTAGAGTTAATAAAAAAACATATAGACATTTTGCAGCCGGATTTAGTTATAGTTGACAGTATTCAGGCAATTTATACATCACTTATACAGAGTTCGGCAGGCAGTGTATCTCAAATAAGAGAATGCTGTAATGTGCTTATGCAAATTTCCAAATCAAAAAATTTATCAATTATTGTTATAGGGCATGTTACAAAAGAAGGTAATATTGCCGGTCCTAAAGTTTTGGAACACATGGTTGATACAGTTATACAGTTTGAAGGTGATAAATACAAATCATACAGAATTTTACGTTCCATCAAAAACCGTTTCGGAAATACCTCAGAAGTCGGTATTTTTGAGATGGGTGCAAACGGACTTAAAGAAGTTATTAATCCGAGCGAACTTTTTCTAAAAGAATATAACCGTACACAAACTCCCGGCAGTACGATAATTGTTACCAACGAAGGAACAAGACCGCTGCTTGTTGAAGTACAGGCTCTTGTGGGAACAACTCCATATCCGGCACCCAGAAGAATAGCAAATGGGGTTGATACGGGGCGTGTTTTACAGATTCTTGCGGTTTTGGAAAAAAGAATCGGTCTGAACCTTTCCAAACAAGATGTATATGTAAATGTTATCGGTGGAATTGATGTCAATGAACCTGCTGCGGATTTGGGTATTGCACTTGCTATTGTAACATGCGTACGGGATGTTATTTTTGACATGCAGACAGCAATTGTCGGAGAACTCGGATTATCCGGTGAAATTCGTGCCGTAAATCATATCGAAAAACGTATTAACGAAGCTAAAAAACTCGGATTTAAAAGGATAATAATTCCTGAAGCAAATGAAGTGCAGGAGTCTTTTGACGATATTGAAATAGTTAAGGTTCAAAGAATTATCGAAGCTATTACAAAAGGTGTCAAAACTCCGCATCAGTAATGGTTTTGGCTTAAATATTTTTCCGGGTATTTAGTAATAAAATCGCTTGTAAGCCTTGTAAATCAATTATGTTTTTGATACCATGAGTACAGATGTGTGGTATTATTACAGCCAGACTTTGTTTGTAAAGAAATGTAAAATTACTGTTCTTTTACTAGCAAAAATTAAACTTCACATGACTTTTTATATATAGGTACCAATGGGGTTCGTATGATTAAGGAAGTAAGATTATCAGATAATAGTATAAATTTTCAGGCTAATTCTAAAAAAGAAAAGCCGGAAAATCAGGAATCCATGATTCTTCCAAATACTCTGAAAACAAGAATTAATCAGAAATACGACAAAACAACCAGTGCAATAATAGAATACCCCGTCAAAGGTTTAAGAGGAGATGTAAATTCTGATTTTTACGAATTTTTAGCAATAGGCATAATACCATATTTAATCGGCAGCGGCATGTTTATGGGAATGTTTAATCTGGTCAATAAACACTTAACTCCAAAAGCAGCTTTGACCGGTAAAAAGATGGGGCTTGGTGTTGTTTTATACGGACTTGGCAAAACACTTTCCAATGATTTAATCACTCGTCCGATAGCATGGTCAACAGGTGTTGATATTGAAATGCCATACAGAAATGTTTATTATCCGCTTCCTACAAAACCGGGAGCAGATGCGGAAATAATACCTCAGCACCAGCAAAGAAAAGTTTATGACAGTATTGAATTCTTCAGAAAAGATTTATTGGCAAAAGATCCGAGATACGGCACTGCATATTATGATAATATTGCAAGAAAAATCGGTCTTGGCGAAAATCTGAATGATTCGGTTACGGAAACAACACCAATTATACAGAGCATTGTTGCAACAACAAAAACTGCTAAGAGCTTATCCTCATATGCGTGGGCAGGTGTCGGTGTAGGTCTTGCGGTTCAGAACAGCTGGGCAGACTTCTTTAAGAACTTCTCTGACAGACCTAAATATATTGCAAAAGAAGGTGAAGGTTTCTTCTCAAAATTGGGCGGCAAAATCGCTAACACATCTAAAAATACCGTTAAATTAACAAAATCTTTCGGCAAGTCATTCGGCAAAGCATGTAAAACCTTCTGGACCGGCGAACCGGGTACCAAAGGATTTATGAAGCATGCCGGCAAAGGCTGGTTATTATTTACAGCTGCTCTCACTCTGGGAACAATAACAAACTCTATATACAGAGCAAAGCACATGGGCAAGCTGGCAAACAAAGATTTAATTGACAGAAATGAAGAAAGTACGGTGATATAACATGGCAATAACTCCTGTACAACAGAATATTGAAACTCCGCAAAGGACTTACAGGGATGCAAAAACTCCCATTAAGACCAATAATCTTGTACATCCGCTGCCGGCAGAAGGTCACCTTGTACATGACACATTACTTTCTATTCCAAAATTCTGGTTAAAAGATATTGCATACGATGTAAAATGTATCAGAAATGGTTTAAGAGGAACTGCAAATGATCACCAGACAGGCAGACTTAATGACGTAGGTCTTAAGCTTGGCGGTATTGGTATTGCTACATATCTGGCTTCCAGAACAACCGATCCAAAAATGAGAGTTATGGAGTATTTAGGTCTCGGAACATTCCTTGCATCTATGTCGCTCTATCCGAAACTTGCAATTAATGCTCCGTCAAGAGTTATTCAGGGATTTGATATCGGTAAAGAATATATTGATGACCAGGGCAGAAAAAAATCCGTGCTGCAGGATCCTAACTACATTCCTATGGATATGTACAGAGGAGAATATACCGATGAAGATTTACAGCTTATTGGCGACAGCATGGGTATTCCGAGAGGAATTAAAAACCGCAATGACTTAATTAAAGAACAAATGAGAAAAATAGGTATTCAAAATAATACCCTGTGGATGCTTGGTGCAGGATTTGCTACTCCTGTCATGACAGCATTAATCTGCTGCGGTTTGGAAAGAGTTATTTCGCCGGCTATGATGTCATTGAGAAATTCAAGATACAATTCAAAAATCTCAAATGCGTTAAGATTAACTCAGGATATGACACTTAATATCTCAGACATCGAATCAAACAGCTTAAGCAGAAAAGTTGAGAAACTTTTAACAGAATATAAAGACAAAGAATTGCCGAAAGAAGAATTTGATAAATTAATCAAAATTCTTTCTGATGAAACCGATGCAAAAATTACTGACGGCATAAAAGAAGATATCAGCAAAATGCTTAAAGCAGAGAAAAACGGATTTATAATAGGTTCCGGTCTTGCTGATGACATATCAAACATTATCAAAGAAACTGTTGTCGGAAGAAATGCCGCTACAGAAAAAGAAGTGTTTAATCTCACAAAAGAAGAAATTGAACAGGCTTTGAGAAATGCTGTCGGAGCTGACGGCAAATATATGACACAAGAACAGCTGTACGATTTTAAAGGCGAACTCAAAAAGTTGTTTGGTGCAAAAATAGAAGCTCAGCCAACAGGTAAAAAAGCTCTTTATATGCAACAAAATAATATTATTGAAGAAATAGCAAATTCAATACAGAAAAAACCATCATCGTTTGTAAGTGAAAATATTATCAAAGATATTACTGATTTTGCAAAAGTTATCGGTGATTTTAAAGAAAAAGACCACATCATTGATAAATGTAAGTCCTTCAAAGTAGAGCACGCACCGGAAACTGTGCTTGCACGTTATTACAAGAAATTTGAAAATACAATCTTTGACATTCTTGATATCAAATACAAAGATTTAAAACAAATGAAAGAATCCGAAGCACTCACAAAAGAAATTATCGAGCAAAAGATTGAAGCATTTGTGAAAAATGAAGCTCAATATGAAAAAGGCATAAGCAAGCTTGCAAAAGTAATGTCAGATATGGAAGTTGCACTGCACGGCAAATTTGAAGAAGAATCTTACATTAAAGATATTATAACCGCTTATGAAAATAACTTTAACAAAACCGCTCAGAGAATCGACCGTATCGGTCAAGGTAAATTCTCACGAACAATAAACAAACTTGTCAAAGATAATGTAAATGAGCTTTCAAATACAATCGAATCAAGACAAGACATGTTTGACTTTATAGAAGGTGTCCGTTTGCCTAATGATCCTGAAAAAACAGGTAATTATGGGGCAGATGCGGTTGCTTATGCTAAAAAACACTCAAAAGGTGTCGGATCATCAAGAGATATGAGAATCTCAAGAATAATTGAAAGAATACAGGGTGTAAGAAATACTCAACAGAGATTGCTCCATACTCTTGATTTCTTCAAACGTGAAACTCCTGTTGACGGTTATCAAAAAGACCTTAACAAAAAGATTAAAGATGTTCTTTTAACAGCAACTTCTTCAGACCATACTTTAAAACTTGATACATTACATAATCCTGAATTATACAAAGATATATTCTATGTAGGATGGGACAGAGGTATTCAGGATGCTACAAGCAAAGCCATGGGTGAAGGAAGTATTGAAACTGGAAGTATTAGGGATAGATTCCTTAGTTATATGAAGCGATTCAGAGATGTAATGGGCAACAATGACATTGACTTTATGCAGCCGGAGCATTTACTTAACAATTCTAATGAAATGGGTAGTAAATATACCTACGAATCACAAACAAGAATGCAGAAGTTTAATTTGGTAGCTCAAAATCCTTTAGACTTCTTTAAAAAGGCATCCAAAACAAGATTTGAAAATCAAAAATGGTTGAGAATCGCATCAGCTATCGGCGGAACAGTTCTTGCCGGTACAATTCTGGCACAATTCGCATTCGGAAAAGTTAAAAATCCACATAATATACAGAAGCAGGTGAGCGATGATAAAAGTATCTAGCATTAATTCAATTATTTTCAAAGGTGCTGAAAGTAACAACTACCAAACAGCTCCGATTAAAGAAAACCAAAATCAGGATAATAAAGTTTCACAAAAATATCTTGATAACTTGGCAATGATTAATGCTCCTGCCGTAAAAAAAGTTAACCCCGGAAAAACACAAAACATAACTTATAAAAATAATCTGCGTTCAATGATTCAAAACAATGAATCGGTTATGCTGGCAATGGTACCAAGAACTTTTACCGCAGAAGATGTTAACGGTGATGATAAAGTTACCATAAGCAAAGGCGAAAAAGTCGGAACATTTTTAAGAGCAATTTCAAGGCTTGATGAATTAAAAGAAGACGGCATTAATACAATTCATATTCTTCCTATTCATCCGCCGGGACACAAAAATGCAATGGGAACAGCAGGTTCGCTATACTCTCCTTTAAAATTTGTTGAAGACAACGGTGATTTAGCTATAGATCCGATGCTTATAGAAAAAGATGATCCGAGAACTCCTAATGAACAGTTCAAAGCATTTATTGATGAATGCCACAAACGTAACATAAAAGTAATGCTTGATTTACCGAGTTGTGCTTCGGTAGATTTATTTGAAGCAGAACCTGAGTTAATGGCATTCGGAAGAAATGGCGAAGATAAAACTCCGCAGGGCTGGGCTGACATAAGAATGTTTGAGCCATGGGCAGATGAAACTCAAAGAATTTTAAATCCTGCATTATATGAAATGCACAAACAATACGTAGATGCTTGCATAGAACTCGGACTTGACGGAATAAGAGCTGACGTTGCACGTGCGAAACCGACAGAATTTTGGGATAAGCTAATTACATATTCTCATACCAAAGATCCTGAATTCGGATGGCTTGCAGAAAGTTATACTTATGAATGTGCTTCTCCTCAGGTAAATATGCCTTATGACAGACCGGAAGATTTGTTAAGAGCAGGTTTCGATGATTATTACGGTCAGTATCATATATTCCATGACTGGAGAAATGCAGAAGAATTTAATAACTATATTAAAATGAATCTTGATATGTCACACAGATTACCGGCAGGAAAAAGTCTTATCGGTTCTTTCCTGACACACGATGACAGTTCTTCAATGATTCACGGCGGTGAGAATTTCTGTAAAATGACAACGGTTCTGCAGTCAACAATACCGATGTGTAATCCGTACTTTGTAGACGGTTTCCAGTCCGGTGATTATTATGATTACAAGTACAGAAATACTACAAACGAAGAAACATTTACCGATAAAACAAACATGGAAGAACACAGATTCAGACTTGCCATATTTAATCTTTCCAGAAAACCGGGAGGAAATTCACCCGATATTGAAAGAATTATGAAAGGCTGCCTGAATATGAGGGCTAAAAACACAGATATTTTTGCCGACAGAAACTCCAGTTTTATTGAACTTGATAAACGTGATGACAAGAATGACCAGATTATAACTTTTGCAAGACACAACAACGGAAGAACGGTACTTGTTGTCGCAAATAAAAATCCAAACAGAAATGTAACAGGTATTATTGAAATTCCCGGATTAAAGAAAACTCAGAAGCTTGAAAATATGGTTCCTGAATATGGTGAAAAGAGTGAATTTCAGGTTGTTGACGGTGAGCTGAGAGTAAACCTTGCTCCTTGTGATGCTTATGTATTTGAAATAGATACTCCAAACATTGAACAAGACAGAAAAGGACACGCATTTAAACAAAAAGTTTAATGCAGCTCTCTCTGAATACAAGTATAAAAATTTTATCAAACAGAATACTAATCTGAGAATGTCTTGAAGGTCTTTTCAACGTTGTCTTTGATAACTTTCTTAACAGCATCCATTTCTGTTGCTAGTGCATTTTGTTCTGTATCAAGCTGTTTAAGACGCAATTCGAGTGTTCTGTCCTCCTGCTGGATTATAGAGGTTTTTGCGTTAATATCTGCAATTGTTTTTTCATACTGTTCTTTTTTGTATAAATATTCATTCATTGCATCCTGATATGCAGCTTCATTCGTAACAGTTTCAACATTTAAATTGTAAACAACACTGTCATTATCAAATTTTACGGATTTGAATCTGCCCTGACCGTCAGTTTCAAGAAGAGCATAGTTTGTTTCTTCAACTTTTGTCGGGATATATGATGCAGTGTAATAAGGCATACGTGTTTTTTGTGTATCAATAGGTTTGTTGCCGTCATACGTTGAATTTACACTGTTAATTAAATCTTCGTATGTTGTATAATAAGATTTTCCGTATAAATCAAAAGTATAAATACCGCTGCCGCTGTAAACAAGATTGCCCATATCATCAAAACTTGCATATTTACTAACAGCTGAATCCGGACAATCTCTCAGAATTTGTGCAATATCGGCAACCTGATCTCTGTCGCTGTCAACAACGAGTTTATTTAACTCGGTAAGTTTTGAATTTCCTACAAAAGCAGGCCCGTAAACTACGGAATAGTCAGTATCATCCGGAGATTTTGCAATATTAACATTATTTATAGTTGAAGAATTTTCCATAAAGAAATTCCATTTGCTTCCGGTTTTATATCCTCTGATATCGTCATATACCAAATCTCCACCGGCAGGAATTATTCCTTTTGCTTCTTCAAAAGTTCTTAATGCAGCTTTTAATTCAGCATCGGCATCTGCCTTTTCAGCTGTAATTGCAGAAGAATCTTTGTCCAAATAGAACCGCCATTCATCTCCGTATTTGTATCCATGAATATTACTGAGATTTAATGTGCCGTCATCATTAATCATATAATTATTTGTTTCAAAAGTAGTCAATGCGGCTTTAAGTTCAGCATCTTCATCAACTTCCTGTTGAGTTATTGCATGGCTGCCGTCAATAGTAAAATCCCATTCCCCGCCGGAATTGACAGAACCAAATATGTTTTCAATGGTAACACTTCCATCGTCATTTAATAAGTTATACTTTTCTTCAAATTCCTTCAGAGCTTTTTCAAGAGCTGCATCTTGTTCAACCTGCGAAGCATTGATTTTTGAATATTCATTGGCAACATAAAAATGCCAAGTTCCGCTTGCATCCTGATAACCGTATATTGCATCAGTTGTTAAGGTACCTTCTGACTTTGCCATGTTTTTTGCGGTTTCAAAATTTGTTAAAGCAGTTTTTAAGTTATTATCTCTTTCAACTTGTTCATCGGTTATTTTTGTGTACTGCTGCTCTTGCTCTACATTTTCAATTTTATAAGTAACAGTAATATTTCCGTTTGCATCAAGACTTATTGTTGAATTTTTTGGATCATAATTAAGTTCTTTAAGAACGTTGCCCATTTGAATCTGCGGATCTTGCAACAATTTTTTTGCGCCGGTAAAAATATCAGCCATATAATAGTGCTTAACACTATAGTTATAATCAGGGTTCTTATTGCTAAGTTGTTCCCATTTTTCAATTACTGATTCATTTTCGCCATCAGAATATGAATACTGCAGCTCGGTATAATCGGTCGTTTTGGGAGCATTCGGAACTTCAAGCCCCAAAAGACGATTAAAAAGATTTGCACTCTGATTTGCAAGAGCAGTTCTTGCCTGATTTATCTGCTGACCTTCCCATTCGGTGTTTGTTTTTCTTGCAGTAAGTGCCAAATATCTTGCTTGTGATGCTGCCATTCCCATAGCGAACTCTCCTATTTTTTACATGTTTTAATTTTTTTTTTGACAAAGTCAACATGTAAAACGGCAGAATATTACAGCGACTTTAACTGATAATCATACAAATCATACTTTTATATGATAAAAATTTAATTATATTCAGCCTGTAATCACTTTTTAGGGGTTTTTATCTTAATAAGTTTTAGCCGAAAGAGCAGTTGTCAATCACAAAAAAATATGCAATAATATTAATACTTTATACGGGTGTTTATTTTGTTCCTACATTATTTTTAAAAGGGAGAGTAAGCTCTCGGTTATTATGAAGTATACCCGCCGATAAAAAATCGCCAGCGGGAAACGGAGGTAATCAGGCACTCACCCACCTGCTTTTACGGCAGGAAACAAAATCACACTCGTATAAAGTTTTTATTCTTTCCAGGATATCCCGTAATTTATATCAACATCAAGCGGAACCTTCAGAGGTTGTCCTAGTTCCATTGCCTTTAGCACAAGGGATTTTATATCTTCCAGCTCTTCTTTCGGAACTTCAAATATAAGTTCGTCATGAACCTGCATAATCATTTTGGTTTTAAAATTACCTTCAGAAAGCAGTTTATCCGTTTCTATCATAGCCATTTTCATCAAATCGGCAGCAGTTCCCTGTAATGGCTGATTTATTGCGGCTCGTTGTGCAAACTCTCTTATTTGATAATTCGGACTTGAAAGCTCGGTCGACAAATATCGTTTTCTGCCAAATATGGTTTCTACGTATCCATGAGTGTTTACATACTCTATTTCATTAATCATATAGTCACGGACTCCGGGATAAGTCGCAAAATATTTATCTATAAATTCCTGAGCCTCATCATTTGTAATTCCTATACTTTTTGCCAAACCATATTTTGACTGACCGTAAACAATACCAAAATTAACAGCCTTCGCTCTTCTGCGCATTTCCTTTGTAACTTCATCCAATCCGACACCAAAAACTTTTGCAGCAGTCATTGTATGTATATCTTCACCTGTCGTAAATGCGTGTATCAGATGTTCATCACCGGAAACATGCGCCAATAAGCGGAGTTCAATCTGAGAATAATCAGCACTCAAAATCAGCCAGTTTTCTTTATCTTCTGCACAAAATGCCGAACGTATTTTGTTCCCTTCTTCGGTTCTTATCGGTATATTTTGTAAGTTAGGGTTTGAAGAAGATAATCTGCCCGTCACAGTCAGTGCCTGATTATATGTTGTATGTATTCTATTATCTCGTTTGCTGATTAATGTCGGAAGAACATCCGTATATGTTGATTTTAATTTTGAAAATTTCCTGTGTTCTAAAATGTACTGGCAAATTTCATATTCCTGAGCCAGCTCCTCCAAAACTTCCGCACTTGTAGAACGGGATTTTTTCTTCTTTGTTTTTAATTCCAGTTTATCGAAAAGAACTTCTGCAACCTGCTTTGGAGAATTTATGTTAAAACTTTCGCCTGCAAGCTGGAAAATCAAATCCTCAAGCTCTGCAAGTTTTTCCGTCATGTAATCGGAAAGTTCCTTCAAATAATCAACATCTATTGCTACCCCTGTATGCTCCATCTTCCCAAGTACAAGTGTTAGCGGCATCTCAATATTTTTAACAAGTTTTTGTTCTTCTTCATCCAGATTAGTTTGCCAGTATTCATACAGCTTGTATATTGTGTAAACTTCGTCACAGGCATATTTTTCCTGTTCAAACGGTTGGCACATAATATGATTTAAAAAGTCCAAAGCCTGTGCATCCAGTGTGTGTTTTCTGTTCGGATCTTTGACGTAACTTGCCAAAAGAACATCATAATCAAAACCTTCCGGTTTTAAACCGTTATTTAAAAGAACATGATAATCCGATTTCATATCATAGCCGAATTTTTTAATATCAGGTGATTCAATAATATCTTTCAGATCATTTATATATTCTTCGCTGAAATAATATGACTTTTTACCGTTTGAAACGGATATCGCATCGATTTTACCGTCTTTCACATAATATCTTACAGCCAGTTGTTTTTCATTCTTTAAATTATTTATTACGGATTTATCCGATACTATTTCATATTCAAAGTCGGAATCATCTATATTTTCCTTTATAGCCTGACTGAATAATCCCTGCTGCACAGGTTCAAAAGAATTATTTTTCGGCTGAGAAGCAAATATGCTTAAATTTTCGGGCTCGACTTTTTCACCGTTAAATGAGCCTAAGATTTTATCAATATTTTTTATAAAAGTATAAAACTGCATTTGACGGAGAAATTCAGAAACTTTATCTAAACTGGGTAGTGTAACCTTTGCGGTTTTTATATCAAAATCAATTTCTACATCCCGAACTATTGTTGCCAAATCCTTTGACAAAACGGCAATCTCTTTTCCTTCACATATTTTTTGTCTAACGGCATTTTCCGGAATATTTTGACAATCTTCTAAAACAGCTTCCAAATTAGGATAACGGTTCAATAATTTTTGTGCCGTTTTTTCTCCAATTCCTTTAACACCCGGGATGTTATCTGAAGTATCTCCCCTAAGCCCTTTATAATCAGTAATCTGATTCGGATAAACACCTAATTTTTCGTAAACTTTATTCCAGTCATACTCAATCAGTTCCCCTTTGTGCGGAATTAATACTTTTACTGTTCCATCTCTGTCTATAAGCTGAAAACTATCCTGATCTCCTGTCAGTATGAGTGTATTATGCCCGTTTTCCGATGCAATTCTTGATATTGTGCCGATAACATCATCAGCCTCAAAACCTTCTTTTGTATAAATAGGAATGTCAAAAGCATTCAGTCCTTCACAGATTAATCCTATCTGTGTTCTCAAACTGTCAGGCATTGCTTCTCTTTGAGCCTTATATTCTTCATATTTTTCAACCCTGAAGGTTTGTCTGCCGACATCAAAAGCAACTGCTATAAAATCAGGCTGAATTTTTGCAAGTAAGTCAAAAATAGCTTTAAAAAATCCGTAAACAGCCCAGGTAGGCAAATTCTCCGAATTTTTCATTCCCGTACGTTCAAGAGCGAAAAATTGCCTGAAAGCTAAAGCATGACCATCAATTAATATCAAAGTCTTTTTTTCTGACATAAACGCACTCCTAATCTTAAAAAAGCAGTCTGTATTCTAATTCTGATTATACCAAATCAATACAATCGATAGTGTAACAACTTGTAAAGAATTGTAAACATTTACCTTAGAAAATAGGATAAAACAGCAATTTTTTGGAAAAAATTTACTTTATATAGATAAGGTTAGAATAAATATAGGTTAGGTAGGTATGATTAACAACATCACAACTACGGACATGCGTCCGCGGATGTCGGTGGCTAAAGCAACCCCTTCGGTTACAAGCCTTAGCATGCCGGCCATTCTGGGATTTAAGACTCCGGTACTAAATCAGAAAGCAAATATTCGTGTAAAGAAAATCAAGCGAGCGGATAATATTATTGTACCCGGTGAAATTGATGAAGATTATGTTGATACGGTAGAGGAAGAAATAAAAAGCAGTTCTCCGCCATCCGGTCATAATTTGTTTATATCGCAACAAATAATTTCTTCTCCTGCGATAAAACGTAAGACTAAATATTTGAAAAATTGTTATATTATTGACTATATACAATCTCCCAAACCGCACTGCGGACTGGGAAGTACAGCTATTAAACAGCTAGCCGAGAAGGCAATGTTTGATTCCCGAGCCGATGGGCGAATTGTGACCTTTTCTGCGCCGATTATGCGTGAATCATCGCCGGCTCTGTTCTTTTACAAACTGGGATTCAGGTTTACCGATCCTAAGTGTAATGAAGTAATGGAGGAGTGTCTTAAAAACAATATGCCCGATATACCGGCTCAGATAGGTATGATGTATCTGCCGAAAACTCAACTTCATAAACTTTTAAGGTATGGAGAACTTTTCTAAATGGATTCAATTACAAATGAAAACAACAATTATCCGGCAGCACAACCGCCGCCGCTAAGGGGTGAAAGCACCGACTTTAATATTGAAGCTCACACAACTTCAAATATGAAGCTGAAACGACCGAAAATAACTAACTCGGTCCCCCCGCCGCTGATACAGACAAAACATCTGTATCGACCTTCTGATGCGGAACAATACCTGAAAAAACTTAATACTGATATATATGAAGGAACCAAAAAGGAGAAATCAACAAATGAATTCAATTTTAAGCGCTATTTTACAATTTTTGGAATTGTTGCTCTCATCACAGCAGCCATTGCCTATTTTCGTAGAGGAAAATAGTGAAAGTAAGTAAAAATTTGCCAAAATACTAAGTGTGAATTTGCAGTGCAGTATTTAAAACAAAAAAAAGGGTTCTGCGCAGAACCCTTATGGTTGTTTTTCTTTTCAACTCATTTTCTCTAATTTTCTCGTGTTTTTATTTTATCCTCGTTTATACCCGTGTTTTGGCATAGCAATGCCTTCTTCCGCCTCGCCAAACAAGTATTTGCACAGAACATCCGTTTTCTTGCAAAAAACTTGTTATCCTAATCCAGTAGCGCCTCTAAAATTCTGGCATTTTTATCTGCCATTGTATTCTGTCTGACTTGTGACCTTGTAATGTAACTTCTTAAAGCTTCTCTAATGAGTTCAGATCTTGAACGACTCTCGTTTTCTGCAACTTCATCAATTTTACCTAAAAAACTTTCAGGCATTGAAATTAATACTCTTGCCATATTTTGCTCCTTTATATTCTCAATTATTTCCCTGTGATATATATATAAAGTATCGGTGTAAAAAAAAATTGCTTTATTTTTTGCCAATGTAAAGTTTTGTAACGCTATTTATTATACAAAAATATATTTTACGCATGCATTAAGCATATATCTTTTCGATACTGCATACCTCTAAAACTGAGTTCTTTCAGTTCAGAATAAGTTTTTTGTGCAGCTTTTGCCACACTTGATGAAGATGATGTAACCATAAGCGACATTCCGTTCTGAACGTTGTATTCAAGATATTTGTTTTTAGTTACGGACGGATAGAACGTAATTATTGTACCTTCATCAATATTGTCCAATCCCTCAATTGCATTATCCGAATTTTGTCTGTTAGCACAGCTTAATACAACCGAAACAGAATAGAGATTATTACATCTTATATTCTCTACCTCATCACTGAATGAACCGATTATACAAGAGTAAAACAGAGAGTACAAATCTTCATCCAGAGAATTTAGAACAGCGGCACAATCACAATCCTGCATAAATGTCTGCCATCCTAAAACCACTATTTCGCCGTCATCTGTCAGAATACCGTTTACGCCAATTATTCCCATATACGGATTACCGTCACGTTCCAGATATTCCAGTGTCGGATATATAACATTGTCCATTAGAAAATATTCATTATCATAGGACAACTTATAATTAGGGGAACATGCTCCGGTACCGCTTGTTAACTGACCGCCGTTACCGTCAAGTGAATGTTTGTATGTCAGCGAACTTCCGAGAGGCAAAGCTTTGTACCCGTCAGTAATTGCGTAATATGAAAATGGTGTGCCATATACATAATCTTCAATAATAATTTTTTTATTTTTTTCGGTAAATACTGTTTCTACGTAGTTTTTTGCCGTTGAAGCAGAAGTAAAAATAACAGCACTGTTACTGTCATTTGTCTTGCATACAAAAGGAATCTTTTGATTTTTTATATAATCAAGCGCCAGATTGGCTTTTTCAAAAATACCGAATTTAGGTGTCGGGATTCTGAGTTTATAAAGAATTTTTTTTGAAAGTACTTTATTTGCAGAGATAACATTTGCATTGGCTGTCGGAGCAAAAATACATTGTTTATTTTCCGTAAACCTTGCAGCAATATCATTTTGTATAGCCTCCTGTGCCAAAGGAACAGTCATATCAATATTGTTTTCAAGTGCAAAATCAAGCAGTTCGTTAACCTTATCAGGTCTTATATCGACTATTGTCGCAAATTCCTTCATTGTATCGTTGCCGGGAGCAACAAATATTTCATGCTCCTCTGAAAACTTCTTTGCAAGAGCATATTCTCTTGCGCCATTTCCAACAATTAATATCTTTTTTCCCATGGCAATAATTATAACACATAATATAAGTCCGTAAAAAGAATAAAATAACAATTCATATATTTGTATTTGTTACAATAGTTTACTATGCTTGACATATAGAATACGAGTAACGAAAATGTAATTATAGTATCAGGAGAATACAAATGACCAAACAAACATTTTTACATGACAAACACATTGCACTTGGGGCTAAAATGGTAGATTTTGCCGGATGGGATATGCCGGTTCAATATACCTCAATAATAGAAGAACATAAAACCGTTCGTGAAAATGTCGGTTTATTTGATGTTTCTCATATGGGAGAATTGATTGTACATGGTGAAGATGCTCTCCCGTTTTTAAATAAACTTGTTCCGCAGGAATTATCAAAACTGACTGACAAAAAAGCTGTATATTGTCAGCTTCCGAATAAAGAAGGCGGATTGATTGATGACTTGATTATATATAAACTGGAAGATAAAAAATATCTTATAATAGCAAATGCATCAAGAGTTGATGAGGATCTGAACTGGATGATGAGAAATAAACTCGGTTTTAATGCCGATATTGAAAATATTTCTCACAAATATTCACTTTTGGCACTTCAGGGACCAAAAGCATGTGATTTAATAAGATCTGTTGGAATTATAGACCTGCCTCCGTTCTTCTCTATTAAACGTGATGAATTGTTTAATATTAATCTTTGGATATCAAGAACCGGATATACAGGTGAAGACGGAGTAGAGATAATGGTAAGCAACGAATTTGCCGAATATCTCTGGGATAAACTTCTTGATGCAGGAAAAGAATACGGAATTAAACCGATAGGTCTAGGAGCTCGTGATACATTGAGACTTGAAGCTGCCCTTCATCTGTACGGAAATGATTTAGATGAAAATACTACACCTGTTGAGGCAGGATTGTCATGGTCTGTATCAAAGAACAAGGCAGAAGATTACAACGGTAAAAAAGTTATAATGGAGCAGCTCCAAAATGGCGGAAGAAAAAAACTTATCGGATTCAAAATGCTTGATAAATCAATTGCAAGACACGAATATGACGTATATTCCAATGGCGAAAAAATCGGAACGGTAACATCCGGCGGAGTATCTCCCACAAGAGGAGATAATATCGGACTTGCATATATAGGTGCTTCGGCTCAGCATGTTGACAATTTACATGTTGGCTCTACAATTCAAATTATGATACGTGATAAATTGCACGATGCCGAGATTATCAAAAAGCCGTTTGTCGAAAAGAGAAATAAAGGTTGAAAATAAGAACACATATTATAAATAGGAGAAAAATTAATGGACGAAAACATGCTATGTACCAAAACTCATGAATACATTTTAGAAAAAGATGGCATATATGAAGTCGGTATAACCGATTATGCTATTGAACAATTGGGCGACATTGTTTTTGTTGAACTTCCCGACACAGACAGCGAATTTACAAAAGGTGAAGTGTTTGCAACAATCGAATCAGTTAAAGCTGCTTCTGAAGTTTATATGCCAATTTCCGGAAAAGTTATTGAAATTAACGAGGAAATTGTAAACAGCCCTGAACTGCTTAACGATGAAAGTTATGAAAATAAATGGTTTATAAAAATCGAATCTGATGCCGATCAGGTTGAAATGGCAGATTTGCTTGATTACTCTGACTATAAAGAAGAAGTGGAATAATGAAAAATTTTATCGCACATACTGATGATATAAGACAAGAGATGCTGAACTCGGTGAATAAATCTTCAATTGATGATTTATTCAAACACATTCCCGTATTGTTTAAAGAATTTAAGATGGATAATCCGCTGAGTGAGCTTGAAACGCAAAAAAGAATAAAAGCACTCTCAAAGAAAAATAAAACAGATTATATATCTTTTCTCGGGGGCGGAGTTTATAATAAATTTATACCGGCTGCTGTTAACTATACGGCACAACGTTTTGAATTCTTAACGGCATACACCCCGTATCAGCCTGAAATATCTCAGGGAACTTTACAAGTCATATATGAATATCAGACAATGATATCACGTATTACCGGCATGGATATTGCAAATGCATCTATGTATGATGGCGGTTCCGCATGTGCAGAAGCCGTTTTAATGGCTCACAGAATTAACAGAGGCAAGTTAAATAAAGCTCTTATATCAAACAAGCTTAATCCGGAATACAAAGAAGTTATTAAAACATATGCATGGGCTAAAGATATTGAATTAAAGTGGTTTGATGAACTCCCGGACAACGTATCTGATGCTTGCTGTGTATTAGTTCAATATCCTGACTATTACGGAGAAATTTATCAGCTTAAGAAACCTGATACAACTTTTATTGTTTGTGCAAATCTGTCTGCACTTTCCGTAATCAATCCGCCTGCAGAAGCGGATATAGTTGTCGGAGATATACAACCGCTGGGAATTCCGATGAATTTTGGCGGTCCCCATGCCGGTTATATGGCATGCAAAGAAGTTTATATGCGTCAACTTCCGGGAAGACTGGTCGGAAGAACTTTAGATGCAGACGGCAAACAGGCATTTACTCTTACTATTCAGACAAGAGAGCAGCATATAAAGAGAGAAAAAGCTACAAGTAATATTTGTTCAAATCAATCTCTTATTGCCCTTTCTGCAACTTTATATCTGAGCTTGCTCGGAGAAAAGGGATTCAGAGAAACCGGAATTATTTCTGCAAATAATGCTCATAAACTTTCTCAAATGCTTCAAGAAAAAGGTATTAAGACTCTGAATAAAAACTTTTTTAATGAATTTGTAATTGAAGTTAAAGATTCCGATATGTTTTTAAGCAGACTTAAAGAAACAGGAATATTGGGCGGAATCAAACTTAATAATAAACAAATTTTAGTTTGTGCAACCGAAATGAATTCTGATGAAGATATCAACGCATACGTTGAACAAGCCGGCAAGATTTAACTGTTTACAAAAGCCTATCTAAAATAGTTATTTGCTTTGAATCAATTTCGCAAAATTCTGTATTCAGACTGCCGATTTGTACTGTTTTATTTTTTCCATGCCAGTCACTACCGCCTGATATAAGCAGATTGTACTTTTTTGCACAGTTAGCAAGGAATTTTTCTTCCTTAAGCGAATATCTTGAATAATAGCACTCAAGTCCTTGTATGCCGCAATTTGCCATTATTTCAAGTTTGGAAATAAATTCATCTTCCGTAAGATGTTCTTCTCCTTCGCCACCAAGCGGATGCGCCCAGACAGGAATACCTCCGGCTTTCAAAATCGTACTTATTGCAGCTTCACCATCAAATTTAGTATTCCCGGTTTTACAACCGTCAAGATATTTTTTCATTGCATCAACATTATTGTCTGATAACCCCCTGTTTACCAGAATGTTAGCAAAATGAGTTTTTACAACACTTTGTCTTGAATATAGCCAGTCAAGCTCTTCTTGAGTAAGCTCAATATTCCAAACCTCTTTCAAATAATTGATTCTTGTTTCCAGTTTCTGTCTGCGTAACTTTTTACCGAGAGCTATAAGATCTTTTAGCTCCTTATTTTCGGGATTAATTCCGTAACCGAGTATGTGGCATTTAATATTTCCGGTTTTACAAGTAAGTTCAATACCTTTAATAAATTTTATTTTCGGCGAAACGAGGACCGAAATCTTCTCAATTCCTGCAGCAGTATCATGATCAGTCAGTGCAAAAATTTTGATGCCGGAATTTATAACCGTTTGAATAAGCTCCTCAACGGTTTCACTCCCATCTGAATTATTGCTGTGCAAATGTAAATCAAACTTAGCCATAATTACGTTTTAACATAAAATATGTTTATAATCACTATAAAAATAAACTTTAAGGACTGAATGTATTTACATTCTCAGATTATGCTATCCATTGTGTAATTTATGCATTTACTGCCATGTACACTCATCAAACATGTCATTCGTTAAACCGGCACAAGCATTGACCAAAAAATAAAAGGAATTAAAGTGTCCCTTAATTCCCTTAAAAACGGAGTTTAACTAATATGAAAATTTTTATAATAATTTTTATATATTTAATACTATTGTGTAGCCATTTCCATTGCTGATTGCAGCAAGTCTTTATTTGATTTAATCAGGGCATTAACAAGCTCCATCTGGACTTTTGCCTGCTGATAATTTGAAATATTTGCCTTAAAATCAGTATTAGCCTGTTCCAAAAGACCTGAACGAATCTCACCACGACCTACGACAGGTTTTCCTGACTCAGGAGTTTCTACAAATACACCATCTTTTACTTCGTACAAACCGTTAGGATTATGGAAGTTTGCCGTAGCAATTTTATACAAAGGCACCATACGATTTCCGCCATCAGCTTTACCGTATATAGTACCGTCATTTTTAATTTCGTATTCGTCATATTTTCCTAAAAACTTACCATTATTCGGATCAATCCATAGTTTGATATTTGTTGTCGGAATACTTAATGCACCGCCTTTTAATGCTGTTTCTTCGTATAAATCAGCACTTATAGATTTTGTACCGGACATTATTTCACCCTTGTCGTTCAGAATATAGCCCTGAACTGTTGCACCGCTTTTTGCTCTGTAAACACCTTCCGAGTCAAATGTAAATTCACCTAAACGTGTGTATGAAACATTTCCTTCCGGAGTTCTGAGCATAAAGAAACCTTTGCCTTCGAAAAATAAATTCTCATTTGATGTTCCGGGAATTGATTTTCCCTGGTCTTGATTTTTAACGTTATTATCTATTACCGCACCGCCAAGAAATGTTTTAAATGTAATTTTGTTTTCTCTGAAGCCGGGCGTATAAATGTTTGTCATATTTTCCGCCAGGAAATCCATCCATTGGGTTGTTGCTTTTTGGGTATTTATCGCAGTTGTGTACAAATCATTCATTGTTGCGTCCCTTCTTTCTGTTTTCTTGGTCTTGTTCCTGTTTTCGTTGTCTTTGATTTAATTCATTGTAGTCAATGTTATTGTCATCAAATCTTTGTTTCAGAAGCGGTAAATTTTCTTTCAGATATGCCTCTGCCACCTGAGAAGACGGGAGAAAATCTGCTGATATTTTACCTGCTCTATCTATTTTTATAATGACAGAAATGTCATTGTCAAAATCTATTCTTATAGGTTTGTTATCGTTCATTGCTTTAGCAAGCATGTCTGCCAGTGTTTTAGATACCTGAGCGGATTTTGCCGAAGATTCAATATCGCTGATATTCAGCAATCCGTTATTGTTTACAAGGTTTGCAAAAAAGTCAACATCTGCTTCCGTCATAATGACTGAATCGTATTTTACAATAGTATCAACCGTTATGTTTGTATTTCTGTCAACTTTTTTAATCCCTTGTTCATTTTCTACGGTTTTGGTTTTAGATAAAGCTATATTTTTGTTCGCAATAGCGATATTTTCTTCCATAGAAGATAATATCGCTTTTTCTTCGGCAATATCTTTTGCAGAAGAACTAAGTTTATTATCTTGTTCATTGTTTATAAACTCGGCAAACGGTTGACCGTTACTGTTAAAATTCATTTCCGCACCGGTCTGCATCATTAGCTTTTCCGTCGGTTCCGGAATATTCATATTATTATCAATCAAAATATTATCCTCATATTTTTCATCAGTTTTAGTTGTAAAAGTTTCCTGAATAAAATTTTTAGTATAATTTTCTTTTTGAGTTGCTTCATTGAGTTCATGAACTGCATATTTAAGTCCGTCAATCGCACTATCTATGTTTTCAGTATTTTCCGGGGAATTGCCTGTTTCATCTACAACCTTTTCTTCTGCGGCTTTTTTCTCTTCTTTTGTAACCTTTTCCTGAGCATTTTTTACCTGTTCTTGAGATTCTTGCTTTGCAGAAGTTTTTTCTTTTGTTTCCGTACTTTCTGTCGTCTTTGATGTTTTCAATTCATCAGCAAAACTTGGTGATGAATTTGAATCATTCACTTGTGTTGTTGTGTTTGTTTTGGAATTTACTGATGGAGTTGAAATGTTTGTAGTAGTTGCTGTTGATTCAATATTCATATTTTTTTCCTAATATCCTTCCGATTCGTTTTGTTCCGATTCCAGTTCCATTTCCATTTCTTCAGCTTCGTCTCGTTTTTGCATGAAGAACCGCTGTACACCGATTTCAGAATATTGTTTTAATTCTGCTTTTTTTTCTTCTTCTATATAAAGTTCTTTTTTTCGTTCTTTGTGCTTTTCAAGAACTTTTACTTTTTGTTCACACTCGATTAGTTTCTGTTTTTCTTTATCAAGTGCTGCCTGTGCCTGTTTACGTTCCTGTTCAAGGACTTCAGCTTTATCCCAGAGGTGATGTAAGTAATTATCGTAATATTCCATCATTCTGAAATCTGCCGTTCTTTTATTTTTTATGGTTTCCTGTATTTCTGCTTCGTTTTGTCTTATACGTTCTTCAACTTCATACACAACCATTTGTGCTTTATGCACAACTACCTGTTGTGCTTCTTTTTGTCTGATACGATCTTTAAGGATTTTCTCTAATCTGTATCTGAAGGGCATAATATATTCTCACACATGTATTATGTATTATTATTTACACTATGACTTCATCTATTTGAATGATTAATAATAAATTTTAAAAAATCAAATTTTAACAAATTTTATTTGTTATAATGTGAAAATTTATAAATAAATAGGTTTAAAGTATCAAATAATGCTGAAATTGTTGCCTTTGATTCATTGGATAAAATTGCATTTTCAATATCCTGATTGCATCTTTTTATAATTTCATTGTAAATTTTTTTGCCTTTAACTCTTTCCGCATAATCATTATATTCCTCATCCGTCATGTTTAATCTCTCATTCAAAAGATTGCATGTTCTGAATCTTTTTGTAAATCCGTTTTTATAATAGTAATCCCAATTCGACAGATATTCATTTAAGCCTTCTTTTGAGAATTTTTGTTCGGAGTATTGTGTTAATTTGGGTTCAGTTAGTTTTGTTAATACTTGTTTAAGCAAAACAAGCAGCTGTCTTTGGGAGTTAGCCAAATCTTGTTTTGAAGATTGTGTTAACATTCGTTTTATAACATCAATATACTCAATTAATTCACGTTCTGAGCAATCTTCCGGTAAATTTTGTTTAAAAGATTGCAGAGTTTTCTGTATTTCCTGTCCTGAAGATTTATTCAGCCTTTGTTTAACAGACCGAATAAATTCAGCCAATTCCTTTTTTACATTCTTTCCGGGTGATTTTTGTTTTTTTATTTTCAAAGACTTTTTAATCATCACTTCCGGTGTTTTAATTAATTTTTGAATATATTCAATAGCCTGAATCAATTCTTTTCCGGAATATAAGGCTAATTTTTCCCTGGTAAAAACTCCAAGAGAATTAAACATTTCCTCCCCCGATGATTTAACAGCGGTTTTACCGGCGGTCGGAATACCTTTGTATGAGGGTTGTGACATTTTTACTGAGTTATTAGGATAAATGTACATAAAACCACCTTAAACTAGAGTAAATACACTATTACGAAAAAGTGTGAAGAAAAATTTTTGATAATAAATAATCAAATATTTACATATCTTAATATATATATTAAGAGAATTTGTTGACGGCATTATTTGCAATAAAATAATTATATGAATATATGTATTTTTCCCGGCACTTTTAATCCCATACATATAGCACATCTTGAGATGGCACATTTTGCTTTGCAAAAATTCGGCTTTGATAAAATTATATTTATTCCGTCATATATTCCGCCTCACAAAACGGTAAATCCGAATCTTTCAAACCACAGATACAATATGGTTAAGCTTGTAACGGACAGAAATCCGAAGTTTGATATTTCAGATATTGAATACCTTTCTGAAGGCAAATCATATACTATAATAACCGTAAAAAAAATCAGAGAGATATACGAAATTAAAAATCGGCTAAATTTAATTATCGGTACGGATGCCTTCAAACAAATAAAAAGCTGGTATAAAACAGATGAATTAAAAGATTTGGTGCATTTTATCGTATTTCCGAGAGGCAATGATATAATAAATAAAGAGGATTTTGAAGGTTACAGTTTTGAGATTGTTGATGCTGCAAAAATTAATATTTCCTCAACAGAACTGAGAAATGGCATGCAAAACGAAACTATAGGTGAAGTAAAGGAATATATTGAGAGAAATGAACTATACAATTGATTCAATAAAAGAATGGCTGAAAGAAAATCTTAACACCGAAAGATATGAACACTCACTCGGGACGGCGGAATGTGCTGAACAGCTTGCCCTGAAATACAATCTTGATACAGAAAAAGCATTTTTTACAGGTCTTATTCACGACTGTGCAAAATGCCTTCCCAAAGAAAAAACATTAGAAATATTAAATATGCTTGAACTTGAAGAAGGCGAATCGGAAAATCCGAAAACGCACCATGCTCCTGTTGGAGCTTATATTGCAAAAAAAGAATTTAATGTTGAAGATGAAGAAATTTTATCTGCTATCAGATGGCATACCATCGGAAAAATAAACATGTCCGATTTTGAAAAAATTATATTTCTTGCTGATAAAATTGAAACCAGAACTCGCCCAAAAGAATACAGAGAGCCGATTGTAAAAGCTTTAGAAGAAAACGGAATCGATGCAGCACTGCTTCAATGCTATAAAAATACTATTCAAAGCCTGATAGACAGAAAGCTTACTATTTGTACACAAACTATTGATATTTATAATGAATTACTAAAAAAGAATTCCTGATAGTTTTTTTGTTAACAAATAAATACATCTCCGGCAGCTTCAATTTTTTCATCTGCGGAGTGATTGTGCTGTGTTGCTGAAGGCTTTCCGGTATTAATCTTTTTACCGGATTCAACAAATATGTTGTGTAAAAACTTACTGATACTATAAACGGCAGATAAATATTCTGCTACTGTTATTAATGAGTTTACAACTGATGATTGCAACGAATGTTTTTTCTCTTTTGTTGTTGACAGTTCAACTGTATCATTCGGCACAGAATTAATACTGCCTTCACTTATTTCCGGTTCTTTGTTATGTTTTCTGTCACACGCATACAATGCAATTGTTGATAATGTCAGTAACGTAACGGGTATGTACTTTCCTATTTTAATCATTTTCCCTCCGCAAAGAAAGTCTAAATATAACTTTAATTTATCACATAAGAAATAAATAGCAAACAGAACTCACCAAATTATATAATTGGGTGGATTAACAACCTCTTGTTAACTTCATTTTCTTCTTCTCTCTATTTCGGAGGTAGAGAGAAGAAGAAAACGAAGCAAAAGAAGAAGAGAGACACCGGATTGAATGGATGCTCAGGTCAGCCTTCGGCTGAAAGGATTGAATGATTGCTGCA
>JAEEHV010000037.1 GCA_016280955.1 Candidatus Gastranaerophilales bacterium | reverse complement strand
TGAATTGCCGCAGTTCTTTGCAAAACTTGTCCATGATTATTTTGAGGTTTACTCAATAACCGATGAAGACAAGAAAAAGACTGAACAATATAAGGCCAACGCATCAAGAATACAAGCTCAAAAATCCTTTGGCGATTTTAATTCATTTTTGAAAAGCCTTGACATGCATGTAGTCATCGAGAAGGCTAATGAGCTGAACATTCCACGTATAGCACAGATGACGCAGAAGACAAACCAGTTCAATTTGACCACAAAAAGATATACTGATGCCGATATCAGAGGTTTTGTGGCTAAGGGAGCTGATGTTTTTTGCTTAAGCGTCTCTGACAAATTTGGCGATAGCGGAATTACTGGCTGCATCATTGTTGACGGAATTTCAATTGACTCGTTGCTTTTGAGCTGCCGAATTTTGGGCAAGGGCATAGAAATCGCCTTCATCAAGACAGTTTTAGGAATACTTAAGCAAAAAGGAATTGCAAAACTATCTGCCTACTACATTCCAACGGCAAAAAATGCACAAGTCAAAGACTTTTACGAAAAATGTGGGTTTGAGTGCATTGCTGAAAATGAGGACGGATCTAAGATGTATAGTGCTGAATTTACCCAAATGGATTTTAATGTAGAAGACTTCTACAATGTGGAGGTGAAATAACCTATGGAAGAAAAAATTCTTGAGATTTTGAAAAATGTCTTAGAAACAGAAGTCGACAAGACTTGTAGCCAACAGACTTGTGACGCCTGGGATTCTATGAAGCAATTAGACCTTGTTGTAGAACTCGAGTCAGAATTCGACATATCGCTTGAACCCGAAGAAATCGGCAATATGAAAAGTTTTGACGATATCGTGAAGTTGGTGGGAAGTAAGACGAAATAAAAGTTTTTATGGTTTGTTAATCTCGTTGAATTTTTAAACTTATGAAAAAAGCATTATTAATCTCCTGCTTTGATTGGTTTAAAGCTCGGTTGGCTCCCATACGAGATTTACTGATTTGTCAAGGTTATGATGTAAGCATTCTTACATCTGATTTTAACCATATAAAAAAGAGAACGGTTGATGAACGATTCAGTGAATGCACTTATATTCATGTTCACCCGTATAAAAAAAATCTTTCTTTAGACCGAATAATATCGCATCTTTATTTTGGAAAGCAGGCTGCAGAATTTATAGAAAAAGAAAAGCCTGATTTAATATATCTTTTACTTCCGCCAAATAATATTGCCAAGTATTGTGCTCTTTATAAAAGAAAAAATCCGAACATAAAGTTTATAATTGATATTATTGACCTATGGCCAGAATCAATGCCCATTGGAGTGCTCCAAAGGACGCCATTTGCTTGGTTATGGAAAAAATGGCGAGATAAAGCTATAAAAGTTGCAGATCATGTGTTTACGGAATGTGACCTATATCAGGATAGGCTTGCAAAAGTTCTGGAGCCGTCAAAAACTACAACGCTTCATTTGTACAAGGAACAAACTGAAGAAGAAAGAAAACTTGTACAAGATATTATCAACAGCAAAAAACAGGATGATATCATTCGTTTCGCCTATTTGGGATCGATGAACAACATCGTTGATATAGAAGGAATTTGCAAGGTTTTAAAAGAATTTATAAGTATTGGGAAAAAATGTGAATTTCACGCTATTGGTGACGGTGAAAGCAGGGATAGGTTTGAAAAATCAGTGCGTGAAACTGGTTGTGACGTTCATTTCTATGGGAAAGTCTTTGATGAAATTGAGAAAATAAAGATTTTATCTCCATGTGATTATGCTTTTAATATGATGAAGGGAAATGTCAGTGTTGGCTTGACGATAAAGAGCATTGATTATTTGGCTTATGGTCTTCCGCTTATCAACAATATCAAGGGTGATACTTGGGAATTGATTGAAAATAAAGGCTTTGGAGTAAATGTAACAGGAGCTTTGTCAAGAATTAAAAAGTTTGATAGAAACAAGATCGTTTCTTATTTTTACCAGAATATGTCGAGACAAAATTTCCTTACAAAGGTGAACGAATTTCTTATATAGGAAAATAATGGGGATTTAGTTTTTTTATGTTTAGTGTTGTGATACCTGCATATAATTGTGCGAATACCATAGAAGAAGTTTTAGACTCTGTTAGAAAACAGACTAGAATTGACCTGATAAAAGAAGTGATTGTCGTTAATGATGGTTCCGTTGATGAAACTGAGTCTAAAATATTAGCGTATAAAGAGAAATATTCTGAACTCAATATTAGGTATTTTTCACAATCAAACCATGGCGTCTCTTATACGAGAAATCGTGGGATAAGAGAAGCTCATGAAAAATGGATAGCACTTTTGGACTCTGATGATATTTGGTTCCCTCATAAAATAGAAAGACAATATAATGTTATAAAAGATAGAAACGATATTTGTTTTTTGGGGTGCTGCTCTAGAGTGAAATTTTTATTTAAAACTTATACGCAAGGTCTTGTTAAGTTGACGCCAAAGCAGCTTTGTATAAGGTATATGCCCAATACGCCTAGTGTTGTGTTTAAAAAAGATGTGGGAATCGAACTTGGTCTGTTTGATGAATCGTTTGGACATGGAGAAGATGTAAATTTTTTTCAAAAATTCTTTTTGAAGGATAGTTATTATATTCTTGTTGAGGAGTTGATAAAAATAGGAATTGGAAAAGAATTTTTTAACTCTTCTGGATTATCTTCAGATTTAAAAAAAATGAAAGAAGGAAGGGAACGCAACTTTCGGGAAATGTATAAAATGAGGCTTATTAGTTGGCCTTTTTATAAAATGATGGTCGTATTCGGGAAAATAAAATATCTACGAAGAATTGTTATTAAGCGAATTTCGAAATTCAAATGTGCTGCAAAGGATTAAATTAAGGATTTTGATAAGTTATGGATAAACGAGTCTTGCATATATGTCCTTCTTTGGGAAGTGGGGGAATTGAAAAACTCATTGTTCAATGGTGTGAACTTGCAGAACAATGTGGCATAAGATTCGTTTTTGCTGTTTATCGTAAAGGTGGGGCTACATATGACTATTTTATAGAAAAGGGCTATTCTATATATGAACTAAAAAGATTAAAAGATATTGGAAAAAAAGCATATACGCGGCAGATTAAAGAAATTGCGGAAAAAGAAAGAATAAACATTGTTCATATTAATGCAGGGACTCTTTCGGGATTTACGCTCCGTGCAGCAAAAGATGCTGGAATTCAGTCAAGGATTGTTCACGCTCATACAAATAAGTATAATCTTCCTAAGAATAGGTTTTTGGCGTCTTTTTTGCTTTGGTATGCGAGAAAATTAAATAATTTATATTCAACCATTCGACTTGGATGTTCTAGAGAGGCAGCCTCGTATTGTTTTGGCCCAAAATCCTCTTTTCGTGTTATCCATAATGGAATAGATTTAACTGCATTCAGATTTAAGAATGCTATTCGAGAATCAGTACGGAATGAATTGGGTTTTTCTAGTGAAAGAAAGATTGTTGGTTTTGTCGGTCGTCTCTCTGAACAAAAAAATCCGATGCGATTGCTTGATATCTATAATGCTTTTAAGCATAAAGAACCGAATTCAGCACTGTTGATTGTAGGTGATGGCGAACTGCGTGAAGAAATGCAGAGAAAAATTAAATTGCAAAATGTAGAAGACGTGATTTTTGTCGGAGCAAAACAAAATGTTGCTCCATATTATGCGGCTATGGATGTAATAGTAATGCCATCTTTATACGAAGGCTTACTTATTGTTGCTGTTGAAGCACAAGCAATGGGTACTCCAATAATTATATCTGAAAATGTTCCTAAAGAAGTGATAATTACTGAAAATGTAAAGCAGGAATTTTTGGATTCGCCATTGGAGAAATGGGTGGATTCTATGATAAAAATGAGTAGTAGACCAAGGGTTGATTATAGGAAGGTGCTTTCGGAGAAAGGCTATGATGTAGCTCAAACGACGAAAGAAATGGTATCGATTTATGAAAATGAATTAAAGAGAATTGCTGCTAAATGAATGGATAAGAGCTTTTTAATGAAAAATATTAATATTTTTATTTTTTTGCTATATGTGGTAGTGGCGGTTACTCCTTCACTAACCAATGTTTATTATTTAATGGCTCTTATGCTTGTTTGGATGTGCTCGTTGTTTTTAATGGGCTATCAAATACAAGTCGATTATAAAATTCCGATATTTTTTTGGATTGTATATGCTATACTTCTCAGATTTATCAACTATTCTTCTGCTCCGTGGGGAAATTATGGATTGTATTTACTCTTTTATTTCCCTTTATTTGTGTTTGATTTTTATCGGAATTTTTTGGAAAAGAAAGAATTAATTTTTCTTTGTAAGCTAGTTGTCCTTTTGTTGTGTGTGAATGTCATTCAAAATATATGTGTGCTCATTATGTATCCTGGGGCAACAATCCAATTAAATTTTTCAAATGAATATGCGGGATTAAATTTAGGAAATAGTAGTTTTACTTTTGCGGTGATGTTGACGCTTCTAATATGCTTTTGGCTTGCACTGAAAAAAAAGTGGGAATATGTTCTTATTTCTGCTTTGGGCGTGTTCTATCTTTTCCTTTCTAGTAAAACAACGGCTTTATTGGTGTTTGTAATATTCGCTATGTTGTTCCTAGCTGATAAATTGACAAATAAAGCAAGTAGATTGAAAAAAATATTTGTCATGCTTTCTATGATTGTCATAATTCCTATACTTTTTTTTGAAATATTGCCTTTGTTACAAATGATTTCAGGTAATGAATATATCAATAATCGCATAGATGCCGTTCTTGCAGGAAATACGAAGTCGGAATATATGTCAAGAATTGGATTAGCGAAAATTTCATTTGATTCCTTTCTTTCTAACCCAATATTTGGAATAGGTTTTGTTAAAGCGGATTTTGCTAAAGTTGTTTATTATACACTTGGTATAGGTCATCATTCAGAGTTTATTGATCATCTTGGAAGGTATGGCTTAGTGGGATTCTTTTTTTATGCGGTTATATTCGCGAAGTTTTGGCAGTTCCTTGTAAGGATAAAAACGAAATCGGATGATTTTATGGCGGCATCGTTTGTGGTTCTTTCTTTTCTTGTTTTTTCCGTGCTGAATAATTCAATGGATTATATATCTGGCATTGTTCTTTTTTTTCTTGTTCCCGCCGTTAGTTGTGGATGCTTTGACGAATGTGATGAGAATAAGATGGTAATTGTTAAAGGTAAATAAAATGTTTTTAACAGAGATGAAAAAAATAATCAAAAAAAGTAAAATCCTCTATCCTTGTGCGAGGCTGGCTAGAAAAATACAGTATGGAGTTGCAAAGCCTTTTTTGTTTTCTTTTTTTGCAAGTTTGAGAAAAATTGGAATCTATAGCTTGCCTATCAAAAAGATGAAAAACTGTTATGAAGGAAAGAGATGTTTTATTGTTGCCACAGGACCAAGTTTGACGAAGGAAGATTTATGTCTGATTAAGAATGAATATACCTTTGGTATGAATTCTGTATGCAAAATTTTTGACGAGTTGGGCTGGGAAACAACTTTTTTTGGTGTTCAAGATTATAATGTTTATGGTTCATTGATTCCTGAAATTAATAATATATCAAAATCAATATGTTTTTTTGGATCAAATCTTAGAGAACGCTATAAGATAAACAAAGGGTATATTTATCCATTGGATATGCTAAATCATGCATTACATCCGTCAGATTGTTATAAAACGGATTTTAGTGATGATTGTAGCATAAGAGTGTATGATGGATATTCTGTGACATATTCAATCATTCAACTTGCGGTGTATTTAGGATTTAAGGAAATTATTCTACTTGGGTGTGATTGTGGCTATACAGGTAAGAAACATCATTTTATTGAGCATGGTGTGATAGACCCATTCTTTTCTACCGCACAAGAAAGAATGTTTTTTAGTTATCGTTATGCGAAACAGTATGCAGATAAGCATAATGTGAAAATATATAATGCAACGAGAGGAGGAGCTCTTGAGATCTTTCCTAGAGTTGATTTAGATGAAATATTATAATTTTTTGAATTGCATCAGATGATGAAAAAGGGATATGCATATTATGAATTTAGTTAAACGGCTTGTGCCAAATTTTGTGAAAAAATTTGTTCACCATTACAGACTGCAAAAAAAGTGGGGGGGGGAAAACAAAATTTTTACAGAGACGATCGCTTTTGATGCAAAATTGGGGCGCGGTATATATCTAGCCAAAAATGTCGATGTGAGAAACAGGGTCGAAATTATGGACAATTCGTATTGCTCTTCAGGAACAGTTCTTTTTAATGGTACTAAAATTGGAAAGTATTGTAGTATTGGATATAATGTTCAAATCGGATGCCCTGAACACCCTGTTAGTTTTCTTTCAACATCGCCTCGAATTTATAGGGAATGCAAAGTTTCTGATTTTATCCATTGGCCTAAAGATGATTGCGGAAATCCAGTGACTATAGGAAATGATGTTTGGGTTGGTAGCAATGCTGTTATTCTTCAAGGAGTAACAGTTGGCGATGGTGCTGTCATTGCGGCAGGAGCTGTTGTAACACGGAATGTTGATCCCTTTACAATTGTGGGCGGGGTGCCTGCAAAGGTCATCCGCAAAAGATTTAATCCTGAAACGGAAAACTTGATAAAGAATTCCGAATGGTGGAATATGAACACCAATGAAATTGAACAATTTGCAAAAAATCTATATGGAAGGAATGTAAAATGAAAGTCGTGTCATTTATCCCAATCAAATTAAACAACCAGCGTTTGCCTGGTAAAAATACAATGCTGCTTAACGGCAGGCCGACTTGCGATTACCTCTTCGAGACGATCAGCAATGTTGATACGATTGATGAAAAATATGTCTATTGTAGTGACGAGGCGATTGTCCCTTATATCAAGCCCTATGAAGGAAAGGGTCTTCGTTTCTTGAAAAGAGACCCCTATCTTGACGGTTTTCAAGTTAAGGGCTTGGAAATAATCGATCGGTTTGTGAAAGACGTTGATGCCGATATCTATATATTGACTCATGTTACGCAGCCGTTTACAAAATCCGAATCGATAAAGAAGGCGCTTGAAAAGGTGGTTTCTGGGGAATACGATTCTGCGTTCTCGGCAGTTGTTTTACAAGATTACATGTGGATGAATGGGAAACCGTTCAATTACGATATGAAAAACATCGTAAGGACTCAGGACCTTGAGCCCATTTACATGGAAACAGGAGCGTTCTTTATCTTCCGAAAAGAAGTGTTCACTGAACTTGGTCAGAGAATAGGGAATAAACCTTTTATCTATGAAATCGACCAGTTTGAAGCTGTTGACATTGACACTGCGGAAGATTTTGAATTTGCAAAAGCGGTTGCTGCATACTTGAGCAAAAAGGACGCGTAAATATGAAAAACGTGAGAGTACTGGATTGCACTCTAAGAGATGGGGGGCGCATTATTGATTGTGCTTTCCCTGACAGGGAAATTAAGGAAATCTCTAGCCGACTGGCAAATGCCAAGATAGATATTGTCGAAGTTGGATTCCTGAGAGATTCTAGAAAACTCAATTACCAGGGAAACAGTACTTTCTTTACAGATGTTGAACAAATCAGGCCTTTTGTAAATAAGAAGAACGATACGATATATGCCGCATTTGTCGATTACGGAATGTACGATGTAGATAATATCAAACCGTTTGATGGCACCTCCATTGACGCGATTCGTTTTGGTTTTACAAAAAAGAATTACGACGAAGAATATGACGAAGTTGTAAGATGGGCCAAGGTCATCAAGTCCAAAGGATACAAACTCTTTATGCAGGGAGTCAATTCCCTGAACTATACGGATTTAGAACTCCTTAAATTGGTTAAGATGATAAATGAAATCCATCCGTACAGCTTTGGAATTGTTGACACCTATGGAGCCATGTATATGGATGACGTTGACAGGTTGTATGGACTTATTGACCATAACCTGCTTCCGGATATCTGTATCAATTTCCATTCCCACAACAACTATCAGTTGTCATTCGCCTTTGCACAGGAAGTGATAAAGCTGAGTGGCACGAGCAACCGCCAGATAATTATAGACGGAACACTCGGAGGCATGGGGAAGGTTGCAGGGAATCTGAATACGGAATTGATTGTCGATTTTCTTGTTCGTAAGATGCATTATGACTACGAATTTGAAGACATTCTTGATATGCTTGACGACTACATTTATAAGTACTCGTTAGAGCATAAGTGGGGTTACTCGACGGCTGCAATGATGGCCGGAATCTACAAGTCTCATCCAAACAATGTGATATATCTTACCGAGAAATTTAGGCTGGATACAAAAGATATCGGAAAACTTTTGTCGATGATTGACCCGGCAACAAGACAGAGGTATGATTACGACAATATCCAGCGACTCTATGCTGAATATGTAGCCGACAAGATTGATGACCACGAATCCATTGCTAATCTGAAATCTGTAATTGAAGGCAAAGAAGTCTTGGTGATGGTTCCCGGTAATACGCTGAATACGCACAAAGAGAAGATAGATGCTTACATTAGTGGCGTAAAACCAGTTATAATCAGCGTTAATTTTGTTGCGAATGAAAATACTGCATATTCTTTCTTTGGAAACCAGAAGCGGTATAATCGACTTGAAGAAGCCAGAAAGGGAAGGCGTATTATAATTTCTTCAAATGTCAAGTCGGATTGCTCAACAGATATTGTTGTAAATTACCATAGCCTAATAAATCGTGGATATGAATACTTTGAAAATTCAACAATAATGCTGTTTAATCTGTTGAAGCGTTTGAATTCGAAGACTGTGTCAATTGCTGGTTTTGATGGCTTTGACGAAGGTGCTGGCGATAATTACGCAGATAGTTCTTTCCAGAACGAACGACACATTTCCGAATTCAAGAAATTGAATGCCGAAATCCGCACTATGTTCAACGAAATTGTTGAAACGATGAGTCCGGATTGCAAGTTTAAATTCTTAACACCAAGCATATTCAATAAGAGTGAAGAATGATTCCCCCCCCATTATATATGAGAATGGTACCAATGGAAAAAAGTGTTGAAAGAAATAGCAACTTTGAAATTTTGCGTGTAATATCTATGATAATGATTATTGGCTATCATTATGTTGTTCATGGTCATTTTCAGGTAGTTGCGGGGGGGGGGAGAATTTATCTAGATGTCTTTTCTTCATGTGGAAAAATTGGTGTAAATATATTTTGTCTGATAATGGGATACTTTGGCATAATGTCTAGTGGGCCATCTATAAGAAAAATAGTTCGGCTAGAAAGTCAGATTCTTTTTTATTCTCTGCTGGGGCTTGGAATCGGATTTGCCTTTGATCAACAATTGATATCAATAAAGACGATTGCTTGTTCAATATTTCCTACAATCACAGAACATTATTGGTTCTTTTCAGCATATATAATTGTATTTGCTTTATCTGGATATTTAAACGATTTTCTAAGGGGTCTTTCAAAAGAAAGTTATGTGAAGTTGTTGATAATGAACTATGTTTTTTTTAGTTTTATCCCATTTTTCTCATTAAGAGAGAATAACGGATTCTTTTGGAATCAGTTAATATGGTTTTTCGTTATGTATATTACTGGTGCTTTTTTTGGCCAATTCAAACCTGGAATGGCAATAAAGACTTATTGTGTATATGCTCTTGTTTGTATCTTTTTTCTGGAGTTCTCTTTTTTTGTTTTTGAATTTTTAGTGCCAAAATTTGCATTCATAAACGGACATACTACATATTTCAGATGGAGTAACAGCCCTCTTGCTGTAATAATAAGTATTTCTATGTTGTGTATTGCAATTCAATCAAAAATTTATACAAATATTGGGATAAACAAGATTGCCAGTCTTGTCTTTGGCGTATATTTGTTCCATGAAAACTTATTTATTCAGGATTTACTATGGGGCAAGTTGTTAAACGCATCTACCTGGAATTCTTCAACTGAAAGAATAATCCATTTTTTATTATCCGTGTCAATAGTTTTTGTTCTTGGGTGTTTGGTTGAACTGATCAGAGCTTTGGTTGAGAAATTGGTGTTATTGAAGCCAATTGATTTGATATCTACTAAAATTGACTCATTTATAAACTCAATTGGAAAAGCCTTGTTAAGGTGGTGACTAATATGATTAAATATTTAATAATTGATATTGATGGAACTTTGACGGATGGTGGTGTTTATTATGATGAACACGGCAATGAACTGAAAAAGTTTTGTACAAAAGACGGCTCGGGAATGGTTATGGTAAGAACAGCCGGGATAAAGCCTATTGTTATTACTGGTCGTGAAAGTGCTGCGACGACTCGTCGAATGAAAGAGTTGGGTGTTGAAACTTTCTATCAAAAAGTTAATGATAAGTTTTTTTGGTTAAAAGCGTGGATGCTAGAAAACGATGTGAAAAAAGATGAAATAGGGTATATAGGAGATGACCTGAATGACCTAGCTCCAATGAAATTGTGTGGTTTTGTCGCCTGCCCTGCAGACGCAATAGCGGATGTAAAGGAAGTTGCAGATTATGTCTCAACGGAAAATGGTGGTCATGGTGTTATAAGGGATGTAATACGGAAAATGCTGGTTGACGAAAAAATGTGGAACTCTTTGTTAGAAAAGACTTTTGGATTGGGTGTATAAAGAAGATCATAAAAAACAAATTTCATTTTTGAAGAGATCGTTCACTTTATTTAATTAGGAGAATGTCAATGATAAATTTTAAACAGGAAGATATTGTAAAGAGTTGGATCAATAGATACGATGCTCCATTAGTCAGTATCCAATGTTTGGTCTATAATCATGCTCCATATATAGCAGATTGCTTAGATGGCATTTTAAATCAACGTACAAATTTCCCATTTGAGGTTGTTGTTCATGAAGATGCTTCAACGGATAATAGTGCTGAGATAATTAGGGAATATGAAAAAAAATTTCCCCTTATAATAAAACCTATTTATGAAAAAGAAAATCAATACTCAAAACATAATATACGAAATATTATTAATCCTTTATTGCGTGGAAAATATGTAGCTGTATGCGAAGGTGATGATTATTGGTGTGATTCTAATAAGTTGCAAAAACAAGTAGAGTTTTTAGAAACTCATTCCGATTATTCCGCATGTACTCATAATACATTTCGAACATTATTGAGGGGGTGGTTTAAACGAGGAAAGACTCTTGCTATGTTTGAAAAAAAAGACAAAATATTTGATATCTCTAAAATTTCCATTATGGATTGTCAATATCATACAAGCTCGCTTGTTTGCAAAAGAGATTATTTTGTAAATCGACCTGATTTTTGCTTTGCTCAACCTGGAGCTGGTGATTTGCCGTTAAGAATTTTTTTGCTTATGCAAGGAAAAATCATGCGGTTCGGAGATGTAATGAGTGTGTATAGAAGTGGTGTACCGGGTTCATGGACAAGAAGGATTGCTATGAATCGAAAAAAATCAATAGAAAATACTAAAAATTCTATAAAAATGCTGCAAATGGCAAATGAATGGTCTGATAAAAAGTTTAACAACAAATTTGAAGAGTATATAAGCTATCTTCATTATAAAATTATTCTTAGAGAAAAAAAATTCCGCCTACTCACACAAGATGAATATTTAAAATGGTGGAAGAAGGAGACTTTTAAAAATAAATTTAAATTAATACTAAAATCAATGATAAATAGACCTTTATGATTGTTGACTTTCTTTATTGATCGTGAACTTCCAGGATTTTTGCACCTAAAGTGCGCCGCCTGACGGTATCAAAAATAAAAAAAACGAAAACGGCCTTGAACTGGGGGCGATTGTTTATTCTTTGCAATTAGTTGTAAGCTTTCCCGTAATGGGTAGCTGACAATTAAGCGTCGTAAAAATTTTGTTCACATCAAACAAGTCTCGCGGATGCTGCCTATCCAGCGCTGCACAAAGTTTGCCGGCATACAGTTCTTCGAAAGCGAGGACATTCATCTTGGCAAAGCCGAACAAAAGGTACCGTATATATTCGCCAAGGCGGACTGTCCCCCTTGATGAACACTGAGCCCATCCTCCTGAAGCGCGTACAAGGCTCCGTTCAACCCAGCCTTCTCACTTAACCGCGTGTAGGCCCCATTGGCGACCCTCGTCAACCAACCACTTTTGGCGTAATTGCGGGCCAACCCGCTGCTTACCCCCCAAGATTTCAACTTTCCGGCGGTGACGACTGTGCCTGCAGGTATTTTTTCGAGTAATCGCTTTATATTTGTTTTGGTAACGTATATTTTCTTTCGCAAATTCCTTTAAGAGGGTAAAAAAATAGGATGTTCCAATTTTTAGATTTGAAATAACCACAAATCAACCTAAAAGAAGAGCATCCTATGGATAACAATATAATCAAAATTGACGAGGA
>JAEEHV010000036.1 GCA_016280955.1 Candidatus Gastranaerophilales bacterium | reverse complement strand
TTTTTGCTTTTGTTTTTGAAAACTAAATAGCCTTGTTCGGGTATATGCCTATGTGGCAAGGACTCCGATTATAAGCCTTTGTGGCGCAGGGGTAGCGCACTCCCTTGGTAAGGGAGAGGCCACGGGTTCAAATCCCGTCAAAGGCAAATTTAAAATTTAATATGGGTAGGTGGCCGAGTGGCTAAAGGCGACAGACTGTAAATCTGTTCTCGAGAGGGTACGGTGGTTCGAATCCACCCCTGCCCATTTTTCTAAGACTCCTTCGGGAGTTTTTTTTGTTGTGCGGATTCGAACCGCGACAATCGAAGATTGTCGGGTTCTTCCCTCCATTGGCTTAATAATTTTATTGAAAACAATATCACACCGGACAAAAAGTGGTTTTTTCTACTCTTTTTGTTTCGCATTTAATTCATTAAAATGCTAAAATGGCTATTGTGTTTATACAATAGCCATTTCTAAAAGTCATTTTAAAAAATCGGGTGCAAAAATCTACACTATACATGCTAATAATTATGAAGCAACAGAAAGAACAGCTATAATACCTTTTAGAAAAGCTATCAAAGCCGTAAGAATTAATAATAGAATTGCCAGTATCGCAAGAGCAGTCGGAAGTCCTGCTAAAATCATGTAAATTATTATAGCGCCTAATCTTAATATCTTTGAATTATTATCTGCATTTTGCAACTGTTTTGGTAATGTATTTTGATTAATATACTCTACCAATAAATTATCTTGTTCAAAATCTGTTCGTTCTTTTCCGAAAATATCGAATAAAGCTTTTTTAATACTATACAACAGTATTTTATATGGTTTCAGATGACAACTTATTGGTATAATTTCTTCTTTACCATCTTTTTTGGTTATGACAAAAGCTTCATCTTCAAATTGTTTTATTGATGCTATTTCATCATTATTAATTTTAGTTAAAAGTATATTATTTTTTCTCTTTTTTAGATATACTTCAATTGCATTATTTGATATGACCAAAGTTCTTTTATTTAATTGTAAATTCATAATAGCTTTAATAAGCATTGCTATAAATAATATTATAAAAAAACATTTTTCCAAAAAATCAGGAAAAGGTAATATAGAATTTATAAATACAATTGCTATTGTACCGGCAATTAATCCGGGTGCATAACTTGACATAAAAATCACAAAAGAATTCTGTGATAAATCAAATGTTTTGTTGTTTAAATTTTGCTCGCTCATTTTTTATCCTCACTGTTTTTATACACTTAATTTTTGAATGTCTTAGAAATATTATTCAATATTTGAGTATTCCTCAACTTGAGTCATAGCGGTGTATAATTTGTCTTGCGACATTGTATTACTCATATACTAATTATAGACATTAATGTTATTTTTGTAAAATTTTACATAAATAATTATAATAAATTTATATTATAAAAAATGAATAATTATGCAAGAATTATACATAGGTATGCCTTTATTGGATATTATTGACTTGATAGAAAAAATCAATATTCAAGAATCTTTTAAAAATAATATTTTGAATTTTAGCAGGCAGGAATTACAAAATGGTGACAGTAAAATATCCAATGAAATAGAACTTGCTATGTTAAATGCATGGATAAATAATTCAGATAAAATTAATGGTTGAAACCTGTTATTTGCTGTTTTTAGCATTAAATTGCCATACAGCACCATTATATTGTTGGGTGTAACTTTTTAGTTTATTTGTTCTTTTGATTAGTTCTGAAATATTTGCAGGTGTACCAATTTGGATATTTGCAGTAATTTTTGTCAACGGTTCAAATATATCAAGAATTTCCAATTGCTCTACATTGTGTTTTAACACAATTTTTGTTCCGTTATTTAAAATAATATTAAAATAAAAATCGAATAATTCTGCCGGATTTGCTTGATGAGACAAATTATGGGTTAAAGGTTCAATGAAAAAATATTTTTTTAGTTTATATTCTGCCATAATCATGTTTATTTCTGATTTATTGATATTATAATTAGTTGTTTTAAAACCTCTTACATGGTCTATAGATATTATATTTGAGTTTATGCTAATTTGTTTTATACAAGAAACCATAATTATATTACAAATGGTAAATAGAATTAGAAATATAGGAATAAGCAGAAAAAACATTCCGCCTTCAGCTGCAAAAATACCATTCTTTTGTAAGCTTATTGTGCAAATGATTGCTATAATTATACACACCGGTCTTATAAAATATTTGAAAAGCAGAAAAGTGTTATTGCTATATAATTTATTCATATGTTATACCTCCTTGTACTCACTAATTATATAGACATTTGTGCCCATTGTAAATGTATTTTGCAGTATTATTTGTAACAGGCAATTTTATCTGCTGTTTTTTTGAATAATTACAGGAATGGTATCTTTATATTTTTTTGCTGTCATTAAAAAATTCGGATGACATTTTTCCAGACTGTCTGATATAGACATAAGTGCTGCCGGAACAGGATCAAGTGTAATAACTTCACTCTGTACTTGTCCGCCGTCAAAAAGCCGGTCTAATGTTTTGTTTAAACAATCAACTAGTGTTTTGGCAGGAATTGAGTGTTTCCCGATTTTTACGGGTTCTCCAGTTAATTCTCCTTTAAGGTTTGGCTTTGTTATTTGAGTTAAATATTTTTTTGTAAGCAAATACTTCGTCAAATCCGCGTATTCATTCTCATTTAGATTAAAACCTTCATTTTTAAGATTTTCCAGCATAATATTTCTTAAATATAACCAGGAATCCCCACCGCATGCTTCAAAAGCCCGTTTTTTGTCTATTGTTTTATCTCCGATAATAATATCTTCATTTATGTTTTGAAGACGTGCTTTTCCCACAATGATTTTATTTAATTGCTGACGTTCTTCCGGAGTTAAATTAATACCTAATTTACCTGTGTCATAACGCAATATTTTACCAAACAATATGTCCCTAAAATCTTCTAATGTCTTACTATTACCGCTTGATATATTTTCATATAACGCATTGGAAAAATTAGCCTGGTCTGCGTGTAATGCAAAACCGCTTGTAAGATTTTCATAGGTTATATTATTGGATGGCTTAATTATGCTTGTTGACCACGTGTTGTGTAAACCGTTCCGGGTAAGATAAATAACCGATTCCAGATTAGAAGTATTCGGTTTTGTCATATGAACCAGAAATCTTACATTTTCTTTTGTTGTTCCCGGCGGAAATCCATACTGTTCAAGACTTGCATTGTTAGATAATTTATTTAAGTCCAGAACTCTGAGTTCGACTACTTCATTGCCAATTTTAATTTTTTCTGTCGGAAACAGCTTTCCATTCCCTGTAAATCCTGTGTAAAATACAGGATTGTGCCTTGAATATATTTGATTTAATGCCTGACTAATAGGTGCCATTTTTTCTTCCATGTACTTGTCAAACTCAGCCTGAGTTGTAGCTCCTCCTGATTTATTGCCCAAGTGGAAGTACTTATTCACATTTTCAAAATCAGCTTTTGCCATAATCTGATATATTTTAAAATCACTGGGGCGTCTGCATCTTACTGCAGCATCTTCAACAGATGATAAGCCCATATTGTATTTTCCGAACCAATGATGATTTCTGATTATATCTGTTATTCTGTTTTTAACTTCAGCCGAAAGTTTAAATTTTTCTAATATTCCTTCAGCATAATAAGCACTTGTATTTGCGTGTGTATCATCTATTCTTCCGCCCGGTTTACCTAAATCATGAAGAAGAACAGACAATTTTAAAATAGTTTTGTCCTTGTCTGAAAGAGTTGAATAAAGCGGATTATTCATTGCACTTTGCAAAACTTTTAGTGTATGTATGTCAACTGAGTATTCGTGAGTATTATGCTGTTCTTTGCCGATTACTTCCGTAAACTCAGGAAGTCCTTTTATAACTGCATCAAATAACGTTTTAAGTTCATTATCTTCAAATAATGTTTCATTATTTACGGTAAATTTTTCAATTTCTTCTGATACCTTGTCTGCAGCAATATGAACTTCGTCTCTTGTATTATTTTTCTCAAACCTTCTGTTGTTTAATATTCCGTCAAAATTAATGGTTCCGTCAGTATATCTCAGTCCTCTTTTCAGTCCAAAGTGTTTAAGAACAATATTTTGTTCTTCTTCTGTTAACTCTGATACTATAGAGTCGATGTTTTTACAAAAATCTTTTCTTGAATATTTAAGCGGAACCCCTTCTTTTCCGTATTGGGAAAAATCGTGGTTTTTAAATATGTTTTCTGCGGAAGTATTATTGTTTGACAAAAATGCGGACAAAAATCCTTGTTGTGCTTTTGGCTCAACTATGATTACGGGAACTTTTGCGCCTAACATTTTATTCAATTCACTTATATAATAATCAATGTCATAACCATGTTTTGCAAAAACAGGTTTCATTTCTGCCGGAATCGATTGTAAATTTTTCAATGTATTAATTTTTTCTGACAACTGCATATTTTCTGCTTTTGAGAAATTCCGGCTGAAAGAATCGAACATTTCAATAAACTCCGGTATTCTGTTTGGTTCTATATTAATTGATTTGTCTGTACAAAGCGAATTTATAAATTCTTTATTTTTATCATTAATTGATGATGCAATTCTGTCAGCACTTTTTAGAGAGATATCATCTCTTTGTACAATTTTTTCAATAATTGTTTTATTTTCGCTGTCGGTTGTATGCAAAATAACGGGAATATAATACCAATAGTTTTCTTTATCTGCCCGTTTTTCAATTATATCCAATATCTTGTTTTTTGAATCAATATCTTCAATTGTTATAGGAGTTGTCTTCCATTTTGTTATAATATCCATTTCACAGATGTTGTCGGATTTTTCAAATAAATTTTTAAATCTGTATATTAAATCCAAAGAGGCATTTGTTAATTTGTCATCATGTGCAGGGAATTTTGAAATGATACGCGGTGCTGAGTTTTCACCATATATATTTGCGTATTCTGATACCCGTTTTCCTGTCCGCTCTGAGTTAAAACGGCTCATTAATAAAGCCTGTTGTGGTGTGATTTTGTCTAACAGATTCCTGCTTAATATATTTTCCGCACATTTTTTGTCAATGTTATATGAACTGTCTATCAGTGTGTAAACACTCAGACCTTTTTGCATACAGAGCCCCCAGACTTTTGCAATTAATGGTTCTTTTGGGAAATTGCCCTGTAGAATTTTCAACAAATAGTCATATTCATCTTCGTACATTGTTATATTTTTTATAAGTTTTAAAAACTCTAATTTTGTTTTTTGAAGTTCTTCATCGCTCTCATGTATAATATTCAGAATCATTTCTCGTTTAGGATGTTTTTCTAAAACACTCTGGGCTTCCTTTTCTGCCTCTGTTATCTTTCTAATAAATAAATCCCGTGTTTCAAGGACTATTTTGTGTACGTTATCAACTAATCCGCCTAATAAACTTTTTCCGGCAGCATTATTTGTTTCTTTTGCGAGCTTTAATGTTTTTTGCACAACCGGTTTTTGGGCGAATTTTGGCTGAAATGATTGTCTGTTTTGAACACTGTATATTTTCATAATATCTTTACTATTTATACAATACCTATAAAGAATTTTTTTTGCTATTCATTACTGTAATTTTTGCTCTGATTTATTGTCTGACTGATAATATTAAATACTAATTTATATTATGATGCTGATTTCTGTACATCATTATTTCGGGAATTTTTCTGCTTACGTATGTTATCGGCAATTACACCAAGTCTGTTTAATACTATGCCTGATAAAAATCCGAGTGCAAGTGATTTTCCGCCTGAAACCAATTTAGTAGCACTGAATGTTGCAGTGCATATTGCACCAACTATAGGAATGCCTGATTTCAGCATTATTGATTTTCTTTCATCGTTATCTTTGCTGTAGCCCAAACCTAAAGAAAGTGTGATAAATGATAACAGAATTGTTAATATATCCGTCGGTGCCGAGCCAAGCCTTAAATCTCTGATTTTATCGAAAAATTCCGCATTTTCAAGATATACTGCCCTGTCAAAAGACTTTACGGCTCTTTTCAATGCAAGTGCTGCACCCGTTTTATCAAGCTGAATCGGAGCTATTTTATAATAAATTGAGAGCATATCCTGAAGCTCACCGCCATTTTCATCTGCAATGTCTTTAATAATATTAACTAATTCATCCCTGTAGTGTTCCTGAGTTTCCTTTATATTTTTGTCCTTAATCTGAAGTTTAAATTCCTTCACTTTGGCTAAATCATCCAAAAACATTTGTCTGTTATTAATTAAACTTTCCGGATGCATTGAAAACCATTCTAACTTTTTAACTATTTCATTTGCATTTTTATTATCTTGCGGAATAAGATTGTACAGTTCTTTAATTAATTCGTTCAGAAAATCCTGTTTATCATTTTTTGTGTATGTCAGAGCATTCCTTAATAATGTCACTCCTCTTATAAGCTCTGTTTTATCACCTTTTATCTGTTCTGCCGCTATAAATGTTTGCCACATTTCTTTTCTTTTGAACTTATTATCTTTTGTCCAAAAACCCTTAAAAGATTCATCCCAAAACTTTGAATACAGTTCTGATGTAACTTTATGCATATAGTTATATCTGAAGTCTAATGAGTCTTTTGATATAAAATTATCAACAATCAGTTTTGCACCGTGCCTGATGCTTCTTGCTAAAGTTACCAGTTCTTTTTTTGTGTATTCCTTGCCGTCATAGATTATAGTTTCATCAGGAGAATTTTTTAGTATATTTTGGTCGAGTTTATCAAATGCATCATACATAATATTAAAATCATTTTTAGTTTTTTTGTATGAATCGAGAACAGTATTCCTTGATAATTTTTCAAAATAATCAGTTATTGATTGATGAATTTTTTTTGTGAAGTTTGTTTTATACATCAGCTTCATAAACAGAATATCTTTAAGAGATACAATATTATTAATACTTTCAGATTTTTTAATAAATGAATTAATATTATTTATTGTGTATTCATAGAATTTTGAACTGTTTTTAGATTTTTTAAGAGATGATAATTCCATTCTTTTTTCAAGATGCTCTTTTAATTTATATAAATATTTACCCGCATTTTTTTGGAATCCTTTGGACAGAGTGATAATACCGCAAACGGCAGCCATTGTCGCAATTGTAATTGCAGAACCGTTATGGAATTTTGTTTGTTTGTTTGTTTTGTTTTGCACGGGCTGATTTCCCGCAGATTTAAATGGTTCTGCAGAATTATAGTAAATCGGTTGATTTTTAGTTGACAGGATACGCATATTTTTTATTGAATGTGAATTGTTAAGTACTTATATTTTGTTGGCTAGTGCTTTTATAACTTAAAAATATATTACAACAAACATTTTTAGATGTCTATCACTAATTTTAATGTATAATTATTTTATGATTGAATTTTTATCAAGTGAAAGTTGGATTACTCCACAAATTGATTTACTGTTATACCTGCAAAATATAAGAGTTGCACACAGTGAGTTGTTAAGCAGACTCTTTCTTTCATTAACAACCCTCGGTGAGTTATTGGTTCCTACAATAATATGTTCCGTAGTTTATTGGTGTGTTAATTCCAAAAACGGTGTTTATTTATTTTCACTGCACTCACTAAATATATTTGTGGCACAGTGTATAAAATTATTTGCTTGTGTATATAGACCGTGGATATTATCAGATAAAATTCATCCTGTAAAAGAAGCCCTGATGCTCGCATACGGATATTCTTTTCCTAGCGGTCATACGGCACAAGCCGCTTCTGTCTATGGCGGTTTGGCTATGAAGTATGGAAAAAATCTCTATATTATATTTCTTTTTGTATTAATGATATTGCTTGTAGGATTTTCAAGGTTGTGGCTCGGAGTACATACTCCGCAGGATGTTGTAACAGGTCTTGTTATAGGTATTATATTGGTATTTTTAATGAACAAAATTATTGATTGGGCAGAGAATAATAAAAATATTTATCTATACCTTATTGTGGCATTTGATGTTATTGCATTAGCTTTATTGATTTATATTTATTATTTTAATCACTATCCTTATGATTATGTTAACGGAATTCTTATAGTAGATCCCAGAATACTGCTGCGTTCGTCATTAATCGGATACGGACTTTCTCTCGGAACAATTAACGGAGCATTTTTGTGCAGAAGATTTATTTCATTTGAGGCTTCGTCAGGTTTGCTAATCTCAAAATTATTCAGAGCATTAATCGGTTCATTTCTGATTATTATTTATTATCTGTATGTGGTAAGACATGTATTTACGCATAATTACGGATGTCCGGTTAAGTTCCTGGTAACATTTATATTAGGTATTTTTATAACTCTCGTATATCCTGCAATTATTCAGTATATTAATAAAAATTTGCCGCTAAATTATAAATAATTGTAAAATTATAAATAAATTTGTGTATTATTTGATTTAATAATGGTAATATTAACTAAAGGGTACTATGTGTTTATGAATATTAACATATCCGGTTTATCCAATCATCAATATAATATAGGCTATAAAGGCTTGCTCGGGCAGAGCGAACTTGTTGCTCTGGAAAGCAGTGGTGATACGCATTTTCCCAGTATTAATAAATATTATTACCCTTTTATGGATGAAACTGACTCTGGGATTGAGAAATTTGTCAGAAAACATTCCAAATTGAATAACTATGAAATATTAGGCGAAACAACCTATGAACAAATCTTAATTCGCCCCCTTGAAAAACTCCGATTTACGACAAAAGAATATTTTGGTTATAAATTGTGGCATAAAAACAAACTTATAGATAATATAAAATATAATGCTATAGAACAAGAACTGATGTCTAAGGGATTGCATAGATATCTGAATGTTGATAACACTTCAAAAATTAATTCTTGTATAAATGTTATAACCAAATTTGTAAGAGAAATTTTACTTTAATAATCTGTGTGTTGTATTTAATATTTGTAAATTTTTTGTAACAAACAGGCAATTACTTTGCTGACAAAAACTTTATATATTTAAGGGAATTATATGGAGAACTGATATATGGTCGCTGCGACTATGAGTGTATCGTCCGGAGTTGCCGGGAATACGAGACTGGGATTTAATAATTTATTGCAAAAAGCAAAAGGAAAATGCGTAAACGGCGGATTACAATGCATTATGTGTATTCCTGAATTTGCTAAAGTTCCGGCTGCATTTTCATTAAAATATAATCGTTCTGCACAGAAACTCTCAGGATTGAATTGGACATCAGGCGGTTTGGAAATATTAAAAAGTTTACCAAAAGCAGCACAATGGCTTATTGTGCCGGCTCTTATCGGCGGCGCTGCTTGTGGCTTGGGACCGATTGCCGCAACAGTTGCAACGGCTTTGTGCTGGGTTGCTCCGATGAAGTTTAGTGAATGGCTGGAAGAACTCGCACCTCATGAAGAAGAATCAGTTCGGCTTGCTTGTCTTGAAAAAGGAATTGATATTACAAAAGACAACGGCAGCACGAATGTTAATGAAACAGGTGCATTATATGCGTAATTACAGTTTTTGTCTGAGTACCGAATGTGAGCCCTGACATGTTACAAATAGCATATTCCCTTCAACATGAAGTCCGTATGGCTTGTCAGCTTTTGTAATAAATACTGAAATTGTGCCTTGTGGTGTAACTTTTAAAACATTATTGGCACTGTAATTTGATACATATATATTATCGGTTGAATCTGATGCCAGACTAATAGGACCGTTGATTAGTTCGCTTTTTATAAAGATTTGTCTTTTCCCTTCAGGTGTAATCTTTAAAATTGCATTGTCCGAAAACTGTGCAATATATAAATTCCCCAAACTGTCACTTGTTACACCAGTGGGGCTTGTAATGTTTTCATAAATTCCTGAAAATTTTGCAATTGAGGATTGCGGATTTATCGGTTTTTGCGGCGGCAGTTCAATTGTTTTAATTGTTTGTGCAATCTCCTGCCCTTTTTTATAATATTCATTTGATGGCGGAATTAATTTAATATATTCTGATGCTTTATTATAGTCTTCCAGCTTTGAACTTAGAAGTGCCATTTTGTATATTACTTCATAATCATTCGGATTTCTGACGTAAACCTGTTTGTAGGCATTAAGTGCCTCTGCATATTGTTTTAAATATTCCAGCACAGTACCCATGTTGTAATATGCATCTGTGTAGTCCGGATATGCACGTACTGCAGAACGGAATGACTCTATTGCTCTTTCGTACATTCCGAGCTTATAAAAATCTATGCCCTGATTATAATCGAGTTTAGCATCTGTCGGCACTTCTGCTGCGTAAGCGGAAAGTGATAAAAATATAATTAAGAATGCAGCCGTCTTTTTAAACATAAGAAGATTATATCATACTTTTACATTTTAGGGTAGAATGTTTATATGAAACCAAAAGTAATAGCAATAGCCGGACCTACGGCAAGCGGGAAAACTGCAATGGCAATAAAGATAGCCCATGAACTAGATGGTGAAATTGTTTCTGCCGACTCACGTCTTGTTTATAAAGGGTTTAATATTGCTTGTGCAAAACCCTCACTTGATGAAAGAGAAGGAATACCCCACCATCTTATTGATATAGTTGAGCCGGAAGTTGATTATACTGCAGGTGATTATGCAAGAGATGCAAAAAAGGCTGTTGATGAGATAATATCAAGAGGTAAAACTCCCGTTGTTGCAGGCGGTACAGGGTTGTATTTCAGAGTTTTTCTTGAACATTACAATCTTCCCCAAGTTGATACGGATTATGAATACAGAAAATGTCTTGAAAATCTTTCAAGGGATGAACTGTTAAATAAATTAAAATCTGTTGATAAAATTGCTTTTGATAAAATTTCTGATGATACAAGTAAAAGAAGAATAATCAGAATACTGGAATTGATTAAATCCCTCAAAAAACCGTTATCTGAAGTTAATACTGTAAAAGAACCAGAATATGATGTTATTTGGAAGTGTCCTGAACTGAAATCAAGAGAGTGGTTATATGAAAGGATTAACAAACGTGTTGATATAATGGTAGAACAGGGGATTGTTGAAGAAACGAAATATCTTTTACAAAAACACGGCAGGGTGAAAAACTTTACGGAAACAATCGGATATAAAGAAATTCTTGCATATATTGACGGAAATTGGTCTTTTGAAGAAGCGGTTGATAAGTTGAAACAGCATACCAGAAATTATGCCAAGAGGCAGCTCACATGGTTCAGAAGAAACAGCGAACTTAATATCAGAATTTAGCGGGTTATAATGTTAATATGAAGCTGATTGTTGATGATTACAATGAAAGTTTAAGGTTAGATGCGTTTCTTGCAGAATATTTGCAAGATTATTCCCGTTCAAAAATTCAGTCAGAAATAAAGGCTGGCTCTGTAGTTGTAAATTCAAAGAGTGTTAAACCGTCATATATTTTAAAATTTAATGATTGTATTGAAGTAAATATTGAAGAAAAATGTGTAAAAATTGAGCCGGAAAATATTGATTTGGACATTGTTTATGAAGATGAAAATATGGCTGTAGTCAACAAACCATCCGGTATGCTTACTCATCCGACATCATTAGAACTTTCAGGAACTCTCGTTAATGCTCTTTTGTACAAATATGGCGAGAATTTATCCGATATAAACGGAGAATTCCGCCGCGGTATCATACATAGACTTGACAGAAATACTTCGGGCTTGCTGATGATTGCAAAAAATAATAAAGCACATGAATATTTAGCTGAAAAAATTAAGAACAGAGAAATAACCAAAAAGTACCTGACAATTGTAAAGGGTGTTATTAATGAGGATGAATTTATTATCAATAAGCCAATAGGCAGACATTTATCCCAACCACATAAAATGTGTATAACAGAAAACGGAAAAGAAAGCATTTCTGCTGTTAAGGTACTGAAAAGATATGCGGATGCTACACTGGCAGAAGTTACTCTTATAACAGGACGAACACATCAGATAAGAGTGCATCTTTCTTCAATAGGTCATCCCGTATTTAATGACACATTATATGGTTTCGGAAAGATGAAAGTTAATACAGAAGAACAAGTTCTTCAGTCTTATAAACTATCTTTTCCCAAACCGTATGACGGTGAGATTATTATGCTTGAAATTGAAAAAGATGAGAAGTTCAAAAAAGTATTATCTTATCTTGAAAACTGCCGATGATTACTTTGTAAAAAGAGATTCGCAAATATTAGTTTGCGGAACATAATCATATTCCTGAATCTCAACACCGGCGAGAATTTTTGAACGTTTTTTACGGAACAGCATATCAATAAATGCCTCAATACGGGTTATAAATCCTGCCTCTCCGGTTTGTTCGTCTATGGTAAGAACCAGTAACGGTTTGCCAAATTCTTTAGCCTTACGTGTAATTCTGTCAACCATAAGTGAATCAGGTCCGCAGCCAAATGCGTTAATTGATATTATTCCGTCAATTTTGTTATCTTTTAAATAGTGCCCTGCAGTACCGGTCATTTCATGTTCATTTGCCCAGTATTTATTTTGACCGAGTGTTGCAATACCTTCACTCATCTGTTCGTCGGTTAATTGCAGTGATGTGAATACTTTTACATCCATTTTTTCAAGTTTATCAAATATTTTCATCGTTGCACGTTCATCATACATATTGTATCCGTGAGAAATCAATGCAACATTTATAGGTGCTTCTTTTTTATTTTCCTGCTGCTCAATAAATATTTTTCCGCTTAATGCATAGTGCATTGCTTTTTTATAACTCATGCCGGAACGAGCCATAACAAGAAAATTGTTATAAACTTTCCACCCTTGTTTTGAAGCTTTTTTAATTTCATCGAAATCAGTAATGCCGAATGGTTTTACAGATTCTTTTAAAAATTCATATAACCCCTGATTTTTTGCTGATTTATCAAGAGTAGGTTCTATAATATTAACATCTGCCTTAATTACATTTCTGACTAAATCTGGCAAGCCTCTGATTTTTGAGCAGTTGTATATTTTGGGTGCGATTGACTGGAGTGAAGGAACATAAATGTTCTTAACTCCTTTAGATATTAAATTCAAAATATGCCCCAAATATATTTTTACAGGCAGGCAGGTTTCCGTAACAACAAGAGATGCACCGTCAGTCATTGTTTGCTTTGTTGTCGGATCAGATAATACTATTTTTATTCCCAGTGCTGTAAAAAAACCGTACCAAAACGGATAATTATTATAAAATGACATTCCCCTCGGTATACCGATAACTCTTTCATTTTCCATTTATAACGATGACCTCTTTTTGCTTTATCATATAACATGCTACATCAAAAGGGATAAAATGTCACTTTTTATTGTAATATTGTAACAAACATTAGTCAGTTTAAATGTTTTTACTCCTTTGTGGTAAAATAGGCATATATTAGATTTAGAGGATTTTATAACCATGAAAATGTCAAAATTGTTTGTACAGACTTTAAGAGAATTTCCGTCTGATGCCGAAGTTATTTCACATAAACTTCTTGTAAGAGCAGGGTATATAAGAAAACTTTCAATGGGAATTTACAACTATTTACCACTTATGTGGCGAGTAATCAGAAAAGTTGAAAATATTATTCGTGAAGAAATGAACAGAGCCGGCGCACAGGAACTTTTGATGCCTTTTGTCCAGCCAAAAGAACTTTGGGAGGAATCCGGAAGATGGGGTGCATACGGTGGCGAACTAATGAGATTAACTGACAGACACGGCAGAGAAATGTGTCTCGGACCGACGCACGAAGAGATTATTACCGCTATTGCCCGTGACGGACTTAAATCATACAAGCAATTACCTGTTAATTTATACCAGATTCAGTCTAAGTTCCGTGATGAAAGACGTCCCCGTTTCGGTTTGTTAAGAGGACGTGAGTTCATAATGAAGGATGCTTATTCTTTTGATGTTGATCAGGAAGGACTGGAAAAAGAATACAAAAATATGTGGAATGCTTATACAAAAATATTCAAACGTTGCGGTTTGGAAACAAAAGCAGTTCAGTCTGATTCCGGTGCAATAGGCGGAAGTGTAAGCCATGAGTTTATGGTTATTACGGATCAGGATTCAGGTGAAAATGATGTTTTCTACTGCGAATGCGATTACGCAGCAAATTCAAATCATGCAGTATCTAAGCTTCCTGATACTAAAACAGAAGGTGACTGGAAGGAAGCTAAAATTGTTGATACTCCAAATACTCATTCAATTGAAGAATTATGTGAATTCTTGAATATACCTGCAACAGTAATTGTTAAAACCTTAGTTTATATTGTTGATAAAGCTCCTGTTTTGGCATTAATAAGAGCTGACAGAACAGTTGAAGAAACAAAACTTATGAATGCTGTTGGCGGTACTGATATCAGAATTGCAACAGCAGGCGAGATTGAAGAAATGATGACGGTAAATGGTTTTGATTCTGAGAAAGGCTTTATAGGTCCAAAAGGTTTAAAAGAATACAACGGATTCAAAATTAAAGTTGTTGCTGATGAAACAGTTAAAGATATGAAAAATTTTGTTATCGGAATAAACAAAAAAGATGTCCACGGGGTAGGGTATAATTGGGGTAAAGATGTCGAACTTCCTGAAGCAGTTACAGATATCAGACTTGTAGAAGCAGGTGATATTTGTCCCGTTTGCGGAAAACCGTTAAAAGTTACAAGAGGTATTGAAGTAGGCAACATATTCCAGCTCGGAACAAAATACTCTAAACCGATGAACGCAGTATTCCTCGACCAGAACGGAAAAACTCAGCCTTATGTAATGGGTTGTTACGGTATTGGTGTTACAAGAACGGCTGCTGCTGCAGTTGAAGCGCACCATGATGACCATGGTATTATTTGGCCGCTTGCGATTGCTCCGTATCATGCAGTTGTTATTCCGGTAAACATTAAAGATGAACAGCAAATGAGAGTTGCTGAAGATATTTATAAAACACTCAACAAACACGGTGTTGAAGCTGTTCTTGATGACAGAGATGAAAGAGCCGGTGTTAAGTTCAAAGATGCTGACTTGATTGGTTTTCCTTATCGTATTACTGTAGGAAAAGGAATTGCAGAGGGTTTTGTAGAATTTAAAGAAAGAAACTCCGAACAATTATCTGATATAAGACCTGAAGATGCTGCAGAAATAGTTGTTACGGCAGTAAATAATTTAAGACAACAGGCAAATAAATACTAATTTTATTTGCAATTTTCTTCTGAGGATAATTTATTTTTCAGTTCCTGTACCTCGTATTTTAACCGGTTAAGCTCACAAGTGACAGGGTCCGGTATTCTGTTGTGCATTAATATGCCTTCGTGATTAAATACTTTTTGCTGAACAACTCTGCCCGGAATACCCACAACTGTACAGTTGTCAGGAACGTTATCTATTACAACGGAGCCTGCTCCTATTCTTACATTGTTTCCGATTGTTATATTACCCAATACTTTTGCCCCGGCTCCGATAATAACATTATTTCCGATAGTCGGGTGTCTTTTGCCGTGTTCATTTCCTGTTCCGCCAAGTGTAACTTGCTGGTATATCAGTACATCATCGCCGATTATCGTTGTTTCGCCAATTACGACACCTTCACCGTGGTCTATAAAAAAACGATTACCGATTCGTGCTTTCGGATGGATTTCAATGCCGGTGATAATTCTTGTTAAATACGATATGTATCTCGGAAGAAAAGGAATTTTCCAATAAGCAAGTTTATGAGCGATTCTGTGAGAGAGTAAAGCCTGAAAACCCGGGTAACAGAATATAACTTCTGCAAGGTTATTCGCTGCAGGATCATTTTCGTAGATTACTTTTATATCTTCTTTTATTTTGTTTAATGCTCGTATTAACATCTGTATCCTTATAATAAGCGGGAAGTTGTATATAATTATTCCGATAATATAAATATTGGCACAATAATGTATAAATGTAAATCAGTAAGTCTTACCATACAGACAGATAACGTTCTCCGCTGTCGGGGATTATTGCTATTATCGTTCTGTCCGGATGAAGTACGGCAATTTCTTTTGCGGCTTTTAAGTTTGCTCCGGCACTAATTCCGCAGAAAATACCGTGCTTTTGGGCAAGCTCTTTTGCTGCATTGATAGCATCTTCTCCTTTTACTGTTATAACACCGTCTAAATTACCATTTTTGTATATTTCAGGTATAAAATTTGCTCCGATTCCCTGAATTTTATGAGAAGAAGCGGTTCCTTTCGTTAATAACGGACTTTCTTCCGGTTCAACACCATATACAATGCCGTCTTTGAGATATTTTTTTATTCCGCACGCAGTTCCTCCGGTTCCGATTCCGGCAACTACTGCTATTTTTCTGTCACCCAATTCATTCTGTATTTCTTCAGCGGTCTGCCTGTGAGCCTTAGGATTATCCGGATTTGAGAATTGCATAGGCATAAAACTGTTTTTGTATTGTTTTAAAAGTTCATTGGCTTTGTCAACAGCTCCTTTCATTCCCAGGTTTGCCGGTGTTAAAACTAGTTCGGCACCGTATGCGGAAATGGATTTTCTTCTTTCAACAGACATACTTTCAGGCATACATATAATTATTTTAAGCCCCAGTACTGCGCAGCACATAGCAAGCCCGATTCCTGTATTTCCGCTTGTCGGCTCTACTATTATAGTATCTTTGTTTATCTCTCCTCTTTCCATTGCATTTTTAATCATAGAATATGCTGCTCTGTCTTTTACGGAATTTGAAGGATTATAATATTCGAGTTTAAGGAATATTTTGTCATTATATTTTACAATCGGTGTATTACCGATTAATTCAAGAACATTGTTATATATCATAAAATACCTCTCTTTTGTTTTATAAATAATTTATCACTAAATAATGCAGAAGTATATAATTTGACCGATATTGACAAATATGATATAATACTCGCGTGTTTATTAGAGGGATGGCGAAATGTGATTCCGCCACAGTTTAGAAAGGAAGAATACGAGAATGGCAGAGAAGTATTCAGATGAAGATTTTGAGGCTCTTTTATCAAAGTATGATTACAATTTTAAAAGGGGTGACATTGTACAGGGGATTGTTTGTGCGTATGAATCAGATGGGGCAATAGTTGACATAGGTTCTAAATGTACCGCATTTGTTCCGTCTTATGAAGTTTCTTCAGATAAGAAAATTAAAGTTGAAAGTGTGCTTGAGAAAAATACGGAATATGAATTTCTGATTACTCAGGAAGCTGATGAAAACGGCAAATTTATATTGTCATACAAAAAGGTAGCTGCAGCACATACCTGGTCAGAGCTTGAAAAAATTAAAGAAGCCGATGAAACTATAGCTGCCGTTGTGGCTCAAATTGTAAAAGGCGGTATTATAGTTGATATTTCCGGTGTTCAGGGTTTTATTCCTCAAGGTCAGCTCTGTGCAAGAGAAACTATAGCTGCTGTTGGCGATAAGATTGAAGTTAAAATTTTAACCTTGGATAAATCACAAAATAACCTAATACTTTCTAATAAAAAAGTATTTGAAACAAATATGGCTGAAACCAGAAAGAACGTATTCTCACAGGTTGAAGTCGGTCAAATTGTAAAAGGTGAAGTAGTAAGAATAACTGATTTTGGTGCATTTGTAAATGTTGGCGGTGTTGATTGTCTTTTACCGCTTTCACAAATCTCATGGAAATGGGTTGAGCATCCTACTGATTTGTTAAAGGTCGGGCAGGAAATTAATGTAGAAATTATTGATATCGACCATGATAAGCAGAGAATTAGTCTGAGCTTAAAGAATACTGAGCCGGATCCGTGGATAAAAGCAGAAGAAGAACTTAAAGAAGGCGATGTTAAAGAAGGTATCGTAACCAGAGTTAAGCCTTTCGGAGCTTTTGTTGAAGTTATGGACGGAGTAGAGGCATTACTTCCTCAGTCATCTGTTTCAGCTTATCAGAATAAAAACGGCAAAGTACTTGCTGTTGGTGATAAAATCGATACAAAAATAGAAAAGTTTAACCCGAAAGATAAACGTATATCGTTGGGATTACCTGAGGAATAATTTTGTCTGTCTAAGATTAAAAAATCATTTGAAATAATTTTATTTTTTTGGTTTAATAATCTTGCAGGCACTAAGCCGATGTGATGGAATTGGTAGACGTGCCAGACTCAAAATCTGGTGTAGGCAACTACGTGTCGGTTCGACCCCGACCATCGGCAAATAAAAAAGTAACTCATACAAGAGTTACTTTTTTATTTGCTTATATTTATCTAATTTGATAAAATTATTTAGTAAAGAAAATCTGAGAAATATCAAAGTGAGTTTAATAACAGTAAAAAACGCAGTTAAAATATATGAGATGGGAGAAGAAAAGTTTTATGCTCTTAATAATGTTTCTTTTTCCATTGATGAGGGCGAATTTGTTGCAATAATGGGAACTTCCGGTTCAGGAAAATCCACCTGTATGAATATGCTCGGAACTCTTGACAGACCAACAAGCGGTGAATATTATCTTGACGGAGTAGATGTATTTTCACTTACATCTGACCAATTATCCGATATAAGAAATAATAAAATAGGGTTTGTTTTTCAGGGTTTTAACCTGATAGCAAGAACATCTGCGATTGATAATGTTGCTATGCCAATGATATATAAAGGACTGCCGGAAGCGGAAAGGCTGAAAAGAGCAAGGGAAGCTTTAAAAATTGTGGGACTTGAGAACAAAGAAAATAATATGCCTTCTCAAATGTCAGGCGGTCAACAGCAGAGAGTTGCTATTGCAAGGGCAATAGTAAATGATGCACCGTTAATTCTTGCAGATGAACCTACCGGTAATTTGGATACAAAAACAAGTATTGATGTTATGGAATTTTTTGTTAATTTAAATGAAAAGTTTGGGAAAACAGTTGTTCTCGTTACTCACGAGCCAGATATAGCAGAATATACAAAACGAATAATCAAATTCAAAGACGGAAAAATTGTTTCAGACCTTCCGAAAGACGAATGGTTAAAACAACGCAGCAGAGAAACATAAAATATATATGAAAGGGGAAAGTTTATAAGAAATTAGCTAACAAGTTGATAAAAAATAATTTTAATTCACTTATTACTGATTTACTTATTAACTTATTCAATTAAAAATATGATCGATTTTAAATCCACATTAAAAATTGCACTAAATTCGCTCAAAGTAAATAAAATGCGTTCTGCTCTCACCTCTCTCGGTATTATTATCGGTGTTGCGGCAGTTATTGCTATGCTTGCCGTAGGTGCAGGTATGAATAAGCAAGTTGAATCTAATATTGAATCGATGGGTTCAAATGTTTTAACAATTCGCTCGGCAAGTGCAAAAACCGGCGGGGTATCTATGGGTATGGGTTCAAAACCGACACTTAGTATAAAAGATGCTGAAGCAATACAAAAAAATGCCAGAGGATTGGAAGCAGTTGCCCCTATTATGAGTTCTTCCAGACAAACAATGTACGGAAACCAAAACTGGCAGACAACTGTTTACGGAATAACAACACCGTATCTTACTGTAAAAAGTTACGAAATAAAAGACGGCAGAGCTTTTACAAAAGATGATGACAATAATGCCGCAAAAGTTGCAATAATCGGTTCAACAGTTGAAACCGAGTTATTCGGAGACATTGATGCTATCGGGAAAATGATTAGAATCGGAAATGTACCGTTTAAAGTCATAGGAACACTTGTTACAAAAGGTGCAATGGGACCAATGGATCAGGATGATGTTATATTTATTCCGCTCACAACTGCACAAAGAAAAGTGTTCGGGACTGATTTCCCCGGTTCGGTCAGTCAAATACTTGCAAAAGCTTCTTCTGTAGAAGGCAGCAATATTGCAAAACAAGATATTGAAGAAATATTGCGTTCCAGACATAACTTAGGAAAAATGCAGGAAAATGATTTTGAAATTAAAAACAGTGCTGAATTTCAGGAAAAAATGAAATCAACTACACAAATGATTTCTCTGTTTTTGATTGTAGTTGCGTTTATTTCTTTGATTGTCGGCGGTATCGGTGTTATGAACATAATGCTTGTTTCTGTTACTGAACGTACAAAAGAGATTGGTATCCGAATGGCAATCGGTGCCCGTGCGATTGACATAAGGCTTCAATTTCTCTCGGAAGCCCTTGTATTGTCATTAATAGGAGGTGTAATAGGTATATTTACCGGAATTATCGGAGCTCTGATTTTTAGCTTTATCTCTAAAATGCCGGTAATATTTACAATATTTCCTGTTATATTATCGTTTACATTCTCTGCTCTTGTCGGTATAATATTCGGCATTTATCCGGCATATAAGGCATCTCTGCTTAATCCTATCGATGCTCTGAGGTACGAGTAATTTTTAATTCATCTTTAAAGGGTTAAACCAATTATTTATTAAATTGTGATGAATAATATTGCTTTGCTTCTTTAACATTTTGTTTAAAATATAAAGGAGCCGGAGTATTGTATTCAAATATTTTTTCACCGTTCTTGTTTATTGCAATCCGTCTTGTTTTTTCTTCGATTGCAACAGGGGTATATTTTGAATAACAGATGCCTAATTTATCCGGCGGTGTAATTTCTATCAGGGTATGTCTTTTATACTTACCTGTTTTTGAATCATAAATTTTGGTAAATATTTTACAAACACCGGTTTGAATATCTATATTTTTTTGATAATTTGCATCATTAAAATCGATAAGTGTTTCTTTTGACATCAATTTTAAATTTCGTTCCTGAATCCTTCGTATATTAATTTTTATAATATTACGGCTTTTTTGTTTAAATGCGTTTACTAATTTTTCTTTAGAGGTAATTACTGAATCTTTGGCACTTGCGAGCATAGCAAGAGCTTCTGATTTTATTTTTGTGCTAAATCCTGATTTTGCATCTAAAGTCGGGTAATATCTGAATTTTGAATTAGGTGTGCCTACAAGAATACTTGCAACATTTTTATCATAACAATCTTTAACTATATATAATATGCTGTTTTTCCCTGTGTACTCAGGCAAAATTTGTTCAGGGCTAAGTTTTCCTGCTGATTTTATAGCCTGTCTTAAGACTACATTCGGCTTATTTACAACAAATACACCTTTAAAATTAATGTTGTTGTCCATGTTGGTTAATCCCTTTCACACATATAAAAACGTGTAAAAAATAAATTTGCTATTTTTAATAAAAATAATTTTAAAATAAATTTTTTATAAAATCAATAAAAAAAAAGAGTGGTTTTTTAACCACTCTTCTTTTAGAAATTATACGTTACTATTCGTATATATAACCGTTTGTTAAATCAATTCTCAATGGTCCGAGTAATCTTAAATCAATGATTTGTCCCGGAGTGGTCTGAACTGCTTTGTTTTTAAAGAGTTTTGACCAGAAACCGTTTACTTCAGGATCAAGAGTTGCTACACCATATAACATAACTGCCTGATCGTTAGGTGTCTTGAGAACCGTATTTTTGATTATGATTTCACCGTTTTGTTTGAAGGTTTTACCTCTTTGAACATATTTAACTTGTCCTTCAAGTTCGCTTCCTTTTTCAACAAGCAGATAACCTTCTTTTGTAACGATATTTGCAGGAACTCTTGCAGTATAAATATCAGCTACATTTGATATCTGAGAACCGACAACAGATTGAATTTCAATCGGGAATATAGCACCAGCCGGAATTACACCGATTGAACCCTGAACTCTTACGTTATCAACTACAAATCCTTCTGCTGTTCTTTTCTGCATGTTTTCAGCTAATTTAGCATTTGGATTTAATTTTGCTTCCTGCATCATCTTATATAAAAGTGCTGCAACTTCAGCTCTGTTCATCGGTCTGTTTGGTTCCATTTTACCTTCTCTGCCCGGTTCAATAACATCCAGGTCTAGCAGAGAAGATTTTGCAGCTGCCATAAGGAACCAAGCCGGAAGCTGAGTATAGTCTTCATAGCTTTTTTCGATAACTGTTTGAGCCTTTTGTTCGCTGATTTGAGATGTAGTTAAAGCATTTACTGCAATTGTAATTGCTTCAGCTCTTGTTACAGGATCATAAGGTCTGAAGTCAGTACCTCTTCCGTTCGGAATAAGGTCAAAGTAAACTGCCTTCTGGATTATATTGTAGCCCCAGAAATCAGGCTGAATATCTGCATAATCAATTGGTTGGGATACTGTTGTATTTTCTTGTCCCAGTGATTTAATTACCATAGATGCAAATTCTGCTCTTGATACCGGAATATCAGGTTTGTAAGTTCCGTCAGGATAACCTACCAATACACCGATTTCAGTTAAAAATTTAATTGATTGGTAACACCAGTGGCTTTCATCCATATCTGTATAAAAAGCCTTGGCAGGTGAGTTAAATACACACAACAAGCCCAAAACTATAAGCGCTTGCATTAACTTTTTGAACATTAAGAGTCCTCCTTTACAGCGGGATAATGAGCTTCAACCTCTATAACCTTTGCACTTTCAGGGCAGATGACTTATATTTGCCTGTGCTCATGCACCCCTTTTTCATATTTCCTTTAGCTTAATAATATATTAAATATATGATTAATGCAATTATGAAAAAATAGTTTTAACAAATCTACATAAATTGGCAAATTTATGTTAAATAGTGTTTTAATATATATAGGTGTGTGAAATGAAAATTGCGTACGTACAAAATTCTCCAAATTTTATGCGTAGACTAAAGTCGTCGGAGGAAAAAGAATACTCCGAGACTTTAAAGCGCGGGAAACAGCTGGTGTCAAAAAGTGACGGCGGCCGTAATGTGCTGATAATACCTTCTGTCGCACTTCCGCAGCTTCCAGAAAATAATACGGGAGCCGGTAATTTATCAGGAGTTGAAACAAAAGAATTTATCGATTTTGTTAAGAAATACTGGGGAGTAAATGAATTTCAGCTACTTCCTGTCGGTCAGTATTTTTCAAAAGAAGGACACTATCCGGTTTATACAGGTTCTTCAATGGATTTGGGAAATCATATTATTAATCTTAAGAAATTCCTGAGCGATGAAGAATATAAAATAGTTACTGATGCAAATAAGAATAAAAACCATGTTAATTATGAGAATGTAGTAGACAGATTTTCCGCTTCTGAACAGGCTCTTAAAAGGTTACATAAAAATATGCCGGAAAATCTTAAATCCCGGTTTGAAAGTTTTAAATCAAATATTCCAGATATTTTAGAGAGAAAGAGTTTATATAAAGCTTTAGAGGATATTCATCACACACACAAGTATAAAAACTGGGGTTTAACAGATGCAAATCTTTTTAACGATGAAATTGTATCTGAAGAAACCAGAGCAAAGAGAATAGCTGAAATCAAAGCAGAAAAAGCTGATTTAATTGATTTTTATAAGTTTAAACAGTTTCTTGCAGAAGAGAGCCTTGCTGAAGCAAAAAACGAGATAAATTCTCACGGAATCAAACTTAACGGCGATATGTTGTGCGGTTTTACTTATGATGAAAGATGGTCATATCCTAAGGCATTTTTAAATGATTATAAAATAAACTGGGGAGTTCCCGCATTAGATGTAAATTCACCTGATGCTGAGAAAATACTCAGAGAAAAAACAAAATTTTATGCTAATCATTTTGACGGATTCCGTGTTGATGCTGCGTGGACTTATGCCGAGCCAAACCTTATTCCGAGAGCCGGCGGAGAGATTAAAAAAGCTAATTACGGTGACAAATTCCTTAAAATAATTGAGGATGAAGTTCTAAAAGTAAAAGGCAGTGATTTTGATTTAAAAAATATTATGTATGAATTTTCCGCAAATTCAAATGACTTTAATATTCATGATGATGGCGACATGCTAAAACCGTATGTAAAAGACAGGGTGAAGATTTATACCTCGGATTATTTGCATGAAAACTGGGGACACACCGAAAACTTCACCGGACGAGGATGGGGAAGTGACATGTTCATTTTGGGCATGACAAATCATGATTCACCTGAAATTAAGGCAAATGAGGAACAAATAAATATATTAAGCCGCCTTTTCAAAATGCCCCGTGAAAAATTGGCGGATTCAAAGGAATTTTTTAATACAAAGATTGCCGAGCCATTGCGGGCTAAAAATTCTATGTTGTTTTTTATGACGGCACTCGGTTTAAAAGGTCAATATAAAGATAATATTGATAAAACTCTGGATTTCAGAACAAAAATCAATCACAATTATCAGGATGAATACTTTAAATCTCTTAAAAAATCCGAAGCCTTTAATCCGATGGATGCTCTGGAACGAAACTTCAAAGCAATGGGATTGGATAAAACAGAGCCTGAATTGTACCGTAAAATTGTAAAATATCGTAATATCCTTGCCGGAAACGGCAATGTTACCGTAACAAAAATCGGAACGGTAACAGTGTTGTCAGGTTTGTTTATTCTTGCTGCTGGTGCGCTTGCATTAAAATTATACGGTTCAAACCATAAAAATTAAGTTATTCCAGATAAATTCTGTAATCATTAATATGTTCAACATGCCTTAATTTTTCCAGTGCTATTGACTCTATTTGTCTGATACGTTCTTTTGAGAATCCTAAATTATTACCGATTTCTTCGAGTGTTTTCGGTTCTTCGTCACTTATGCCGAAGCGGCATTTAATAATTTCACGTTCTCTTTTATCCAATCTGTTTAATAAGTGGCAGACACCGTTCTGTTTAAGCTGATTTTGTGCATTATTTTCAGGTGAGCAGTACGAATTGTCCGCAACATAATCCTGCAAACACAAATCTTCGGTAACAAATGTTTCCAGACTAATAGGCTCTGTTTTCATTGCACAGCGGATTTCTTCAATTCTTTTCTTATCAAGTCCCGATATGTCTGATATTGTATTTTCATCGGGCTCCATGTTTTCGCTGCATTCTGCAATTTGGCATGCTTTTTTGTACTTTTTAATTTTTTCAAGCATGTGTACCGGTATTCTTATGGTTTTTGATTGATTTGCGATAGCTCTGATTATTGCTTGTTTAATCCACCATGTTGCATATGTTGAAAACTTAAAATTTTTCTTATAATCGAATTTTTCTGCCGCTTTGATTAATCCGAGCGAACCCTCCTGAACCAAATCCATAAAAAGAACTCCCTGCCCTGCGTATCTTCTTGCAATACTTATAACAAGCCTTAAGTTTGCCTGAACCAGTTTTTTTAGTGCTGTACTATGTTCTTCACTGTTCCCTTCCTGAATTTTCTGCCCTAATGTTTTTTCCTCATCCTTAGTCAGCATTCTTTTTCTGCCTATTTCTTTAAGGTACATTTGAAGGATATCATCATTATTCACAATGGTATCAAATGTTTTAGGCTGTTCTTCACTATTCTCATCATCAATATTTATGTATTCTAAAGCATTATTCATCATACTTCCTCCATAGCTCTCAACATGTATGACGAATTTAAAAAAAAAAAGTTCCCTTTGGTAATCATAATATATTGTTCAGAATGTTACATATCTTAATATATACGTAACGCATATACTGCGTATATTAAGTTTTGTAAATATTAATTTTTTCAGACCTTTATTGATTTAAAGCACTTGCATTATCATGAAAAAAACTTTACAATAAGAAATATATTAAAGTTTTCTGAAAATGTGTCGATAAGAAAAATATTAGTAAGTAAGTTTATATTTCATGAAATTTGAAAGGAGAATTCAGACAATGGGTTTAGACGCTTTGAAAAATTATTTAATTAAGAATGCAGAAAAGTTTGCAGGAGAAAACAAAGGCAAGGTTGATGGACAACTTGACAGTAAGGAGGAAATCAGATTATTTGGAGAATCTGTTAAAGGTGCAAAAGCAAGAGGTTTAATATCAGAATATGATGCAAATATGCTTGCAAAAGAATTTGGTTTGGAATTGTCAGACAGCGCACATACAGGAACCCGTGCTAATACCAGAGGTGATTCAGGTAATAACGGAGGCATATATATCACAATTGATGCATCGGTAAATGTTAATATTGATATTACTATTGGTGTAGAAGTTAAGAATGAAATTCAAACTGCTGTAGAATGCGGATGCACCGGCGACTTGGCTGCTATATTGAGTAAATTGCTTGACGGCAGTGAAGATTCAAGGAATATACTTACACAATTTGTTGTACTTTTATTTGATATATTCAAAGAACAGGGTATAGATTTCGGTAAAATGCAGGAAATGATGGAACAAATTCTTGCTCAGGTTGAGGTTAACGGTCAGCATATAGAAAATGTAGAGGAAGTTGCTAACCAAACAAATCAATATGTAAAAGAATTGATGGGACAATTTGCTGAATTCCTGAATATGTATGGTATTGATGTTAAAGAAATCAAGCAAATGATTAAAGATGGTGATGCATATACTCAACAGCTGATTGGTCAGGTTCTTGCTGTAATTAACAACCTTAAAAATGAAATGGGTGATTATGATGCAAGCACAAAAGCTCTTATTAATGAGGTCCTTGCGTTAATTAAAATTGGTGGCGGCGGAGGAACCGTCGATTTATCTGAAGTATTATCTCTATTATACAGTATTAAGGCTGATACTTCTGATACAAAACAAAACAGTGAAACAATTATTAAATTGCTTAAAGAAGGTAATGAAAATATTATCAATGCAATCAAGAATATCAGTGTAATCGGCGGAAGTTATGATGATACCAAAGTCAGAGAAATGCTTACGGAAATTCTTACAAAACTTACTGGTGTTGCAACTAAAGATGATTTAGATGCACTTCTTAAAAAATTTAATGCATCACTCAATAACCTTCAGGTAGCCTTAGAAAAAGCAACCGGTGATGCCAAAACTGAAATCCTGAATGCAATCAGTGCTATTAATATTGATATTACCTTACCTGACGGTTACGATGATTCAGGCTTAAAGAACCTGTTAACACAAATTCTTAATAACATGGTTACAAAAGAAGATTTGAGTAACCAAATGAAGAAATTCCAGGAAATGGTGGCAACATTAGAAACAAACCTCAAGAATGTTTCTGAACAACATAAGAAAGAAATTATTGAAGCTATCAATAAAATCAGTGTCAATGTCAATATTCCTGATGAATACAAGCAACTCCTGCTGCAGATTATAAATGATATGGTTACTAAAGGTGATTTAGATGCTCAGCTTAATAAATTCAAAGTTATGATAGATAATCTTCAGGTAGCTATAGAAAATGCATCGGAAGAAGATAAAGTTGAAATTATTAATGCAATTAATGCTATTAATATTGATATTACAATGCCGGACGGTTATGACGATTCCGGATTAAAGAATTTGTTATCACAAATTCTTAACAATATGGTTACAAAAGATGATTTGAGTAATCAAATGAAGAAATTCCAGGAGATGGTTGCTACATTAGAAACAAACCTCAATAATGTTTCTGAAAAACACAAGAAAGAAATTATTGAAGCTATCAATAATATCAGTGTAAATGTAAATATTCCTGATGAATATAAGACAATGCTGCTGCAGATTATAAATAACATGGTTACTAAAGGTGATTTAGATGCTCAGCTTGAAGAATTAAAGAAACTTATTGCAAATGCACAAAAAGCAATTGAATTTGCTATTTCTACTTCAGAAACAAACATCATTAATCACATTAATAAAGTAGCAGAGAATATTAACATCAATCCTGAGGCACCGAATTTGGACGGTATTATCGCATTGTTAAATAGTATTCTTGAAAAACTGGACGATAGTGCAAAAGCAAATGCTAAATACTATACAGATGTTATGGCAGCTATTGCAAACATTAAACCGGGTGATTCTGTTGATTTGAGTGAAGTTTTGAAATTGCTCAATGCAATAAAAGCTTTGGCAGAAGAAAACGGCGGTAAACTTGATAATGTTCTTAATAATCAGGCTGCAATTAAACTGACATTGGAAGGTATTGTAGATGGTCTCAATACACTGAAGGATAAAACTGATGCTATCAAGGGTGTTGTTGATGAAATCCTTGCAATTGTTAAAAACCTTCATAATTGTGATTGTGAATGTATTGATGAGGAAAAAATCAGAGTTATTCTTTGTGAATTTGTAACATTAATAAATTCTCAACCTCATGAAGGTGTACAAGGCGGAGATATTCTCGGTACCAGAGCCGGTACACGTGGTGAATCAACGTTTGAAGCAGCTTGCCATAAATTCGTAGAAGATTTGAAATCACTCGGACTTCATCCTGCTGAAGGCGATACGACCGGCATTTCTGCTCCTAAGTCTAATGCTAAACCGGGTGTCTATTATGACTTGAACGGCAGAGAACTCGGAACTGAAAAACCATCAAGACCTGGTGTTTACATTGTTGATGGTAAAAAAGTTCTTGTAAAATAATAACATTTAAGATAATTAGGTGCGTCAAATTGACGCACCTTTTACCCCAACAATTAAGAATACTAACAAGGAGTTATTAATGAGTGATAATGATGTAAAAGCTCTGAATCTCACCGGCAAGTGGGATGAATGGGCAAAAATGGCAGATAAGCACAAAAAGGGCAATAAAGATAACGTAATGCTCAATTCTGCTTTTGAAAAGCAGTATGTGCTAGAACAGGCACGAAAAGCCGGTTTTTCTGATGAAGATATAAAAACTGCTCTCAAGAATTCCGGCATGAGTGAAAATATTGTTAATGAAATATTTGAGGTTGATTTATCAAATACAAAAAATAAATCAGCATATACTCGTCAGTCAAAAGATTCAAGAACCTCAAAAGAAAATGCTTTGCTTAACAGCTTTTCAATGAGTGTTGGAGAGTTCAGTGTTAATAAAGACGGTACATTGTCTAATACTATCCAGTGGGAAAATCTTGTTAATAGTTTTATTGACAGGAGTTATGCTACATCAGATAATAATGCTTTGGTTGCTCAGGCAAGAACGGTTGCTATGGTAATTAAAGATTTACCGCAGGATTCAAGAGCATCCATTAACAAGTTGTATGATGCAGCACTTGAAAAACTCAATCTGAAATCAGATGATGTGTATGCAGACTTCAAAAAACGGGTTTTAACTAATTTTGTTATTCTTGCTGAAAAGCACCAAATGGCAAAAGAAACCGAAAAACTCAACAATGAATTTACTGAGCTTAGAACAGCATTCTCTCAAACTGATGCTGTTGTAAAAACAGTTAACAAATTCCCTGAGCTCAAAGCTAAGTATGATGAATTTGCAAAACAGTTTACCGGTGCCGATGGTAAGGTAGATTCTGAAAAATTAAATAATTCTATGGAAGCACTGTTAGATGGTGATGCAAAAGCATATTACCAAAAACTACGGACTTCTTTATCAAGAAAAGATGCTTATGAAAGCATTAAAAAGAATCCTGAATTTAAAGGTTCATACTACCATGATTATAAAACCAGAACTCAGGAAGAACGTCTTGTAAAAGATAAAGAATACGGTGCGATGACTGTCAAAGTTCATAAGGGTATGATTCACAAAATGGAGGACACTATTCTTCTTGAAGATGCCAGAAAAGATGTATATGATGCAATCTGGTCGCTCAGAGGCAGAAAAGATGTCGTAAAAAGCCGTCAGGTTGAAAGTGAAGCTAAGAAAGTCCTGGGTGATAAACTCGATAAATATGCTCACAAAGTTCTTGGCGACAAATTATTCAGCGGTGAAATGAGTTTACAGGAAAGAGTAGGTTTCCAGCGTTCTTTAACTAAAGATTTACGTAAGGCTGTTGCTGCATACAACAGAGTAATGATTAATAAAGAAAAAGAATGGTCACCACAGGATTTCTACAATGTTCTTGATGACAAATCAGTATTTGATGCTCTTATGAATGTTGATGATAAAAATCCTAACAAGAGTGTAACCAAACTTATTACACAGAATCCGAACAAAACCCTGAATATTTCAAATCTTTCAGATTTAATTAACGATGTAATAAGCCGTGCTGATAACAGAGCTAATGCTGAAGGAAAAGAATATCAGGAATATGATGAAGTACAGCTTGTAGCAAATGAAATATATACCAAAACCGGTGTAAAAATCAGTAAAAAAGATGCAGGTCACTTAATTGACCTTTGCGGCTTTGACAGAGATAAGAAAAATGTCGGCTTCTACTTCCTTGCTGCATATAAAGGTACAATTGGCGGTATAGCTGCTACATTGTCAAGCTTGGCTGCGGCACTTACGGTATCAACTGCAGCAGGTGCTGTAACAGCAACACCGTCATACAGGCTGGGTAATTTAGATGCTGTTAATCAGAAAATTTTGAATACTGAGTTCCCGCTTACTATTGATATTAACAATCCGGTAAATGTTGACCTGGTATTCAAAGTAAATGTTGTTGCTGACGGGGCTGCTTCAGTTTCATCTTCAATTAACAGATCTGATATTTTGTATCAATTTGCAAAAATGGGATTTACTGCGGATGAAGTTGGTTTTGAACAGGTAGCAGACGGATCTTGGCATCTGTGGGTTCATAAACCAAGTATGGATCCGTATAGCACAATGGCAGCAATTAAAGATGTATTAGGTAATAACTACGACTTTAGTTCTGATATTGCTGAAAATCTTGAAGTTCAGCAGGATGTTGATGTTGACCAGGCTGATCCCGAAACTGACAGAACCAAAGGATTCCTGATTGGTATGGCTGTCGGAATGGCATTGAGTATATTAAAAGAATGTCTCAAGGAGCTTCCTGCAACCGGTGCAATTATGAACAATCAAATTTCTGCAGAGAATTTTGCAGAGTTTGAAAGAGAACTTGAAACATACCAAAAGCTCACTCCAAATGTTCGTCAGGCATTAAAATTAATTGCACTTGAAGTCGGTGGAGAACGTGATAAAGACGGTAACTTCAAAAAAGACGCAAATGGTAATTATATATGGCATAAAGAACCTATGGAAAAATTGCTGCAGGGACCTGAGTTCTCAGGTAAGAAAAGTCTGTTAAGTACGGCAGAACTTATTGCAGCTGTCCAAAACGCATTAGATAAGATTAATAATGGCGGACTACAGATTACACCAAAACCGGCAGAAACTAAACCTGAGGTTAAGCCACAGACGGATCCGGTTGTTGAATCTAAACCTGTCGCAACCAAACCGGCTGTTAAGCCTCGAGAAGACAATATCACTGCTTTCAAACTTCCGTTTGGCTCAGAAGATGTCGGTGCAAATTACCATTTCGGGAACAAACATACTTGGAAGGGTATTGCTGCACTGTATGACGAGTGCAGACAACACGGGCATACTCAGGCTCAGATTGTACGTGCAATAAAACAGGCTAACGGTATTCGACCAAATGACAATGTTATTCCGAAAGACTTGTATTTACCTGATTATTTATTTGGTGAAAATGACGGTAAAAAGGCTCAGCTATCCGATAAAGATGCTGAAAAACTGATTTATTCCCGTGATGATAAAGACTTTGAGCTTGCTGAAGATGTCAGGTCTCACGGAACAAAAATCGGTGCCAAGAAAGTCAAAGAAGGCTGGGTAGGCATGAAAAACGGTAAAATGACTGCAAAATATTATAATACCGAGGCTGAAGCAAGACAAGCCGCCAAGGAAATGTAAAACACGGAAAATATGTATAAAATATCAGGGTTATGACTTTATGTTGTAACCCTGTTTTTTATTCCGACTGTTCTTATTAGTGCATAATCAGGAGATTCAGGCTCTTTTGTGAATTTAACAAGTAACTCATGATTTGTATTTGCTATGTCTTGTTCCTCGCCTTTAAGGTCTTTAATCTCACTTACTTGTGTTACAAATTTTTCGGTAGGTGAAATAAGTTCTATATCTTCGTTTTTGTTAAATTTATTTTTTGTTTTAATTCTGTAATATCCGTTTTCATATCCCCAGATTTCGCATAGAAAATCTGCCCCGGCAAGTCCTTTTGATATGTCATAGCTGTATCCGTCTGAGGGATAGCCTTCGCCAAGATAAAAACCTGTTGTATATCCTCTGTTCCCGACTTTTAATAATTCTTCAAAGTACGGTTCCATGTCTGCATCAGGGTTTTTAATTACTTCATCAATAGCTTCTCTGTATGCTTTTGCAACTGCAGATACATAGTATAAACTTTTTGTTCTGCCTTCAACTTTGAACGAATCAATGCCGGCTTCAATCATCTCTTTTAAGTGTTTTACCAAGCATAAGTCTTTTGTTGAAAGTATATGTGTTCCTTTTTCATCCTGAATTATTTCCTGATATTCGCCCGGTCTGGTTTCTTCAAGTAGCTTGTAACTCCATCTGCAAGGCTGAGAACAGTTCCCTGAATTTGCTTTCCTTTCACCGTTTGTCATATAGTCGCTAAGTAAACACCTGCCTGAAAATGAAACGCATTGAGCACCGTGGATAAAACATTCTAATTCCATATCAGGTACTTTTCTCTTAATTTCCGCTACATCTTTTATAGGTAATTCTCTTGCTAATATACATCTCGTTGCACCTATATCCTGCCAGAATTTAACGGCTTCGTAGTTTAGGATGTTTGCCTGAGTAGAAATATGTAAAGGGGTTTTTGGCATATACTTTTGGCAAAGTCTCATAATTCCGGGATCACTGACAATTAATGCATCAGGATTTGTTTCCGATATTTTATCAAAGTTTGTTTCTATAGAATTTATGTCATTGTTAAACCCGAAAATATTCAGTGTTAAATATGCTTTGGCGCCCATATCATGTGCTGTTGAGATGGCTGTTTTAAGATTATCCATTGTAATTAATTCGCCTTTTCTCATGGCTCTGAGGCTGTAATCTACGACACCTAAATATATGGCATCAGCACCATATTTGATTGCATACTTTAACTTTTCAACATTGCCTGCAGGCATTAATAATTCAGGTTTTATCATAAAACGATTTTACCACAAAATTTTTTTGTATTAATTATAAACAAATTGCCAATTCAGACTAAATAGTATCGATAATGAACAATTGTTATAAATGTTTATTATTATATAAAGGAGGTATTATGAAGTATTTTGTACTTGTTTCAATGATAGCTGTCTCAAGTTGTGTTTATGCACTTTGTCCTATTGGTGATAATTCGGTGTGTACTCTGCCGGATGTTGGTACAGGAAATGACCGTTTACTGCAAAATCCGGGCAGTGGTTTAAAAAATAATAATTCGTCGAACAGTTTACAGCCATTTACTACGGTAAGTCCGTTTGAATACAATATTGATTCAAGCAGGGAACTTAATTATGATTCAGGGTGTCAGTTCGGAAAATGTCCGGATAAGGTTAAAAATAAAATATTACCCAATCAGAATTAAATCTAACTTAATATATATAATATAACCTTCCCGGATGGAAGGTTTTTATTTATTTAAAAATTTTATGTTGTAAACTTTTGTAACAATATCCTAAAAAACCTAAAGTTTTTATAAAAAATGCCGATATACATAATACAGATGAATAGAATCGGAAAGGATAAAAGGATATGTTGAAAAAAATTGCAACCCCATCAAACAACATTTTCTGCGGAGTTGAATTTATATTAAGAGGGGCGAAGAAGCGACGGGCGATGGCAATATCTAATGCTGTTGCTATAAATGCAGAATCAGGGATACAGGTTAAATTACAAGCAGTCAAATAAGGTCGTGGATTAGGAAGATAACTACGAGGACTGTCTGGTTAATATAAGCGAGAGTATAAAAGGCGATACCTGCAAGGTATCGCCTTTTTAAAATATTAATAATAGATGGCAATCAATTTGAAAAATAAAAAGTTTATGTTAATATAAATATATTGCAGAAGGAGACATGGCCGAGTCGGCTGAAGGCGGCACCCTGCTAAGGTGTTATGTGGGGCAACCTGCATCCTGGGTTCGAATCCCAGTGTCTCCGAATTTTTAAGGGTTTCAGGCATGTTGCTTGAAGCTCTTTTTTAGTTTTATAGATGCGAATAGATGCATGAACCGACACCCTTGCTATGGTTTAACAGGACATTTCATTTGAACTCTTAAATTGATTATTTGGCAAAGTTTAGTGTGTGTTTAGGTTTGGGCGGTCGGAAAAAATCTTTTTATGCGTTACCAAATGGGACGAAATGTCACTTTATTTGCTCTTATTGTCCGGCAAAAGAAGGCGATATCATATAATTACAGAAACAAAGTATTAATAATAGTGATAAAATTTTTCTCATTTTTAATAATTCCAAAAGTTAATAAACGCTAATAAATTATTCTAAGTTTGACACAGATATAATAAAAAAGTCAATTACATAAATCATGCATTATAATTTGAAAAATGCTAAAAAATATGTAATAATTTAGAAAAGGAGTGTATTATATGCCAAAAGTCCATGCTATACAGTTTGATAGTGTTAATGATGCTATGATTGCAAAACTTCTAAATATGGATAAAAATGGTATCAATAATTACTTGGATTCTCTTATAATGAGAAAATTTCAGAATTTAAGCCCGTTAGAAATTCAGTATTTTGGGAAAATAAAAGCATATATTTATAAACAGGGTGTAATAAGAAGAGTTTTGGCAGTTTTACGTTATGAGCTTTCTGATGTAAGAACAGCTCTTACTAATTTGTTTACAACTCTTGAAAATAATACCGGCGGACTTGCAGATTTCGTGTCCTCAAAGAATGAGCCAATGAGCAATGAAACTATTGAACAAATTTATACCACAATTGATAAAGGTATAAAGAAAGCAACCGCTGCCGGATATATTCGTGAAACAGAAGCCGGTAAAATTTCACAATGGGCTCTTGCAAGAATATATGAATTGCAAAACAGACCAGAGCTTATGCACGCAATTGATATATATAAGGGTTTTAAATTTGTATAGTAAATGAATAAAGAAGCTGCGAAGCGATGCTTGGGCTGTGCATTGTGTGTGTTAAAAAAAATAATTGCAAGATACAGTTTGTCGAATACAATTTTGCATATAACCTGAAACGAATTTTCTATCTGTTAAAAAGATACAAAACAAACTTTTTTCTATACATAATAACTTATTCTTGAAACTTTACAATAAAATTT
>JAEEHV010000035.1 GCA_016280955.1 Candidatus Gastranaerophilales bacterium | reverse complement strand
CAGGCACCCTCAGGTGCACCATCCCAGGGTCCCTCAAACACACCATCACAGGCACCCTCAGGTGCACCATCCCAGGGTCCCTCAAACACACCATCACAGGCACCCTCAGGTGCACCATCCCAGGGTCCCTCAAACACACCTTCACAGGCACCCTCAGGTGCTCCTTCGAATACACCGACAGATAATACTCAAACAGTTAAATCGAAGAGTATTTCGCTTGATGTAACGAAGGCAACTCTTTATACTACAAAATCGGGTGAGAATGTGGTTGCCGTTAAAGCAACTATAGGACCTGAAAATGCTACTAATAAAGGTGTAATTTGGTCATTATCAGATAAAGGAATTGTATCCATCAGTTCTTATACCAGCAATAGCGGAGAACAGATTAAAGTATATGCATTACAGCCCGGTACTGTAACAGTTACCGCAACGGCAGCTGATAATGATAATGTCAAAGCAGTTATAAATATTGAGGTGGTAGAAGGTCCTGCTGAAACTAAAACTATTGAAACAAAAGACGAAACCGGAAATGTAATCAAAACTGAAACAGTTAAAACTGTAAATGGAAAAGCTGTTGAAAAGATTACAACAGAGAATGGTATAACAACATGTGAGCCTCTGCTTTGGATTGAAGGGTTGGAGGAAAGTTATCGTTATACCGGTTCGGCTATCAAACCCAGTTTTAATGTATATTGTGGAAATATTCTATTAGTTGAAAAAACTGATTATACACTTCAGTACCAAAAAAATAAAGACGTTGGTACTGCTACAATAATTATTAAGTTCAAAGGAAATTATTCTAGTAATAATAATATTTCATTAAACTTTAATATTGAACCTGCAGTTTTAGGGGAAGATATTATTGTTGATGATACGAGTGTTATTGCAAAAAAAAGTATACAAAAAGCTAATCCTACAATCCATTGGGCTGAAACGGGAAAAAGTGTTGCAGTAAAATATTTCGATATTAATTATTATAATAGCAATAACGAAAAAGTTGACGGAGTAAAAGAAGCTGGAGAATACACTGTTGTTCTTACTGCTAAACAGAGATATTTGAATTATACAGGAGAAGCTTCGGCTAAGATTTTTGTGACTACTGATAAGACTAAAATTCTTTCTAATGCAAAGGTTAAAAAGTCTAACTCATATGCCTATACCGGAGAGGAAATAATACCCCAGGATATAAAAATAACTTTTGGTAGCCAAACTCTGGTAAATGGAACAGATTATAAAATAAAAGATATAATTAACAACATCAATCCGGGAACGGCGACCATTGTTTTTGAAGCTGTTGAAGGAAATGCAAATGGATATGTTGGAACAAAAGTAACAACATTTAAAATTAGCGGTAAAATAGATATTTCAAAAGGAAATTTAAGATTTGAATATGAAGAGAGTGTTCCTTATGCAAAAGGTGGTGCTAAACCTAAGGTATTGGTTTATGACAGAGATAAACTATTGACAGAAGACATTGACTATACGTTAAGTTGGTCAAAAAATAAAGAAGTTACCAAAGGAAAGACTGCTGAAGTCAAAGTAAAAGGTAAGGGCAATTATAAGGGTACAGTTACAAAATACTTTGAAATAACCCAACAGGATATTAGTAATCTTTCTGTAGTTGTTAACGATTTTGTTGGAACTCCTAAAGAAGTCAAAAAACCAAATCCAACTGTTACAGATCTTGATGGTAAAAAATTGAAAAAAAATACAGACTTTAGTGTAGACAATCTTTCGATTAATGGAGATGTCGTGACATTTGATATTATAGGAAATGGCAATTATTATGGAAATGTAGAAGCTGAATTCCGTTGTATTAGTAAAGAAAAAAATGTCAATAAATGTAAAACTAAAACGATAGCAGATCAGTATTTCACAGGATATGAGGTTTGCTTATCGGATGATGATCTGAAAGGTATTCTTAGTTTAGAAGGTAAGGATTTAATACCCGGTAAGGATTTTGTAGTGACTGGCTACACAAAAAATACAAAGAAAGGAACTGCTACGGTTACCGTAAAGGGTATAAATGAGTATGGCGGTACCAAGACACTTTCTTTCAGGATAGTTCAAGCAAAGTTTGACTTCGCCGGAGTATGTACCGATGGTGAATGGGCGGATAATGAATAATACAGTGTAATAAGGGTAATGCACCTGCTTATATGTGGCAGGTGCATTTTTTGAATAAGGACATGAAAAACATTTCTGTTATTTATTCCAAGCCAAGCGAAGAATCTTAGAATGAAAGCTAAGATAAAAAGAATATTTACTTTGCAATGAATTTGTGATAATATAATTATGTGTGAATGAAAAATGATTTTTTGCGAGTGTACCTTCAAAAATGAAAGGAAACTCGTATATGAATAATTTTATTTCAAAAAAGAAACCATTTGAAGAGCTTACTATTACAGACAATTTTATGTTTCAGGCTGTAATGCGAGACCCGAGGAGAGTTAAACCTCTGCTTGAAATGGTTCTTGAAAAGAAAATAAAAGATATTAAATTTTTAGAAGTAGAGAAAACTAAGGAAACCGGTTATACATCTCATGGTATTCGAATGGATGTCTATGTAGAGGACGACGAGAACAGCGTATATGATGTTGAAATGCAAGGATTCAAAGAGGCTTTTCTTGGCAAAAGATTTAGATTTTACCAGGGAGCTATTGATATCGGCATTGTAAACAAGGGAGAATCCTTTGCAAAACTAAAGAAGAGTTATATTATATTCTTTACGACATTTGATCCGTTTGGCAAAGGTTGGTATATGTATCCTTTTGAAACTATATGTAGTTGGGATCATAGCATTATAATGGATGATGATGCAAAACGGATTATACTTAATATCAAAGGTTACAGGGATGTTGAAGGTCATGAAGTAAGTGATGATATTAAGAATTTACTTGCATATATGGATGGTAAAACTCCAGTATCTGAATATACAGTCGAACTTGATGATGCTGTGAAAAAAGTGAAGGAGAATGAGGAGAGGAGGCAGGAATATATGTTTGTCAATTCTTTCGAAATTGATAATAGACTTTTTGGAAGATGTATTACTTATGTAGGCCTAATACGTTCAGGCATTTTGGAGGATGAAAAATTATCAAAAGCCTCTCAAATATCTATGGAATTCATAGAAAATACCAAAAAACTCATAAAAGAACATCCTGATTGGGATGATGTAGATGTAGCTGAAGAGGTTTTAATATTTTTAAATTCGTAGTAAAAAAAGCATTAATGCACCTGCTGGTTTGGCAGGTGCATTTCATATATTATTTCAAAAACATCTTGAGCATCATTCCATACAGTTTTTTGTAAGGCTGGTATCTCATAGGCAGATCTATCCACCTTTTCTTGTCGAGGATGCTCTTTTTGTGTGAGAAGGTATCGAAGCCTACTTTACCGTGATAAGCACCCATGCCTGATTCGCCAAATCCGCCAAAGCCCATATTGTTTGTAGCCAGATGCACTACACAGTCGTTGATACAGCCACCGCCAAAGGCGAGT
>JAEEHV010000034.1 GCA_016280955.1 Candidatus Gastranaerophilales bacterium | reverse complement strand
GCAGTATAAGTCAGCGATAAAAAAGCACCTTAAGGGTGTAAAGTTTGACTTGGTGCTTTATTCTACGCCTCCGATAACCTTTACCAAGGTCATAAAGTTCCTCAAAAAAGGAAATCCCGATATAATATCATATCTCTTGCTGAAGGATATCTTCCCGCAGAATGCGGTGGATATCGGAATGTTCAGCAAGATAAGCCTGTTCTACAGGATGTTCCGCAAGAAAGAGGTCGAACTGTACAAGAACAGCGACTACATTGGTTGCATGTCGCCAGCAAATGTCAAGTACGTTCTAGAACATAATGACTTTATAGATCCTGGTTGCGTTGAGGTTGCCCCAAATTCTATTGAAGTAATTTCGGATACAAGGTCTACTGAAGAAAAAGCAGAAGAACGCAATTATATTCGTGAAAAATACAATTTGCCTCTTGACAAGCCTATTTTCATTTATGGTGGAAATCTCGGAAAACCCCAGGGTATACCTTTCTTAATTGAAAGCCTTGATTCACTTAAGGAACGAGATGACGTCTATTTTGTAATTGCTGGCGATGGTACTGAATACGGCAAAATTCAAAATTGGATAGACTGCGCTAAGCCGCAGAATGTAATGCTATTCAAACGTCTGCCTAAAGATGATTACGAAAAGCTAGCCCGAAATTGTGATGTAGGCTTAATTTTCCTTGACCATCGTTTTACAATCCCCAATTATCCTTCGCGCCTGCTCTCATATTTGGCTGCAGGGATGCCCATAATTGCAGCTACCGACCCAAATACTGATATTGGTATTATTGCACAGGAAAACGGATATGGTTATTGGTGCGAAAGTAATGATGTTAAAGGTTTCATAGCATGTGTAGAACGCATGTGTGGTGACGATAGAAAATCTTTCGGTAAAGCTGGCTATAATTTTTTAAGAAATAATTATCAAGTGATGAACACATATAATGTGATTATGTCTCATTTAAGAGGAAAATTATGAATTACTTGATTTTAGGTTTTGCAAAAATAAAATATATGCCGTATTTAGATTTTTATTTAAATAGTATAAATTTATCTGAAAATCATGTAGATGTTGTATATTGGAATCGTGATTTAAAAGAAGAACGGATTCCTTATAAAAATGTAAATTTTATAGAATTTAGAAAGAAAATGAAAGACGACAATTCTAAATTGTCAAAGATTAATAGTTTTGTACAATACTTTTATTTTTGCAAAAGGATTTTAAAAAAAAAATATGATAGAGTTATCGTTTTGCATACCTTGCCTGGTATTTTAAATTGCTGGATTCTTTTTTGGAAATATAAAGAAAAATATATTTTTGATTATCGAGATGTTACGTATGAAAAAAATTTTTTATATAGGTTTATCGTATCGCGTTTAGTAAAGAACTCATATTTTACCTCCGTAAGTAGTAATGGATTTAGAAAATTTTTACCGAAGTCGTGCAACCATAAAATTTTTATAAACCATAATATTGTAAAGAACTCCTTACTGCATAGGAATGATATTGATTCTCATTGTAAAAATGTCATAGTGAGACTAGCTTTTTGGGGATTTATGCGAGAAAAGAGATTAAATGAATGCATTATAAAAGCTGTTTCAGAAGATAAACGATTCGAATTGCATTTTTATGGAAGAGAACTAAATGTTTCAATAAAATTAAAAGATTATGCAAAAAAAATAGGTGCTTCAAACGTATTCTTCCATGGAGAATATCAGCCCGAAGAACGCTATGAATTTATAAAAAAAATTGATCTGATTCACAATATTTATGCAGAATCGACAAATATGATGTTAGCTATGACAAATAAATTTTATGATGGCATCATATTTTATGTGCCACAAATATGTATGAGTGGTTCCCACATGGGGATGATTGTTCAAGAAAAAGAAATTGGCTTTTCATGTGATCCATATAAAAAGAATTTTCTCAATGAAGTATTTGAGTATTATCAACATATTGATAGAAAAAAGTTTATTTTAAGTTGTGATAATTGTTTGAAAAAATGTATAGAAGAGATGGATTTTGTGAAAGAGAAGGTCAATTCCACCTTTTTGAGAGTCGATTAAATGATTTACAATAAGAAAAAAAAATACACACGCTTCTATACTATGCTAGTTGCGTTATTGCCGTTCTTTTCTATGTATAGTGCGCTAATTCCTGGTTTATCAATTACTGATATATTGTTAATAATTGCTTTGTTTTTTACAGTTTTAGGTTTTGATAAAGATAAGCAGAATGTTTGTTTGAGTCGCGATGTTAACTTTTTATTTTATGGTTTGTTATTCATTATTTTGCTCATGTTTATATCTATGATTATTCAAAAAGAATTTTTTTTGGAAAACATCATTCGCGTAACAAGGTATGGTTTTTATGTTTTATGTTTTTTTCAACTTTACCGAATGGTGGATATTGCTTTGCTGAAGAATATTGTTGTTGTAATGTCTCTTTTTTCATCGTGTTATATCTTTTTACAGATGGCTTTGTTCAAGTTTTTTGGATATGTGCTGAAAGGGTTCGTTTCTTTTTGGCCCTTAAGTACGGAAGGTTATGCTTTGACTGATTACGAAAAAATCTATACAGTTATAATGTATAGGCCTACATCCATTTTTTTTGAACCTGCTCATTTTTCTCGATATGTTCTAATTGCGATTTGTATACTTTTATTTGATGGTGTTGTTAATGTGAAAAAATTAATCCTTACAGCAATTCTCTGTTTAGGGATTTTGATGTCGACGTCAACACAAGGTTATTGTGGTGTTGCTTTGCTATTTGTTTTTTTTCTCTTGTTTTATAGACGAAGAATACAGTCGGTTTTTTTACGGAATATGACCATTATTCTTGTTTTTTTTCTTCCGCTATTGATAATGGGACTTCTTGAATTCGAGTTTGTTGCAAATACAGTGCATAGAACTTTAGATGCCGATATCAGTGATTCGAATAGTGCATGGGGGAGGCTTCATGGATTTCGTTATTTCTTTCAATTGCCAAATTATTTTATGTTAATAGGTACAGGTTTTGGTTCTGTTCCTCCTGTATGGGTTTCAAGTATGGGGTTTTGGTTGTATGGATGTGGATTAATCATTACATGTGCTTATTTATTTTTTTTAATAAAGCAGTTTATTAGGTTGTCTGGGTATGCAAAATGGCTAATGGGAGTTTTTATTTTTTTGTTTATTACAGACGACTGTTTTTATAATAGCTTATCGATTCTTTTTTATACACTATCTTTTAGTAAACCGATTTCAAAAATAAATGAGTATGGTCAACAAAATATTATTTGTAGTAAATGAGATTAATTCAGCAAATGGAATTTGCTGCATGTCTGTCATGAAAGAGTGCAAAAAAAACGGATATCTTGTTTATTGTCTGACTGAACAGGCTTTGGTTTCAAATTTTGAACAGATTCAGTTTCTTTTTGTAAAACCAAGAATGTTTCAAAGAATTCAAAATTTTGCAAAAAAAATTGTACTTGGAAGAACTGTTGTAATGAAACTAAATCAATTTCTTAACAAAGTTCTTTTGTTTATTTGTATTCCCATTTGGCCCTTATTATCGCCATTATTTGCATATAGATTGTATAAAAAAGCATTAATTTTTTGCAAAAGAGAAAATATAGATTGTATAGTTCCTATATATACTCAAATTGATACATTGATTGCCGCACATTTTATAAAGAAAAAAATTCCAACAATAAAGTATGTGCCTTATTTTTTAGATTCATTATCTGGGGGATATGGACCAAGAGTTTTTTCAAAAGAATGGACTATTCAGAAAGGTTTAAAATGGGAAAAGATGCTTTTGGAAAATGCAGATAAAATTGTTGCTATGGAATCAAGTAGAAAACATCATGAATTTTATAGTAGAACAGCATCATTTTTTAGTCGGTTTATTTTTCTTGATTTACCATTGTTTAAATGGAATTCAGTAATAAATGAAAAAAAAACAGATTGCATAACAATGGCTTATGTAGGAACTCTTCCAAAAGGGATTCGTTCACCTCGTTTCATTGTAGACGTTTTATCTAAGATTAAATCAAAAAAAATCAAATTTGTATTTGTGGGGGAAAATCATAATTCCATTTTAAATGCGGTTGCTTCTATGGATAAAAGATTTTTTGTTATTGGTCGAATTTCTCACAAGGAGGCAAACGAATGGATTTGTCGTTCTGATGTTTTGATAAATATTGGCAATACAAACAGAAATATGACTCCTTGTAAAATTTTTGAATATATGTCTACAGGGAAAAAAATCTTATCGACTTTTCCTATTGAGAACGAACCTAGTGTTTTTTATTTGAAAAAATATTCTAATGCTTTATTGTTAGATGAAAGACGCCGTGATTACGCTAACCTTGCTGATGAAGTTGTTTCTTTTATAAACAAAAAAACAAGATCTGTTGACAGCTGTACTTTAAAAAAATTGTTCTATGAAAATACTCCTCAGGCTTTTGTTGCTGAATTAAATAAAATTTGAATATGTGTATTTTTGAAATTTAATCTGGTAATATTGGCTCTGCGAGTAGCTCAAACTGAACTTTAATATATTTTTTTTGTTGAAATTGTAAATGATGAAAAATTTTTCAATTGGCTTGTATCTTCTATTTTTTCCCTGATTCTGAAAAAATATTTTTTAAAAGATATCATCTTTTACTGTTAATAATAAACAAATATTATTTAAATAAGGAGACTGTGACCATGAAACCTATTGCTTTTTATCTGCCACAATTTTATGCGTTTCCTGAAAACGACAAGTGGTGGGGAAAGGGTTTTACCGAGTGGACTAATGTCCGAAAATCAAAGCCTTTATTCAAAGGCCACTATCAGCCGACGATTCCTTTAAATGAAAACTTCTATTCTTTGGAAAAAATTGAAACCATGCAATGGCAAGTTGAACTTGCAAAAAAATATGGAATTTACGGTTTTTGTTTTTACCACTATTGGTTTGGCGAAGACAGGCAATTAATGGAAAAGCCTGTAGATGCTTATTTAATGCATAAAGAATTAGATTTGCCATTTTGTTTAAGTTGGGCCAATCACAATTGGTCTAGAACATGGGTTGGTGGAGATAAAGATATTCTAATGGATATGCGTTATGGGGATGAGGTTGAGTGGGAAAAACATTTTTTGTATCTGTTGCCATTCTTTAAAGATGATCGGTATATAAAAGTTGATGACAAACCTTTATTGGTAATTTATAAGCCAAGCGATATCCCAACATTGAAATCTATGGTTGCTTTTTTACAATCAAGAGCCTTAAAATACGGTTTTAAAGGATTGACTATAATCGCTCAGCATGAACCAGAACCGAATACTGAAATGAATGATTGTATTGATTATTTTATTGAATACGAACCTAATTATGCAATGTCCATTTGTGCCAATCATCCTATTAAAACGAGTATAGAATCGTTTCCTTTTGTGTTAAACATGTTTAAACATAAGATCAAAAAAGATTTTATAAAACATTTGCAATTGCGTCAAAGGGCTTTGCCTTTAAGCTATGATGCAATTTGGGATTACATTTTAAAGCATAAACCACAAAATCAAAAAAGAATTGCAGGCACATTCGTTCGTTGCGATGTGAGCCCAAGAAGGCAAGAACGGGCTTATATATTCACAGGAGACACTCCTGAAAAATTTAAGAAATATATGAAGTTGTTAAATAAAAAAATTCAAAAGGAATATAGTACAGACTATCTATTCATTTCTGCTTGGAATGAATGGGGCGAAGGAATGTATTTGGAACCCGATGAAAAACATAAATTCGGCTATTTGGAAGCTGTAAGGGATTCATTATTGTAGGATATTTTGAGTTTCTAAAACAAAAAGTGGTTTATTTATGAGAAAAATGTTTTCTTGTTTTCTTTCTTGCTTTTACAAGATCGTAGCAATTTCGCTAAGAATTGTCTATCCCTACAAAAATCATGAATTTGTAGTTTTTTCTGTCATCTCTCGGATACGTTCTTATTGGATTCACCCGTTTTTTGCAAACTGTCATAATTCTGTATATTTTGGGAAGATCGGGCGCATTCATGGGGGGGGATGTATTTCGATTGCTGAAAACACATGTTTTGGAGATTTCGTTTATTTAACTGCATGGCCTGAGTTTGTAAGAGAAAAACCTTCTTTAGATATAGGAGAACATTGTAGTTTTGGACAATTCAATCATATTACATGCGCGAATAAGATTGTTATAGGTCGCAATTTATTAACAGGAAAATGGGTGACGATTTCTGACAACAATCACGGAAATACATTGGAGAGCACTTTACAGATTCCACCCGTAAAAAGACCTGTTGTTTCAAAAGGCCCTGTCATCATTGAAGATGATGTCTGGATTGGCGACAAGGCTACGATTTTGGCGGGGGTACACATTGGAAAAGGCGCTGTCATTGCAGCCAATGCAGTTGTTACAAAGAATGTTCCGGCCTATCATATAGCCGTCGGCAACCCTGCAACATTTTTTTTTAGAAATAAAGGATTTTAAAAGATGAAAAAGAAAATTTTATTTATCATGCCAGATTTACCTTATCCATTAACAGCGGGTGGATGGCAAGCTTTATATAATGGCATTGCGACTATAAAGGATGACGTTGAAGCGCATCTTATTTATACCGATTCGTCTCGAGATGTAAAAAAAACAAGAAGAGAAAAACTAAATAATTTACTTGAGGGTAAGGTCGTTTTTGTTCGATATCAACGCCCATTCTTTAAATCATATTTTAACATATGTCGTTTTATTAGAAATTATTTTGCAAATTTTTTCAACATCACGAAAAGATCGAAATCCTATCCTTTTGAAATTATGCATGAGAAATACGATCCTGTTTCTCAAGAATACATTGATTTTATAAATGATTATATAAACAAAGAGAATATAGATATAGTTCAATTTGAATTTTTGACTGAACTGTCAAAGGTTTTAACACTGCCTCCGTCTGTGAAGAAAATTTTTGTTCATCACGAAATAGGTTTTGTCGTCAATGAGCTGTTGCTAAAATCTGTTGGTCATACGGATTATAGAGACGCTGTAATCGAATTGTCTAATATGCAAGAAATAGGACTATTAAACAGATGCGATGCAATAATAACATTGTCGGAAATAGACAAAAAAAAGCTTTTTGACGCAGGTGTGAATGTTCCGATTTATTCGTCTTTTGCAGTGGTTAATACTGATAAGAAAATTACCAACACTTATGAATCTTACAATGCATTGTCTTTTATTGGTCCCTCACATCATTCGCCAAACTATATAGGTATCAAATGGTTTCTTGAAAACTGTTGGGAAAAAATATTGTCACATGATTCATCATACCACTTAAAAATTATCGGTAATTGGTCGGAAGACAAACGTGAAGAAATCTCAAAAAAATACAGAAACATTGAATTTGCAGGATTCGTAGAAAATCTTGCAGATGCCTTGAATAATACCATAATGATTGTTCCAATTACAGTGGGAAGTGGCATCCGTATGAAGATTCTAGAAGCTGCAAGTCTCGGAGTTCCCTTTGTAAGCACATCGGTAGGGGCTGAGGGACTCCCGTTTGAATGTGGCAAAAGTTGTTTTTTGAGCGATACTCCCGAAGATTTTGTTGAATCCATCTTAAAATTGAAGGATAAAGCATTGCGTGAAAAATTTGCACAAAACGCCAACGCTATAGTTAAAGAAAAATATTCAATGGATGCGTTGAGAAAGAACAGATTAAATATTTATAAAAATGTTTTAAATGAAAAAAGAAATATCAATAATGAGCATAGGTAAAATATGGAGCAGAAAAAAAGAATTGATTACATTGATGCTTTAAAAGGCTTTGCTATATTACTTGTTGTAATGGGACATGTATTGGCAAATGTGTGTCATGACGATTGGAATACCGCTCTTCAGGGGGGGGGGCAAAGTATGATTTTGTGGAAATTTATTTATAGCTTTCATATGCCCTTGTTTATGTTTTGTTCTGGTCTTGTTTTTAAATTTGAGAACACATCTATTGCAAATTCAGTATTGGTTGTAAAAAAACGTTTTATGGGATTGATTTTACCGTATTTAGGTATGGGTGCTTTTGCTTACATTCTACTTGATAAATTTGCTCCATATTGGTATCTTTATACCTTATTCGTTTTTTACACAATAACTTTAGTAATTTATTTAATCATGTCAAAATTTAAATGGTATAAAGGTGTTTGCGGGACGGTTTTTCTTTTATTTTGGGGATTGCTTGTTCAATTTTTGTGCATTAAATTTCGTAGTCTCGAAATTCCTCCGCTTTTAGATCTCAGTCATTTTGGACTATATTTTTTCTTTTGTCTAGGAATTATATTCAAAAAACATCAGATGGCAAAATATTGTGGGGCTAAATCTTTTAGTATTGTTGCAGTCTTCTTCTTTGTACTTTTTTTATATGAATTTAATATAATTCATTTTCCCAACATTCGCTTCTTGTCTACTCTTTTATCACGTCTGTATACATTGTCTGCTATATTGTTCTTTTATACCCTATTCTTGAATGTTGAAAAAGGCTCTATATTTGGTTATTTTGAGAAAATAGGACTTATTTCATTAGAAATTTATATTTTACATCCCTTTTTTCTCCCCAAATTATCTTTCTTTGAGAATGTTTTTAATTCTTTTGATTTGCGATCCTCTATTATTGTTCAGTTTTTTGTGTCTTTGTTTTTATCGTTGCTTCTTATTGGTCTTTGTAAAATTTTGACTAAAATTCCCCAAAGCCCTTTTAGAAAAGTTCTTTTTGGAAAGTAGTTTTTTCTTGTACCCACAACGAACATTTTTTATGCATATTAAACAGCACTATAATGGTTTCAGAAATGGTTTAATCTGGATTATCTGTAATGATTTTCTTGCACATATTCCTAGTAAACGTTTAAGAATTTTGGGCTTGAAGATCTTGGGATTAAAAGCGTCCTCAAATGTACGCTTTTATCAAGGTTTTCACATCCGTTCACCAAAAAAAATTACAATAGGTGAGGGGTGCTCGATAGGCCCAAAAGTTCTGCTTGATGGTCGCAAGGGGCTCTCTATAGGGAATAATGTAACAATTGCTTATGAAGCTATTGTTTGGACGTTAAATCATGATTACAATGATGTTCATTTCTGTGGCAAAGGTGCTCCTGTTACGATAAACGATTATGCATGGATTTGCTCTCGCTCAATAATTCTTCCAGGAATCACTATTGGTGAAGGCGCTGTAGTCGCTTCTGGCGCTATAGTCACTAAAGATGTCCCTCCATATACAGTTGTTGCGGGCGTTCCCGCCAAGGTTATTGGACATCGCGAACAAAAAAAATATGAATACGGATATAACCGTAAAAATGATTATAGTCATTTTGCATAGAAGGATAAATTTGTGAAAATAGGTATTTTAACATATTATTGTGTCCCTAATTTTGGGGCTCAACTGCAGTGCATTTCTACAATAGGATACCTAAAAAGCATCGGGCATGAACCCATTGTTATTCATTGGTATCCGTTGGATTTAGAAGATATGTATAGTAAGCGTATTCCTGCTGAGCAAGTTCAAATGCATATGCGGTTTGCGGAACGCAATATGCCTTTAACAAAATTGTGCCGAACTGAAGATGATGTTGTAAAAGAAATAGAGCGATTACAACTTGATGCAGTATTTGCGGGAAGTGATGCTTTGTTTAAATATGTTCCTCAATCAGATAGAGTTATTTTCTCAAAACGTAGATTAAGATTTGTAAGAAATAAAATTTGTTCTGTTGAAGATTTGGAAAATGTTTTTCAGGGAGGTTTTCTTTCCAAAACCTCAAAAAATCTAAAAGCGGTTGCATTTTCGGTATCCTCTCAAAATTGTCCCTATTTTCGGATGAATGAAAACGAAAAGCGTGTTATGAAAGAATGCATGAATAACTATTCAAAGATTAGCACTCGAGATGAATGGACTCGTGAAATGGTGCAAACGATAACAGGGAGAAACGATATAGATATTTCACCAGATCCAGTATTTGCATTTAATCAGAACAATTATTTAATGTTACCTGAAAAAAGCGAAATATTAAAACGATATTCGCTTCCCGAAAATTATGTTTTATTCAGTTTTTGGCAAAATTTGCTTCCTAACGGTTATTTGCAAAATATGGCAGACCTTTTTCAAAAAAAAGGACTTATCCCTGTTGCATTGCCTGTTCCTGAAATTTTAAATGATTGTGGTTTGAAACATTCAATAAATTTACCTCTTTCTCCAATAGATTGGTATGCTTTAATCAAATACTCAAAGGGGTATGTTGGGGAACGTATGCATCCGATTGTTGTTGCTCTGCACAATGCTGTTCCTTTTTTCAATTTTGATTCATACGGAACGTTCAAAAAAACTTTATGGGGGCTTCGTAAGCAATATATAACAGATTCTAGCAAAACATATCACATTCTAAAAGCCGCTGAATTGGATAAATATAGATATTCATATTTGGATAAAAGCAAGTTGCCTGATGCTGATGAAGTCGTGCAAAAGGTGCTAGAATTTCCTGTGGATTTTTGTAAATCCTTTGCGGAAAAACAACAACAAAGTTATAATTCTTCTATGAAAAAGATTTTAAGCGCTTTTGAAGGTGGATATGGGCGTTCAGAGTGATTTTCCTGTTTTTCAGAACATGCCCTTCACTGACTGCTGTGGATGTGAAGCTTGTGCCAATGTATGCCCAAAGCAAATTATCCATTTCAAGGAAGATGGTGAAGGTTTCCGTTTTCCTGATATAAATAACGAAGATTGCATACACTGCAACGCTTGCATTCGCTCATGTCCTCAGTTAAAAGAGCCTTCTCGAACGGTCGAAAGTCGAGAATGTTATGCAGGGTACTCCCAAAATCCAGAAATCGTAGAAATGTCATCGAGTGGCGGCTACTTTACGCATATCGTTGAATGGTTTAAAAGAGAATATCCGCAAGGAAAGTTTGCAGGTGTTATTTGGTCGGAAGATTTTAGGCTTACAGAATTTGTTTTATTAGATAGTCTGGATGATTTGAAGAATATTAGGGTGGCAAAATACATTCAGGCAAGAAAAAATGGAATTTATCGTCTGATAAAGAAAGAACTTTTATCTGGAATACCAATTCTATTTTCTGGATGTCCTTGTGAAGTCGCTGCTTTGGTTTCGTGTATCGGCAAAATCCCTGACAATCTGTTCCTGGTTGATTTTGTATGCAAGGGATCGACTTCTGAAAAAGTAATTCGGGAGTATCTTGATATCGTTGCAAAAAATAAAAAAATCAAATCCCTAAATTTGCGGGTTGTTGGTGGGCCGTCTTGGATTCCGCAGTGGATGAAAATGACTTTTTCCAATGGCAAAATAATTTTCAAGTCATTTTATAGCACTATTTTGGGAAGAGCCTTCCATTTGTTGCAACGTGATGCTTGCTATAAGTGTAAACATTGTGGTGAAAATCGCTGGTCCGATTTGACATTAGGCGATTTTCATGGGGCTGACCCAAATCAGCGATACTACAATGCAAGAGGGACGTCGATAATGACAATTAATACATCTAAAGGTCAAAAAATTTTAGATTACCTTAAAGATGTTTGTGTCGTAGAAAAAGTTTCATATGAAGAAATTTCCAAGCAAAATCCAAGGATTGAACATCCCTGGAATAAAGATCCCCAAAGAGACGTTTTTGGGAATACCCTATCTAAAAAAGGGTTGTTCTCTGCATATTTGGCGGTTGTTCCCAAAAAGACTGCAATAAAAACAATTTTGAAAAGAATCCTTAATCAACCTATTTAAGCTATGAGTGAAAATACTAAAAGAATCGCAAAAAATACCCTATTTCTGTATTTTAGGATGCTCTTCACAATGGGCGTTTCTTTATTTACGTCTAGAGTCGTGTTGCGAGTTCTTGGCATTGATGATTTTGGTTCTTACCAGACGGTTGGTGGAATAGTCGCTTTGCTATCATTTGTCAATAATGCATTGACCGTTGGTTCTTCTCGTTTTTTGACGTATGAATTGGGTACCGGTGATTTCAAAAAATTAAAGGATACTTTTTCAACTGTCCTTTCTGTCCATATTTTATTGTCTTTGATTATTGCTGTGGTTGCGGAAACCGCAGGCTTGTGGTATGTGTATAATAAGTTGGTTGTATCGCCTGAAAGACTGAATGCTGCGGTTTTTGCTTATCATATCAGCATTTTGACTTCGTTTGTCACGATTACTCAAGTCCCATATAATGCATCTATTGTTAGTCATGAACGAATGAGCGTATATGCGTATGTCAGTATTGTTGAAGTTTCGTTAAAATTGGCAATTGTATATTTGTTAACCATTAGTACTTGGGATAAACTTAAAGTATATGCAGTATTACTTTGCGTGGTTCAATTCGGAGTAGCGATGTATTATAGATTATATTGTGTTCGGAATTTTAAGGAATGCCGTTATTCCTTAATTCTGAAAAAAGACATTTTTAAGGATGTTTTGTCTTATTCGGGATGGAATTTGATTTCTTCAACAGCGGTTGCGCTTTGCAATCAAGGTGTTTTGGTCCTTATAAACGCATTCTTTTCTCCAGCCGTTGTTGCTGCTCGCGCTGTGGCAAACCAAGTGAATATGGCAGCAAATCAATTTGTGGGTAATTTTAGAACAGCGGTAAATCCGCAGATAGTCAAACAGTATGCTGCGAAAAATTATGAAGAAAGCCAAAATCTTCTGTTGGAATCTGCCAAATACTCTTATTACATGATGTTACTGCTTTGTGTCCCGATTTGTATGGTTGCGGAACCATTACTGAAAATATGGCTAGGGATTGTGCCTGAATATGCTCCAAAATTTTTGCAATTGGCGGTGCTGACAAGTTTAGCTGCTGTGTTTGACCAATCTTTTTATACGGCATTGTCAGCGAAAGGGCAAATTCGCGAAAATGCTATTATGTCGCCTCTAGTTCTTTTTTGTGGCTTTGGCGCGATGTTTTTGTGTTTCAAGTTGGGGTATTCTCCGGTTTCGTCTGCTGTTGTGATGCTGATAGCGCAATCTGTGCTTAGTTTTGTTGTTAAACCAATTCTTCTTGTAAAAATCGTTAATTACCCTCGAAGAAGAATTTTAATAATGTTTCTTTGTTGCTTAAAAGTGTCTTTTGTTGCCTGGCCCTTTTCATGGCTTATGGGGTCCGTTATAGAATTTTATTTGGACAGCGACCTGTTTTGTTTCATAATGAAGGTGCTAATATCACTTTTGATTGTTTCTTTGACTATTTGGTTTGTTGGTTTAGACGCTTTGATGAAGCAAAAAGTAAAATTATTTCTAAAAAAGAAAATAGGGAGATGAACGATATGCTATATACTGAAAACGGTAAGTTTGGCAAATTATCAGTAATAGGCCTTGGCTGCTGGAATTTTGGAGCGCAGTGGAATAACAAGGTGTCGGAAGCGGATGCTATACAGATTATTCGCTTCGCAATAGATAATGGGGTGAATTTTGTCGATGTAGCAGAATCATATGGTTTCCCGGATGGTCAGTGCGAAATTCTTTTGGGCAAGGCACTTTTGGATGGATATCGTTCTAAAGTTAAAATTGTTTCGAAGATTGGATGGTATGGAAGACGTGAGGCTGACTTTGGCGTATCAAGAAGTAAATATGTAAGAAGAATGGCCAACATTTTATATAATAAAATTTTTAAATACAAGGAATTTGATGTCTTAAAAAGGAGCCCGGAGTTACTTCGTTTGTGCGGTCATGCTTGTTGTGGACGGTTGCAAACTCCTTATATAGATTTACTACTCTGCCATGATGATAATCCTCAAGACATGGATTCTTTTATTAAGGCTTTTAGGATTTTAAAAGCTGAAGGTTTTATTCGTCATTATGGAATTAGTACAAATAGAATAAATGTGTTAAAGCGTTTTCAAGAGAAATCGGGAAACGAATGTTCTGCTTGTGAATGTGATTATTCGTTGTTGAATAGGAGTGCGGAAAAAGAGATATTCCCTTACTGTCAAAATAACAAAATAACAATACTAACTAGGGGGGCTCTCGCAAGAGGTTTGTTGTCTGGCAAATATAATCTCCAAACGGTTTTTAATGAGCCTAGTCGAATGTCTTGGAATGTTGGTGGTTCAGAACGCTCTAACTATGAATCTTATATAAAGAAAATAAACGCTATTAAACAAAATCTGAAAACGGAAGTTGTTACACCATATGCGTATAAATTCGTCTTTTCAAATGAACATTCTCCTGCAGTAGTGTTGGGTTCTACAACGCTAGATCAAATTAAGCAGAATATAGAAATTGCAACTAGCCGTTTATCAGAGGAAAACTTCAAATTGTTGACATCGATTTAATCATCAACCAATAACCACGTTCTTGACACCCTCGTCAATTGCAGCAGTAAGCACGTTGTCCGTACCGAACACGTTGGTCTTGACAGCTTCGAGCGGGAAAAATTCGCAGCTCGGCACTTGCTTGAGGGCTGCAGCATGGAAAATGTAATCAACCCCGTGCATCGCATTCTTGACACTCTGGAGGTCGCGCACATCGCCAATATAGAACTTGATCTTGTCGGCAGCTTCCGGCATCTTGGCCTGAAACTCGTGGCGCATGTCGTCCTGCTTCTTTTCATCGCGGCTGAAAATGCGAATTTCGCCGATATCCGTCTGCAAAAAGCGGTTGAGAACCGCATTGCCGAAACTACCCGTGCCACCTGTAATCAGGAGAGTCTTGCCATTGAAAATAGTCATACTAATTTACCTCTTTTATCTTTTTTATTATAGACTTACATAGATTCTTTTCATATTGATTAAATCCAAATAGAAGCATTGATGCCGCATACACAACAACCATTACAAAAGATTTAACAAAGAACCAAATCCAACCAATGGGTAACACTAAATTAACGAGATAACCGACAAACAACGATATCAAAACACACCATATAATTCCCTTAAATAATGCCTTATAGTAATAAGACAGATTAATTTTTAGCTTTTTAACAAAAATGAAATTCATTACTCCAACATCGCCCAATATTAAGGATATGAAAGTTCCTATAGTTGCTCCAATAAGAGGATTCCATTTAATTAAGAAAATTGTCAGCACGAGATTGCATATTACAATTGATATTTTCATGTAAGCTTGTTCTTTATGGGCGTTCATTGCCCATAATATTTGCGATCCAACTAACTCGCTAAGTATAAGTACATAGGCGGTCATTAAGATGACTGTGACATAAAAAGCATCTTCATTTTCAACACCAGCCCACAATATTATAAACTCTCTTCCGTTTATAACAAATACAGACCATATCAAAACAAGAATCATAAAAATGATTCGCCCAATTCGAGCCATTTCATCTGTCAATTGTTTCGGCGAAGCTTTATTTTCTACCATCTTTACTAATCCTGGCATTAACACACCATTAAAAGCACTACCTATAGATTGGAAATATTGAACAACTTGCATTCCAATACCATACACAGCCAAAATAACGGCAGAAGAAGTCACTAAAGAACCGATTAATATATGACCAATGGTTGCATTTAACTGCGTTGCGACCATCTGTAAAAGTACTAGGGAGGAATAAACAACTATTTCTTTTACAAACGAAAAGTTTACTCCATGAAGCATCGGAAAAAGTCTTATGCTGGAAAAAACATAGATAACAACAAACGATCGCAAGATGATAGTCATAAGAAGATTTACAGTTACAATGCCGACACTCCCCATTCCCATTTTCAGAGAAACATAGGTAAGTATCATTCTAACTATAATTTGTATAATAGAGCTTCCCTTTGATATATAAAATCTTTCATACGCAATAATAACGTTATTATATGCTGCTGTCGCTAACGTTATGGCGGAATTAACCATTGTAATGCACAATAATTTTTGACCTAAAGAAACTTCTTCTGGAGAAAGACCTTTAGAAAATGCAGAAGGAAAAATCGCAATTAAAACGATACCTGCAATAACTGCAATAAGAGCGACAGATGTATAAAAAACAGTTGCAACGCCTAAAAAACGCCTTTCTTGAATTCGATCTTTATTAACTCGAAATTTTGCAATATATCGTATAATTGCATTTCCAACCCCCAAATCTAACAGTAATAAGTATGCGTTTATAGATGCAGTCAACTTAAAAACGCCATATTCAGCTTGCCCCAACGTCCTGATAATAAAAGGCGTTAGCAATAATGTTGAAAGAACCTCAAACACCATCAATACATAAGAAAGAATAACACCAATTTTCCGATTCATTCTTTCACTCCGATTAATCACCTAGCAATAATCTTGAGATACGAGGAAATCTGTTTATTATTTTTTTAGTTTGTATGCATACATATATCAATAACACAAAGAATATTGGACCTATAGAAAATAATACGTTAAAATCACTTAATACATTTTCTTTGATGAATAATCCAAAAATGATTTTTATCAATTCCTGTAAATACATGGAAAGGATATAAATTGATAAACTGTTTTTACCAATATCGCATAGGAAATTTCCTAATCTAGACTCTAATGATATATAATGAGTACATTCATAAATAAAACAGCACCCCACCAATGCTAAAATAAATCTCATCATATAGATTGTCATAGCATTTATTGAGTTACCATCATGCATATGAGTCAATATATTCTGCCCATACAAATAAAAAGAATAATCCGCTTGATAAAAGAATAAAACTATCGGAAATACCAAACATCCGAACCGTACAGCTATTTTTCCTTTGCCGGAATAAACAGGTTTAATTTTACCCAGTGCGTATCCAACATAAAAAAACGGAAGCAAAAATGTCGAATAACCAAACGATAATGGGGAAACATGAATGAATATAAGGAATATTGCACACGCAAATACTTGATTTAAAAGCTTTGCTATTTTTCTTTTAAGATGTTTATCAATTAATTCAATAGAACAAAGCCAACTTGAGCAAAATAAATATGCAAAAATAAACCAAAGTTTTCTTCCTGATGTAGCGTTAAAAACTCTTTTAACCACATCTGATATAGTAAAAGGATTATCATTTACTAATTCAAAAATAATCTTAATTATTTCTGGTATTGTGCACCAAATCAACAAAACAGGAATAAATCTGAAAAGTCTTTTTTTTATAACATCCAAAGGCTTTTTATGTTCTAATGAATGAGCAATAAAATACCCGGATATTAAACTAAAAAAAGGCATTTCAAACGATGTAAAGAACACATTAACAACAGAGCTATTCCAGGTCACATTCCTGAGTGCGTTTACCATAGAAAGAGAATGACCAAAAACAACACATAATATTAAAATACCTTTTAGTATATCCGCACGATTATCTCTAACGTTTTCTTTATTTATCATTCTATTCCTCGATAATATTTCACGGCTGTTTTCTGCATTATTGTGTAATGAATAGTTGACGATATTCTGCTTATTATTTCGTAAAGATTCTTTTTACTTTCAAACATATTTTTCTAAATAAAAACGCAACACCTTTTTTATTATTGGCTTTTAGATATTTTGCAATAACAAGATTAACATCTTTTTGTTTTGCTATTCGACTATATAAAGGAGGTTCAATACGTTTACAACTGAGTTTTTCTCTAATTGCACCGACTAATTTGTCATCCGCTAATATAAAAGCTCCGCTTTCAGAAAAAGATTGGATACACTGTATAATATCAAGACTTTTCTGAGAATTACACAACACCAAGTTTTCTCCTAATGGGTCATGATCGCCGGGGACATCTCCAATTGTAAAATCAGTAATTCTATTGATTTTGTTATATATGCATTTATAACAAGAATTTCTAAACACTAACCTGTTTACATATCCGTAATAATAAGGGAAAGAATTGGCTGGCATTGAGTATAATTCTTTTCCAATTAAAATATCCATTACCGTGTGACTGCCTTCACAAAAAGGCTTATGTCTAAAATCTACTTTTTCAACTACGCCATTTTTTTGATTATTTTCTACAAATTTCGCAAGACTGCATTTATATAGATAAGATGATCCATTTCCAAAACATAAAAGATCGAGCGTAACAATTTGGTTGCTATATTTCCCGTTTAAATATTTTAGAAAACCAGCAATATGGCAAGGGATGCCAGTGAACAATATTTTTCCACCGTTTTGAAGTATCTTTTTAGAATCTTTATAAACGTCGTTTAGCTTTGCTTCGATATACTTGGATTTCCTCATTAACTTGATTCGATCAAAAGAATCTGTAATTTCATAATGAGCTCCATAATAATCCTCATCGAACACGACGCCAACAACATGATAGCCCTTGGACAACAAAAAACTTGCGATTAAAGTGAAAAAACCTCCAGAAGAACTTTCTAACCGGACTTTTTCTGGACCCTTATATCTATATATTTTTTTTGTTTCTGTAGAACTTGTTATTTTTGAACATACATGGCATACAGAATGGCATTTGCCACAATTAACGCATTTAATATCATCTATTTCAGGATAACAGAACCCCATATTGTCAACTGAAATTGTAATTGCGTTTTTGGGACAGACTTGTTTACACGCAAAGCAACCAGTACAATCTTTTTTATCACACAATTTCATAAGTATATTCTCCCTGCACTTAAGCCTCCAAGGCGTCTCTTAAAAATTTCAAATCAGCCTCACGTTTGCTTTGTACTATAGAATTTGCTTTATTCCAATCAATATCCATAGTAAATGCATCGGTATCATTTTCGTCGATCCAGAGTCTTGATTGTAATTGGGTCAAATTCAATATGTCAATAACACGTGAATTCATGCTTTTGGCATCCTTAGGATTATCCCGCAATAAAGTGTAAAATGGAGTATTTAAATTAATCGAAAAAGCTGTTGCGTGAAAAGAATCTGTTATAACGAGTGATGCATGAGAGATTAGTTCAACAAATCCCAATGGACCAGCATTGTAAATCAGATTGTATCCCATATGTTCTTGATTTGCATAGAAGGGAACAATATATACTTTCAAATCGTATTTTTTGGAGATTTCATTTATGAAAGAGTAATAAAAAGGTCTATTACCGAAAAGATAACAAAAAATATACTTTTCACCTTTTTTAGGAAAAGATTTGCGTATAGCTTTTTCTTCAGATACTTTTTTGATCCATTCAGCGCCAGACAAAAGCAATGTAGGATCAAGGACAACACGTGCGTCCTTGCCAGAATACTTTCGAATCAAATTACAGCCAGTTTGTTCTCTAACAGAGATATAGTCAAATTTGCCAACAAGTCTTTTAAACTCACTTTGATATACTTCTGCAATGTCAGAAATACCAATACTCGGTGCATAGGCAATTCTTTTTTTACTATCTGCAAAATCCAGATAGTAAACTTTATTAGGGCATCCATAAAATGTTGGGTTCCATATTTGATCGCTACCACAGACAAAAGCGTCATATATTGAGGATTCTTTTTTTACATCGTCAAATGTGCGCAATTTCTTTTTTGAAAAATGCAAATTTTTCACTCTAAATTTGTCACATTCCTGCTTGAATATTATTTTTTTTCTATAAGCAGGAAAGAAAAAACATCTCGCCATTTCAATTATTTGACTGTGTAAAATCTTTTTCACGATATTTCTGTGGTTTCCATAACCAGCAGGTTCAACATATCGTAATATTTCGGATTCGTATCCAAGCTGTTCAATTTTCGATTGAAGAGCAAAAGCTTGTAAACAAGCTCCATAATTATCAATAAAACATGTTGCTATTCCTATTTTTTTCATTTACCAGTTATCCTTCTTTCGTTTATTGAACAATATTTTTTGCACTTTTTTCCATTGATTAAATCACTCAAAAAGAACATGTTGTAAATCAGAACGGAACTTTATATCAAGTTTTCGTATTAAATCTCTGCTATCATATTCTTTAGATAAATCAACAGAAACTATTGCTTTAGCAATTTCTTCTGGAGTTTGTTTGTCATAATAATAAATTACTTGACCGACATCGGATTCTTCAACAACAGGAATTCTAACACAAACAACACGCAAACCATTTGCTAAATAGGATAAAATTTTACTAGGAAAAGAAGTGGAATTATAAATGCCACTAGGATTTTGAGTACTTAACCCAATATCGCAGCTTTGAATAAATGATATATAATCCTCACCAGATTTTAACCCATCATAAGTGACATGGGCTTTCGACTTTTGGGATGTTTCGATAACCAATTTCTTAACATTTTCTATATCTTTATCCGAGCCAAATCCAATAATATGAAGATGATAGTTTTCTGGTAAAAATTCAGCAGCTGCAATAGCTGCAAAACATCCACCTTTTCGAGGATCAAATGTACCTGCATATACACAATTAATTAGTTTATTTTTTTTATTATCAACAAATTTATTGTTACATTCTCTTTGATGTTCAACTTGGTATGTTCCATTACAAATAGCAACAGGTCTATCGTTTACACCCAAAGCATTCTGTAGAGACTTTGTCGCTAATATAAAACCATCAGCATATTTTGTAAAATTCAATTCTCTTTTTCGTTGTTTTGGATTTCCAGAAACATCGGAATATATTTCTTCATACTCAATAATTAATTTAAATCTTTTTACAAGCTTCGCAAATTTTACAAGATTAATTAAATTGAGTGAATGATATACAACAACAAGCTCATCTTTTTGGACATATTTCATTAGGTAAAAAAATATAAAAACGGGCATAAGAAAACGATCCAAAGCCTTAGTTATAACATTTTTACGGCCAAATGATTTAAACAATTTTAGCGATACATTGTCAGATAAAAAAACTAATCTCTGAGGGCAATACTTATTCCCTGTTGTTCTAGAAGCTGAGATAATTTGAATAGACTCTGGTGATATGGACTTTAAACATTCGAGAATATAGTCCACTTTATTTTTGGCTGATAAAAAACAAGTTCTCTTTTCATGGTTATCTATATCATAATAGCAAATATATTTCATTATTTTCCTATATCGTTTAAATACAAAATTATTAATGGATTTGCAAAAAAGATTTGGATGCGTAACACTAGAGATTAGAACCGTAGTTGAATCTATAAAAGATGTTCAATCTTATTTTTCTTTGAAATCCTTACTCCAATATCCTCATATAATTTCACGTATTCTTCAAACCGATCATTCTGATCAAATTTTTTCGATCGAGCAAGGCACGATTCTACAGAATATGGCTTCTCTTCACATATTCTGCGAATTTCAGATTCCATAGCGTTGATGTCATCACAGTCAACAACGGAACCGCAGGTTTCGTCAATACATTCGGGGCTCCCGCCTGTTCTAAATGTCACCACAGGTGTACCACAAGCTAAAGATTCCACATTCACCAAACCAAGAACTTCTTCTCTTGTGGGGTTAGCGAAAACATCGGCTGCAGTATAAATTTCTGCAAGCTCTTTCTGATTTTGTGTTCGATGAATTGAGATGATGTTTGCTGGCAATCGCTTATCTACATTGTCATTCGTGCCGACAAGCACGATTCGGTAATTGTCTGGCAGATGGTGAGCTAACTCTATAAAAACGTCAAGTCCTTTGCGAACGCCCCAACCAAAAGCAACGCCAAGAACTACTTTTTTACCTATAAGACCATTCTTTTCTCGGAATCTACTTTCTGTTGGCTTAAAAACAGAAAGATCTATACCGTTATTGATTACTTTAACTGGATAATCCTTTAGGAAAGACTGTTTTACTAAATCAGCCAGCCACTGCGATGGAGTGATTATAGTTAAATTAAGTCCTTGAAATAGATTCTTCTTTTCTTTAAATAGGAACTTACTTCTGTCAAAGAACCACGAGTAATTTTTTAGTTGAGGGCAGTCATGGCATTCTTTTTTCCATTTATCACATTTTACCATGGTAAAATGTGGGCAGTAAGCAGTAAAAGCCCAACAGTCATGAAAAGTCCAAAATAGTTTAATATTTTGCTCTTTCAAATACGAAAACAGCATCGTCAAATTGCAATTATGTCCATGCAAATTGTGCAGATGAACAATATCAGGCTTTATTTGATCTAATTTTTTGATTAATCTTTTTGTTGCATATTGCGAATTAAAACCATAGTTTCCAAAAATTCTTGATTTTAGCGCCTGCAATTTGATATACTTATCAGAAGCATACTTTACGCCATACGGGAAGGAACTCTTCCCTGATACATAGAGAATATAGTTTTCTATGTTTTCTGTAGTTAACAAGTTGCTCACTGAAATACAAATTTTTCCTGTGCTTCCTGAGCCACATGTAATGTTGATTTGCACAATTTTCATAAACTACTCCCAATAGGCAATATAAGGCCACGCTCTTACAACATTTTCAGTAAAATGAATCTTGTAAAAAAAGAAAAATGTTAAAAAAACAACAAGTCCCCATTTGGTAAATTGAGTTATGTTCTCCCAGCCTTCTTTAGGTTTGTTAATAATTTTGGGCATGATTATTGGAAACAACATGATGAAGTAATAATTCATGCGCATAGCTATGGGACTTATCGGAGCAAACCCTTGAATGAGAGTCATTAACACAAGTACATTCCGCAATCCTGAAATTTCACTAGTTGTTTTATTCTCGTTTAAAATAAGAAATGAAAATGAAAGCATTAAAACAAAAAACAACCAAACGCTATATCCGTTTGTTTTTTGAATTTCTCCGTAACGTTCAAAATATCGTTCTCCCAAAAAGGGTAATATCGTGTTATAAATATTTGAATTGAAAAGAAAAAAACAGGTGATAAGAATTAAGACTATTAAAAAAAATCTACTCTTTAACGAAATATGAAAGATAGGATACAAAACAAACAATATCGCAGCTGATGCATGAAAATATGTAGCAAGTATAACAATTAAAATAAACGGGATGATTTTTTTAGACCTCGTCAGATAGTATGCAGGTATAACAAAGAGCATCGCAAAGGCTTGTCTTAACCCTGAATAAAACATTGTAAAGCAAGAATTTGTTATAAACAAAAGGATGGTCAATGGGGCGAATTCAGATTCTTTCCAATAAAACCAGCCTGTAATTCCAGCACATATACAAGAGGTGAAAATTAAGAATAATCGAAATTCGGGATATATTTGGGCTACGCACCAGTTTAATACATAGTATAATTGCTCAATTTTATAGACTTTAAAAATGTCTATGAAATTCAACTTAAAAGTTGTGTTGAAAAAAAATTCGTAACTAAACAAATCAATTCCACATTTCAAAGATCGAAGAGAGAGCATTACGCTCCATATTGCAAAAAAAATAATTATGGAATTATTAGAGTGCTTTACAGCAAATACACTTTTTCGATTAGAGCTAAAAATAAACTCTACGACCTCTGCGAAAAAAGGAATTAATAATAACAAATAATAGGGAAACATAATGTTCTTATTGAGTTACCACTCCTTTAAAAAATCTATAATACAATCGTCTAATGAAAGGTCTAATTTTCCCATAAAACAAAATGCCTTTCAATAGCACTTTTTGGTGTAAGTAAAAAATGCCATTTAACTCAGCTTGTTGCATGCAATAATCAAAAGCATCTTTACAATGCAATATGGCACTTCTTCTAGCATATAAGTAAAGTAGTCTATTCTTTGCTACAGTCTTTTCAATTATTAAGGGAACTATTTCTTTTGCTATTTCAATCGAATCTTTCAAAAGAATGCTTCGACCAGTTTGTGTTAACTGATTATTATGAACACGATTGCAAACGCAAATATCATCACCATACGCAAAATCAAAGCCATTCAAACAAATTTTATACCACAATAAAGCATCTTGACTATATCGTAATTTTTCATTAAAAAGTCCACTTTTTTCAAAAACTTCTTTTTTGATAAGTAGAGCACACCCATTAAAAGCACCGAACATTAAAAGATTGTCTAATACAACTTCTGCAGTATATATTCCACATGACGTAAAACGTTTCTTTTGTGATGTTAGGTTTAAATCACACCCATTAGAGTCTATATGTTTATACTCGCACAGCAATACATTCACATTGTCGTTCAGTTTATGCAATAACTCTATTTGCTTTTCAATTTTATTAATTTCGTATTTATCATCATGAGAAAGCCAAGAAAACCATTCTCCTTTCATTTTTTTTATACCCAAATTTAAGGCTGTTGATACGCCGCCGTTCTCCTTATAAATATAACGTATTCTATCACCATATGACAAACAGATTTTTTCTGTTGCTCCATTGTCTTTTGAACCGTCATTTACAACGATGATTTCAACATTTTCGTATGTTTGTGCAATTGCTGAATCAATTGCTTCACGAATATAATTAGAGCCATTGTATACAGGGATTATTATGGAAACAAGAGGAGCTTTCATTTGTTAACCTCTTTGTGCATTAAAAAGTCAATTGTGTTTTTTAATTTTTCTGTCATAGATCCTTTACAACTCCACCCCAACTCTTGAAGTTTTTTTGTAGAGAATAAAGATTTTGTAACCACATTAAAACCGGCTTTTTCATTTTTTTCAGGTAAATCAAAAACAACTTTTTTTTTGCCAATTTTAGCAACCATTTCGGCAAGTTCTTTAATGGTTACATTAGACTGTTCATCAGCTATATTATAAGCTTCGCAATTTTTTCCTTTTAAAAGAATGGTGAGAATTGCAGCAACACAGTCTACCGCATAGCACCATGATCGGTATTGTTCACCCGTACTTTTCAAAATAATGTTCTCATTACGAAGAATATTTCGAATAAATTGAGCATACACACGCTTATCGGAATCGTTAAAATGCGGACCGTAAATATGGCATGGTCGTGCGATGCTAACATCAATACCGTATTGATGCGAATATGCGATACATAGAGATTCTGAAGTCCTTTTAGCTGATGGATAACACGCTCGTAATGATGCGCAATCTACATAGCCACTATAATCTTCTGTAAAGATTCGCCCATCGCCTTCCCCATATACTTCACCAGAGGATATATAGAGAATTTTTTCAAGACCGTTTTTTTCCCCATAAGAAAGAAGGTTGTCAACGCCCCATAAATTAGATTTTATTACAGAAACCGGATCCGTCGAATACAACTGTGGTGAAGCAACACCTGCTCCAGCAATCATATAATGAAAAATTATATCGCTTTGCAAAGATTCTCGAACATCATATTTACAAAAATGAAAAAAAGGATTGTTCAGATATTTTGCAAAAGTAGTATTCACTTTTGCTTCATTACGTCCCAAGGCATAAACATGATAATTTAGCTTTTCACGCGACATTAGAACATCTATAAGCGTAGAGCCTATCATTCCTGTAGCACCGGTCACAAGAATATTCTTGCCACTTATTTTTTCCCATGGAAGATCAAGTTTTGTAGTGTTTGCAATATCATCTTGATAAGACATATTATTTCATCCAAGATTCCGGTTTGCTGTGAATCATAGCCTTAAAAAGTTCTACATCTTGCGGCCGGGTGAGCTTTAGACCATTTTTTTCAGAACCTTCTACAAGATGTTGATCTTTTACACCTGTAGCTGCAAGTAGAGTACAAGAAGCAACAGTATTGAGAAAGCCCATTACTTTAGCATCTTCGTGAGCCTTGAGTAAAGTTTTTAAACGATATGTGTGCGGCGTTTGTGTTCGAACTAAACGCTCACGAGGTATATTAATTTCATGAACATTACCATCAACAAGCTCCATTATGGCTTCTTTACAAGTTAAACCAGTAACTGCGTAGCCAAACTTTTTACATGTTGTAATATTATTGGCGATAATTTCGTTAGACACCAAAGGACGAACACCATCATGGACAAGGACGATATCCTCGTCGGAGCAACCTTTTTCTTTTAATCCACTAATGCCGTTAAAAATAGATTCCTGATTTGACTCGCCTCCTGGGAAAATCCATTTTAATTTCGTAATATTAAACTGATTCGCATAGGCTTGCATTATCATCTCCCAACCGGGAATACAAACAACGGCTATAGCATCTATATCTTTGCTGTACTGAAACGCCTGCATTGTATAGATAATAACGGGTTGGTTGTCGATACACATGAACTGTTTGGGAATATCCTGTCCCATTCGGTTGCCAACACCACCTGCAGTAAGGAGTGCTATATTCATTATTTTCCCTCTTTTGTCGTATCAAAGCATATGTCGAAAATGAAATGTTTTTCTCGTTTTTCAACGGGAGGAATTTTCATATAATCACCATATAAATTTTTCAAATACGCATCAAAACCATTCGGTATATAAACTTCGCTATTTTCAAACTGCCCTTTTATTATTGGGAAAAAAACATTAGTAGGTAAAATTTCTCCAAAATAATGTTTTCTGCCTGTTGGAATTCCAGAAAGGTTAGATTTTTTTTTGTATTGAACAAATTCGTCAACTAAATCAAACCATTTTGAAAGGCTTATAACAGAAAATAGTTTTCCTAATCTTAGCCTACGTTTGTAAAATATTGAACCATCTTTTGTTTGAGAAAAAAATTTTTCGATAGCATCATTATTCCATTCATAAGTTTGCACAACACTTGCTATAAACATTAAAACATTGCAAACATAGCCTTTTACAAATTGATGTATTTTATTTTCTGGAACATTTTCAACAATGAATAAATCTATTTTTATTTCTTTAGGAATACCTTGTTTAGCATTCTCTAAAGAAATACATCGAGTATTTCGAATTAGTATTTGTGGGAATCTTGCTTTTGCTAATCCATTATAATTAGGAGCAACTAGTTCGTACTTCTCTCCAAATAAATCTTTAAAATTTTTTTTAAATTTTTCATAATCATTTCTGCTTATCGCTAAATCTAGATCATCGTCCCAAGGAATAAACCCATTATGTCTTATTGCACCAAGAAGAGTTCCTCCGATAAGCATTATTTTTATGTCATTTTTTAAGCAAACTTTGTGAATGTCCAAAAATGCATTAAAAAGCGTTTGCTTTAATAAAGAGAGATCGTTCTTGGAAATCTCATTCAAAACGCTGGTAAAATGAGAATCATTCATCTTTTCTTTATACGACATCATGCTCATTTTCCTTTAGAAACAACATCTAATAAAACGTCAGATATTTCTTTTTTTGTATTACATATATCAAATTTTTTTGCAATCTCCATATTGTATTTTCCACATTTTTCCCTAAAAATCTTATCGTCACACATTTCTTTTATTGCTTTTATAAATCCATTTACGTCATGAGGTTTAACAGTAAAACCCGTTTTATAATTTTCCGTGTAATCACGTATTCCGTTTACATAAGATGATATTAGTGGTAAACCAGAAGCCATTCCTTCTAATGCGCCAATGCCAAGACCTTCACGTTGAGAGGGAAATACGTAAATATCAGCAACTTTACAAAGTTCAGCAACATCACGCCGATATCCCAAGAACTTAACATTATCTAAAATTCCATACATTTCACATTTTTTTTTGAGGTGATGTTCTAGAACACCTTCTCCACAAATAACGTAAGACAATTTCCTTTCTTTTATTTTACCTAAAGCATCTATGACTATTTCATGATTTTTACGACTACCCAATTCTCCAACAGAGAATAACATCATGTTTTCTAACGGCACCCCAATTTCAGCCCTCTTTTCACCACGATTTACGGATACTTCTCTAAACTTTTTTGTATTTAGCCCTACACCATGAACATAATGCACGTTCTTAAACGAAAAATTTTTTCCTCTTTCGAAATCTTCTTTATTAATTGTAATAAGAGAGTCAGCAAACTTAGACATAAAGCGTTCAATGGGATAATACACCAACCAATTGACAAGAGGAGCCCCATTGAAAAAATGGAATCCATGAGCCATATAGACTACTTTTGTTCCTTTTTTTCTAGCCTTAATAGCGGCTAATCTTGTGGCGATGCTCATCACGGGTTCATTGGTCCATATAACATCATATTTTTTTCCATCAATAATTTTTTTTAGATCCTTAATTCCAATGATATTGGAAAATTTAAAAGGATTTCTTTTTAATCTAACATAAATTAAATTAACATTCAGTTTTTTAATTCTATTTTTTAACAACTGATCATAGCCCTCTAAATTTGTACACGCCAAATCAACACTATGACCATGAAGAATAAAATTTTCAATATGAGGAACTAAAAAATGGTACACATTAGCATTTGTTGCTGTTATTAAAATCTTACACATTTGTTGGTTCCTTAAGAATCTTTTCCACGATACTATTGCTATCCATTCCATACTGCTGACGCAGATACTTCTGATTGCCTACGCGGATGCTGTATTCATCATTCAGACCGATTCTCAACAGCTTTGCTTTCTTATTTTTCATTTCAGCCATGACTTCGGCAACTGCACTTCCGAAACCACCGACAACATTGTGTTCTTCCACAGATACAACAAGATCGAACTCCTGGCTGACTTTTTCAATAATTTCTTTGTCAATCGGCTTTACAGTCGGGAATGTATAGACCGCAGGATTATACCCCTGCTTTTTGAGTTCTTCGTATGCGGCAGTTACTTCTTCAAAAATAGCACCTGTGCTGAATACCGCAATTTTTTCACCGTCATGGACCTTTATAGCCTTGCCAATTTCAAAATTTCCAATTTTGTCATGGATGCGTTTTTCGCCACCACGACCGAGGCGCAAGTAAGCAGTCCCCTTATATTTTGCCAAAGCCTTCGTGCATTCTTCGGCTTCAACGAGATCGGCAGGAGCCATAACAACTACATCGGGTAATGCTCGGAGTATCGCCAAGTCTTCTGTAGCCTGATGGCTCATCCCAAGCGAGCCATAAACAAAGCCGCCACCGATACAAACCACTTTTACATTAGCCTTATGGTAAGCGCAGTCGTTTCGGATTTGTTCAAGGCAACGTAGCGTCGGGAAATTTCCGATACTATAGGTAAACACGGTCTTGCCTTCCAGTGCCATGCCAGCAGCCACAGACGTCATATTCTGTTCAGCGATGCCGGCATTTGTAAATTGGTTTGGGCATTGTTCCCAAAACGGTTTCAATACACCAAAGCCCAAATCACCCGTAACAAGCTCTATGTTCTTGTCGATCTTGGCTAGTTCAACAAGAGTCTTGACAAAAGTATCTCTCATTTTAATTTTCCTCCACTACGCAATGAACAGGTTCTTTTGTTCCCGATTTTGCAGTTACCCTACGCATCGTTTCAGGATACGAGGTATTCCATGTACTTGTGAAGGTATGGTCATGTCCAATATCATCTGTGCTTTGAGGCTTTACAGGATTTTGAATTCCATTAGGTGTATATGGGTCTTCAACGCCTGCAGGCCTTGCGTTGTGCAGCTCGTTTACCGCACCATCATATTCCCATCCGTTATGGGGGAATCTGTAATGCCAAAGAATATCGTTCTGCATAAAGGATACTCCGCATCCCTTAACCGTATCTGCGATAATTACTGTAGGCTTATGCGGTTCCGTATTTCTGTATTCTTCTGCTTTTTTGAAAGCTGACTTAAGTTCTGCGTGATTGTTGCCGTCAATCTCGATGACATTCCAACCGAAAGCCTTCCACTTAGTTGCAAAATCTTCGAGTTCTAGGGTGTTTTCAGAGAAATCAAGGCTTTGCATACGGTTGTGATCGACGATTGCAATAAGGTTGTTCAGACGGAAATGATTTGCAAAAAGTGCGGCCTCCCAAACAGAGCCTTCGTTGCATTCACCATCGCCAAGAACAACGAATACACGATGAGAGTCGTCATGGTCTTTTTTTGCTGCATAAGCCATACCACAAGCAGCCGACAAGCCATGCCCAAGAGAACCTGTCGAAAAATCGACACCCGGAAGATGGTGGGATACATGTCCCGACAAACGGCTACCATTCTGATAATGCGTTTTGAGTTCTTCTACTGGGAAGAATCCTTCTTCTGCGAGAGCCGCATAAACGCTAGCACCAGCATGACCTTTAGAGAGGATAAATCTGTCGCGACCAGCCCACTTAGGTTCATCAGCTTTGTAATTCAAAACATCGGCATACAAAACCGCCATAATATCGGCAACGGACAAAATGGCACCGATGTGGCTACCACCCGAAAGATGGGTCATCTCAATACCATGCCTACGAATTAACCATGCCAACTGTTCACTAGTCCAATGTCCCATTTAATCCTCTTACGCCTTAACGTTCTTAGAAAGTTCCAACTTGTGTTCGTCAACGATTTTTTGAACATCTTTTGGAAGCTTTTTTGAATGTGTAATGACTTTATACACAGTCCACAAAACACATTTGATATCCCCAAAAAAGCTGTGATTGTTTCTGTAATAAAGTTGCAATTTAAGCTTTAGTGGCCTTACGGTTTCCAAATAGTATTTGTCAGGATCAGAGGCTTCCGTAAATCCTTTAAACTGTTCAATATTGACCATTGAAGCCCAATCGGTAATGCCCGGTTTTAAATCCAATATTGGCTTTTCTCTTTCGGTATACATGTCAATGTAATACCTAAGTTCTGGACGAGGACCAACCAAGCTCATGTCGCCCTTAATAACATTGAGTAATTGAGGCAATTCATCGAGTTTCGTTTTGCGAAGGAAATGACCAACCTTGGTAATTCTGTCGTCTTTATCGCCAACATTCCATTTTCCTTTACCTTCACAGTCAGGTTTCATAGACCTAAACTTGAATATTCTAAAATCCTTGCCATGCAGCCCAACTCTTACGCCGCGAAAGAAGATGCCGCCTTTAGAGTCCGCGACAATGATAATGGAAAGAATTAAGAAAATGGGACTTAGGAGTATAAAGCCAATTAAACTTGCGGTAAAATCGAACGCTCTCTTCATTCTTAAACCCTACATGTTTGCGCCATCAACAGGAATATTTGTAGCTTGCATAAAGGAAGACTTGCTGCTTGCCATAAAAAGGACTACGTTCGCAATTTCTTCTGGCGTTCCAAAACGATTTACAGCTTGATGTTGGCTTAAGAATTCGTGGACTCTTGGATGACCTTCTTTTACAAATTTGTCCCAATAAGACCCTTCGAATGCAACAGCTCCAGGCATAACAGAGCACAGCAAAACACCAGTAGGAGCCAATTGTCTGCCAACCGTAGTCACATATGCACAAAGGAATTCCTTCGATGAGGCGTACAAAGGATTTCCACGAAGCATTTTAGCAGAAATGGAACTGATGTGTATAACACGACCGCTTTTTCGTTCAATCATTGGAGGAATCAGAACACTATTCATATCAATTGCTGCCACGGCATTGAGTTTCAATGCATGAAACCAGTCTTCTGCAGGGCCTAAATGATTTCGCGAAACAAGGGATGTACCAACATTGTGGACGACCACATCAAAAGCGCCATATTTATCTATAAGTCGATGAGCCAATTCTTGGGTGTTGCACTCCATAATATCGGCGACTTCATAATGATATTCTGCAGCTCCAGCATCACAAGCTTCTTTTCCTGTTTCTTTCAACAAATCTTCAGAACGGGCTATTGCAACAATACGGCAATGCTCTTCTGCAAACCCTTTTACAATTCCGCGTCCAATACCCTTGCTTGCTCCAACAACAAGAACCAATTTATTATTCAAGCCTAAATCCATAGAAATGCTCCATTAAAACTCTTAAAAGTCTGTAGAATCAAAAAAACGAAGGGTAAAAAGGTCCTCTCAAAAGCTTTGAAAAAATGCTTTTGATGATGTTAGACACTTACCGCAACCTCAGGGTAGTTGCGGTAGGGGAGGGGAATATGAAGCCGTTAAAATGGTAAATTTATATATGAAAAAAGCCTGACAGATGCCAGGCTTAAAAGGTCGTTTAAGTAAGTGATGTCATTGACGACATCGTCGTTGTGCTCTGCGCTTTGCAATAATCCTCTTGGGCTCTATTTTCGAAATGGTAAATGGGGAATCCTCGTCCAAAAATGTCCATGGGACACAAGAAAATGATGCCTAGTAAGTGTCCTATGAATGGCTGTGCGATGTGTTTGTTGCTGAAAACGAGCCCGAACATAATCGGATCAGTAATTTTGCAAACGGTTGTTTGCAAAATTTGCAAAGTTCTACTCCAAAAGCAAGAAGGTTGTTCTCGACATTTTTATTACCACCGATTCCGGCCGATTCTTGAATATTGAGATGCAAAAGTGGAGGCACGAGTTCCGTCATTCCGATTTTCAGCAAAAATAAGTATATTATGATTAGCCTCTCCAACAACGTTCCCGATTTTGGTAACAGAATCATCAAGGAAACTCTGGAACGAATTCGGGTGGATAAGGCAGACAATTCTCGCATAAATTCATCATTTGTCTTTTCTAAATTTGAACATTCACCCCAAAAGTCCTCTTATTTTTACTACATTTTACTTGCAAAAACAATAAAAAAGGACTTTTTATGTCAAATTCTATTTTCTGTGGCAAGACTCTCTTGATTACCGGCGGTACGGGTAGTTTCGGCAATGCTGTGCTCAACCGCTTCCTCCAGACCGATATTGGCGAAATTCGTATTTTCAGCCGCGACGAGAAAAAGCAGGACGACATGCGCCATGAATTCCAGGCCAAGATGCCGGAAGCCGCCGACAAGATTAAGTTCTACATCGGCGATGTGCGCGACCTCCAGAGTGTCAAGAATGCGATGCACGGAGTGGACTACATTTTCCATGCGGCTGCCCTCAAGCAGGTGCCGAGTTGCGAATTTTTCCCGCTCGAAGCTGTCAAGACCAACGTGTTCGGTACGGACAACGTGCTGACCGCCGCTATCGAAGAAGGCGTCAAGAATGTGGTTTGCCTGAGTACGGACAAGGCCGCTTATCCGGTGAATGCGATGGGCACGAGCAAGGCTATGATGGAAAAGGTCATCGTGGCTAAGTCCCGCACGGTGAGTCCGGACAAGACGAAGATTTGCTGCACGCGTTACGGCAACGTGATGTGCAGCCGCGGTTCTGTGATTCCGCTGTGGATCGACCAGATTCGTGCCGGTCAGCCGATTACGATTACTGAAGGCTCCATGACGCGCTTTATCATGAGCCTCGACGAAGCGGTGGACTTGGTGCTGTTCGCTTTCGAAAACGGTGTTTCGGGCGATATCCTGGTGCAGAAGGCTCCGGCTTGCACTATCCAAACTCAGGCTGAAGCTGTGTGCGAACTTTTCGGTGGCGACAAGAATGCTATCAAGGTCATCGGTATCCGTCACGGCGAAAAGATGTACGAAACGCTCCTCACCAACGAAGAATGTGCCCATGCGATTGACCTGGGCAACTTCTACCGTGTGCCTTGCGACAAGCGTGGCTTGAACTACGACAAGTACTTT
>JAEEHV010000033.1 GCA_016280955.1 Candidatus Gastranaerophilales bacterium | reverse complement strand
TCAGAAAAGTTTATCTTCATTCTGCATCACTGCAGAAATTTGACTCATTGTTATTGTCCGTTCATTCTTTTTCGAATTAACAAGTTTTGTTTCGTCTTTTGATAGATTGTCTATCGTTCACTATTCTATTGTCAAGGTTCAAGTTTGCTATTTATTTTCTCTTTTTTGCAAACGACTGAATTACTATAAACTTCCTTCAGCTGCTATTTATCGGCACCGTTTACAAGGTATTTCAACCATACAATCCATGTTAGTGCGTCAAAGAACAAAATCAACATGTTGTTTATAAACTATTTACATTTTGTTACATTGACAGCATAACTAAAATCTTAATTCTTTTTTTAAAGTGCTAATGTTATATTTCGGCTTTTCAGTAGTGTCCTTCCGCTTTTCTGCGGCTACCGTTGGTACCTAAGTGTAAATCAATTTTCTTTACGCATCATTTCAACGCGCATTTTTTATTATACTAATAAAAATTTTTAATGTCAAGCAATATTTTCAAAAAATTTTTATTTCCAGAATCCGCTCTGCGTATAGTTTTTACGAATTTCTGTTTTTTTGTTAAAAAAAGCATGCCAAATTTTTCATGATTTTATTAAAAATCAGATACCATTTTCCGGTTTTTATAATATGCACATTGATTTAATTCACACACTACACATTTGCAAATTCAAAGTTGCTCGTGATTTTTTTCATTTTTAACATTTGTTTTTCATACAGCACTGACTGTTTTGCCAAGCGCGCCTGAAATGAGTCTGTTTCCTTGGGCGGCGTTACACCATACTTTCTGTACATTTTGTTAATTTCTGATGCTGAAAATAAGTCCATTTATAACCCCTTTCCAATAATTATACATTCAAGCTGTTATAAGCACAAATATTTTGGATGCAATACTACAAATAAAAAATCTAAATAACCCCTAAACTATATATTTATATATAAAACATGTTTTTTTGATTTTTTGTTAGTCAGGCATAAAAATCATAATATTTCTTTACAAATATTTACGAACATAAAAAACAAAAAAAATAAAAGGCTGAAACCTCAGCCTTTTTTAAAAAAGTGTAGAAAAATATGTGTGTACGAGAAAATTATTTATTGGCTTATGCAGCCATGCCGATAAGAACATCCATTGCGATATCCATTACGACCGGAGCTTGTGCTGCTCCAAATTCTTTTTCAATTACAGAATATATAAATTCAAAATCTTTCATATAATCTGCAATTCTGCCTCTTGTTTCTTCACTAACTTCACCTGCACCGGTAACTTGTGTTTCTTCTGCTACAGGCATAAAATAATTGTTTTGAGCAAGAAAATCCATAACTCTTTGCGGATCTAACTGTGCTTCTGTATTTTGTTGCTGTGGTGCCGGATTTTGCTGAGCTTCAGCAGATTCTTCGTTTTTCTTTTGAGAATAAAATCCGCCGACTCCGTAACTGTTGCCACCAAAAATTCTACCGATTCCGTCTGTCATTTTTCTACTCCTTTTTTCTTTATTTTCTTTACACTCATGTTTATCGGCAGTTTTTTCCAAAACTTTAGGATTTTTAAACATATTGTTACAATTCTTTACATTAAAAGCAATTTCTGTATAAAAAATTACTTTATATAAATGTGTGAAAGTAAATTTATGGTGTAATTATGAGTATTAATTTTGGTTACGGAAATTACGGTATGATGGGAATGAACCCTATGATGACCGGTATGGGAATGCAGCAGGGCAGCGGCGGCAATGTATTTAATGAATACAAAGAAAAATACGGCTGCGAACATTGTTACCGTTTCGGACCGACACCAAGCAACTATCAGATGCATGTAGAACCTTTGCCGGATGAGGTTACACATCCTTCCTTCTTAAGAAGATTAAGATATTATTTCTTTGGCGGATAACTTAATTCATTATAAAACTCTTTTTCATGATAATATATAAATATATTATTAATCAGAGGAGTTTATATATGGCAAAAGATTGCAGCTTTGATGTAGTATCGGAATTTGACAAGCAGGAACTGGTGAATGCCGTTGATCAGGTTAAGAGAGATTTAACCTCACGTTTTGATTTGAAAAATTCTAATTCATCTATTGATTTGGAGAGTGACAAAACTATTACAATCACTACAAATGATGAAATGAAACTCAGAAATATTTATGACATTCTTCAGACAAAACTCGTAAAACGGGGAATAAGCATAAAAATTCTTGATGCACAACCATTAGAAAATGCTTTGGGCGGTAACGTAAGACAAATATATAACCTTAAAAAAGGTTTAACACAGGAACTTGCAAAAAAAATCGTTGCTGACATTAAGGACTCAAAGTTAAAAGTTCAGGCATCAATTCAGGGCGAACAGGTTCGTGTAAGCGGAAAAAGCAAAGACGATTTGCAGGAAGTTATCGGACTTTTGAGAAAAAATGAAGACAAATATGATATTCCGTTGCAGTTTACCAATTACAGATAGAGGCAGGGAACAATAATAAATATATTTTTAATTTAAGGTATGGTTGAAAACATACCTTATTTTTTGTTTGGGATATTAAGGCAATATTTTCCGTGCTTATGAAAATAGACAATAGTTTTTGGTTATAGTAAAATAAACTTGTAAATAAAAAAACGGATTTTTAAGATGTCCTGAGAATGAGGAAATGGCTATGCTAAACATAGAAAACACCATAGACAGAGTAAGAGAGTTAATTGATAACGGTGATAATAACCAGCTCAGAGAAGAACTTGAAACCTATCACTCAGCCGACCTTGCAGATATATTTCAGGAATTAAAACCCGAAGAACGACTGAATTGTATTACCAACATCAACGAAGAACTTGCTTCCGACGTAATTGAATACTTAACGCCGCAGCTGCAGGTAGAAATATTAGGTGATATTGATGAAAATCTTGCATCAAGACTTGTATCAAAACTTCCTCACGATGATGCTGCCGATGTCTTAGGTAACATGGAAGATGATGATACGGAGGCATTTCTTGAAAACCTTCCTCAAAAGTTTTCATCTGATGTCCGAGAGTTGTTAACATACAACGAAGATACAGCAGGTGGTATCATGAACCCGCTGGTTCTGACTGTTTACGACAACATGAATGTTCGTGAAGCTCTTGAAACCATTCGTATTAAAGCAGAAAAAGAAAACATGGAGCTTTATTATGCTTATGTTGTTGATAAAAACATGCACCTTGTAGGAGTTTTATCACTCAGAAATCTATTAACAACCCCTGTTAATCTTAATATCACAGATATTATGTCAAAAGATATTGTAAAAGTTTTGGTTGACGACTATCAGGATTATATTGCCGATGTATTTATGAAATATCAGTTTAACGCACTGCCTGTTGTCGATTTATACAACCACCTTAAAGGAATTGTTACCTGGGATGACGTTCAGGATATCGTTGAAGAAGAAACTACCGACGAGATTTTGCAATCTTCAGGTATCGTAACCGACTTAGGTGACGATGATGATGATATTTTAACCGGAAGTATCGGACACGCAATAAAAGCAAGAACACCATGGCTGCTTATCACACTTATTGGTGAGTTTATTGCGGTTTCAATTACAAACCATTTTGATAAAACATTCACCGCATTGCCGATTGTAGCAGCCTTTATGCCGCTGCTTGCAGGTTTAGGCGGAAATATCGGTACTCAAAGTATTACACTTATGGTTCGCGGTATGTCTACAGGACAAATAACACTCAGTTCCGGCTGGCACTACATGTTAAGAGAAACACTGACAGGTCTGAGCATCGGTGCTTGTTTTGGTTTGCTTGTAATGCTTGTAACTTGGGGGTGGAAAGGTCATGTAGCTCTCGGACTGGTTGTCGGAATTGCTATGTCGCTTAATATGACAATTGCAACATTAATCGGAACTTGCACACCGTTAATTCTGAAAAAACTGGGTTTTGATCCCGCAGTAGCATCAGGACCGGTAATTGCAACAACTATTGACGTTGTTGGTTTGGCTGTTTATTTATCACTGGTCACCTGGTATTTGATTTCTATATAGTATTACATGTACGTATCATGATAATAATTGCCATTTCTTTTTGCGAGTTCTTCCTGTAAAAGATTTCTGAACTCTTCAAAAGACTTTATCTCACGTTCGGTTGAATTTGGATCACTCAGCAAATATGCTTCCTGAGACTCATCCTGTTCCGCTTTTAATTCTTCTTTTAAAGCCTCAACCTTTGCTTCAATATATACTTTAAGTTTTTCAAGCGAATCGGTTTCATATTCCGAAATATTTATATTTTTAAAATTACCCTGATTGACTTCCAATACATCCTCGCTGTAACCTAACATGTATGTATCCTGAAAACGTTCTTTAGGCTTACTTTCTTCCAGTGAAGATTTGAATTCCTCTAATAATTTAGACATTTCTGAATATTTCGTATCAAGCTGTTTATCATCTGCCATAGCATTGTAACTCTCCAGAACTGAATAATTACCTGTTGCCAAACTGTTATGATATAAATTTATACTGTATTCGGCTAAAAATTTTTGTTCGCGTATATCACGCATTGTAGCTATATATACACCGTAAGCTTCTCTGACTTCGCTCGGAACGTGCTGACTTAATGCAACTGTAGAAAGCTTTGGCAAGATTTCTTTATTATATTTTTCCTGTACTTCCTGCTCTTTTTGCCTTAGCTCCTGTAATCTGTCTTCTAACTGTTTTATCTTTGCTTCAATTTTTGTCTTTTTTTCCTGTTCCGTTAAACCGTCAATAACTTTATCTACAGCATTTTCAGAAAGTTTTTCGTCTTTTTCACCATCTTCATTTTGTTCAAAAAACTTTAATATATCATCTGTCGGAACCCTGCCCTTGGAATTCGCATTCGGCTGCATGACCGTAACAGCAGCCCAGCCTACTTCATCATTACCGACATTATAAAAAATCAAATCACCGCTTTGACTTGTTTCTACAATACACAAATCAACTTCAGCACCGTTGCATTCATCTGATAAATATTGATTTAAAGCCTCTAACGAAGCAAAATTTTGACCTTCGAGAGTATTATTCACAAAATTTTTTAATCTGTCTTCCTCGCTCTCCTTAAGTTCGAGTGCTGTTGGCTTAATGTCAAACTTATTAACACTGTTAACAGAAAAATTGTTGCCCATATACCGGCTTCCTTTCTTATTTTTTACTTATAATCCATTAAATATGTTATCGGCATATTTTTCAAAATCTTTAATATTATTAATATTTTTCGCACACAAATTTTGCCCAAAACACATAGCAACAAAGGATTAGGCAAAATGTAAATTTTTGTAAAGTAAAATTAAGTACCGCTAATACTTCTCTGTGATTTGGAATATAGCCTGAACTACATTGACAACAAATATATTACAATTGCGGAAATTAAAATAACACTGACTATAAACGCAAATGCAACTTTTATCAGAGGATTAAAACTCAGTGAATTATTTATTTCAGAATCCAAATGTTTCAAAATCTTTTTTGAAAAATCCGGCTTTGAATCCATTTTGGATTTCTTAAAAGAATCTTTCATAAGTTTTCGTATATTAATCGCATTTTCAAGCTCACGTCTTGCATTTTTATTATTTATTGTAAATTTTTTCATCTTAATATTTTCCTCCTGTGATAATTCATTATCGACATAAGCTGACAAATTATTCTTAAAAAGAACATATTGTCTTGAAGAATGTGTATTTGTTGAATATGCATCATTATCCTCCGGCAGAACTTTTTTTAAATCAGTAAAAAGTGAATTCATAATATTGCATTTTGCTTTGCAAACCGGGCATTTCTGCAAGTGTTCCTCTACCTTTTCTCTAAGTGCCGGTGATAATTCGTTTTCCAAATAAAACGAAATTAGTACATCCATTTGTAAACAGGTAATTTCCATATATCCTCCATCAGATAAATTCTTTCAACTGCTGCTGCAACTTCATCCTTGCTCTTGCTATACGTGACTTAACCGTACCCTGAGCCGTATTTGTTAATTTAGATATTTCTTCATAGCTTAACCCTTCGTACTCTCTCAGAATTATTACTATCCTGAGAGAATGCGGAAGGCTGAAAAGTGCTGCTTTTATTACTTTATCCATCTCCGCAAACAGACACCGTTCCCCCGGCTCGCATCCGATTTTATCTTTTAGCTCCATAAGTTTATCCTCATCTGTTTCTAACTTTGAATCATTTTTATGTTGTTTTAAAAAATCGTAATATGTATTTGTAACAATATGATTCAGCCAGGACTTAAAGTACTTTGGTTCTTTCAGGTTTTTTATACTTTTGGCGGTCTTAATCAGAACGTCCTGAGTTAAATCCGATATATCCTGTCTTTTCACCGTAAGATAACCAAACATAACAAAAACATGTTTCTGTATTCTGCGAATCAGCTCCTCTAAGGCAGCTATGTCGCCTTCTTTTGCCTGAGATATTATTTCACCAAACTTTTCTTTCCTGTAATCACGATTTATCACGCATAATTTCTCCGCTCCATGCATGATAAAAAGCCGGATTTTTAATTTTAATTCCCCGCCCGATTAATTTTTAACTCTGAGATTGAAACTCCGGCATACTTGCTATGAATAAGCATTTTATATTATAATAACCATATTGAGTTTAAAGGAGAGCATTATGGTTCAACAATTTAACAACATACCTCAGGGACCGCAAAAAACAAGACAGGCAGTTATTTTATTCCTTAAAGGCTCTGCAACACCTGTTGTTATGTACTTTGAAAATCCGCAGGCAGTATATGCGGAACTTAAACAACTTATGAAAAGTCCGACTCCGGTACTTGTAGAAAAAGAACCGATTGGACCGATTAAAAAATTGTGCTTTATATCAACGCAAATTGCAGGACTTGTTCTTCAGGAAGAACCTTATGTATAAAATTTTAATTGAAGATATTGAACAAGACGGAGTTGTTAAATTCAGTTTTGATGATAATATCAAAGAGCTTGAAAATTGTCATATAAAAGCAGCAATAGAATTTCACGACATGGGTGACTTTATTTTGGCAAAAGGTCATGCAAACGGTTGTATTACATTGGAATGTGACCGCTGTTTAAACAAATTTTCTTATTATTTGAACTTTGATATAAACGAAACATTTGCAAAAAACTCCCTTCTTGATGAATACGGTCAGGAAATGGAACTCTCCGAAAATCAGTTCGTGACTGATTTAGACGGTGCTGATGAAATAGATGTTTACGATTTATTGTATCAATCTGTAATATTATCTTTACCAAATAAAAAGGTTTGTGGTATAAATTGTAATGAAGGGACATTTGTATCAGAAGAAGGTATAAAAGTTCATGATGAAAGAATGGATGTTTTTAAGAACATTCGTATTGAAAAGTAAGCAAGTTTAGATATTGCTAAGTCACTAAAAGAAAATAAGTAGTAGAAAAGAAAGGTATAAGAAAATGGCAGTACCAAAGAAAAGAACAGGGCATAGTGCTCAAGGAAAAAGAAGATCAAATTGGAAGGCAACAAAGCCGACCTTGACAACTTGTCCAAATTGCGGACAGGCAGTTTTGGCTCACACAGTTTGCACAGCATGCGGAACATACAAAGGAAAACCGGTTCGTCTGAAAGATCAGGCAGCTGCTGCTGAAAAAGAAGTTAAACCGGCTAAGAAAACTACAGCTAAAAAATCTACAAAAAAAGCTAAAGCTGAAGCTCCGGAAAAAGAAACTAAGACTGAAGCAGTTGTAGAAGCTAAAGAAGAAACTAAAACTGAAGAAGTTAAAGAAGAAAAAACTGAAGAAACTTCTGAAGAAAAAGCAGAATAACAAGTTGAAAGTTGAAAGTGGAAAGTAGAAAGTTAATATAAATAACTTTCAACTTTCAATTTTCAACTCTACATTTAACAAAGGGGATAGAGTTTAGATGACAAGAATAGCTATTGATGCAATGGGAGGAGATCACGCACCGTTTGAAATTGTGGCAGGTGCAGTTTGGGCTGCCGCAGAATACGGAGTGGCATTAGAATTGGTTGGTAAACAAGACCAAATTGAAGAATGTCTTGATAAAATACAGAAAGACGGTTTCTTATCACCCTGCGGTAAAATGGGACGGAGCAGAAGAGTTCGGGTAGATGTAAAATCACTCGATATCAAAATCACACATGCCGCCGAAATTATTGAAATGGGCGAAGCTCCCGGACAAGCTATACGTAAAAAGAAAAATTCATCAATAGTTCTGACCGTTAATTCAGTCGCAACAGGAAGTTCTGATGCACTTGTTGCCGCAGGCTCTACAGGTGCCGCTATGGCTGCAAGTTTATTCGGTTTAGGCAGAATCCCCGGAATTGACAGACCTGCTATCGCTGTTACATTACCGACAATGAAAAAACCTGTTGTTGTTATTGACGGCGGAGCAAATTCTAATTGTACCCCGCAAATGCTCAGACAGTTTACAATAATGGGCAGAGTTTTTGCAAAAAATGTTCTTGACATAGAGAACCCGAAAACCGGTATTGTTAACATCGGTGAAGAATCAGGAAAAGGAAACGAGCTTGCACAAAGCGCTTATAATATTCTTGAAGAAGAAAAAGAAAGATTTAACTTTATGGGAAATATAGAAGGCAGGGAACTGTTTCTTAACCATGTAGATCTTGTTGTTTGTGACGGCTTTGTCGGAAATGTTGTATTAAAAGTTACCGAAGGTACGGCAAATATGCTCTTTAAAATGCTTAAAAACGAGTTTAAATCAGACTTTTTGGGTATGATTATAGGTTGGCTTGCAAAACCTTTCCTGAAAAGAATTTATGAAAGAACCAACTACGAAGAATTTGGCGGCATGCTGCTCCTTGGTGTTAAGGGTATAACAGTTATTGCACACGGAAGAAGCAAAGCTTATGCAATCAAAAATGCAGTTCGTGTAGCACGTAATGCCGTTGAAACTCAGGTTAACCAAAAAATTGCAGAGTGTTTGGAAGTATAAGATAGCCTTTTCGCTATTTACCTATACAAAAATTATCAAAGATGTTATTTAAAATATCATCTGTTATCAGTTCGCCTGTCAGTTCATCAAGAGCAAGCAGTGCCGATTTTACATCAATGGATATTAAATCCTGCAACTCTCTTACTTGAGATGCCAAAAGTGCCTGTTCAAGAGAATTTCTTGCCTTCTTTAAACATTCCTGCTGACGGGTATTTGTAATAAATTCAACATTTTCAGGATTGATATCACAAACTAATGAAGTTATCTTTTTTCTGAGCTTATCTATTCCGTCACCCGTGAGTGCGGAAACCTGTATAGTATTTTCTCTTTCTTCGGATTTGACAGTCAAATCAGATTTATTTGCTATCATAAGATATTTCTTCGATTTTAACAAATCCAAAATCTCTTTATCTTCATCATTCATACCCTGAGAAGCATCGTAAACAAAAAGCACAAGGTCAGCTTCATCCAGAGATTGTTTGGAATACTCTATTCCGATTTTTTCAACTTTATTTTCGCCTTCTTCACGAATGCCTGCGGTATCAACAAGAGTAACCGGAACTCCCAAATCAAGAGTTTCTCTGAGCACATCTCTGGTTGTTCCTGCTATATCAGTAACAATTGCCCTTTCAAGGCTTAAAAGAGCATTAAAAAGCGAGGATTTTCCTACATTTGGTTTCCCTATTATCGCAACAGAGATACCTTGTCTGAAAATATTAGAGGTCTCAGCACCTGATAAAACCGAATCTATTGAACCGATTATTTTTGTAAAAGAGTCTGTTAAATAATCATAATCGGGTTCTCTTACATCTTCAGGAAAATCAATTCCTGCGGTAATTTTAGACAAAACTTCAAAAATTTGGTTTCGTATATCATTTATCCCCTCTTTTAGTACACCGGAAAGATTTTTAACAGAAACTTTTGCAAACTCCGATGTTTTGGCATGAATAATATCTGCAACTGCCTCAGCCTGAGATAAATCCATTCTCTTATTCAGAAAAGCCCGTTTTGTGAATTCTCCTCTTTCAGCCATTCTCGCACCGTTTTTCAGAACAAGGTTTAAAATATTTTTGACAACATTTATTCCGCCATGACACTGAATCTCAATAACATTCTCACCCGTATAACTATTCGGTGCAAAAAACGGAAGAACAATAACTTCATCTATATTCCGTCCGTTTTCTGTTATCCAGCCGTGGTTAAACTTTCGGGGCTCAAAATTCGGGTTGGTAAATATCTTCTGAATTATTTCAAAAGATTTATCACCGGATATTCTTATAACACCCACTCCGCCTGAACCCACAGGTGTTGCAACGGCAGCTATTGTATCAAATTCATCTAAAATATTCATACAATAATTGTATATCAAACATATTAATCATATAATTATATAAAAGAATTTAATAAAAGGACGTCCGGAATGAAAATCAGAGAACTTATTGAAGCAACGAATGCCGTTTTTTCGGGTAATATTAATCAGGAAACAGAGGTTAATATTTCGACAGATACACGAACTATTAAAGAGGGTGATTTTTATTTGCCGCTAAAAGGAGCTTCTTTTGACGGTGAAAAATTTATCGAGCAAGCATTTGAAAAGGGTGCAATCGGAAGCTTTTGTACTTCAGATCAGGTGAAAATGTCCGAAGGACAATCTTGTCTATTACAGGTTCCGGACACGCTCAAAGCATATCTTCAGCTTGCAAATTACAGAAGAAAAAAAATAAACCCGATTGTTGCTGCTATAACGGGAAGCTCCGGAAAAACGACAACAAAAGAGCTGACAGCTTCGGTGTTGAGTGCAAAATACCGGACTTTTAAAACACCTCTTAATCACAATAATGAAATCGGATTCTGTCAGACAATATTTGAGATGCCTGATGATACAGAAATGCTGGTGCTTGAAATGGGCATGAGAGGCTTAGGCGAAATAGAACTTATATCAAAATACGCAGAACCTGATATTATGATTATTTCTAACATAGGAACCGCACACATAGGACGGCTTGGCTCAAGAGAAAATATTGCAAAAGCAAAATGTGAAATAGTAAAAGGAACAAATAAAAACGGAAAAATCAAACCGGTTCTTATCGGCTGTAATGATGAATTATTAAAAAAGACTCTGGAATTTGACCATGATAAAATTTTCTATTCAATAAATGATGTTAACAAAATAGAACAGAACTCCGATTATTCAAAGTTTGAATATATGGGAAACGTATATGAACTTAATGCGGGAGGAAATTATAACATTGAAAATTCACTTGCTGCAATAAATGCCGGAATCAGAGCCGGTCTGACCGTCGAACAAATTCAGGATGGGCTGAAAAATTACAAATCCATTGAAAAACGATGGGAAAAAACAACGGTTAACATAAACGGGAATGAAGTTTATATAATTAATGACAGCTACAATGCCAATCCCGAATCTATGAGAGCTTTTATTGATACAATAACCGAACTTTATACGAACTATGCCATAATTCTTGGTGATATGGGTGAATTGGGAACAAATGAAATAAAATATCATTCGGATTTGGGAGAGTATATTAACAACAAAAATAATTTAGCTCCTGATACAAAAATTATTTCTATCGGAACTTTTTCTAAAAATATAACCGACTCAGTTACAAAATGTAAAACAGAACACTTTGATACAATAGAGAAAGCCGTTCCGTATCTTAAAACCAATATTCAGTCAGGCACAACCTTGTTCCTGAAAGCTTCAAGAAGCATGAAGTTTGAAAAAATTATAGAGCTTTTATCATAATTTGTGGTAATATTAACCTAAAAGGGGATTTAATTAAGTGTTTGAAAAATTTTTATCTGTTTTTGGAAAAAATAAGAAAAAAGAGTATATAAATAACGGAGAATTAAAAATATCCGTTATAATGCCGATATATAATGCGGAAAAATATTTGCGTGAAGCACTTGACAGTGTTATTAATCAAACACTCCGTGATATAGAAATTATTTGTGTTAATGACGGTTCAAAAGATAATTCTCTTGATATCGTAAAAGAATATGCTTCAAAAGACAATCGTATAAAAATAATCGACAAAGAAAATCAGGGATATGGCGCAACTGTTAACCGCGGTTTTTCGGAAGCATCAGGTGAATTTGTTGCTATTTTTGAGCCTGATGATATTCTTGATAAAACCATATATGAAAAACTCTATATAAAGGCTTACGAAAATAATCTGGATGTTATAAAATGCAACTTTTGCAACTTTTGGACAGAAACAGGAAAAGCAAAAAGAAGCGGTCTGGTTTTAAGATGTTCTAAATCAAAACCGTTTGCTCCAAAAGATAATCTGAAAATGTTTACCTGCCATGCCAGTGTCTGGGCAGGAATTTACCGCAAATCTTTTTTGGAAAAGAATAATATTAAATTCCTTGAAACACCGGGAGCATCTTTTCAGGATATGTCTTTTAACTTTAAAGTCCTGGCAACATCCCCGAAAATTATGCTTTTAAAAGAACCGCTGCTCTATTACAGACAGGATAATCCTAATTCATCAATAAATAACCCCGGAAAAGTTTTCTGCGTTTGTGATGAATACGGAGAACTCACAAGTTTCTTAAATAACAATATAAACTTAAAAGAAATATTCAATACGCAAAAGCTTGTTAATCAATACAGAGCATATTTGTGGAATATAAAAAGACTGAGTAACGAATTAAGACAAGACTTTTTACACAGATTCTCAGATGAGTTTAAGTCTTTTTATAACAACAACGAAATAACAAAAGAATTCTACAAAAGCATTAACAAGTCTGATTTTTCACTGTTAATAAATAACCCCGATTCTTTCTATGAAAAAGTCGTATTAAAATAACGGTAAATTTATTTAACCGATAAATAATTTATGCCAGATATTTCTGCAATGTTGCTTTATCAAAAACTTCTATACTGTCTTTTGAATGAATAAATACAAGACAGGAAATAAGTGTTTTAAATGACTGAAAATCATCAAATGCAAGTTTTTGACGCAAATCTGTCATACTGTTTGCCATAAATTCCGTAAGGATTGTTTTATCGCTGTAAAACAACTCGGACATAAATTCAAATGCATCTCTTGTTTTTACACCCTCAAGGTATATTATATCAGGCGACTGAAATTCAATAAATCTCAATGCTTTATCCATATTAAATCCGATGTTTTCATTCAGCTCACACTGATGAACATTTTGAAGCTCGTATTTTGCAATTGATTCTATTGTCATTATATTTTTCTGCGTTTCGGATGCCTCAATTAACAGAGAATAAATTATATGCGTTTTTCCGCTCAGGGGCGAACCGCAGACCAAAACAATTCCAGGAGTATTCAAAGCCTGCATTATTGTAGTTTTTGCTTTTTCGTCAGTAATTATTTTATCAAGTTTTTGCGGCGGTTTATATATTTTAAGAGAAATTCTCTCGCCCATAATTGTCGGAAAAGAAGATACAGATGCAATAAGCATTGTATTTTCCACTTTAAAACACAATTTTCCGAGCTGCGGAATCTCACATACAGACGCATCAAGGTTTGATAGTGTTTTAAGTTTGGAAACAAATGCTGAGTTCAGTATTGCCGGCACCATTCCTTTATCAATAACTTCTCCCTTGTTTTTGAAAACAACCTTTAAACCTTCTTCCGCCTGTTCAAAGTTAAGTTCATGTACATCCTCAATTATAGCCTGTTTTAAAATTGCACGGATTACATGCTGAATATGCTCCTCGCCGGCTTCTTCTTTATGTAATTCATCCATCCAGTTAAAAGATTCCACTTCTTCATCACTGAGTGTAATATTATCAACGGTATCTGCAACTTTATAATATTCATCTATCTTTTTTATGATTGAATTTTCCGATGAAATAACAGGTTCTATTGAACATTCTGCAGTTTCTATAATTTTATCTATAGCAAACAAATCAAGCGGATCAGACATAGCAACCGTTAACACATCCTCTATTTTGAAAAGAGGAATGATTTTATACCTTCTTGCATCAGGAAATGATATAAACTTAAAACACTTCGGATCCGGTGTGTAATCCTCAAGATTGACATAAGGAATATGAAGTTTTGATTCCAAAAATTTTAACAACGTATCCTCTGTTAAAATTCCGGAATTAATAAGTGCCTGACCTATATTTATACGCTGTACATCAGCAAGTTCTTCAGCTTTCTCTAACGTTTCATAAGAAACAACTCCGTCACGCACAAGTTCATATTTTAATTTTTCCAATGTTTTATTTGTTATCGTTTCCATACAACACGCATCCTAAAAAAATAGTCTATAATCAGATTATAGCAAATAAGACAAATGAATACAAATTAACTTATACTTATTCTTATATATTAATTATATGAAGTCTTACTGCCTTTATAATCAGCTGTACTCTATTATGAACATTGAATTTACGATATATATTTTCAATGTGTTTATGAACCGTAGATTCAGACACCATTAGTGCTTTTGCTATCTCGGAATTGTTATGTGATTCTGTTATTTTATATAAAATTTCAATCTCTCTCGGTGTTAAACTTATACTTTTGACTTCTTTCATACTATTATTTTAATACTTGTTTTTGTAAATGCATTAATATATTTTCCAATTTCAATTTTTATTTGTAAAAATTTGTTAAGCAATTTATACAAATATCATTTTTGCTAAATTTTAATTAATCCGTACTTCATGCTAAAATCGGATAGTGAATAAAAATTTATTATACAAAATCCTGATAACTTTTATTTTAGTATTGGGAGCTGCTTTAAGGATATATGCGTTTATTCCGTACAGAGCTTTATGGAGGGATGAATGTAATCTTGCATTGAGTATTTATTTCCATAATTTTGCTGACTTATGGGGAGTGCTTGAACATATGCAGTCAGCTCCGCCGATTTTTATGACAGTTTGTAAAATTTTTAATTCAGTCAATCCTTATTTTCCGGAATATTTTTTGAGAATATTTCCGTTAATATCCGGTCTGATTGCAATATATTTATTTTATAAGTTAACAACAAAATTATTTGAATCTGATTTTGCTATATTAGCGGCAAACTTCTTGTTTGCAGTTAATACCAAATTAATATATTTTTCACACGAATTTAAACAATATTCCTCGGATACAGCTGTTATGCCGGCTTTATTGCTGTATTTTATGAATTTTGATATTGCGAATATGTCAAGAAAAAAATTGGTTTTACATTCTTTTATCATCGCACTGTGCCCGTTTTTATCTTTGCCTTCTGTTTTTGTTATAGCAAGCTGGTTTTGTCTGAATTTGATACAAAAGGCTAATTTAAAAAGGTTGTTTTTAATTGTTTTACCGGCATTGGTTTTAAATCTTTTTTACTATATTCATACCCTGATTCCGTCAAGAAAGATAATGCTGAAATATTTTAATTTCTTATGGCAGAATGGTTTTTTGGAATTTAATATTAATTCCGTTACATCAATAATTAAGAATAATATTCACTTTTATTTTAACGAATGCATGTTTATTCTCATACCGGTTTGCTTATTATTCCTGGGGCTGATAATTATGCTTAAAAGGAGAAATAAGCTTGATAAACTGATTTTATATACATTAGGTTTTGTAATACTTGCATCTTTTATGAAAATATATCCGATTGACGGAAGAGTTTCACTCTACCTTTTACCTTTAATTATAGCAATCTCAGTTATACCTTTTGCGGTATGTAAACAGAATGTTTTAAAAATTACCTGTATTATATTGTTAATGATGATTACGGGCCGTTTTAACATGAAAGATATAATTAATACCAACATTGAACCGCCTTCATATATGATGCAAATACTTAAATACAACTATAAACCGGGGGAATATATTATTTATAATGATGTTTCTGATTCACAATTTGCTATTTATGAACATATATATGATTTGCAGGTTCCTCAGGATAAAATTGGAGTAATTCAGTTGATTGACTACAGTGAAAGCTGGTATTACAGCGTACTGGATTTGCTGCCTAAGAATAATAAGTATTGGTTTTATTATGCGAACGATTTAAATTCAAAACCTGTTATTGTTTTGCTGAAAAACTGGGTAAACAAAAACGGTAACGTTTTATACGAAAAAGATTTTAATAATGCTTGCTTATTGTATGTACAATTATAGTAAAACCTTAAATGTATATAAAAATACTGATTCGTGTTAATATTTTAATATGATTAAGATGATTGCAACAGATATAGACGGAACCATTCTGATTCCCGACAAACAGTTTACAACAGAGATTAAAAACTGTATTAATCATTTAAAAAAAGAGGGCATAAAAGTTGTTCTTGTAACCGGCAGGATGAATTCGGCTGCCCAGCTCATAGCAAATGAACTTAACCTCAATACTCCTGTTGTTTCATATCAGGGCGGACTTGTTAAACATAACGGCGAAACTCTCTACGAAAGATATCTTTCTACGGCTCAGGCGGAAAAAATTATTGAATGGGGAAGAAAAGAAAATATCCACTTAAACCTGTACAATGACGATATTCTTTATTCTGATACGTTATGCGAAGAAGTTACAAGATACGCAAAAAGGCAAAATATAGATTTTGTCATTAAACCGTTTGATGAAATAAAAAAAGATAAAGTTAATAAGCTGCTTGCAATTGATTACAACCATCCTGAAAAAATTGATTTTTTTGAAAAAGAACTTCCAAAAATATTTCCGGATTTGTATATAGTAAAATCAACACCTAATTTTCTTGAATTTTCTAATCCGGAAGGCTCAAAATACTGTGCGGTTAAATATCTGCAACAGTATTACGGTCTGAAAGATGATGAAATACTAACCATTGGCGACCAGAATAACGATATAGAGCTTTTAAAAGCAGGCGGCATAAAAGTTGCAATGGGAAATGCAACACCGGAATTAAAAGCTGCAGCTGATTATGTTACGGATAGTGTTGAAAATAACGGATTTGCAAAAGCAATAGAAAAATTTATTTTTTAATTATGCAATTCTGTATAAATTGCAATATTCGGCTTTACCGTCCAGAAAATGCTCGTCATTATCAAAATCGAGATAAACACCTGCTGATTCCTCCGGACTCCTTCCTATAATAACCATTTCACAATTTTCTTCCAAAGGAAATTCGGACAAATCAACTTTTTGCATGCCGGGACCTGCATAAATCGGAATGTCCGGTTTTCCGACTTCTTTGCAAACCTGTTTTGCATATTTTATTATCATATCTCTTATTTTGTTATTATTCTGGAATTTTGTCTGAAGTTCAATATCATCAAGAACAAGCGAAAGTTCTCCGTTTACATCTGCAAGATACATCATTGTGTTACCGACAGACTCACCGTTAGCCAGAACCTCTATTGCACTCATGCACTTGTTTATAATATAAGTGATTGCCGCCCATTCATTTGCCTGACTGCCGAGTGCCGTACAGCAGTGTGAATGATTACCAAGACACAGAGAATGCTTTAAGTCGCTCATATTAACCTTTTGTACTTTTATATCAACAACCTCGGATTCTTTTAGTTGTTTTGCACAAACAATTTCCTGTTTTCTCTGGAGCATAAAGTGGTTATAAAGCAGGTCCCGCATTTTTTCCGTTGCTTCATCTGCTGCCTCATTGTTCCAGAAAGGACTTGTGTTAAGAATATTTTTTATAACCGAAAATATCGGAGTTAACTCATCAAACCGAATATCCCTTCCGTCAATTTCGATTATGATATCTTCACCATCCGGAACAGCATAAACACCCAGTTCGCTTAAAGCACTGAAAATATCGTTACACTCCTCTGTTGGTATCTGCTCGGCACAATACAACATTGCCAAGTCAGTAGCCAGGTTTTCTACAGCTTTTTGCTTTGCATCTTCTGCCGTAACTGTTACTGTATCAGACAGGAATGAGTTTTTATCGTAACGTGACCATTTAAAGTAATCGATACCTCTTTCCTCATAGATTTGCCGAGTTGCATGGTTATTTACAAAATTATCCAAAGCCTCATCAATATTTTTGTCACCTGCTGCCAAACCGCATTCCAATGCATATATGAATTCAGGGAAAATAGACCAAAAAGAACGGTCTGACATTATTAATTCGTTTAAGTATTTACACCCTGCAAGATTTAATTCGTTTGCATACTGCTCCGAATACAAAAGTCCGGCTTTTTCATAGATTTTTTTATCTATATTCTTTTTCCATAATTTGTCGTTTTCTGCAGAAGGTTCCTGCAAAAGTTCAATTAATTCTTTTACATCTTTGTTTAGTTTTCTTTTTTTTAAAACTACATAAAAATCATTTTCATCCAGATTATTAAGCATCTCAGCATAATGTTTTTTATTAATATTATAGGTGTCATTATCAGTTTGTTTACCAAGAGTTTCCAAAAGTTGCCGCTGATATTCTTCAAAAGCACTGGTGTTTATTAAAACTTGTTTTGTGTAGGAAGGGCTCTGAGTAATTGCAGCTATCGTCCAGACTTTATTTATAATTTCCTGCGGAGAAAGATTTAATTTGCCTTTAAGTATTTCTTTCTTCTTTTGCTGCTTTTCATTTATTGCCTGCATTAAATCTTTTATCCGGTTTGCGTTTTCACAATTTATATACAAATTCTGAATTTGTCTTTTTAACTCTTTAACCTCTTTATTATTACTTTTATCCGTTTTTAAAACTTCTATATGTTTTGTCAGTTCTTTTCGTTTTGCAAGATTTTCTTTGCCTAAAAGCTGATTAATTTTTCTTTTGTCTTTTGCTATTTCTTCTTCAAGATTTCTGTATTTTAAACTTGTTTCGGGATTAATTTTTTCTCTTAAAAGTTCAAGATTGTTTCTGGAAATAGACTGAGTAAATTTTGAAACATCTTTACAAAGATTTTCAAAACCTGTCAAATCTAAATTAAAAGCAGATTCCAGTGTTCCTTTCCCAAACAGTCCCAAAGCAATAACAACAGAATCATTTATTAATGTAGTGCAAAGCTCATAATCAGAAAGCTCGGAAAAGCCGCCTTTAAGCAAATCTCTGTTAAAATAAGCATCACGAAGCAGATAGGCATGTTTATCCAAAATATCTGAATCTCCGGTTTTTTTATAACTGTTTTCCAGATATATTTTTGTTTCTTCAACCTCTGAATCCTCATCAATGTCTTGATCTTTATAAACATCCAGCACTTTTGTTTCTTCTTCATCAAACTCTTTAGTGTCTCTTACAGTTTTGTACATTGCTATTGCGGCAATAGTATAGGAAGTAATCCATCTTATTGCATTTTCAAGTCTTTGTCCGACATCGCTGTTCCAGTTAACTTTAACAGGTTTTGCTTTAAAAGAAGGGTAGTTATACCTTATATTCGGTTGGTTATATGTATATAATTCGCATCTCATATTCTTTTTAAAACCGGTAAAAAAATTTTTTGCCTAATTTATGATAAAATCGTGTTATGGATGATTTTAAACATTATACGGTAATGCTGAATGAAGCTGTTGACGCACTTGAATGCAAAGACGGAAAAATTTATGTTGATTGCACTCTTGGAGGGGGCGGACACAGCGAACTGATTCTGAAACGAATACAGCCAAACGGGAAATTAATTGCTTTTGATATTGATGATGAAGCTATTGCACATTCAAAAGAAAGATTAAAGTGTTACAAAAACTTAACAATTATAAAATCATCATACATTAATATTAAATCAGAACTGCAAAAACTCGGTATTAGTAAAATTACCGGCGGTGTAATAATTGATTTGGGAGCTTCATACCACCAGCTTACCAAGCAGGAAAGGGGGTTTTCGTTTTTAAAAGATGCCCCGTTAGATATGAGATTTGATATGAGTTCTGATTTTTCAGCTTATGATGTAATAAACAGCTACAAAGAAGATGACTTAGTGAGGATTTTCAGTGAATATGGAGAAGAAAGATTTTCAAAACGAATTGCAAAATCGATTGTGGAAACTCGAAGGATTAAGCCGGTTGGAACAACAAAAGAACTGGCTGATATTATTATTAAAGCGACTCCTCATATTAAGTCTAATATACACCCTGCTACAAGGGTGTTTCAGGCTGTTAGGATAGAAGTTAATCATGAGTTACAAAATGTAAAGAATGTGCTTCATGATATATTGGAGATTATCGATGTTGGTGGTATAATTTCAGTGTTGAGTTTTCATTCTTTAGAGGATAGGATAGTTAAACAATTCTTTAAGCATGAAAGCCAAAAATGCAGATGTAACAATATGATATGCACCTGCAGTCCGCCAAGGATAGAGCTTGTTAATAAAAAACCTATTACAGCGGGGGAGATTGAAATAAAAGAGAATCCGCCTTCCAGAAGTGCAAAATTAAGAATCGCAAGATGTATTAATTAAAGCATAGCGGTGGATGTTATATAGCAGAGAAGTTTATAGTTGTATTTCGGCAGTAAATGCGGAATATGGGATTATAGATTCATATATTGGGAGTGAGGAGATTTACTTTTGGTCGCTGAAGTAAGAGTAAATATCAATAATAAATCAGGTCTGGATAGTTTAATTAAGAAGTTTACAGGCGAGCTTGAATCGGATTATGTTTACGATAATGTACAGCACGGAAAATCTTTTGTGGATAAATCTGTACAAAAACTCGTTGACAATAGTATAATAGAAGGGTACTTTCCAAAGGAGAATTTAGTTAAAGATATGGCAATTAAACGAGTAAACAAATCTTTGTGTGTAATTTTAAGCATTCTGATTGCTGTTGTTGTTGTCAGCTATTACTTTGTTCTTTCCTGCGAAATTAAGCTGAATGATTTAAGCCGTCAAACAGTTATCCTAAACAATGAAAATGAAGAATTACAAAACAAACTCGACAGTTTAAAATCATTCAACAATGTAGATAAAACTCTGCAACAAAATAATTTACTCCAAAGACCGGGACAGGTTATTGAAACTCAGGAAGTACAACCGTCAGCTGAAAACTCAGGTAAAACCACATACAGACCAAAAGTATTTAACCATGCCATAGGTTTCTAAATGTTTAAACTCGTTTGCGGTGCAGGAAATGAAGATTGTGAAAGTGTAAAACGGCTTGTTTTTGTATATGCCTGTGCCGGATGTAAATTATTTGACATATCTGCCAGAAAAGAAATTTTAGAATCTGCCAAAGAAGGCGGAAAATTAGCCGGCAAAAACGATATACAATACTGCGTAAGTATCGGAATTAAAGGCGATAAGCACATTACCAAAGCTAAAATTAATACGTCAAAGTGTATCAAATGTGCAAATTGTGTTAGGAATTGTCCAAATGATGCAATCCTTTCCTCTGTTGTTATTGATGAAAAAAAATGTATTGGGTGTGGTATTTGTTATGAAAAATGTCCGAGCGGCGCAATAACAATGGAAGAAAAAGATGTTAATTACCGTGAAGTATTACCGTATATGGTAAATAACGGTGTAAAATACATAGAGCTTCACATTATGGGACATGATAAAGCCGATTTGGCACAAAAATGGAAAGTAATTAATGATTGTAATCCCGAATTTGCATCAATATGTATTGACAGAGAAAACTTCGGAAACAAAGAGGTTTTGGAACGTATTAAAGATATGATATCAATAAGAAAGCCATATACCACAATTATTCAGGCAGACGGGATTCCTATGAGCGGCGGGAATGATGATTTTAAAACAACATTACAAGCTGTTGCGATGGCAGAAGTTGTACAAAACGCAAACCTTCCTGTTTATATAATGCTGTCGGGTGGAACAAATTCCAAAACGGCAGAGCTCGCAAGAATGTGCGGAATAGATTTTTGGGGGATTGCAATCGGTTCATGGGCAAGAAAAATTGTAAAACCATACGTTTCAAAAGAAGATTTTTGGGAAAATAAAGAATTACAAAACAAGGCAATAAATATTGCAAAAGAATTAATCGAAAGCTGTGGTTAATTCTAACATCAATAAATAAACGTTTTTATGCACAAAAAAAACGCTCTGTAATTATAGAGCGTTACAAATTTAATAAGGTATTTTAATAAGGTTATTATATTTAATTCTTCTTAAACCAACTCCAGTTTTTAGGATTGATTTTAGATAAAAAACCTGAATTATTTGTTTGTTGAGGAACTGATGGTTTTTTGCCCCGTTTAAACAAATACATTATCCCCAAAAGAGCTATTCCTGCAGCAGCAATATCTCTTACAATTTTTGGTGCGGAACTTACTGTTGACGATGCAGTCCTGAAACCGTTTGTTAAACCGTTACGTACATCGGAAAAAGCTCCACCGTAAGAACCTGTGCCATATTCAGAACCCATAAATTCATCAATTCCAAGTGCATTTTGTCTGTTAAATTCTCCTGTGTTATTTATTCCCAAAGCATTTTGAGTATTATATGCCCCGAAGGTTGAACCATTTGCAGTTCTTGTGCCGATTCCGTAAGCACTCATTGGGGTTGATACCGAACGGGAACCTGATATTATTCCGTTATGTCCGCCATAATTACTGTAAATACCGGGTGTTGCCGAACCGGAAATATAATCGGAAGAATGTGTAAAACTGTCATGCCCTGCTCCGTAATTCTGATATAAACTTCCCTGTGCAGCCGACTGCATATACGGATTAACTCCAGTTGAAGATATAGCCGCCATTGGAGCGCCCCCCATTAAATCATAGGGTACATATTCCAATATGCCTTTTTCATACAAACACTGTAATGTATAAGGATTGACCGCCATACTAAAACACCTTTTTAAGTTCTACACTTTACATGTATATAAAGTATTTTTATTTACAAAAATTGCTTTATCTGTTAAGTTTTGTTAAGATAATTTGTATGAATAAACTGTCGGCAACAAAAACTTTGCATATTTGCAGTATAGGGATAATACTTGTTATCCTGTACATTATTTTTTACGGAAGATTTGGCGACATTAATGTAGATTCATTCAGAGAAGCATATATACCAATTCAGATGCTCAAAGGACAAGTTTTATATAAAAATATTTTTAATATATATGCACCGCTCTCATACATAATTAATGCATTCCTTTTTGCAGTTTTCGGAGTTAATTTAAACATTCTGTATGCCGCAGGTTTAATATCAACCGGCGGAATACTTTTTCTTATATATAAAATCTCAAATAAATTTTTACCACCGGTATATGGATTTGTAACCGCATTGTTAATAATTGCTGCAGGGGTGTTGGGAACTAATGTTTTTAATTACTTTTTCCCGTATTCATACGGCATTTTATACGGAATTTTATTCATTCTGTGTTCGTTATACTTCGGATTAAAACAAAAGTTCTTTTGGGCATACTTCTTTTATTCGCTTGCCATTTGCACAAAATACGAATTTATTTTTCTGCTGCCGGCTCTGATATGGTTCAGCCGAAAAAATGATGTTCTTAAAAGCATTATCGGTTTTATAATACCAATCATTTTTACAACAGGATTTTTGTTTATTCATGGAGTAAATATGTCTGATATTTCTGCCTCAATTCACTGGATTATATCAATGACTTCTACAAAAACACTAAGCTGGTTTTACACATTATCAGGACTAAAATTCAGTTATAACTTAATTCCGCTCTATTTTATAAATTTTGCAAAAATTATAGCACCGCTTTTTATTTTATACTATTTTAAAAACATTTTTGTAAAACCGGCGGTTTTAATATACTTTTTGTTTTTTACTACTCCGGCAATTCTGATATTTGTATTCCCGCTGATTTTGATATTAACTTTTATAAATTACCGTCAATTAAACAGAAAAAAACTTTTTACAGTTCTCGGCTCGGTTCTGATATCCGCAAAAGTATTTTTTGCAACACTAATACAGTCTTACGGAATATTTTTCTTACCTTTTGCACTGATTTCACTATTTATACTGACACCAAAAAATTTCAAAAAACCGTTACTGCTTATTGTACTCTTTTTGGCAATATCAATAAGTACCGCAAATATTTACGACTTAACAAAGAAAAATACAAAAGTCGAATCAGCTGCAGGGGTAATATACATTGATAAATACTATGCTAATTCACTAAATAAATTAATTGATTTTATAAAACAAAACTCCGCTGAAACAGATACCGTCATTGTTTATCCGGAAGGTCTTTCACTTAATATTTTTTCCGAAAGAAAATCAGATAACAAATTTTATTCTCTGATTCCGCTTTATGTGGAAACTTTTGGTGAAGAAATTATTACCGCAAGGCTTGAAAACTTTAAGCCGGAATACATTATCATAAGCGACTACGATACTTCGGATTATTACTTTAAATCTTTTGGTGAAGATTATGCAGTTAATATATTAGATTATATTAACAATAATTATAATCATATAAAAACCATTGGCGATAAATTTTCATACAGAATTTATAAAAGAAAATAAATCAGCAAATCTTACCCAACACAACTCTTTTCTTGGCTCCGGTACATGAGGGAAGATTGCATGGGATTCCGTAATGATTGCAATAACCTAAAAGAGCAAAAGCCATTACTTCTTTATAGTTGTTTGATATTCCAAAATCTTCATGGGTTTTTAATTCTATTCTCTTTGGTAAATATTGACGCAAAAACTTCATCATCGTCTTATTATAAGCACCGCCGCCGCCTATTACCACAGTATCAATATGAACTGAAGGATACACAAATCTTTCATAAGCCTGAGAAATAGTTTTTGCAGTTAGTGCGGTAAGAGTGGCAATTATATCTTTCGGTTCAGACGGTGCTGTTTTTAAAATATTTTCAATATATTTAACAGAAAAATATTCTCTGCCTGTAGTTTTAGGCGGTTCCATATAGTAATATTCGTCCTGCAATAAACAATCGAGCCAGTTTTCGGATATATTGCCTTCATTTGCTATTTCACCGTCTTTGTCATATTTTTGTCCGAAAAACTTCTGCACACAATAATCAATCATAATATTGCCGCAGCCGGTATCAAAACCAAAAGTATCATAATTATCAGATACAACCGTCAGGTTTGATATCCCGCCAATATTCTGTATTACAAAATTTTTAATATCCCCGTTCTCATTAAGATATTTACCTTTAAACCATTTTTCATCGGCGAAACAAACAAGCGGAGCCCCCTGACCGCCGGCAGCTATATCGGCTTCTCTGAAGTTTGAAATTGTTCTGCATCCTGTCTGAGCAGCAATAACTGCGCTTTCACCTATCTGAAATGTACTTTTTAAAGAAATGTTATCAATTTTTTCATCAAACGGATAATGATATATTGTCTGACCATGACTTGCTATAAAATCAGGTTTGCCGAATTCTTCAATCAAAACATTGGCTGCATCTGCAAAACATTGTCCCACAGCAAAATTAAGACAGCAAATATCCTTAACGGACAACTCATTCCTGAATGCCTGAAATATTTTTGCTCTTACATGCTCCGGATATGAATAATTTATTCCTTTTATAAGTTTTACAGATAAATCCGGATATACTTCACAAAGCCCTGCATCTATCGAATCACAGGATGTTCCGGACATTAAACTTATAACTCTTTTTGATTCTTTTTCTTCCATCGTGATTAATATAATACAATAAACGTATTGTCAAAAAAAACCTCTTGACAAGTGTAATAAAAATATGATATAAAGTTAGTGGGGTAAATGTATATTTTTGAGTCTTGCACAATTGCAAGACTTTCCTTTTGTAAAGAGGTTAAAAATGGATGATAATAAAATAATAATAACAGTTTCCGGCTCTGATAAAGTTGGTATTGTTGCCTGCATTTCAGGTGTTTTGGCAAAATACAAAGTTAACATTGAAGATATTAAACAAACTCTTATGCAGGGACATTTTGTCATGTTTATGTTGTGTGATATTAAAGGCTCTGATTTAAACTTCAAAGAACTCAAAAATATTTTGATTGAAGAAGGGAATAATATGGAGCTTGAAATTTGGGTACAGAAAAAAGGTATCTTTGAAAAAATGCACACGGTATAAAAATGATTGAAGATGATATTAAAAAACTTAATGAACTGGCAGAATCGTTCCGCAGAATGAACAATAAATTTATACTGCTCCGGCTTGTCCAAAAAGCACAATCGGAATATGACAAGTACGATTATGATTCCGCTAAAAAATCACTACTCGAAGCATACAAAATCGATAAAACAAACCCGTCTGTGTTAAGAGGATTGGGATGCATTAAACAATTTAACGGAAACTTCAAATCCGCTATTATATTTTTTAAAAAAGCATTGGAATACTCCAAGAAAAAAGAAGTAGAATATACACTAATCGGCATGGCATATTACCTTCAGGACCATCTGGATGAAGCCGTAAAATATTTTAATCTTGCCATTAATGAAAACGACACCTATGAAAGAGCATACGAAGGACGAAATCAGGCTATGCTTGAAAACCAGCTTAGACTGGCTGATATTCAGGATTCACTTAAAAAACACTTTTAGTAATTCCTGTTTTTATTTTTTCCTATTTCCTGTTGTAAACTTTTGTAACAAAAAGTCAATTTTCGGATTCTGAAATACTTTTATTAAGTACGAGGAAAAAATGAGGAGATAGGTATGAATAAATTTTCAAAGAAATTATCAGCATTAGTCTTGACAGCAGTTTTTGCTACTATGCAGGTTTCTGCAGCTATCGATACCGGTCTTGGTGTAGGTAACGGCGGAGCTGTTATTGACCATACTACAGGCGGTTTTGTTGGTATGGATACCGGTGCAAATTCCGCTACATTAAATTTTAACAATAATACTCACGTTAACTGGAACACTTTAAACGTTAATGCAGGTGAAACTCTTAACTTCAATGCAACAAGCGGTGTTTCAGGTATTACGGTTCTTAACACGGTTAACAGCGGTATGTCCAACATATATGGTGCTATTAACACTAACGCAGGTGTCGGTAAATTAATTATATCTAACCCGAACGGTGTTCTGTTCGACGGTGCTAAATTCACTACTGCAGGTGATGCTATAATTAATACTGATTCAAGTAAATATATTCCACATATTATAGACACTCAACTTCAAGGTTTTAGTGTATCAAAAACCAATATACCTGAAGGTAATGGCGGTGCTATAACAATTAAGAATTCTGACTTCTCTGTTGGCGGTGACCTGAACTTCGTTGCTCCTACTATGAACATCGTTAAATCTGCTTTCGCTGCCAAAAAAGGTGCTGGTGACGTTAAATTCACTACAACGAACGGACAAGATTACATAATATCTCCAACTAACTGCTGCGGAGAAACCATTACTCCGGTTACGGCTCTCAGAATGGAAGCTGTTCAGGTTGACGGTAATGTCTATATCGTTGCTGACAAAGGTATCGTTAAAACAGTTTCC
>JAEEHV010000032.1 GCA_016280955.1 Candidatus Gastranaerophilales bacterium | reverse complement strand
GTTTCTAAAAAGTCAGGAGAGTATAAGCCGGTTACAGTTTACACAGATCCTCTGACTGGTAAAAGAGTAGCACCTGATGTCGGGTGGTCGCATAATCCTGCAAGCGGTCTTATTGAAGGTAATTAAAACGGCATTTGAACAGTAATAAAAAGGAGTTTGAATTATGACTATTGATAGAAAATGTTTAATAAATTGGGTTGGCGGAAAAAGATTATTGAGAAAAACCATCGCTAAACTCATCCCTGAAGATATTAAATCCTACATCGAACCGTTCGGTGGAGGCGGTTGGGTGTTGTTTTATAAAGACAAGTGGGCAGATTTGGAAGTCTATAACGACCTCGATGGCAGACTTGTAAATCTGTTCCGCATTGTCAAATACCACCCGAATGCTTTTATTGAAGAATGGAGTAATTTACTTGGCTCTCGTGAAATGTTCCTGCAATTTTTAAATGGTACATTTATTACTGATATTCAAAAAGCAGTCCAATTTTACTTTTTAATTACTCGTTCATTCGGCGGTCGTGGTGATACTTTCGGAACTGTCAAAAAGACTTCCGGCGGTGCTTGTAAATCCCTGCACAATGTTCCTAAAAAAATCGAGGCTATACATGAACGTTTGGATACCGTAATGATTGAAGGTCGTGATTTTGAAAAATTAATCAACCAATACGACCACGAGGGAGCATTCTTCTATTGTGATCCTCCGTATTCAAGAGGTTGCGGTTACGAAGTAACATCTACAAAAGACTTTGACCACGAGCGTTTAAGAGAGGTTTTAGGAGCGGTCAAAGGTCGTTTTCTATTGTCTTATGACGATTCACCTAAAATCAGAGAATTGTACAAAGGCTTTGATATGATCGCTGTTGAAAGATTAAACGGAATTAACAACAGAGAGGGAACTCAACGCAATAAAATGTTCAAAGAGTTGTTGATTGCTAATTATCCGATAAAGGAATTATATGAGCGACAAGCCGATTGAAATTGAATTTGATAATAAAGAAGTTCATGAAAAACTCCTTAATCTTGCAAAAAGGACAGAAAACCTGCGACCATTGATGAAAAACATCGCAGGTATTTTTGCCTATTCAACTGAAGAGAATTTTAAAGAAGAGGGAAGACCTGACAAATGGGTGGATTTGGCAGAATCAACTAAAAAGCAAAGAACAAAAAAAAGAAAATGGCCGGGACAGATTTTACAAGTCGAAGGAAAGCTTGCTGCATCAATTAATACATATTATGACAATGATTCAGCGGTTATCGGATCAAATTTAGAGTATGCGGCAATTCATCAGCTCGGAGGTCAAGCCGGCAAAAACAAATCTGTTGAAATCCCTGCAAGACCTTACTTATTCCTGACAAATGATGACTACGATGAAATATTACATGAAATAAACAAACATTTAAGTAGTGATTAATTTAAGTTCAAATAATGTTCAAAACGGTTTTTTGAGCCGTCTAATTGCAAGAAAATTATTAAGGTAGTGAAAGTATAAGGAGTAAAAATATGACTACAGTAGAACCGATTAGAAACAAAAAAGATATTGAAAAGGTCGAAAAATATCTTTTGAAACAAAACAAAAGAGATTATCTTTTATTTGTTATGGGAATCAATTGCGGATTAAGAATTTCTGACATTTTAGCATTAAATGTTGGAGATGTACGCAACAAAACTTACATTCAAATAATAGAAAAGAAAACAGGCAAATTCAAAAAGTTTCCGATTAATGTAAAGCTGAAACCTTTAATTGCAGATTATGTCAAAGGCAAAAGGGATAAAGAACCATTGTTTAAGTCATATTGGGGTAATCGTATTAACAGAATTAATGCTTATTACATTATCCGAGAGGCTTGTAAAAACGCAGGACTTCATGAAAAAATCGGGACTCATACTATGCGTAAAACATTCGGATATCATCATTACAAACAATACAATAATATTGCTTTATTACAAAGAATTTTCAATCATTCATCACCACAAATAACATTGAGGTATATTTGTATTGAACAAGATGAAATTGATGATTCATATAACAACTTCATTTTATAAACCAAAACCCTCTCTAATAGACAATTTACATTACATTTTATTTAGATTACACTTTAACCAAAAGGTAATTTATTTAGTCAAAAAACCTCTTTAAAGTCTTATAAAACCTGTAAATAATGTTTTTTGCTATCTATTACAAAAATGTAATTTAACATATATATTTGTGTGTTTCAATTAGCCAAAAGTCTATATTTATCAAACAAAAAAAATCGGATTACAATTTGGTTAAAAAGTAATCTATAAATCACATTGAAAGGTAGACTATGTATAAACATAGAGCAACTATGACAGATCGCAGATACAAAATGTTAAAGCTAATTGCAAAAGGCTATAACAATAAGCAAATTGCGAGAAAGTTGGGTATGACATTATCAAATACAACATTTCAGAAATGGAGATTGTACTGTTTTCTTGGTGAAATTCATACTGCTATTGATGCTGTTTATATGGGTTTACAAATGGGACTATTACAAGACATAGAATTATCAGAAGCAATGAGAGAGGAAATTTATGACAACGAAGCTGAAAAACAGATGTACTGTCACGCTTAAACAAGATGATTTCAGTACCCAAAAAACTTACAGAGTAAACGAAAGATTATTCTATATGCTTGAAAAAAACTTGGAAAAATACCGTTCAAAATCACAACAACCTAAAAAAATACGATGTGTTGAAACTGGACAAATTTTTGAAAGTGTAAGAAAGGCCGGTGAATGGTTGGAATTTGTATTAGAAATTAATTATTGCGATTTCAGATTATTAAAACAAGCCTGTTATCGCAAGAATGGAAAGTCCTATGGCTATCATTGGGAATTTGTAACAGAATAACAATTATTCAAATTATTATATTTTTTATTTATACTTAATTTATGTTGTAATTTATACAAGTTTAAAGGAGTATAAATGAAAAAAGATATAGAAAATAAAGATAAATTGTATCTTAGAGATGATTGGCTTTGCTATCCTGAAGAAAATAAACCTTTGGACACATTGTTTAGAGGTCACTTGTGTATAGAATATGCCATCACTTGTATATTATCTAAAAAATTAAAAGATAAAAAACAAATTAATATAGATAACTTAAATTTTTACAAGAAAATCGAATTATTGTATATATTGGATATCATTGACTCTATATCATTTGACATTTTAAAGGAAATAAACAGTTTAAGAAACAAGTTGGCACACGATTTAGATTTTACAGTATCCATTGAAATGTTAAAAGGCATTGCCACATCAATGGAAAAGTCAATATTCAGAGAAATGTTTGAAGAAAATTGCATAGCGATGAGAGATATCGTTGATATTGATGGTTTGTTAACAGAAGAGATTTCCGCAGTTTATCTTACTTTAATAAATATATTTGAAGAAATAAATTAGCATGATTCTTTTAAATATTTTGTTCTGAATTTTGCAATATGTTCTTTTAAATCTTTAACAATTTCTTTTCCTGTTATATATTTTGCAAGTTCTTCTGCTCCGTCTTGTTCTAATTCCTCAATGTCATTAAATCCTGCGTAACAAGTCGTTTTGTTTGCTATATCGCTTATAATCATTTCCTTAAATGGCTCAAATTTTTCTTTTTTTAATTTTCCCCAATTACCATTTTCAAAAAAGTCAAGCTCGTGTTTTATTGCCTGTTCCCGTTTTTTAGGAAACTCAAACGATATTGTATGAAATATCCCGTACTCGCCAAAATATCTTTGACGATTAAAACTTACAAAACAATCTCCCATATCTTTTTCAAAATCTTTTGTATTAACAACAGTTTTAAGATATTTTCTTAATGGAGTTTCCCTTTCTTTTAATGCTTTAATAATTGTTTTTTTGCCATAGCGGTAACGATTTAATG
>JAEEHV010000031.1 GCA_016280955.1 Candidatus Gastranaerophilales bacterium | reverse complement strand
GTGCTTGTATAAAAACAAATTATAAAAGATAAAATATTTTGTACTTATATTTCGTTATCTGTGGTTTATATTTTTACTGTTTGAAAAATAAGCAGGCGTGGGGTATTAGATAAAAATTATCGGCTAAGTTGACTTTGTTTGTTATATTGCGTAAAATAGATGTAAAACCTTACTTTTTTCTGTTATATTGTGTAAAATAAAAGTTGTTGAAATCTTATTTATAGTTATATTTATCTTTTTCGTTGTTATAGAAATCTGTTTATCGGCTAAGATATAAAAATCTTATAGTGTTGTTTTTGTTTCGGCTTATATTGTGTAAAATAGAAATAGTTTTTATTATTTATTTTCGTGTTTGTTTTGCTCTTTGCGAGTTGCTAAAATTTAGATATAAAATAAAATTATATGGTTATAGATAAAATATTTAGAACTTTATATAAAACTATAAAAAACTACATCAGTTTATGTTTTATTTATATTCGTACTTCATTCTTTTCGTTTGTTGCTCGGTGTTCATGGGTATTGCGTAAAATTAAAACGATATACTACTTTATACTTTATATTGTGTAAAATAAAGATAAAATTGTGTCCTCTATATTAAATATTTTTACTGTGTTTTGACCTTATATGAAACAAAAATATATTAGTTTATATCTATTTTTATTATATCAAAATATTCGTATAAGAATTTACTTTTTGCTTTATATCTTGTTTATTTTATCTCGGTTGCTTTTATATTGAACTGAAATCTTTTTTATTTGGAACTGTTTTGTTTTTATATCAACTTGTATGGTGTTATCTGTGACTAAAATAAATTTGTTGTTATCTTATATAAATTTATGGTTGGCTTATACGCTTTTATTTATATCTTATGTGTTGTAAAAAATATCTAAAATAAATTTGTTGTTATCTTATATGTTTTTGTGTTTCTCTCGGTTGCTGAAAGAAATAACTTATATAAATTTGTTATCTGCTTGTATGGTGTTGTTTATATCTTGTTTGTTGTTAAAAATATCTAAAATAAATTTGTATATTACCTATTCGTTGTTGTTTATAAATAGTTTGTTGTGAGAAATATCTTGGTTGCTTTTGTTATTTACTAAAATGAATTTGTGCGTTTCTTCAGTGTGTTTGTTGGTGGCTTATATGTTTTCGTTGGGTGCTTATATAAATTTGTGTGCTTTGGTGTTTCGTTTTACCTTGTTTATATAAAAATCGTTTTGTTGACCTTAAAAATAAATATGAAAAATATGTGACTAATATGTAAATTGTTGACTTTATATTTAGAAAAACTTTATCGGTATTGTTGTTTGTATAGTTGTGTTCTGTGCAAAAGGGTATTATATCTTGTTTTGTGTTCTAATCTTATGTTATTTTTAGATTATATTTATAGTATAAAATAATATTGATATTTTTGTTATAGAAAAATAGCATAATTTTTATATATTTTTATACAAAAATTGTTAGTTTACGGGGTTCCAAAACTCCTTACGCTTGGTTTTCTTGACTTTATTTTTGATAAGTCTGTGCTTTTATTTATTATATTGTGTTTGGTTGCCTTTATATGCTTTGTTTTGAATTCTGTTTTATTATTTTGTAACCTTATATTTGGGTTTATTGTACTTTATATTTTATTGTTTATTACTGATATGCCGAAATAGTAAAATAGTGTTGTGAAAATGCTAAAATATGAAAATATTGTTACTCATGCTCTGTTTTATACTTTGGCTAAAAATCTGTGGTTTTACATTTTGAAATCTGATGAGCAGCCTGAGATTTGGGAAACTGTTTTTTCGGCTCTTTTGCTTTTATATAGAGTTGCTACTTTGTGGCTCATATATCTTGTGAAAAATAGAAACTTCCTTGTTTTCTTGTTTTGGTGTTTGTCTGCTTTGTTATTGGTATAAGCTGACTTTGTTTTCGTGAGTTGCTTATTTGTGTTCGTGTGTTTAGAAATTTTGACTTAAATAGGAAAAATGAAAGAAAAACAACGGGTATTGTGTCCTTGTTTTTGTTATCTTTAGTTAATGTTGTGTTACTTTGAACTAAAATTTTTGCACTTTGACGGATTATTTTTCTGTCGCAGGAATGTTTTCCACGCTGAAATGGTATAAGAAGCAAATTTTGTTCGCTATACTTTGTTTGTGCTACTTTATGTTGTTATATGTTTGACTTATTTTTACTGCCTTCTGAAGTGGTTGTTCTTATTTTGAACTAATATTGAAATATCTTGATTTATTATATTTTCCTCCATCTGTAAAAATAGATATTTTATACTCATATAAAAACAAACTGACCGATTAGTGACGGCGTGTATACCTTTTATACCTTATTTTTATATCATATTAAACAACTTTGACAAATTAAATCCTCATGAAAACAAGTTGAAACGCAAAATTGATATTAGTTGCTTATTTTTATATTAATACTCTGCTTTTGATAGTTTATTTCTTTGTCTTTTTATTTTATGTTTGCTTTTGTGGTGCTATACTTTGTAAAATTCCTATTATATAAAAACTGTTTGACAGATAAAAATGCCCCCTGTAAAGATTTTCAACGAAAATTTATACTCATATTGAAAACATAAAATTGTTTGTTTTACTATTAAAATTTAGTTGTTAAAATATTATACTCATATTGAAAACTTTGACGGATAAAGAGCTCATCCTTGAGCTCGGTGTGGTAAAATTATACTAAGTTGTTGGTGTAAATTGTGGTTTGTTAAACTTTGCAGACTGGTATTGTATTTTGTACTATGAATATGAAATTACTTATAACTTTATATTTAACTTTGAAAAGAAAATCTTTGTGGTATTAAACTAATCTGTTGTTGTCTGAAAACAGTATGAAAAATATTGACCATATAGAAAAACTTTTATTTTTATAAAACAAAAGATTTTATACTTATATTGTGAAAAAATAGTTAATAATGTTACTTTGTTATATTGTGTTTTATTTACTTTGTTTTATTTTGACTTTTTCTTGACTTTAAGTTATTAAAATTTTGGTACTTGTGTTTACGCTCTGTTACTTCCATATAGAAAATTTTTGAAAATATGCGTGAAATTAAAATAGTTGTGTGTAAAATTAAATCAATATAAATTAAAAAATCAAATATATTTGGTGTAAGGACAAACTTTGCAGTTGTACTTCTGTTTTCCTTATATTGCGTAAAAGTGAACTAAAATTTGATTTAGATTTTATGTGAAAATTTTGCTACAACAAGACCTTTGAAAAATCTCCATATAAATCTGTTTTGGGTGAAAACTTACTGACCTACAAACAGACTTTGGGCTTTTCTGTGAGGTTGAAAATATAATATTGTGTAAATTTGAAAGGAGTTGTTATAAAAACATTATGGAAAATCGTGCTACGGTAAAAGTAAACTTTTTCAAACAACTTCGACAGGTTAAAGACCTTATCGAAAGAATAAAAAACAACACAAATCTTACTCAGATTGAAAGTTATGAACTTACTGTTTACGATAACTTAACTGAGTTTGTTGCGTCTGGGTTTGTATCTCGTTCTTCAACGGCAAAATTTATTTCAGAACATTGGTATTTGCCCACGCCTGTAATGTGCAAAGCGTTAAACTCCAGTCAGGGTGCGAACTTTACAGCCGACTCTCTGCGTGTGCAAGTCAACCTTTTATCTAATCAATATTGTGAACTTTTCCCTTTCTCTGTTGCTGATACCTTTGAAAAGGGTATTGTAAAACAATTAGATTATATAAATAGTGTTTGTAACGCTTTACTTAACTATGATACTGAAAACGAAATAGTTGCGAACACTGTTGTTGCATCTGAGGTTGTAAATAGTGTTGACGAGTATGGTGACACTGTAAAAAGATATAGTCTTTCTGACTGCGAGAATGAACTTCGTGTGTTAAAAATGCTTTCAAAAGGGAACATCTACGGGTATTTAGATGAATGTGATAAAGAAAAACTTGCTTATCTTATTCAGAACTTAAATAACCCGTTACTTATACACAAAAAGGGTGAAAGACTTAAAACCTTAAATACTGTTAAACTTGATATTTTAACAATGTTGGGTAGACTTGAAAATGTTTCACTCAAATTGGATGACGAAATTAGTATAACTTCGTCACTCTCTGAAATATCGGACTCAGCTCTTGACTTTGCACAAAATGTTTCACAAAATGAGGCTGAAATTGTATCTGCTGAAAATAATGTTGTGTCGGCTGAAAGTGAAAATGGAAGTATTGAAAACGACCCCTTTGCTGAAACAAAAGAAAGCACTGAAAAAAATAATAAGAGTGTGTCGGCTTTATATTATAATGCCGTTCTTCGCCCTTTGTTGCTTGAACAAATAGAGAAAAATTTAGCAGATTCCGATGACATTCACGAGTCTGCATCGCAACGGTGTTCAGAGTGGTTTCGTTTACTTTCGTCAACGGATTTGGCTACTTCCGTATCCGTACTTCCGTCTGAGATGGTAGTAAAACTTGTTGAAATGCTTGACCAGTCGCTTGGTGAAAACTGAAGATTCCGTCTTATATTTCACAAAAATATATCAGATAACCCCTTGACAGAACTAAAAATGTGTGGTAAAATATGTATTGTTGAAATACAAAATTTATATTTATGGAGGTATATATTATGGCTCAACTTATTCAGTACTTTAAGGACAAAGTAATCAAGTACAACAGCCAGCTCATATTTATATGTGAACTTGGCAAGTACTTGAAAATAGGGTATAATGATGCCCTTTCCTTAAAAGATGTGAAAGTTGCTAAAAACATTGTCAACAGTCCCGCTATCGAGTATCTTCATGTTGCTTTCGATATGGGTTGGGTTACTGATATTCCCGATGACTGTAAGATTCTTCCGAACTACAGTATTATCGAAAATATGCAGGATAGGTTCACAAATGTTTATATCTATACTTCGTCTGTTGCACCTGCGATGCCTATGAAAACAGCCGATATGCACGAGAAGGAAATACCTTTACCGACTTATCTGCCTATTATCAGGTTACAGAACGATGAGTGGCTTTGGTCGGCTTCTATCGTTGGTCTTGATGCTAATCATCCGTTAAAACCTTATGAAAGCATGATGTCACAGTGCGAGTTCTTTGGAAATACGGGTGGTGGCAACAAGGCTATTAAGTGGCTCTCGGCTGTTGCTTATGCGTTGGTTGAACACGTCAAGACAGGGCATCCGTCAAAATTCAAAATCTTCGTGACGAATACCTTTATGGGTAATAACACGCTGACCTTTATCAAGTTGCGTTTCCTTGACGATAGGTTACATTGGTTCTCGTCTGGAGATTTCTTGTACTTCAGGGAATACTCTGACGAAAATCAGCCATTCTCTCCTACAAAATCGTTAGACCAGAATTATAGGGTTTGGTTATCCTATAACTCGGAAACTAATAACGATATCAATGACGAACTTTATACTATTCCGTCAAAGCGTGCTAAACTGACAAACTTCTACGGCAGTGTTAGACAAAAAAGGCGTGATGGGACTATTGAAACACACAAAAGACCGTTGGTTGTTGGTGATATTGTGCTACTTTACACACGAGCTACCGAGTCGCAACAGGACGATGCTAAACAAATTCGTTCTTGTTGTTTGGCGAAAGTGCTTGAGATTACGGAAAGAAATATTACTTTCGAGGAATTTTCTCCTCGTGAGACATATTACGCTGGTAAGAAGCGTTTTGACGCTCTGCCTAATGAAACAAAAGGGTATTATGCTTTGAACACCAAGAAGCCTTACGAACTTCAGACTTCTAAGACTACAATAGACTTCGACAATCTTGGTATTTCACATTATATGAAAGCCGAAGACTACTTTATTGTTCCGTTATCTGACGCTTATGAGCAGGTAGAAATAACCGATTGGATACCAGAACATACTGAGAATGTAGATGGTACACTTGTTATTGTGCCAGAAGGTGAGCAGACCTTTACTTTTGACCAGAACCAAGTTATCTTTTGGTTGTTATGCGATGCAAGGAAACGAGGTTATATTGATTTCGATGTAGCACGCTTTAAGAAGCTTTACTTCCCTAAGTCTGATACTGCATACGAGTATTATTTTGGTGAAGTAAAATAACTGAAAGGAAAATATAATGGGTGCTTTTGATAGGTTGCAACAATATTCAGCTAAGGAGGGCTTTGTGCCCTCCTCAGTTGTCGCTGAAAAAGGAAAAGATAGCATTTTCTTGGACTTAGTAAACAAACTTGGTTACGAAGCTCTTGACGAAAATGGTAAGATGACGGAACTTGGAAATGTATTGACAACAACGGGCAATCAAGTTATCAACGCAATTGCAGGCTCTGGCAAAACTACGGCTCTATCTCTTAAAATTATACACGATATTTATACAGGCGAAATATTAAAGCAAACTTCATTACCAAACGGTACTACTGTTGATGTAGTTGACAAAACTTGGGTTTGTACTTTCTTAAAATCGGGTGCAGTTGACCTCGAATCATCGGTAGCTCGTTTGCAAAGAGAGTTACACTTTATGCCACGTGTTAATCAGATACACTTTTCTACCTTAGATGCTGAATTTTATCATACGCTTGAGGGTATGGGTGTTAAGGTTGTTATTGGTGATGATAAAAAACTGTTTACTTGCTTTAAGCGTGCTTGCGAGATTGCTGGTGTAAAGCGTTCTACGGGTGAGAATATTGATATTGAAGATATTAAAATCTTGAACACAATAATCAAATCTGTGCGTGGTAGAATAGAGGATAGGTATTCTCATCCTTCGTGTGCTGACTATAATCTTACACCTACGCTTATAGATGATATTATTCGGCAATATGCAAATCAGAAAAAGATAGAAAACTTTATGGACTTTGAAGATGTGCAGGAACTTTTATATAAGTATCTTTATATCAGCCCTAATCCTAAAGTTATGGAATTTGTTGCAAATCGTTACAACAATATTTATATTGACGAGTTTCAGGATACTTCTCAGCTTCAGTATGCACTGTTAAAAGCGTATGGTAGAAATAGTCTGTGGCTTAATGCTGACGGAAAAGACCACACGGGCGACCCTTTGTATAAAAAACAAGACCATAATTCTCGCTTTGTAGGTGTTGGCGATGTTTCGCAATGTATCTACTCTTTCAAGGGTAGTGATAGAAAAATCTTGGCTGAATACTTTGAAAAAGATTTCAGACCTACTGTTTCTCGGTTAAGTTGCAACTGGCGTTGTCCATCTAATATATTGAACCCGATTATTACTTCAATCCATAAAAACGCAGATTCAGCTAACCAATTGATATATTCTGCCAAAGAAGGTGGTGAATTTGGTATTTATGGTATTTCTACCTTAAATAGTATGCTACAAACATTAACTAATGATGTGGCAAAAGATGTCACAGAAGGTATGTCAGTTACTATTTTGTGTAGAACAAACTACGATGGTTTCTTGCCAGCTCTCGCTCTTGAAATGAAAGGTAGTTTTGATTTTGCTCTATCTGGTGATGCAATGACTTTACGAAGCCCAGTTGCTCGTAAATTGTTATCATTATCTGCTCTGTTCACTGAGCGTAGCTCACCTGCCGTTAAGTCTGCGTTAGAACAGATTTTACCTTATTTTGCTCGATATGAGGTTGAACCTTTGATGGCTGTGTTGAAAAATAACAACTTGTCAATATGGCAAGTACCAGAGGCAGACCTTAAAGTTTCTGCACCAGAAGTCTTAAAAATCGTGCAAAAATATAAACCTATGTTTTATGAGAATGGTAAAAGAAACAACAAGAAGGCTTTGGTTGCACTTCGTGAGGTGTTTAGTCAGGCTAAGTCGAACTACAAAACAAATACTACTTGGTGTATGCAGGCTCGTGCATTGTTATCTATGTATATTTCAATGCTTGACACCGAGAATTACGAGGATATAAATGACTATCTCATGTGTCTTGACCTTTATGGTGAACGGCTTGAGGGTAGAAAGAAGAAAAAGGGTGTTAATATCGTTATTTCTACTGTTCATGAGTATAAGGGTAAAGAGGCAGATTCCGTTATTATATGGAACGATAGCACTGACGTCTTTCCATCTCGTAAATGTGATATAACAAATCAGAGTCAGTTGGAAGAAGAACGAAGGGTACATTATATCGCTTGTACTCGAGCACGCAAAAGGGAAAGAATATATACTTTGCGTGGGCAAGAAGGTCTTTTTGTAAAAGAAATGGATGCTAAAATAATTGAACCAGATTTTAATTCTGTTTCTAAGGTGCTTTGATAGTTTTATATATTTAGTTAGGAGGCTTTAATATTATGGGTGTTGCTGATACTCAATGTTCTCGTTGCTTTAGTACGGGCAAATATTTAGTTAAGTTGCCCGACAGAATTGGTTTGTACTGTTCAAACTGTGATAAGTGGATAAAATGGGTAAACAAAAAAGATTTTGATATGCTTGCTCGTCAGGGTATTCCTGTTCGTGAGGGTAATCAGTCTGCTTTACCTACTAACCATACTGTAAATGGTGTTAGTGTTTCCACTGGTATTGTTCATAATACTTCGTCACAAAACAACAGTACACCTGTAAACAATAACAGAATAAAAATTACACTTGAGTATGATATAAACGAACTTAAACAGAAACTTCGTGCTTATTCTTCTGAAAATTTGGATGATAGTGCGTACTCTGACCCATTTGCGTTGGAGCGTTGCTTTAAGCAGATACTTTTCAACTTAGGTTTGTAGGTTGTATCAAATATATAAAAAGGGTGATTCTTATGCGAGTTTTATCAAATATAGTATCTTTTGTTATCTTTGTCGGTCTGTGTGTTCTTATTTTCGCTTCAGATGTCATTAGTTTGCTACCCAATAATGCGGTGGAAGCTATGACTTATTCTGAACAGGTACTAATGAGCGGTGTAATTAAAGTGAGTATCGTGGGACTCATTGCAGTTATTTTCCGTTTGGTGCTTGGTGGTGATGATAAGAAAGATAAAAACGGCAATAATAACTTGGGATATTTATAATATAAATGAAACAAAAACTCTAATTATGAAAGGAATAGGTTTTAGTTTATGAAAAGAAAATATTTAGTTGCAATGGTTTTAGTTTGTATGCTTTTGTGTACATTCGGTTGTTC
>JAEEHV010000030.1 GCA_016280955.1 Candidatus Gastranaerophilales bacterium | reverse complement strand
TCCTCGTCAATTTTGATTATATTGTTATCCATAGGATGCTCTTCTTTTAGGTTGATTTGTGGTTATTTCAAATCTAAAAATTGGAACATCCTATTTTTTTACCCTCTTAAAGGAATTTGCGAAAGAAAATATACGTTACCTTTACATTTTTCAACCTCATTGCTTTTTGTGAACAAAACCACATTTGGAGAACGTATTGTGACAATAAATTAATGATTCGGAAATGATTTACGCAAAGTACTCCAAAAGTGTAATCAGCTATTGTGAATATAAATTTATTTCAATAATTTCCGTATTCCTTCTAGATATTGTTCTTTATACCTATTAAGCAATGCATCATCTAGAATGACTTTTTCGACATTTGCATTAAAACTCATTTCATGAGCATTTTCACAATGAACATACCGATCTTTATATTTTTCAACCAAATTCAATTGTCGCAAAAGATTTGAAATTTTTCCTGTTTTAGAATCAGTATAGTCCATGATGTAATTTTTACCATTAACTGTCGTCTGCAAAACAACAGCATGGAACCTCATTCCTACACAAATTAGCGAGTTATAATACACATCCATTGTTTCTTTTAAAGATAAAGGCTTGTTTTGAACAACCACATTTGGCTTATCGGACATCATGGCAATTCGGTTTTCTATGACACGATCGTCACCGCCATAAAAATAGGTATGCATAGGAATTAGACGAACTGGCAAATCTTGATTCAGATCTGCAAGCGTATTAACAACAGAAAGACATTCATTGATGGTAAAGCGTCCAAGACCTTCTTTTTCTTCAATAAATAAATGTCTGAGATTGACAGCGATATGTTCGTTTTTGCAAGCATTCGTTTGCATATTCCTGAAGAATTGAGCCGCAAAGAATGCGGGATCAATTAGTCCTTTTGGCCGTTCAACATCTTGTTTAACAAATTGCATCACTCTTTCTACAGAGGATTCATCTCTAAAAATCGAAACATCAGATAGCTCTACCAAATTGCCAGAGCATTTTTTGAATTTTTCCTTATAAAGGGTTTCGAAGCCACAACCCATGATTGACGTCTTGACACCACGCTTCTTTGCATATTCAAATGCGTATTTCAACATGAACATCATATTAGAATCAAGGAATGGCCCCCCGCCAATTAAGACCAAATCACTATTACTGATATTCTTTTTTAATTCAGCAAGACTGAGTGAATAAAAGACATCAACTGTATTTAGTTTGTTATTTGTAATTTCTTTGAGAAAGGGTAAATCCTCATAAACAGAGCGATTACTTAAATGCGGTTGAATACTCCCTAAATGAACATCAATCTTTTCTGTATCACATGAAAAAAGATGCAAAATGCCCGCCATAATGGCTCTATCACCGATGGTTTCAGAACCATACCAACCAAGAATCGTTATTTTCATTTTATTACCCTCCCAAATTTGTATGAACGATCGAAAATGTCTTTAACAAACTCCTTTACAAAAAGAATCCATCCCTTTATTGTTGGCGTGGAATAAACATAATGAATGCATGTATCGCAATTCTGGCATACACTCTTTTCTAATTTACAGAATCTTTTGCCACTCAAAATATCTGATATTTTTTCAACATTCGTATCGCCAAGTTCATCGCTTGCAGTAGCACACAAATACATTTTCAAATTTTCATCTATAGTAACATCCCTATACTTATATTGACAACCGCACAAACGTCCGTGTCCTTTATTTTTCAAATAATAATATTGGCAAAAATAAGCGTATCTATCAGTCCATTTTGATTCCCAAAACTTTGCATAGAAAAATTCTTCTGCAAGCATTCTTGAATATTCGTCATTCAAAACATTGTAACGTTCAGCACAATCAAAAGTATGAATCCTTTTATTTGGTACAGCCAAATGATATTGAACATAGAATGGATAATTTCTAAAGAACTCTTCAGCTTGACGTAGATAAGCAACATTCTTTTGTGAAATTGTACAACCTACAGTCACCCCATGTGCATAAAGTTCAAGATTGTTCTTAAATTCATCTAATATTCTTTTCGTTTTGGGGAAACAATTTGGTATGCCCCGAATACTCTCGTGAACAGCTGCATAACCATCAACAGAAATACATATATTTAGGAATATTCCTTTTTCATCGCATTTTTGTTTAGTCTCTTTCAAAAGAGTGAATAGTTTATCAGGCAGAAGTCCATTTGATATTAGGTAAAGCGATTTAAGTTTTGGAAGAACAAATAAAGCGTCAATCACATCAGCAAAATTTTTAACCAATGTTAATTCGCCTCCATTTACACCGACACTCCGAACTTTCGAAAAAAAAGGGTTTTTCAAAAGGGTCTTCAATTTTATGGGATCAATGTCAACATTTTCATGGTACATCCATACATTGCACGTAACACATTTGGAATTACACTTTGATGTTATTGGCATCTGTAATGTTCTAGGTTTCCTGCGAATATGCAAAACGTTAAGGAGGTTTTCCTTTGAAAGGAAATTCCGCAGCAACGCCAACGGATACAACTTATTTTTATCCAATTTCATTTACGACCTCTAATTTTATTAATAATATCTTGAACAAGAATGCTTGATTCCGGCAATTTTCCCATAGTTTTTAAGCAAAAAAAGACAACTATTGTCAATAGCGAGTAAACTAATGCAGATGTAATAATGCTTTGTGGTTGAACAACCCGTTTAATCGCAAAACATATTGCGAAAAAGATTGCAGCATATAATAAATGTGAAATTATTACAACAATGATATTTACAATTGATTTACCGAAAAAATGTGCCAAATATATTTGATAAACAATAAAACCCGCAAAGAACGCAATATCTATACCAAAGACAAGTCCTACAATGCTATTGAAATACCAAGATACAAACAGAGCCAAAGTGACAAAAAGTAGCATCCAAAGTCCACCATAAAACAAAGCCTTGACTTTATTAATAGACTGCAGAACGGCCCCAATGGGGGCTTGCAAAAGTTGAAAACAAACGCTTAACGATAATATTTTAAATAGGGGTATTGCAAATTTCCAGTTTTCTCCATATAAAAACAGTATAATCGAATCCGATAAAAAATATAAAGCCACTGAAAGTATGAACGAAAATTCGGACAGCATTCGAAGCATCTTGAGATAGGAACTCCATATTTTATCTTTGTCATTTTGGAGTTCGCTTAAAAGTGGGTGCAATACCGGAGAAATCACTGAAGATACATTTTCTAAGGGCAACATCATTAGTCTATATGATTTTTCATAGTAGCCAAGGTCTGCCATTCCAAAAAATTTGCCAATAAAAAACTTATCTATATTCCGATAGCCAATGTAAACCAGATTAAACAAAAATTGATATATCGAAAATGAAAGTATTTTATCAATAGCGTTCTTATTAATATGCGCAAAACCTACAGGAAACTTTTTAAAATTCACGATTAGCAAACAAATGCTGCTAAAAATAGGGTTTATTAACAATGCGTATATACCCAAACCTAAATACGCGCATACAACAGAAATAATTCCAAAAACCAAGTGAATTACAAAAGTTCGCAATGCAATAAACTTGAACAGCTTAGCCTTCAAAATCATCGCATTTGGAACGATTGATGCGATCGAGAAAAAAATACTTACTGACAAAAAAAGTAAAACACTTTTTAATTTTGCACTATTATCGTAAAACAATTGAATCAATGGAATAGAAGCAACAAATATAAGTGTTAAAGCAGATGCTAACGCAAAAGTGAATGAATTTATGCTGCGGAGTTCTCTTTCTGTTATTGTTTTATTTTGGACTATTGCAGGAGAAATGCCAACTGTTGTTAAAATCGAAAAGAAATTGATAAAAATTGTCGCAATCGCAACTATTCCAAAATCTTTAGGCTCAATTAACCTTGCTAGTATAGCCGAAATTATAATGCTGAAGGCAAGTCCAGCATATTTAGCAATACTAGTATAAAAAACACCCGATAAAAATTCTGATTTTAGTTTACTTTGCATACTTCTTTATATAATTCCACATATTCGTCAAATCTTTTGTTCATATCGAATGTTTGGGCTTTACCTAAACAACTATCTGTTGAATACGGCGTTTCTTCACAAATTCTGCGGATTTCCATTTCCATAGCCTCAATGTCATCGCAAGGGACAACCGAGCCACAAGTATCGTCAAGAATTTCAGGACTTCCGCCAGTACGGAATGTAATCACAGGTGTACCACAGGCAAGGCACTCCATATTTACTGTAGGATAGTTTTCTTCCCTCGTAGGATTCGCAAACACATCAGCGGCGGTGTATATCTCAGCAAGTTCTGTCTGGTTTTGAGTGCGATGAATCGAGATAATATTTGCGGGGAGCATTGCGTCAACTCGATCATCAGTACCGACAAGAACAATGCGATATTTTTCGGGCAAACGCTTTGATAGTTCAATAAACACATCAAGTCCCTTGCGCACCCCCCAGCCAAACGCAACGCCAAGCACAACCTTTTTGCCAACAAGCCCGTAACGGTTGCGAAAATCACTCTCTGTCGGTTTAAAAACAGACAAATCGATGCCGTTGTTGATGACCTTGACTGAATAATCTTTCAAATACGATTGTTTCGCCAAATCCGCTAGCCATTGAGATGGAGTCACAATCGTGCAATTTTCTATACCAGTAAACCATTTCTTTTTCAGTTTCCACATCATCCGCGTTGTGTCAATATATGACTGCGGATAACTCTTTTTCGGATACGGGCAATCATGACAACCAGTCTTCCATCTGTCACATTTTGTCATGACAAAATATGGACATCGCCCCGTAAAACTCCAGCAATCATGCAAAGTCCAGATAACAGGAATACGGTTTCGCTTGATAAAGCGGAAAAGAAGTGGCAGGTTGATATAATCGCCATGAAGGTTGTGAAGGTGAATTAAATCGGGACTTAATTTCTTAATCTTCGCCAAAAACAGAAGCGTTGAAATAATAAACAACAACGCTGAAATGCCCCAAAAATTTCCTATATATAATTGAAAATTTCTAGAAAAACGATTCCTACCTATGAGGATTGTATTTTCATCAATCTTGCGTAAATTCGTACGGCTATAGGCACAGGCGTATTTCACAACGAAGCCATCACACCTAGCAGACTTCGCCACATTCAACATGATACCACCCGTGGAACCGATGTTTAATCCATTAATTTCTAAAACATTCATAGATAAAACTATTTATTTTCCCAAAAGGTTACATTTACATTAAAGCTGTATTTTTATATTTTTTGCAATTGTTTGAGGAATGTTTGTTTGATATTTCATAAGAACATCTTTTTTATCAATTTGTTTATGTTCAGATAAGATGTAGTCTCTTAATTTATTACGATTATCAGCAGCATCACAATTCAAATTTAGCAACAACTTATCTGGGTATGAATCTAGAAAATCTATAACAGGGTCATTATCATCTTGGTAAAAATGAATGATTGGCTTACAAGTTCCTACGTATGTCACTATTTTAGAAGGAAACATTTCTGTTCCTCTATTGCCAAGACTAATAACAAACTTTGACTTATTTATTATTTTTCTAAGTTTTTCCTCAGAAATGTAATTTGAAACAAACAAGATTTCACTGGGAAGGTACTTTTCAGAAATTTTCTTACAGTATCCTTCATCTGTATAAATTTGAATTCGCACATGCAATTTATCTAAAGCATCAAGTAACATCGGTATAAACAATTCAGGATCTCGCATCACAGGATAAAATCTTCCCGCATATACCATAATATCATCTTCACCAGAATTGTCTTCATAGACATCATTTTCATCAATTTTTAGAAGAGGTAAATCCAGAATTACCATTTTATTTTTAACATTATTATAGCATTTTTTTTCAAAATGATTCGAATGCTGAGGCAAATGAATTACCAAATCTGCCCTATTGAACACCTTTTTTTCCCAATTGAACGCTTTATTTTTTATAATAAAACCAATATATCTGTCAATTTTTCCAAGACTACAATTTGAAACAGTATCAATATCGTAAATAGCCCATTTTATTCCCCTCTTATTAGACACAAATTTATAAACAGCCTCCACCGTTTCAGGGGGGTTACAAACCGAAACAATCAAGTCAATATTACTACAAGCACAAATTTGTTCCAACTCATAAACATAGGATTTTATCATATTAGTATCAGTTCGTGGATATATAAAATAATCCTTTAATCGATAAAATAAATATTGCATTTTATCGACAAAACTTCTACATTCTACCCAATTTTTTTTATGAAAATATGAAAAACAATGAACTATCTCGGTATGTGATTTCTCTATAATTTGTGTGATTTTCCCAGGACATATAACATGAATTGAATCGCCATCTTTCTCCCATTCATGAAAAATATTTTCCGCACATATACTATTTGCACTTTTATTATTCAAATAGTTACCTAATAAAAATATAATATTCAAAAGAAATGTCCTCTATATTTCATTATGCAACATCACATCATAAGTTTTAAAACAAATCGCAAACATTATATAAAGCGGATAAGCATCATATATTGAGAAAGACTTGCAAAAAGTTAATAGCAGATACAGCGTCCCTGCAAAAACTGTATAGATAATGGTATTATCACCTTTGAAATTTTTCATACCATAATTTTGAACGGATTTTATCAATCCACTTGCTAAATCTTTTGTCAAAGAACCACCTATGAGCAATCCAAGCACACCATATTCGCCAATCATCTGAATATAATAATTATGAGGATAATAGCCCAACGTATCCCTAAACGAATTTACACCACCGCCTATTAAAAACCACATTTTATTTACTATGATATTAACAGCATCAATCCATAATTGAATACGATCTTCCTCTTGCGTGTCAGTAAACAATTTCGTCATCCTCGATAAACCATAGGACGAGACATGTAATGTGTAATATTGGACAGCAAAATATCCAACAATAGTTATCACCAAAATAACAACAAGAGATTTTAGTCTCTGTTTTGAACCGACAAAAAGAACTACAGCACCCGCACACAGAATAGGCAATAGAATAGCGCCTCGAGAAAGAAATCTTGTTAGAGCAACAAGGAATAATACACTAATTATAAGCCAAATAAAAACATGCTTTAACCCAACACGCGAATATAAGTCACAGACAAATAAAGCAAGCGAAATTGCCATTGCCAAGCCCAGCGTAAGCGTAACATTGAGATAATTTAACCCTCCTTCGCAAAGAATCTTTGAAACTTTTGAAGGATCTATTAAGATATAAATACAGTATATAACATTAATAACAATTGTTAAACTAATGATTTTTTTTATTTTTTCAATATCAAAATTATATACCAAAAGGAATAAAAGAAAAGAAACAGTCAATTTGACAAAATTTATAACATTTTCAAAACCATTCCAAATGCATGATATAAGAGCGTATAAAGAGATAACCGAACTATAAATTGCATATTCACGCATTTTGGGGTTTCGCAAAGAAGAAAATCCATTTTTCCCGAACAAAACAATTACACATAAAAAATAAATAACATTAAACATCATATTCGAGTCACGGACATTCAAAAAAAATCTCAGCACATTGGCATTT
>JAEEHV010000029.1 GCA_016280955.1 Candidatus Gastranaerophilales bacterium | reverse complement strand
TCGGTCTCGTAGTCGCCGTTCTGCTCCAGCCCTTCGACAAAAGCCTTCGTCGGGATGAGAGTGCCACTGCGTTCATTCTTTGGGCTTGCGACCATTACGAGGATTTTCTTTTTTTCTGCCATGCGCGCAAATTTAGAAAAATTGTGTAGAGGATTGTTCCACTACTTGTGTGATTCTGGTTGAATGTTTGATGTGTTACAATAACCTTTTAAATTTGATACCTTTGAAATTCCCTACTATGATGCTATTTTTGGGGATACTTGGTAAGGTTGGATATGAATATAATAGGCTGGTTTCGCTTTTTGTTTTTCTAAGTACCTTTTTGTGGATAGCTTCTTTTTGTGCCTGTAGCAATAAAGTCCTAGATGTAGAAGCCGAAGGTCAAGCGGAACTTGCAGATGATGATCTTTCTTTGAGCGTGAGAAACTCGTTGGTAAGCGAGGGATCTTCTAAGAGTGCCTATCCGAGTTCGTTTAAGCTTGATGACAAGGAATACCCCTATGCAGGCGTTCCGCGTATTGTGATTGAAACGGAATATCGCCAAGCGATAAACGATCGTGAAACTGAAATCCCTGCTAAGCTACAGATTTGGGGTGAGAATGAAACCGAAAGTGAAATAATGGATTTGACGATAAGGGGGAGAGGGAATACAAGTTGGACCGATGTTCCCAAGAAAAGCTATAAAATAGAATTTGAAAAGAAACAGTCGGTACTGGGTATGCCCAAAGACAAGGACTGGGCGCTTATTGCAAATTATTATGACAAGTCTTTGATGCGAAATTTTATTTCGTATCGTTTGTCTGCTGCTCTTGGGGCTTATTATGCACCGCGGTGCGAATTTGCTGAGTTGTATTTAAATGGAAAGTATTTGGGTGTGTATTTGTTGACGGAGACAATAAAGATTGGAAAGAACAGAGTAAATATTCCGAATGATGATTATTCGTATATAGTAGAAGTTGATGGAAAGTATAAAACAGGGGAACAGGTCGTTTTTTCGGATGTTTTAACAGAAAATGGTAAGGGTAAAGCTTTTAGGATTCATGATCCTAAAAATGCATCTGATGAAATTTTGGATACAGTCCTGAAGCATATTCAAAATTTTGAATTTTTTTTAAAAACAATAAAATCTGGAAAAAAGAATGATATAGAAGATTGGTTAGATGTTGAAGAGTCTGTGAAACATTATTGGGTGCAGGAATTTACGAAAAATCCTGATGCTGAATTTTATACAAGTGTCTATTTTTCTTGGATTAAAGGTGAGACGATACGAATTTGAGTGATAGGTGGTATCATCGTACAAAATATTGGAATTATTATTTGTTTAAGAGTGATGAATATGTTAAACGTGTAAATCAGTTTTGGATTCAGAAACATGATGAATTTATGGCTGTATTAAATTCTATTGATGCTCAAAGCGCTTTTTTATCAGAGACTGCAAAAAATAATTTTAGACGTTGGAACATTTTAAAAGATTCTTCTACTGATATGTGGAAAAATCAGAATTTTAGTTCTTACAATGAGGCTGTAAGTAATTTGAAAAAATGGCTTTCGGAAAGAATTCAATGGATTGATAATCAATTGAAAAATTGATTATCGGTTTCCTTTACTTTGACCTATTCATCATTTTCCTGAATATTTGCAAGATGAATTTTTTTGATTCCGAATCTAAACCGAAAAACCAAGTGGAAAAAATAATAGATAGTGTTGATAATAAGACGGTAGTTGAGAATCGAATGAATTCATTTAATTCGTTATAAATGGATGAAACGAAGAATACCAGTGGTAATATTATGGCTATTATAGAAACTTTAAAACAAGTGACGAAGACATTGGCTATCTCTTCCCATTTGTAATTTGCAATTTTTACGACCAAAAATGGTTTTACAAGTAAAGCAAGAATAGCTTCTTCTATTAGAATGCTCCATGCTAGGCTTATTGGCGAAAAACCAATTTTAAATAATATGTATATGATGAATAAGGTGCAAAAGCCTATTGTTGATGTGGAAATTGCATTTTCTCGAATTTGTCCTTTTGCGCTTAAAGCTGTGTAAAAAGATTGACTTATTGTTTGAAAAAGCGTTGTTATCAATATCAATCTTAAGAAGGGTACAGATGTGTCTGGAACAATTTTCAACCAAAGACGTAAAAGAGTTTCAGCTTCAAAACAAATGGGAATACACAAAAATAACATGAGAAAAAAAGAAATTTTTGTAGATGCTAGCAAAAGTTTTTTGCTTCCATCAATATCGTCGTTTGCAAATTTTTTTATAATTTGAGGATTTACCGCATTTCTGAAGTTTTGCACAAGTTGATTTGCTGCGCCATTGACTTGATTTGCTATTGCTCTTGCTGCGACAATTCCTGGAGTGAAAAAAATGTTTATTAGCACTGTAGTGCCATGCATTACACCTACAGCAGCTGTATTTGTTAATAAATTCCAACTTGAAAATTTAAGAATGCTTTTTACTATAGTAGAATCAAAAGTCACCTTTCCATGACATTCTGAAAATTTGATTTTGCAATAAAGTCTATAAGAAAGTGCTATCCCAATTTGAACAATACATAATAATATAGCGTAGACTTTTAGCTTGTCCCATGATGCGATCAAAAGAAGGTAGACTATCGCGAGCTTTAGAATGACTTCTAATATACTGAGATACGCGTAAATGGCCATTTTTTCGTGTGAGATAATGGCCGCATTATATGGTACTTGCGTTATTGAAAAAAATATAGTGAGAACGGAAAAATGATAAGCTGTTATTGCGGCATCAAACCGATCTGCGGGTATGATGAGTTTGTGCTGAATGAACCATAATCCGGCAGTTTCTGCTAAGAAAATAATGCCTACTCCTAATATTGTATGAACTATTAGGATTGATGAAAATGTCTGCCTTAATTTTAAAAGGTCTTTTTTCCCTAATTCAAATGTTAAAAAACGGGAGGATCCTGCAGATAGAGCTGTGTTTAAAAATGAGAGCAAAGCAACTACGCCGCCAACGGCTTGATAAATGCCGAAATCTTCTACTCCTAGAACCTGTAATATGACTCTGCTTGTAAATAGTGTTACAAGCATTGTCAGAATCATTCGGAAATAGAGAAAAATGGTATTTTTTGCGATTGTCTCTTTGCTCATTTGGTTTTACCCAGAATATTATCGAATGTCAAAACAGCCGCGACCACCAGAAATATGCAGGGTTTCTCCAACAATCATATTGCCCAAGTCACTAACCATAAGCTTTGCAAATTCGCTAATTTCTGCAGGAACTGCTAATCGACCAATTCTATTGCTTGTCGTATATATACTGTCGTTATTTTTTATACCTAATAAAGCTGTGGCTGTCGGACCGGGTGCGATACCATTTACGATAATGCCATGTGGGGTCATTATTTGTGCTAGTCCTTTTACCATTCCATTGATTCCCCATTTGGATATACCATAAGGAGACCATGCGGGTTCTGATCCTCTCGACGAGGATATGAGTAGTATGTGCCCTTTTTTGTGATTTTCCTTCATGGATTTACCAAAAGCTTGGCATAAAAAATATGTGGCCTTTAAATTGATGTTCAAAATACGATCATATTCATTGACTGTCATATTCCAAAAATCAACATCTTGTGTGTGTGTGCCTGCGGCGCTGATGAATATATCGATTTCCCCAAATAAAGAGGATACCTTAGCAATCGTTTCGTCTAAATTTGATAAGTCGTTTAAATCAAGAACATAGCTTTTAATATGTTCTTTTTCGGATTCATTTAAATCCGAAATTTGATCACTCATTTTTTTTGAATTTGTTCCTGCAATGATGACATTGCATCCGCTTTGAATTAAAGATCGTGCAATTGAAAAACCGATTCCACCAGATCCTCCTGAAATGAAGGCTACCTTATCCTTTAAAAGTTGATCACTATTAATCAAGTGAGGAATGGGAATGATTTCTTTTTTTCTTTTGTACGCTATAATTTTTTTGATAAAATTTTTTATGCTCATTTTAAAATCCCTTACTGCATAGTGTCTTTCTTTAAAGATCGTTTTGCTTTTTCTAATCTTTTTTTAGCTCTGTGGACTGGGAAAAGTGTATCAAGGAGCATTTGAATTCTGCCTTTGAATCCTCCGCACATTTTGAATTCGCTGAATAAAAAGACTTTGGGAAAACGCAGACGAATATTTTTTAAACATTCATGATATAATTTAGAATTCTCATTTTGAGAGTTTGTTGCGATTATTAGGCGTAGGACAAAACCATAGTTCTTCCAAATATGCCAATCGCATGCATTGCGTAAACGTTTTGTGTTAAGATGAAGTCTGCTTTTTATTAATTGGATGTTTTCTAAAGCGTTAAGTCCTAATTGTAGGTTGTAGTGGGTTAATCCACTGTTTAAATTGTTTAATCTATAGTTGTAAACTTTTCTGTGGCCGACTCCTACATGGTTTGCAAACTGAGCTGCTCTTGAAGCAAAATAAAGACCTTCTCCAGACCATTTTATCGAAAAAGAAATATCGTTATCTCGTAGAAGTTTTGTGCTGTAAATTTTATTCCATGGTCCAATAGCCATGTGTGGATAAATGATTGCACAAGCTGCTGTTTCGGAAGACCATGTTTCAATTTTATCGTTTTGAGATTGCTCTCTGTCACGAGTTGTGAAAATTTTATCAGACATGGCCATATCTGATTTTGTCTTCGATATAAGTTGCATCATGTATTCGATGTAATCTAGTTCTAGCCAATCATCTCCGTCGACAATGACTATATAGTCTCCTGTGGCTGCATCCATACCGACATTGCGCGCTTCACAGGCTCCTCCATTTTTCTTGTGAATTACTTTAATGCGGTTATCCTGATTTGCAAATTTGTCACAAATTTGTCCGCTTTGATCGGGGGAACCATCATCAACTAAGATGATTTCGATGTTTTTATATGTTTGGTTGATTATCGAAAGAATCAATTTTTCAAGAAAAAGTTCTGATTTATAAATAGCAACGATTATGGAAACTTTCTTGTCCATTATATCTCCTTATGCTTCAAGAGCATTTTTTAAATATTCACGTAAAGCATCGCGTTCGTTCTGAATTGTTTTTTGGACGTCATCTGTATTTTTTTCTTGTAGAGCTCTGTTTAAATCATTGATGCTGGTTATAAAGCGATTGCTTAAATTGAATCGGTGTAGTAAGTCGATGATTCTACTTGATTGAGGAATTAGAGAATATTGCCTTGCAAAAACAAAGAATTCTTTGGCTAGATTTATTGAAAAAATAGAGGTGTGAAACGAATCCGTCAGGATGTATTTCGCTTGGCTTATTAGAGCGATATATTCTTTTGGAGATGCATCCATGAATTTAAAATTTTTGAGTTCTCTAAAGATCTCATAGTTGTAGCCAACTGCAATGACATTTATACCTAGACGTGTTGTGAGCTCATTAATGGATTTTAATGCGATTTCATTAGGCGTATCGAGAAAGTGTACTAAGATATAGTCAGAATCAATGCTTAGGCCGTTGGAAAAATCTTCCCAGTTTTTCTTGGTATAAATTATTGTTGGATCTGCTGTTCTTATGGCTTTGGCAGACGAATATTTCTCAACTATTTTAACACCGGTTTCTTCTCTAACAGAGATGCTTTTGTAATTCTGTAGTAATTTACGGATTTGTTTTTTGTTGTATTCTGGAACATCGGATATTCCAAAACTGACGGATAACGTGATGCGTTTTTGGATAGGCGCAAAAGAAAGAAATCTAAATGGATATATGTCCTTTTTAGGACTCCATATTTGGTCACTCCCTGCGATAAAAAAATCATATTGGTTTATCCAGTCGGATTTTTTGAGATCCTTTTCAGTGACCTTTTGGGGATGAAAAGTTTGGCTGATGAAATCTTCCATTCTTTTTCTTGTGCCCAGTGATAAACTACTATGTGTTTTCTTACGTTTCTCATTAACGATGTAGCGTAAAAAAGACGGATATCTTAAAATCTTAAGGATTTTTTTTATATACTTCGCTAATTTTTCGATGAAATTTCTAGGAGCTTCATTGAATGACAGTACATCACATTCGTAACCCAAAGATTCTACGAACGTTTTTGTTGAATAGCATTGGAGTATGGAACCGTAATTTTCTTCAAATAGAGTGATTAGTCCTATTTTTCGCATGTCAAGATTTCCCAATGGTGTATAGATTTTCTAAAGTCCTTATTACGTTTCCCATATCCCAATTTTCGAGACCGTCGTATTGTACAGAATTTACTTTGAAATTTAATAATATTTCTGCCCATTCATTTGCTGATGCATTTTTAGGCATTCGGTAAACGAGGTTGGATACTATTGCTGCGTCGGGAACTGCGGATGAAATTACACACCGTGTTTGCATTTTTTGTGCTTCGATCAATACGATGCCCAGTCCTTCCCAAAGAGACGGAAATGCAAAAACATCCATTGCGTTCATTAAGTCAGGAATATCGGATCTGTTTGAGAGTATTATGACATGATTGTCGATTTTCAGTTCGTGAATTTGTTTTTTTATTTCATCTAGTAAAGGACCTGTGCCGATGAGTAATAGGGTTGAATTTTCTTTTTGCTTTAAAACGTGATAAAACGTTTCTATTAGGAATCTATGATTCTTTTGTTCTACAAATCGGCCAATGTGTCCAATGACAAACGATTCTTGTGAAATTTGCAGTTTTTTTCGGATTTCTTCTTTAGACAAGGCTTTCGAAAATTTGGAGAAGTCTATGCCGTTGTTGACTACAATCGTGTTGTCTACGCAAAATAGTTTGTCTAGCTCTTTTTGCATTGCGCTATGCAGTGATATCAAGCGCATTTTTTTTTCTTGAACTAGGTATTGGCATGCTTTGAATTCTTTTGATGAAATACGTGTCTTACAATGCCAGTATTTCTGAGGCTCATTGTGAACTGTGTAGAAAAGAGATGGTGAAATTTGTGATAGAGCGTAGACTAAATAGCGAAGGACGGCTAAATGCGCATGAATGACATCGGGATTGATTTCGTTCAGAATTTTCTTTACTTTAATATGATAAAGCCCAACGATATTAGAAATTTTATTTTTTATGCGTCCCCATACAGTTTTCTTGGAACCAAAAAAATCACTGATGAATATGACTTTGATTCCTGCATTTTTAAGTAATGTTTCGTATGGAGAATATGTCCTTCTTAAACACAGAATTGTAATATCAAATTTTGATTTATCTAATAAAAGTGCATAATCTTTAACCAAGGTTTCTGCTCCGCCTTGATAAAGAGTTTCTATGAAGTGAACAACTTTGGTTTTGGTCATATTACACCATTTTTTCTGCTTTCTTATTTTCGTTTGAACATGATCTTTGCTCGTAGAATTCGTATTGAAAGCGGCATTCTTTCTAACATGCTAAAAAGCTTCTTTTTTCTATAAAGGGCCCGCAAAATCCCGCATAGAGAAGAACGATATATTTCATAATCGGCTCCAGCGATGATTGCGTTGGGAATAGGAAATGAATTGCGGGCATTCTGAATTTTCTGCCAGTCGAGTTCATCTAGTTGCTTGCCAGATTGTATTTTTAGGGGCAAATCGGTTGAAAAGGTGCTGTAGCCACCGGTGAATGAATCAATACTAGTAAAGTAATGGATGATTTTTGCTTTTGAAAGGTAGTTTGCTCCAAACCATATTTGGCAGTTCCATATGCCATCCAGTTCTTGTATTGCAAAATTGTTTTGGTAATTTGCTAACGCTAATGCCGGCATGTCTGTTCTTATCCCTTTTGAACGCGACTGCAGCCAGTTGTTATGCCAATCTTTAAAAAATTTGTGATTGGACTCTACATCACGAACCCATAAAACGCCACCATTAAAATATTTCTCGTAGTTTACTAATTCATCTAAATGGGACACTTCTTTAATGTGGTCTTTAGAAACTATTGCATGTGTACTTTGTGACAGGTTCATATGTTGGTCGAGAATGGCTCCAAGATCGAATGGAGTGTTCTCGATTTCGTTTAAAGATTCACATATTATTGTATCGCTGTCAATGTAGAGAAAATTGCCTTTTACGAATTCCCTCATTTTGGTTTTTAGGTAACGGCTAGTTTCCATTCCTGTAAAATTTTGTGGGCGAGGAACAGAAATAAATTCATCAACAAGATGAAGAATTTGCTTTTTGGTGGGAATCTGTTCTATGCATATTCTTGTTTGATCATCGACTAAAAGCGTTATTTTGGAATCTGGAGAATTCTTTTTTGCGCTCATTATTGATAATATGCATTGTTCACAATATAAATCTTTGTTTGAACAGACAAGAACGTATAAAATTTTATGCATATACAGAGTCCCCTGTTGGAATTGTTGTTTTGTTATATCCCAAGAATTGCAGATGTGTATGGAATAGTGTTTTCTGCTCCACTAGAAATGGCAAAATATATGAGTCGTGCCGCGAGCAGACTTGCGAAAAACAAACAAGCATATAAATTGTGTTTATATGAAAATGATATTCTGGGCATAAGAATTGCAATCGGAAGAATGAAATAATGAGCTACACGAAATGCGATGTCTGTGAGGTTTCCGAACATGTTTAAGGCGACTGCTGTTAGCGCCAAATAAAAGATTTGTGAGCTTATGGCTTTATTTTTGGATTTAGAAGGCAGAAGAAATGTCAATGCTATGATTCCTAATTGAAAAACGATATCTGTTTTATGAATGGATACATCGCCAATTTGGTCTGCATATCCTATATAATGTCCAGAAAAAATTTTCAAATCAATTAATTTTGTGAGAATAAGGGTGTACGATTTTATTGTATAATATGTAACAACGGATACTATTGATAAGATAATGATTTGATGTTTTTGCAGAAATTTTTTGAATGTAGACAAAAAATACAAGAAAAAAGCAAAAATTGCAGAGACATGAAATAGTCCAGCAAGTCCAAGACATATATATGACCTTTTTCGCCAAAGCTTTTCCCATAACGTAAAGGCCAACATGCATAGCATTAGTGCCATGGATTGTCTTATTATATTCATGGATGTGTTGTATATATATAGGAAATAAAAAACAAGGATTATTTCCGATAGCTTGTGATTACGGTTTATATATGCGACAAGAACCGCGATAGATATAAGGAATAACTGATGAAAAAAGAAAAAAACGTGATAGTCTGAAGATAAGAAGCTTATTGCGTAATTAAATAGTTTATAGCCGGATTCTATTGCTGGGTATTGTGATAAGACTTGACCTGGGGTATGTGAATGTATTGATAGGTTCCATATGTCGATTCCATATCCAAACCAATCATGTCCGAGAGATGGATCTCGGACTCCTGCCAAAATTGCCGGAGGTAAAATGCAAAGAACTAGACATAGTATACGTAGCCCTTTTTTTAAAGGTTTTGTTGTAAATCTGTATGAAATCAAGGAGAGTGAAAATGTTATCAAATACGGAAGCATTCTTTCATTTTCCTAGCACTTTCTGTCCAGTTGAATTTTTCTAGTATGCAGTTTGATGCAACCACGTCATTGCTTAGAATGTCGCTTAAATTGTAATTTGTTGTATGAGGGTCTATGTAGTGAGCTGAGTTGTCAAAAATGTCT
>JAEEHV010000028.1 GCA_016280955.1 Candidatus Gastranaerophilales bacterium | reverse complement strand
CTTCCTGCAACTTCACGTAAGTAGATGTCAAATAAAATTTTTTCATTAATATTTGTTCCTATTATAGCGGCTTTAGTTCCTTATCTTGCCTGCCAGTTTTTTGATTCGCCGTTATTACATGGAATATTTTCGGCAGATATTTTTTTCCTATTGATTGTAATGCTTCTTCCTCGTGAAAATTATTTGTGGAAGCTGCCCTTTGTTATACTCGCTTTTTTACCAGCTCTTTATTGTGATTCCTTTGATGGCTTTATATTGTCGGGCTTTTATCTGTTGATGTTTGGTGTTGCAGCTTTTGTTCCGCGAAAAAAGAAATTTTTACTCCCTATATTTGCTGTTTTATCTTCATTCATTATTGTTGCCGATTGTGGGATTTTCTTTTATTCCACTTTTGTTCTATACATTTCGGATATTTGGGGGCTCGCCAAGTTCTATTGGTGGGGCCCATTGCTATTTATAGCGATTCCTTTACTTGTAGTTTTTTGCGAGTTGTTTTACGCTCGTAAAATATTACTGGGAACAGAACGACTTGAAATTTCACATTTAGTGGCTCTTATAATTATTGTTCTATCCGTCGCTTTGAATTTTGGGATAAATAAACTTCAAAATCGTCAGCCGATTATGGAATTTGCTGTGCAAAAATGGTTTTGGCAATTATGTACTCCGGGAATTATTGGACAGAATCCATATCTACAAGAAGATATTAAAGAAGCCATTCCTATTTGGCGAAAAGAAAATGATGTTATATCAGATTTTACTAAACCTACTATAATGGTTTTAGTCGAAAGCTATGGAGTGAACAAATCTATTGATTATACAAAAGCTCTGCTAGCTCCATTTCAAAATTCAAATGCTGATTTTGTGGGACTTTATTCTCGCAATGCGGCGCATACGCAGGGGGCTGAGTGGGAGGATTTTGGTGCTTTAGGAGGTTCCATTTATAATCAGACTGTTCCACAAAGGTTTAAGGTTCAGGGTTTACAGACTTGGTATTTGCATGGTTATAGTGGCAATTTTTATGAACGTGAACAAAATTATGGAAAATTTGGATTTGACACCTTGCTGTTTAAAAAAGATTTTGAAAAGAGAGCTCTTGTAAGTTGTTATTATGGTTTTAAAGGAATCTGTGATTCATCGGTGGTTAGTTTTATTGATTCTTTAATCAGCGATTCTATTCCAAAATTTATTTATTGGACAACGCTTGACGCTCACCCTCCTTATGAATTGGCGAATATTTCGGAGAAGTCTAACTTTTGTCAAACATTATCCCTTTCTGATATTGATTGCTCGTATTTTACGTTGCAAGAAAATACGATGAAAAAATTGGCTAGTCTTGCTGCTAAACATCCTAATTATCGATTTATAATTCGAGGAGACCATCGCCCTATGGGCTCTGTCAAAGAATCCAAATTCGTGCAAACGTTTTATTTCAGATGGGTCCCACTGATTGTTATTAATGGGTTGAAATAATGATATTTGTGAATGCAAAATATTTTTTTAGCAATTTTGTTGCCTTATTGAGAAATAAATGGTTGCCGTTTATTTTGGGAATACCTTTATTTTTCTGTCTGCATCATTATGAGGGGATTGTGTACGATGCAAGGCTTTATTTGTTACAGGTTGTACATAACATTCGCTCAGATGCTTTTTTGAACGATCCTCCTTTTATGTTTGGCAATCAAGATAGTTATGGTTTTTTCACTTTTTTTTATGGCTTGTTTTTTAGATTATTTTCAATCGATGTTGGCTCGTTTTGGGCTACATTTCTTGGACAGAGCCTTTTAATTTTTGCTGCTATTTACTTTATTCTGTCATTTGTTAAAATGGTGAAAATTCGTTTGTATTTTACACCTTTGCTGCTCTGTTTTATTATTTACTCTGGTTTTAATATGCCTAATGATCATATATTCTTTTGGCGGTATATTGAGGGTTTTAATGTATCAAGACTGTTTTCCTTGGCTTTTGCGATTTGGGGATTGGCAGCGTTGTTTCGTAATAATAAATACATCAGCTTGATAGTTATATTGTTAGGAACATTCATTCATCCCATTACGGCTGGATGGTGTTTTCCGTTATGGCTTTTTATGTTTTATCCTAAAACACAAGCCCCTATAACAATATTTGCGTTTGTTTTTCCATTAACATATTTATTGCAAAAAGGGCCGTTTGATATTTATCCTAATGATTGGGGAAATTGTACACATGACCATCCTATCACTTATTTGATGTTGTGGCGCGAAATAGTTGCTGTGGCTTTCTTTGGATTTATTGTTCCTAGATTTACTAAAAATGAAAAACTTTTGAAATTTTCAAAAGCAACTTTTTTGGTGATGCTTATTGGCTTTTTTTGGTCTGCAACGGGAGGGGTTGCTAAGCATATTTTTATTTATCAGGTACAAACATGGCGAATAGAATGGTTGTTTTTTATATTGACTATGCCTGTGCTATCGTATCTTATTTATGAACAAATACAGCATTTTCATCATAAACAGGACTATTACTTTTCTTCATGTCATATTTCGCTTTTTTTTACGGGATTTTCGATTTTGATGCCCGCTCCTTGCAGTGGAACATTTTTGATTGCATTGGTTTTATTAATGATTCCAGAAAAATGTTGGAATTTGAAATTATCATTGGCGATCTTGTCTGCTTTGTGCATTTTTTCAGCAGGTGTACAGGAGTTGATAAAAAACTTACTATTTGGTGCTTTTAAAATAAAGGTTTTTAATTTAAGTGATTTACTACGATTATCTAGTAATTTACATTTTATTGAATTTCTATGGGTTATTGGAATAATAATTGGTTGCCTTTATAAAGTCATAAAGAATAAAGAAGACAAAATTCTTTTTTGTTCTATTATGTTCATTTTATTTGTTTATTTGGAGTTTCCTCAGTTTCAGTTATTGCCTGTCGTTTTATTTGGTTTTATCCTATTTTATCAAAGACTCATTAAGTTTAAATTGTTTTTTTTAATTTTATTATTAGGTGTAGGTGATAGCCTTTTCAATACTGAATTACGAGAAACGGATATTTTAATCGGGTTTCCAAGACAAATTTTAAAACCACTATTTTATGCTTTGCCAATCGTTATTGGCTTATCAGTGTACTTTTTTAAAGTCTCTGAAAGCATCCGTAAGGCAATTCTAATTGCGGTTTCTGTCATTTTGGCTGTATTTGCATTTTATGGTTATGACAAAAGAACTCCATCTGTTAAAAAGTCTGAGGCGTATTTAGACATGTTTAGAGAAAAAACAATTTTTCCTCAAATCGAAGACAGGGGAAAAATGTTTTATTATGTACTTGGCGATTATGTAGATGAGTCTAGAACACAATTTTTGACGGGTTCCTATTTTAGCGAAACGACTCCGATTGGAGAAGCTCTTTTCAAAAAACAGTTTGAAGAAGAAAGAAAACGCCTAAATTACATCTTTTTCAAGGAACAAAGAAATTTTATCGCTAGAAGGGGTGATTGGCGACAATTTGTTAAGGATTCCTTATCTCATAAAAATATTCTTTTAGATCGAGTTTCCTTTTTGTGCTCTATTAATGAAATAACTCATTTTGTATCTAATCTTCGTTTAAAAGAACTTGAAAAACAGGATTCTTATAAAATGAACGAAAATGAAACAATTTATTTATATGGGTGCTCAAATGCCACAAACTAGAGATTCTGTTCTTGACATAATGAAAGGTATAGCCATGATGTTTGTCATTATGGCACATACTAATTTCCCCTGGGAATCTTATCATACGTTTGCAAATCTACGTAGTGTGTTATTTTTTGTTATTTCAGGGTATTTTGCAAAAGATTGGCTTATGTTAGATTATCTTCGATTGGGTGTAAAAAGGATTTTTTTCCCAATTGTATTCACATCTGTTTTAATGTTGCTTTTCGTATTTGTATTAGATGAAATATTTGACACAAAAGCTTTTAATGTAGCTCTAAAGTCTGTTTTTTTAGGAACTTCTTCATATCCTTCAGTACCATGTGAAATGTATATCATTAGTGATGGACCTTTATGGTTTTTATGGGCAACTATATTTGTTCGTTTTTTTTGGATTTTGTTAAAGAATTTGATTTCGAATGAAATTGTTTGGGGTGGACTAATATTTACGATGGCTATTGCGATTTCATACACGAAACAATTTTATACAATGCCGTTTTCTATTCAGGCAGCTTTTGGTGCTTTAGGCTTCTTTTATGCTGGGTATTTGTGTCGTAAATATGATTTTTTGAATTCTGATGTTGGCAAGCGTATTTTTCCTTTTTTCGCTATTTGTTTGGTGTATTGTGTAGGTTGCTCTAATATTGATATCAATCTATGTGTGTATGATGCTTTTTATGTGATTGATTTACTTGGTGCTGTTGCCGCGTTTTACTGCGTATATGCCGTAGTGAAAAAGTATAACACAGACTCGAAATTTTGGAATGCTCTAAATTATTTAGGTCGTAATAGTTTAATCGCTTTATGTATTCATGCAATTGATCAAAATATTCTTGTTTATTGGTTCCCCGTTAAAATATGGTCTTACTTTGATGGAAATTTTCAAATGGTTTGCGTTTATTTAATAAGAGTATTGTGGGTGTTTTTAGGAATTTATTTCATTTTGAAATTTAGACTCATTAGAGAAAAGATCTTTTTTATAAAGTAAAAGGGGTGCACTATGTCATGTTTTTTAATTACAGGAGGAGCAGGTTTTTTTGGCTCCATTCTAAAAAAACAGCTTCTTTCTAAAGGCCATAAATGTGTAAGTATAGACTTGTGCCCAGATGCTGATTCCCATGAAAATCTTGTCAGCATCCAGGGGGATATTCGCGATAAGGATCTTGTAGAAAAGATTTTTAGCGAAAATAAATTTGAGGCAGTTTTCCATCTCGCTGCAATGTTGGCTCATGATCGTAAAAGAATCAATAACCTCTGGACATCGAATGTTGATGGTACCGAAATAGTGGCTGATGCTTGTGTACGCCATGGCGTTAGCAAGCTTGTCTTTACTTCTTCTAACTGTCTTTGGGCAAAGAATTTTGATACTCCTGTTACAGAAGACGAAGTTCCTGATCCTATTGAAATCTATGGAAAGTCGAAATTGGAAGGCGAAAAGATTCTTTTTGCAAAAAAAGACAAGCTGAATTCTGTCATTTTCCGTTGCCCAACAATTATGGATGAAGGTCGTCTGGGCTTGCTTTCCATTCTATTTGAATTCATAGACGAAAATCGAAAGTTGTGGATGGTTGGCGATGGCAATAATCGCTATCAGTTTATTTATGCAAAAGATTTGGCCAACGCATGTGAATTAGCTTTGAATTACTCAGGAACATCCGTATTTAACATTGGCTCAGACAATGTCAAAACATTCAATGAAGTATATGGTTATGTGCTGAAAAATTCGGATTCCAAATCAAAATTGGCTCATTTCCCCAAATGGTTTATTATCCCGTGCATGAAGCTTGCAAGTAAACTTGGTATTTCTCCTCTTGGACCTTATCAGTACAAGATGATCGCGAGTACATTTGTTTTTGATACCTCAAAAATAAAGAGAGAACTCGGTTTTAAGCCGACAAAAACTAACGAAGAAATGCTTTTGCGAGCATACGAATTTTATCACCAAAATCGAAAAGCTATTGAAAATAGAACTAATGTGTCTGCACATAATGAGTGTGCCAAGATGGGCGTAATTCGCTTGTTAAAATGGTTGTCGTAGTATGCCTATTATTGAAAAAATCAGATCAATAGTTCCCGAAAAACAGAATGTGCTTGGGCAGTTCGTTAGGTATATTGTTACTGGCGGACTAGCTTTTGTTGTGGATTTCGGTGTTTTTGCAATTGCTCTTTATGGTTTTGATGTTCATTACCTACTTGCAAACCTGATTGGGCTTATGGGCGGGAATGTGGTTAATTACCTGCTTTCAATAGGCTGGGTTTTCAGTTCTGAAAAAAGAACAATGGAAAAGCATAGGCTTATTGAAATCTCTATTTTCGTTTTGATTAGCTTAGTAGGCATGGGACTAAATGAATACTTAATGTATGTGTTTGTCGGTCTGCTGATGATACAAGAAATGCTATCAAAGGTTGGTGCTGCCATTATAGTACTGCTTTACAATTTTTTCGCTAGGAAATTTATTCTCTTCAAGAAAAGGGCTTAAAAAGCGATATAAAAGGTGGATGGATATATATGAATGAAGAAATAAAGAAAGTTGCAATCATTGCTGGTGCAGGTCCTGCCGGCCTTACTGCTGCGCTTGAACTTTTGCGTACAACGGATGTGAAACCGATTATTTTTGAAGCAGAAAATGTGATTGGCGGTATTTCTCGCACTGCTTGTTATAATGGAAACCGCATGGATATTGGTGGTCATCGCTTCTTTAGCAAGAGTGATGTTGTGATGGACTGGTGGCAGGGAATTCTCCCGTTGCAAGGAGCCGCAAGCAAGGATGATATTGCCATTGGTCGTTCGGTTCCGCTGACAGAGGGTGGTCCCGATCCGGAACGAACAGATTATGTAATGCTATGTCGCAGCCGCCTTTCTCGAATTCTTTTTTTGCGAAAGCTGTTTGACTATCCGGTGAGCCTGAATGGCGATACAATTCGCAATCTCGGACTCTGGCGCATGATGAAAATCGGTTTCAGTTATCTCAAGGTGCAATTGCTGCCTGCGCGCAAGGAAAAAAGTCTTGAAGATTTCATGATTAATCGTTTTGGAGTGGAACTCTATCGCACGTTCTTCCGCGATTATACAGAAAAGGTGTGGGGTGTGCCGTGTAGCAAGATTAGCCCGGATTGGGGGGGGCAGCGCATCAAGGGTCTTTCGATTACAAAGACTGTAATCCATGCATTGAAACAGATTTTTGCAGGCAAGAAGAATCCTGAAACGGGCGAAACCAACGGAACTGATATCCGTCAGAAGGATACAGAAACAAGTCTTATTGGTCAATTTCTTTATCCGAAATTTGGTCCGGGGCAACTTTGGGAAACTGTTGCTGAGAAGGTTCAAGAACAGGGCGGTAAAATAGTCATGAACGCTCGCGTTGTGGGTGTAAATCGCAATGCAGATGGCAAAACCGTTGAAAGTATTGTGGTCGAAAAGTGTGGCGCAAATGGCGAGATTGTGACGGAAACTGTTTCGTGTGATTACTTCCTTTCGACTATGCCGGTAAAGGAACTTATTGCCGCAATGGATAATGAAAAGAATCCGGTGCCAGCTGAAGTACGCCGTGTTTCTGATGGTCTTGTTTATCGAGACTTCATTACTGTTGGCTTGCTATTGGATAAACTTGAAATCAAGAATCCGGCAAAACCCGGTACACCGGAGAGTAAGCTTAAGTTTGTTGCTGATAACTGGATTTACGTGCAAGAATCCGACGTGAAACTTGGCCGCATTCAGATTTTCAACAACTGGAGTCCGTATCTAGTTGCTGATCCCGAAAAGGTTTGGATTGGCCTTGAGTATTTTGCGACCGAAGGCGATGAAATGTGGCGTATGCCAGATGCGGATTTCATCAAATTTGCCATTGCAGAACTAGATAAGATAGATGTTGCAAAACCTAAATCCGTGCGCGATTCAGTGGTATTCCACATCAAGAAGGCGTACCCGGCTTACTTCGGAACATACGGTGAATTTGACAAGATTCGTAGATACGTAGATCCTATTGAAAACTTATTCCTCATGGGTCGTAATGGCATGCATAAGTACAACAATATGGACCACAGCATGCTTGCAGCTATGGAAGTTGTAAAATGCATCCGCGAAAATAGTACTGATAAGACTGCTCTTTGGAATGTGAATTCCGAAGAAGAATATCATGAAGGGAAGAAATAGAGCCAAAATCAAGCCTCTTTTGTCGATGCATATCACATTGCTAGGTAAAATGTTTTTGCATCGGCTCTTTTTGTTGCCAATTATTTATTTTTTTAAGAGTCGGATTTTTAAGGACATTTTTATGCATAACAAATCGTTGCTGGGGAGCGCAATGGAAAAGCGGGGTTTTTCCCTTGTTGAGCTTATGGTCGTGGTGGTAATCTTAATCTTAACTTCCTGATGGGGAAGCTTACAACTGCTTCAGAAATATAAGCCTGTTGCAACTTCACGTATGATGAGGTTATTTTTCTCTGTTTTTAATGAAAAAAACGATAAACACCAAGCTTTTCATTAGAGATTTCTTGACTTGGATAATGTTTTTATTTATGTTAAAAGTAAGAAAGTCTTACGGAGGTGCTATGGAAACGTTGGAAATCACAAGTCTCTCAACAAAGGGACAGGTTGTTATTCCTAGAAACATTCGGAATCAACTGAACCTAGATATAGGAGATAAATTGATTGTCGTTTGTGACGGCTCGAACATTTTGCTCAAGCCGGTGATTAAACCTAGTATGTCCGAATTCAAGTCACTTATTGAAGAAACTGACAAAATAGCAAAAGATCTTGCAACAACGCCTGAAATGTTGAGCGCCTTCATCAAGGATAATCGATGAACGTTGTTATTGACACGAATGTTCTCATTTCAGGTATTTTTTGGAACGGATCGCCGCGAAAGTTTTTATCACTCGTTTTTCGACAGGATATAAAGCCGTATGCGACATAGACATGATGACGGAATATTGCCGTATCATAGACATAATTGCCCAAAAGCGTCCTGACATCGCCGCAAAATGGAAAAGCCAAATTGCAAAGGTGATGACCATTATCGAAAAAAGTGAAACGGTCGACATATGCAGGGATCCCAAGGACAATATGTTTTTGGAATGCGCAGTCGCGGTAAACGCTTATTATTTGGTAAGTGGTGATTCAGATTTACTTGTTTTAAAGGAATTTAAGAAAATTCCAATCGTCACAGTAAATCAATTTTTTGATGCGCACCCAGAATACGAAGTGACTGAAGCTTAATGAATCATTGACTAAAAAAAGTTCAATCAGTTAATCACTACTATCGGAACCCAACGGAAGTAGAACGATTGCACAAAGCCGGATTGTTCTAAAGAACCCATCGGGCGGTGATCGCCTCGAATAACAAAACGACATTCAGGATGTTTTGCGGCAAGCTTCGCTAGCGCACGCATTGAGTTTTCTTGCAATGTTAAATATGTGCAATCCACATTGGACAACGAAAGTTCCTTACAAAACGAAGACCTTTCGGTTACTCCTGATAATTCATAAGGAGGATGCGCGTCAAGCGTTGTCCAATAAATGAATTTGGGTATAGAATCAGCAAGAAGGGAATCAATATAATTGATGATGGACGTGTCGCAAATTCCATCAAAACCATAGTGGCAGCTCGCAAGCCCACGTCCAGCTAAATCTTTTTTGAACAAAAGACTGTCAAATCCAAATTTTCCATAATTTTCGCCACGCTCATAAAACTTTTCATCGTAGCCATGCAAATACCAAGTTTGGAATTTTTTTTCTTTAAACTTTTGTGGTAATGGTGTTTCGCGAATAGTTCCTCCAAAGGCGCCTAAATCTTCCCATTCTGCGCCTTGCGTGTGTGATGCGTCCCTTGGGTAGAGACCTAAGAATTGCGCATTTGAATTTGAGAACGGAGAAAGCAAAGCCTTTGTATAAGCAACGGATTTGTTGACACCATAGCTTTCGACAAGAACAACAACCGTCGATTTAGAACAATCGCCAACAACAGTTTTCCCTTTCTGCCAAAAAGGGAATGCCGCTTTGATATCTTCTTGCAAATATGGATTTTGTCCGATAATTCCTGGCGTACAAAGTTGCCAGAACCATTTCTGGGTCGCGAAATCCATAATCGGTTGCCTATGTTGTATGAAATTCACACCATAGTTTAATCCAATCACAATGGAGATAATCACAAAGCCTGCCAAATGAGAAATTTCTTTGTGTTCCTTTCCCCATAAAATTTTGCGTGCAAAGAAAAGCTGTAAAGCAACAATCAATAACGGAATCACGACAAAAAGAATTGGGCCCCACCAGTAAAATTTGGCCAAGCCCCAAACGTCGGGAAGCGTGAGGACGAACGTAGAGTAAAAAAAGTTCCCAGCATCAGCAATAAGGTATAAAAGAGCAAAAAAGGAATAGACGGTCAATAAAAAGATTCTCTTTCGAGGCATTGCAGCTGTTGCGAAAATCATCAAGATGTACACGCCCATTGTCGTGTATGCATCAACTGAATTTGAGACAATCGCAAATACGCTTGCCGCAATTACAAACGGCATTTTATATAGGATTTTGCCATAAGGCAAAAGAAATAGTATCAGCAAAAAGAAGATGTCAGCCGAAATAATCCCGTGCAACTGAGGCGTATCAAAGAAATTGCATGCTAGATAAGGGACAAGGGCTGCTATTAAAGACGGTAACAGAAAATAAAGAATATGCATAATGAATGATTGTTTAGCAAATAAAATGGGTGGTTTTAACATTATCTTACGTGAAGTTGCAGGAAGCATACGCTTCTGAAAAGACTGACCTTGGCTCTTTCGCAGCTATCGGTTATAAGACTCCTGGTGCTGGCAATGGAGATAAGACTACAGTATTTGATTACTCTGGTCAAAATGGTTCTGACAAGAAAGGCGTTTGGGACGCCGCATCCTTGGTCGGCTTAAATGACTGCACGAAGGGTAGCAAGTGGCTTCTCAAGGCTACATTCGCATCAACAACTGGTAACGTCACGTTTGCAGTTGGCTCTGATGCAACGAGTAAGTGCATTACCCCGCTTACGCCGAACTTCTGTAATTTGGCAACAACAGGTTCTTGCACTCTGACTGCATTGCAGTAATAACTGTATAAATAAAAAAAATAACCATCGGAAACTCCGATGGTTATTTTAATTTTAGGCTTTTTTAATTAGCCGTTACCGCCGTTACCGGTGCCGCTACCGGAGTTCGTTGTAGAGCAACCAGCGCCAATAGCACAGAAGTTCGGAGTTAGATTTTTGCAATTTGCATTTGTGACGCTAGGAGTAGAAACGACGTTTCCCGTAGATGCGGTAAATGTGGACTGAACTTTCCAAACTGCAGCAGTAGCAATAGCGCAGTCGTTCATTCCAACAATGTTGTATGCACCCCAATCGTTAGTACCGGCGGTTGTTCCAGCAACATAAGTAAAGTTAGAGGTAGAACCTCCCGTAGAACTTCCAGACGGATCCTTGTAGCCAATTTCAGCCCAAGTGCCGAGTTTGTTCTGTTCTACAGCAAAAGCTTCCTGCAACTTCACGTAAGATAATGTTAAAACCACCCATTTTATTTGCTAAACAATCATTCATTATGCATATTCTTTATTTTCTGTTACCGTCTTTAAT
>JAEEHV010000003.1 GCA_016280955.1 Candidatus Gastranaerophilales bacterium | reverse complement strand
GGGTATATATAAACCCACACCATAAAACAGTTTATAGCAGTCTCGTTAACTAGACAATTAGGTGTGGTTGTGGTTTGTAAAATAGTTGGGTTTTTGGTATAATAATAGTAGGTGTTATAGAAAGGTGGTGATAGTATGTTGAAAGTTTCTTTTATGAGATTTCATAAGCCTAGATTGGAATTGTGTGAAAATTATGATGAATTTATAAAATGGGAAAAAATTTATAATGATATGTTGGAAAGTAGAAAAAAATCTGAATCTAGGAAATTAGTAAATTCAAAGGCTTGTAAAAAACAGTATATTAAAAGAAAGGGGTTGTTATAATGGCATATTCACAAACACAATTATCAAAGGAAATTAAAAGAATAAATTTTAGATTAACAGAGTGGGAAAAGCGTGGTTTGGAAAATACAAGAGAGTATAAGGAAACGATTAAAAAGGCTGAAACATTGGGGTTAGAATTGGGTAAGACAAGAAGTGGATTTACAAAAATAGTTAATAAGAAGGGTTATACTACAGAACAAAAATTAGGGGTTACAAATATTGAAAAGAAATTTAAGACGGTGGCAAGAGTTGAAAAGGAATCAAGAGAAAGACTTGATAAGAAGGGTGTAGAACATAAAAATTTAACAAGGGAAGAAGTGATTGAATTAGTGGAAGAACAAAAAGATAAAACACATAATTTTATAGTTGAGCATGCGAACGATATTTATAAATTTTCTGATTTAACATCATGGGTTAGACGGGGAACAAAATTAACAGAGGAAGAAGAACAACATTTACTAAATATGTATGAAGAAAGAAAAGAAGAATTAAAAGAGATTGCTTTAAAGAAAAATAAAAAGGTTAATAAATTATTGGGTATTGATGAAGTTAGCGGGGAATCATAAGAAATGGAAGTGTGTTATAATTCTAATGCGAAAAATCCATATTTTTATAATCGGTATTATGTTAATGAAATAACGGAAAAGGTTTTGTGTAGAATTATAGAAAAAAATAATACTTTGGAAAGGGGAAAAATAAATAATAGTAAATGTAAGTTTAGGAAGGTAAAAGTTTTTAAGGTTGGGAAGGGTAAATATTCAAAATCATATTTTGATATTAATATGGGTTTTGATATTGAAACCACTAGTATTAATGAAAAAAATGCTTTTATGTGGCAATGGAAATTGTGTATTAATGAAGAAGTTATAGAAGGAAGATATTGGGAAGAATTTATAAATTTATTGGATTTAATTAAAAAAGTGATATCCCCGTCAAAAAATCAAAGATTAATATGTTGGATACATAATGAAGGGTTTGAATTTCAATTTTTAAGGAAATGGCTAAAAATTGACGGGGAGCATGATAGTTTTTTTAAGGAAGAAAGAAAACCATGTTTTGTGATTCATGATAAATTTATTGTTTTTCAAGATTCTATGTTAATTTCAAATTCAAGTTTGGAAAGATTAGCAAAAGATTATACAAATACGCAAAAAGCAAAGGGGGATTTAGATTATACCGTTATAAGAAATAACAAGTGGATATGTACGGAAAAAGAAAATAAATATAGTGATAATGATGTTTTAATTTTATCTGAATTTTCAAGATATTATAATAAAACATATCTTATAAACGGGTTTAAACCATTAACAAAAACAAGTGCTTTAAATAAATTGTTGGTTGATTGTTGTAAGGTATGGTGTGAAAAGAATGATTTAACTTTTGAAGAATGGCAAGAAATATTAGATGAATTGAATTGTGGAAATTATGAAGAATATTTATATTTAGTGAATTGGGTTTATCGTGGTGGGTATGTGCATGGGAATGAATCGTATGTTGGTATGTTATTTGAATTTTGGCATGATATAAAGGGTTTTGATATAACATCATCATATCCCGCAACAATGTTTTTACAATACTTTCCTATGTCAAAATTTGAAGATGTTGAATGTGATAGTTTTGATGAATTGATTGAATTATGTAAAACAAAATGTGTAATTACACAAATAACTTTTTATAATATTAGAAGGACAACAACGCATAGTATAGAAAGTAAGTCAAAATGTATTGAATGTGAAGGTGAAGTTTTGGACAATGGAAGAATTAGAAAAGCTGATAAAATAACGGTAGCATTAACCGAATTAGATTTACAAAGTTATTTAGAATTTTATGAATGGGATAAAGAAAAAACTATTATACATTTTGTTTCAGTAGCGGAAAGGGGGTTATGTTTTGAGTATTTAGTTAGATGTATGTTGGATTTTTATGTGAAAAAAGATGAATTAAAAAAAGCGGGGTTACTTTATGATATTGAAAAATCTTTTGTAAATACTTTTTATGGGTTGTGTGTTAAAAGATTGAGTGAAGATGTAGTTAATTATTATGGTGGGGAATGGCATATAAAAAAGGCGAAAGGCTATGATGAACAAATGGAAAAAAGTGTATTGAGTACATTTGTAGGGGTTTATATATCAGCACACGCAAGAAGAAATTTATTAAAAGTTGTATATAGATTATATAAGGTTGGGAAAACGGTGTTGTATGTTGATACGGATAGTTTGAAGATATTGTTTTTTGATGATGTTGCTAAAAAAGTTATTGACGATTATAATATGGAAATTTATGAGTTATTAAAGAAAAGGTGCGAGTATTATAAGGTAGATATTGAAAAGGTTAAAGATTTAGGGATGTTTGATTTGGAATATGATAAGGTTATCAATTTTAAATATTTAGGTGCTAAAAGATATTTAATATCATATTTGAAAAAGGATAAAAAAACGGGGAAACAAAAGTTATTTCATAATCAAGTGGTCGCGGGTGTGCCTAAAAATTTATTATTTAATAGGTATTATTGGAAAAAGGTGTATGATATTTTTGAAGATAATCTGGTTATTAAAGATTGTAAATTGACTAGTTTTTATATTGATGATGGTTGTGAAATGGTTGTTGATGGGGTATTAATGAAAGAAAGAAGTGCATTATCTTTGATACCATGCGAATTTAATTTGGATATTGAAGAAACATGGTTATTATCATTTTTAGATTTTCAGTTATCGAATGAAGGAAGGGAATTTAGAATTTTAGGTTAGTCTAGTTAACTAGACGGAAAGGGAAAAAAATATGGTAAAGTGGGACAAAATTAAGAAAAGAGTAAAGGAATTAAAGTTAATTCCAAAAGGGGTATTTTTTCCTAATTATGATTTTGAAACTGTAAAACATCACATTATATGTAGTGTGCGTGAAATAGGTAAAACAACTAGTTTGTTAATATTTGGTTTGGTAGGTTATGAAATGTGTGGTTTACAGACAATATATGTTAGGGAAACTACAGAAATGAGATACCCTAAAAATACACGGGGTCTTTTTAATGTGGTGAAGGAAAATGGATACATTGAAAAAATATTTAATAATAAATGGAATGATGTTTTATTATCATCACGATATTGGTATCTGGTAAGGCGTGATGAAAAAGGAAATGTTGTTGAAAAAGATATAAACCCATTTTGTATCATGGTTTCGATTGAAGAACACGAAGAATTAAAAAGTAGTTTAAATTATCCGTTAGGGGATTTAATAATTGTTGATGAATTTATTGGTAAACGGTATAGGTATAATGAATTTTTTATGTTACAAGATTTAATTAAAACAATAATAAGGCAGAGGACAAGCGCGGTTATTTTTTATTTGGCAAATGATATAGATTATACAAGTGAATATTTTGCCGAATTTGAATGTGATGAAATAATTAAAGATATGAAATTAGGGGATGATGAGACATATAAAACAGAAAAGGGTACAAAGGTACATTTAGCTTTATTAGGAGTTGCTGAAGATGTAAAAGAAAGTAGGGAACAACATAATTTAATGTATTTTGGTTTTAAGAATCCAATGTTGTCAAGTATAACAGGTAACACAGAATGGGCTTTTGCTGATTATCCTAAACAGTATAGTGATTTATCACCAATAGAAAGAAGGATTTATTTAAGATATAATGGTTTATTGGTAAGGTGTGATATTGTTACAGATAATAATAATAGGTTATTGGTTTTTTGTCATAAGGCAACAAAATTTTATGAAGATAGCTATATATTAGTAAATGTTCAACCGATGTTAAAAAATGAGTTTTATTATTATGGTGATAATGTATGTAGATTTTTGGTGGATATGTATTCTAAAAATCGTGTTATTTTTTCTAATAATAAGATAGGACATATTTTTGATAAATTTTTTAATGTTAGTAGGAATGATTTTTTGTAATGGTTTGTGTTTTTTATATAAATATGATAATATATTATTGTAAAGGTGCTTCACAGTTTTATAATTATAAAAAAAGAAAGGGGATAAAAAAATGGCTTTTGTAAGTAATGAAAGAATTGTTAATGCTACGCAATCAGCATTAGCACAGGCAATGGGCGCTGATTATATGGAAAAGGTTGGGGATTTATCCGCATTGGATAACGCCGCATTGATTGATGTTGGTAAAGATGTTACTAGTGGGACTTCACCCGCCACAGATTCATTTGTTAAGGCGTTAGTTGTTGTTTTAGCGGAACAGGAGTTAATTGAAATTAAAGTTAAAAATGAGTTGGAATATCTTGTTAAAAAGAATTTTGAGTGGGGCGGATTTTTGGAAAGAATCTATTACAATCTTGCTGATGTAGTAGAAGACCCTATGTGGAATTTGGTAAACGGTAGAAGTTACGCTGATATTGAACATAAGTTTTATCAGCCGAAAATTAAAGCTAAAATTTTTGATGAAGCAAAGGGTGTTATGACCCCTACTTCTTATTCAGAGGAACAAGTTAAAATGGCTTTTAATGGTTGGGAACAGATGGACAAATTTGTGTCAGGTGTTAGAAATTCCGTACGGGAAACAATTAAACTTGTTATTAAGGCTTATAGTAGAATGGCTGTTAGTACGGGGGTAGCGGTAGCAAATTATTATGGGAATACGATTCACGCATTGACCGAATTTTACGGGCAAGGTTATACTGTTACGCCAGAAACGGCATTGAGGGATAAGGCGTTCCTTGCATACATTTCACAGAGAATTTCAGATTTACGGGATGATATGACCACAGAGTCTACCGCTTTTAATAACCACACTATGTTAGCTGGTGCTGATAATGTAGACCTTGTAATGCTGAAAAAGTTTGAAAGCTCAATTAGATTTAATTTGTTAGCTGATACTTACCATAAGGAAGTCGTTGCATTGGGTGACTATGCAAAGGTGACGGCATGGCAAGGTGTAGCGGAAACGGAAGATGAAGACACTACTAGATTTAAGTTTGATACGGTATCTAAAATTATGATTGCGGGTGACCCCGATAATAAATTAGGTATTGGGACACAAGATGTTACTATTAGTAATGTAGTAGCATTGTTGCATGATCATCGTGCAATCGGTTGCTGCCCTTATAGAATGAAGGTTACTAGCTCTTATACCGCTTGCGCTGATTTCTGGAATGAATTTCAACATTTGCTAGTGAATTGGCTTGTTGATTCTAACTGTAATATGGTAGCGGTGGTTCTTGATTAAAAGTTGGTTACAATAAAAGAAAGAAGGGAAGTTGTATAAACTTCCCTTTTTCTGTCTAGTTGACTAAATGGAAAGGGGATAAAAAAATGGGAAAGAAACAAGTATATGAACATAATGTAATTTATGATAATTTTTTAAGTGGTACGGTAAAAGCACAATTTTTATTTAATGCTATAAATTCAATGTTTATATATGATATAGAAGGAATTGAGAATGTAGAAATTGAAAAGAGAACAAATAAATATGGTATTAGTGGCTTTGTTAGAATTGATGGGGAATTAACGGTGGTAGAAGGTAGTAGGTGTGGGGATTTAGATAGATATGGGTATGGTAAAAGTTTTTCGTGGGTGACGGGTGATGGGTTAAGTGGTGAATCTGTTATTGGTAAAGATTGCGTTATTATGTATAACAATGATATGCACTTTTCAGAGATACCATTGATAAAGTATTTTGTTGAAAAGTTGAATGAAGCGGATATAACGGAAAATAGTACGCTTGTGCTAGCCAGATTAATGCCGTTATTTGTTGTAAAAGATTCTAACGGTAAACATAGAGTTGATGAAATTTTGGAAAATTTGAAGAATGGTGAATTGAAGTCGATTGTTTCTGATGATATTTTGGAAGATTTAAGAACAAATGGAAAGTCGAAGGGGTTAGATGTTGTTAATATAACTGATATTAATAACATTGATAAATTGCAATATGTGGTAAAGTTTTATGATGATATTATAAAAAGAATGGGTCTTGTTTATGGTTTGCCTTTGAATACTACCGCAAAAATGGCGCAACTAACTACGAAGGAAACTGAAGGTTGGGAAGCACTTTCACAAGTTTATCCATTGAATAAATTATATTGTAGAAGAAGGGCAATGAAGGATTTAGAAAAGGTTTTTGGAATAAAGGCAAGTGTTAGATTTTCTGAAGTTTGGGAACATTGTGAAAATGTTATGTTAAATACCAATGTTGAAACGGATAAAGTAGAAGAAAATGAAACTGTAAATAATGAAGTGGAAGAAGTAAAGGAAGAAGGTGAAGTTTAATGAATATTGGTTTAATAACGATTGAGGATGTTATAAAGAAATTTAGTAACGATTCAATGTTTATCGGTGATTTTGCTTTTTTGGATATGATAACGGATAATGAAGAAGATATTAAAAGGTATATGGTTTATAAATATGGAAAAATGATAAGTGGATATTATACGGATAATTCAACATCAGATATTCAATTATCAATTTTATCATTTAACATAGTGCATAGTGATTTCTTCAATAAATTGTATGAAGTTATTCTTTCAGCATTTACAAATGGTAATTTTGATAGGATTGAAGATATAACCAAAGATTTTGGTATTGATGGTGAATCTATGGTGTATGGGGTAAAAACTAAAACGCTTAATTTTGGGGCGAATCATGTAGCTTCATCAACAACGGGTGGAATTGATAGGATAGAATATAAACAAGGTATGAATAGTAGCACTTATAGACCCGATAGCAAAGATAGCACTGATTATAGAAATTATAGTGTTGTTAGTGATAGTAACGCTTTTGTTAATTCTGAAACAGAACCAACTAGAACAGATAGTAAGACAAGGCAAGCAAGGCAAGATAAGGAATTAAAGAAGACTGTAATGAGAAATGGAAAAGAGATTATTTTGGATTTTGAAGAATTATATGAAGTAACATTTATTCCTTTGTATCTTAAAAGGTTGGTTGATTATATGGGAATTGGTGTATATAGATAGGGGGTATAATTTATGGCATGGCGTAGGGTTGGCACACTAAAAAAGTTGATATTAACAGTAAATGGAAATGATATTGCCTTTGAAAATTGGTATGGTTGCAATTTTCCTGTTTCAGTCGAAGAAGCTACAATTTTTGCTAATGCTGTTAATGGTGGGATGTATTATGATAGTGCTATACAATCATTTAACCCTAGTTTATACGGTGAAATGGCGGGGTATACAAATGGTGTTATAGATTTAGATTCATATGCTAGTTTATTGGGTAACGGTGAAAGTATGTATATATGGCGTGAAGAAACTGGAAGGGATGTTCGTATTCGATTTATAAAGGATGCTAGTAATAGAAAATTTAATGTACAAATGGAAGTTTATGGGAATTATATAGGATATTCAAATTTATATTATAATGATGAAAGTCTTTGGCAATATCAAGTACAACATCATAGCGGATTTACATTTATTTTAGACGATGAAGGCGGGGCAAATATTGTTGGTGGGTATTGGTTTCAAGATAGATACAATTCACAAAATTTAAGGTATGCTATGAATATGTCATGGAAGCCTATAAGTGGGGACGGATACACAAGGTCATGTATTATGTCTTTGATACTAGGGCAAGAAATAGAGCCTGTTCCTAGTGGTGGTAACCCGTATGAAGGGGGTGGGTATTCAGAACCGACAGATGAAACGGGTGATTTTGACGAAACAAGCGATATTATAGAAGAACCAACTTTGCCAGCGTCTTTAGCGGTGGCAAGTGGATTTCTAACTGTTTACAATCCAACATATACACAAGTAGTGGATTTAGGTAACTATGTATGGAATAGTTTACCCGTTGACACATTAAAGAAAATGTTTTCTAATCCTATGGATGTTATTATTGGTTTATCAATTTTTCCGTTTTTGATAGATGATGATAGTAGAAATTGGGAAATAATGATTGGTAATATTAATTCTCATGTTGTGGCAAGAAAGGCAAGAAACCAATTTCAAACGGTGGATTGTGGTAAACTGTATATTAAACCGTATAGTAAGAGTTATCTTGATTATTCACCTTATACAAAAATAGAATTAGCGTTGCCGTATATAGGAACAAAACAACTTGATACAGATATAATTATGGGAAAATGGATATGGGTGAAATATAGGGTTGACTTAATAAGTGGTGGTTGTATGGCTATCTTATCTTTTTCAGATACGGAAAACGGCGAATATAGTGTGATAGCTGAATATACGGGAAAATGTAATATTGAGATTCCTATTTCTGGAAGTGATTTTAGAGAATTGGGAAGGGGAATATTACAAGCGGTAGCGGGTACGGGTGCTATTTTACTGTCAAATGGGGCTGTAGGTGGTGATTGGGTAGGAAGTGGTTTGGCAAATATGGTAACGGGGATGAAGCCAAACATTGAAAGAAGTGGTGGTTTAACAAGTTGTATTGGTTTGTTAGGTGTGCAAAAGCCTAGAATTATAAAGACAATCCCCCGTCAATGTGTGCCAGAAAATCAAGCACAGTTGCAAGGGTATCCTGTACTAATTAAGGATAATTTTGCAAATTTGGAAGGTTTCACAAGTTTTGAAGAAGTTAGTATAAAAGGGGCTAGAATGACAGAAAGGGAAAAGCAAAGGGCAAAAGCATTGTTGGAAAGTGGGGTGATAAAGTAATGGAAGTTAGATTGTATAGGTGTGCTGATTTGGAAAAAATAGTTAATAAAGAAATTCAGCTTGTGGAAACGGTGACGGGGGATGTTAGGGAAGAAATTGAATTATTTGAAAATTTGGTGATAAGGGTCGAAGTAAATAGTTTATCAAATGCAAACTATGCTTATATAGATTATTATGGAAGGTATTTCTTTATAACTAAATCAGATAGTATATGTGAAGGTATTTATGATTTATATTTACAATCTGATGTTTTAATGAGTTTCCAAGAATATTTTGAGGAGTGGGAAGGAATAGTTAAAAGACAAGAAAACAAATATAATTTGTTATTAAATGATAACTCTTTTAAGATTTACCAGAATCCAATAGTTATTCAAAAAGCATTTCCTAATGGATTTAGTGGACAAGAGTATGTTTTATTATGTGGTGGTATCCCTATTGAAGTGGAATAAAAAAGTTTAGTTGACTAGACAAATTGTGTTGACAATAAGAAGTGGTTGTGATACTATAATATTGACCCTAGGAAATGGGTATAAAAAATATGAAAGGAAGAAAAGGGAATGAAAAAGAAGGAAAGTGAAGTTGTTAAAGAAGGTAATGTTGTAGTTGTAAACAAGGAAGTACCAAAGGTTTCAGAACAATTAAGTAAGGAAGGTAAGGCAACAATAGCCAGAGTTAAAAAGAAGTTGGAAACCATAGGTAAAACTTCAAAAGATGTTTGTAAGGATATGGCAACTTTGAAGGATTCAGAAATCAAATTTGCTTTGAAGGAATTGGGATTGAGTAAGCAATCTATTTCCCAAATGAGGAAGGCGGGAAGGCTATATATGGATTTACCTTGTTTGGATGATATGACACATACTAATATTGTAGAGTTAGCGCCGTTATTTGATAAGCCTTGTATTTCAGTCGAAACTGGTTTGGTGGAAACAAAGGAAGAAACGCTAGACAATTTTACGAAAACGATTAGTACGGATGTCGATAAGGATAAGAGATTAAAAGAATTGTTTAAGCTATCTCAAAAGGCTATAAGGGAAGCGGTAAAAGATTATTTGGGTGTTGATTCTGGAGAGGGTAAAGGTGATGGTGACGGTGACGGTGACGGCGGTAACGATGTAGTTACAAAAAGTATTAAGGATACAAACGCATTAAAGGATTTTTGGGAAGTGCTTGAAAAATACAATGTATCAAAACCAGATAAGGAAGTTATTGAAGGTATTCTGGAAAGAATGATGAATGAAGTTATTAAGTAACTAAATAAAAAAAATTACTGTGCTAAAAGCGTGAACGGGCGGAAAGGAAGAATAAAAATGTTTGGATTCGGTGAAAAGAAGGAAGAAAAGAAGGAAGTTGTTGAATTTAATAGGGGTTGGTTTAGGTGGTTCACAGTAGAAGACTGTATAAGTAAGGCATTAAAAACAGATGATGGAATACTATTTCCTTTGACGGATGGGGTAAACATGGAAGTTAGGAAAAGTACAAGGGGCGGGAACGATTTTGGAAGTTTGAATGTGTGCGGATTTATTATCAATGTAACTTATCCGCTGGGAAAGAACGGGCATTTTATAGCGTTTCCACAGTACGCAAGAAAAGGCGGGTTTTCCAATCATGCGTTGTGCGTCGATAAGGATTTCCATGAGTTAGTAAAGAATCTATTAGCTATTCTTTATGAAGAAAACCATGAAGAAGGTAGCGGGGAAGAAGTAAAATAAATAGTAAGAAGTAGGTTGTTTAAGGAGTCCCAGACTTTGAAAAAAGTTTGGGATTTTTTAATTTAGGTATTGATTTTTGTGTGGTTGTGATATATACTTATATTATCAAATAAGAAAGGGCGCATGGCGCAAGGTGAAAGGTATGAAAGATATAGAAAGTAGAAAAGGATTTTTAGAGGAAGTTTCAGCTATGATTAGTACGGGAGCCAGTGAAAAGGTAGTTTGTGATTATATAGACATTGTATATAAGAAGGGGGAAATTTCAACAAGGTTGTATGAAATTTGTATTAATATGGTTTTGGGAAATAATTAATGAAAGGGGATAGAAAAAATGACTAGATACAAGAAAGAAGTAAGAAAAGCGGGTTTCAAATTAAATAATGATTATCCGTATTTACCTTATAAAAATCTTGAAAATGTATATTGTGGTGTTAGAATAAATGGTGAAGAACAATGTATAATATTATATCTTGATTATGTTTATGGTAAGGAAATAGTTAAGATTGATAGGGCTTTTGATATAACTATTGATTTGGATTTATGAGTGATAGTATAGTTAACTAGACTTTCACAAACCCACGAAAAAAACGGGCGAAGCCCGTTTTTTTTGTGTGGTTGTGACGGGCCC
>JAEEHV010000027.1 GCA_016280955.1 Candidatus Gastranaerophilales bacterium | reverse complement strand
ATTTCTCGCGAGGATTTGAAAGGACTATTGGATGGACAGCTTAAGAGTTAGTGAATTAGCAAAAGAACTAGGGAAAACAAGTAAAGAAATTATAGAAAAATTTGCAGAGATTGATATTATAGTAAAATCTCATTCAAATACGGTTACACCGTCACAAATTCGCAAACTCAAAGAACATTTGGGATACGGAACACAAAAAACAGGTGCAAAACCAAAAGCATTTATTGTTAAAAAAGCTAAAACAACTACGGAAGAAGTCCCTGAAGAACCTCAAAAGAAAATAGTAAAACCGACAGCCCCGCAAATTGAAAGAGTCCAAAGAGTCCAAAAAAATCCTAAAATAGAAAAAATTGAAAAGCCTGAGAAGGCAGAAAAGCAAGAAGAACCGGAGAAAAAAGAAGCTCCGTTAATAAAAAAAGCCGAAAAGCCTCAGGTAAGAATTGAAAGAACAAAGATTGAATATAAAAATCAGTCACGAATCGAAATAGTAAGAAAAGCTCCGAGCCAAAATAATGTTGCTGCAGCTGACAAAAACAAAAACCGTGACGGAAAGCCGGAAGATAAAGGTGACAGAAAACCGTTCAAACCTTCCGGAGATAAAAAACTTATAGAACGCAGAATTATTCCGCAGGAAATATATGAAGGAAAAGGCGGACCTTCTTCAAAAAAACGTAATGACGGCGGCAAAAAGAAGGATAAAGACTATAATTCCAAAAAAGAAGATCAGGAAATGATTTCTCTTGAAAAAGCAGCCGCTCAGAAGCACAAAAAGAAAACTCACAAAGAGGAAGCTGTAGAAGAAGTTAAATCGCTTGTAGTAAATCAGGCAATGACAATTCAGGAGCTTGCCGATAAGATTCAGAAAACACCGGCTGAAATTGTTAAGTTTTTGATGTTCCAAGGTGTTATGGCAACAGTCAACCAGCTGATTGATGTTGATACAATCAAAAAAGTCTGTGCAGAATATGAGCTTGAAGTTCTTGAAGAAGATTTTGATGCGTTTATTGAAGAAGAAATGGAAAAAGAGCAGAAGCAAAAAGCTCTAACCGAAGTCGATAAAAAACTTCTTAAAAAGCGTGCTCCTGTTGTTTCAATTATGGGACACGTTGACCACGGTAAAACAACATTATTAGACAGTATTCGTGCTTCAAAACACAAAATTGTTGCAACGGAAGTCGGCGGTATTACACAGTCAATCGGTGCTTATACGGTTTATCTTGATAACAAGCACGAAAAGAAAATCGTTTTTGTTGATACCCCCGGTCACGAAGCATTTACGGAAATGCGTGCAAGAGGTGCTAAAGCAACGGATATTGCAATTCTTGTTGTTGCTGCAGATGACGGTATAATGCCTCAGACTATTGAAGCAATAAACCACGCAAAAGCTGCAGATGTTCCGATTATTGTAGCCGTTAACAAGTGTGATAAGCCGGGTGCAAATCCTGACAGAGTTCTTCAGCAATTAACGGAACACGGACTTGTTCCTGAAGCATGGGGTGGTGAAACAATTACTGTAAATGTTTCAGCTTTGATGGGTGACGGTATTGATGAATTATTAGAATATATCCTGCTTGTTGCGGAAGTTCAAGACCTCAAGGCTAATCCGAAAGCTAACGCATCAGGTGTTGTTATTGAAGCAAACTTAGATAAAGGTAAAGGTCCTGTAGCAACACTGCTTGTACAAAACGGTACATTAAGAGCCGGTAACTGTGTTGTTGTAGGAACTGCTTGCGGCAGAGTTCGTGCTTTGCTTTCCGACTCGGGTGAAAGGATTGTTAAGGCAGAACCTTCAACTCCTGTTGAGATTTTAGGTTTAACGGAAGTTCCGAATGCAGGCGATTATTTTGAAGTTGTTCAAAACGAAAAAGAAATGAAAGCTATTGTTGATAAGAGAAAAGAAAAAGAACGTGACAGACGTTTAGAGGCAATGCTTCCGGCTCACATGAGAAGAGAAGCCGGTGCTGCTGAGGATGATGTTCCGCACCTCAATCTTATTATCAAAGCTAACACTCACGGTTCAGCAGAGGCTGTATCACAAGCTATTGCCCAGTTTGAATCAAAAGAGATTGTTACCAAAATTATTCACGTTGGTGTCGGTGATATATCAGAAGCAGATGTCATGCTTGCTTCCGCTTCTAATGCATTAATCTTGGGCTTCACTGTTAAGGAAGATGCAAATGCCCTTGCAGCAGCCGAAAGAGAAGGTGTAACAATCAAGAAATACGATATTATTTATCAAATCTTAGAAGATATTGAACATACAATGATTTCACTTCTTTCTCCTGAGGTTAAAGAAGTTCAGACAGGTGAAGTCGAAATCAGACAAATCTTCACTATCGGTAAGACTCAGAAGATTGCAGGCTGCTATGTTACGGAGGGTAAAATCAACAGAAACGATACAGCAGCAATCTACCGAGACGGTGTTGAAATATTTAAAGGTGCTATCGACCAGCTTAAACGTTTCAAAGATGACGTTAAGGAAGTTGCACAAGGATTTGAATGCGGTCTTTCATTTGTTAAGTTTAATGATATTGCGGAAGGCGATATAGTTAAATTTACTACAACTGAAGAAATTGAAAAAACCGAATTAGTATAGTTTTACAATCTGGCGGTTGCTCTAATCCAACCCATAACATTTTCTCTGTCTTTTTCAGTAAATTGCGGATATTGAGCAGGATACTCGGTTGTAGATTGTTCATATAAATAATCGTTAATTATTTTGGTTTGTTTTTCAAAATCTTCTAATGCAGCTTGTTTTTGATTCAGATAATATTCACAGATTCCCCGATATAAAAATGCATCAGTAAATTTGTATGTTGTATGTTCAATTATATAAGTGTATGCACTTTTTGCTTCCTCGTAATTTTTCATTTTGATGGCAGCTTTACCGATAACATTATATGCACTTATATCATTATTTAAATTTATAAGTTTAAAATTATTGGCTTTTTTATAAATCGATTTACTGTCAGGATGTTTTAATGCTTCTTTTGCATTTTCCGAAGCTTTATCATATTGTTTTAATTGTTTATAGCAGTATGCTTTATAAATATATAATTCAGAGTCTTCTTTATAGATGTTTTCGGCTTTTCTTAATTCCTCGAGTGCTTCTTCGTATCTTGAGTCTTGATAGAGTGAATATCCGTCATTAAAATGCACCATGTATTCTTTTTCTGTTTCATTTAATATTGGCGGAATATATGCATATATAAGTATTGCAATGAGTATTGATAAAAATCCGATAAAGAAATATATCTTATATTTGCTTCCCTGTTCTGTTTTAGGAATATAACCGTAGCCATAACAAAATATTATACCGAAGATACCGTATATTATAATATTCATTTTTGTAATACCCGGGAAAAAAGAAGTATTTGTATCACCAAACATTGCACTGAGTGTTAAAAAGGCAATGATTATTATAATAATGACATTCGTTTGCATATATGTTCTCCTGTTTATATTATTATCTTACTATTATTTTAAAGTCAATTTATGTCATGCTAAAATTATTCTATGTTGAGAGATATCTGTTCGCAAATTTATCAAAACAAAAATCTTGTGATGTTTGTATCAGCAGGAATTTATATTTTTTCACTATACGGAGCATTAAGCGGTCATACTGTTCTGTTTGCATTTTTGTTAACGATATTATTAATTTTGAGTTGTATAAAAAATTATTTCCCGTTAAAAATTATATTAATCTGGGCATTGATTTTTTATTTCGGAATTGCAAATACATCTTTCAGAATCAAAAATACTGATGAACTTTTAAATCTGGCACCGGTAAATTCCGTCATTTACGGTAAAATACTGTCAATTCCTCAGGTGAAAGATAATGACAAAGTACAGTTTTTCTTTGGAGTTAATAAAATTGAGTATGACGGAACTGTTAAAAACTTCAGTAACGAAAAAATACTGGTGTCATTAAGTTCAAAAGAGAAGTTTAATATTTATGACTCATATATGATACGGGGAAGGTTGTCTGCACCGTTTAAAGCCGGGAATCCGTTTCAGTTTGATTACGGAAATTATCTTAAAAACTTCAGCACTTATGCTGTATTTTACGGCAGGAATCCGTATTCAATGCGAGATTCAGACGAGCCTTGCTATGCAAAAATTGATACTAAACCTGCAAACCGGGAAAAACTTTTGCAGAGTATTAATAATTACAGGGAAAAGATTCTCAATATTCATTCAAATTATCTGAGTTCTCCTAATCTTGAGATATTAGGCGGAATTATTTTCGGTGACGATGCGGTTTCTCCGCCCAAGAATATAAAAGAATCTTTTGTAAATTCAGGATTGCTGCATATATTGGCAGCTTCCGGTATGAATGTCGCTTTTATATATTCTTTTTTCTTTTTAATTCTCAATTTTTTCCGTGTACCTTTCAAACTTAATATAGGTTTTTGTATTTTGGCAGTCACAGCTTATGTGTTTATGACAGGGTTGGGTGCATCAGTTTTGAGAGCTGCACTGATGTTATTGTTTGTACTTATAGGTAAACTTATAGACAGAGATGCAAATAATATTGCGCTGCTCTCATTTGTGGCAGTTCTTATGCTTATTTATAATCCAATGTATATTAATGATGTCGGTTTTCAATTATCTTTTATTGTAACTTTTGGACTTGTATTAACGACACCGTATATAATACAAAGCAAAAACTCTATATTAAATTGGTTAACAGGTACTGTCAGTATTCCTGTAATAGCTCAGTTATGGGTAATCCCGATTCAGCTTTTTTATTTTAATAACATAAGCATTTATTCTGTTTTTGCTAATATAATGAGTGTTCCGATTCTTTCAGTAATAAGTTTCGGAGGGTTTATAAGTTCTCTGTTATCAATTATTGCTCCGATTTCTCATTTTATATGTAAATGCTTTGATTTTGTTTTAAATCCGTTAATATCAATTTTGGTAAATGTCTCCGATTTTTGGGGTAATCTTCCTAATTCTTCACTGCAAACCGTTCATCCGAGTGCATTTCAAATAGTGTTGTACTATTTGATTCTGATTAATATAACTCTTTTATTAGGTAAAGAATTTCGTGAAAAATTCTTTAAATACGTGAAGTTTTTGTTGCCGTTTTTAGTGGTTGTTCTGATATTTTCAACAATTTCATTTCCGAATAAAAACCTTGAGATAACAGCATTTGATGTCGGAAATGCAGATGCATTTATGATTAAAACACCTGATAATAAATACATATTGATTGATACGGGAAAAAGCGGATATAATGGCGGCAAATCACAGGCTGAGATAATTATGCTTAAATATTTTAAAGATACGGGAATTAAAAATATTGATTCAATAATTATTACACATTTTGATAACGACCATTCGGGCGGTGCGGTAGATTTAATAAAGAGCATGTCTGTCGGAAAAATCTTTGTAAATTCGACCAATCATTCTTCAGGCGCAGCAAAAGAGATTTATATTAATTCTAAAGAAAACGGAGTCGATATTATACAGGCTGAAAGCGGTCAGACTGTTTATGAAAACGGCGGGCTTAAAATTACTAACGAACTGATAAGTGATGTCGCAGGTGTTGGGGATAATGAGAGTTCAATAATTACTTTGGTTGAGTATGGCAAATTTAAAATGTTATTTACAGGTGATGCAGGAATTGAAACATTTAATAAACTAAAATCCAAATTACCGCAAAATATAACGGTATTAAAAGTCGGACATCATGGTGCGGCAGGTGTTGTTAATAAAGAGATGGCAGAATACCTTAATCCCGAATACTCGATTATTTCGACAGGTGAAAACAAGTTCGGACACCCTTCGGTTTATACACTTGAAACCTTAAGAAATTCAAAAATTTTAAGAACCGATATTAACAACTCAATAAAAATAATCGTAAATCCTGAGAATTATAAAATAACAACCTATAATCCGAAAAAGAAAAAATATGTAAGTATTTTTAAGTATTAAATATTTGATACATTTTAATACGATTTCTTATATAATTATCTCTTACTTCATTTTCAGCATCGGGATTGAGGGCATAAACAAGTTCTTCACTGTCTTTGATTGAGTATTCGTCAAAAATATCTTCTTCTCTGTCCTTAAGTTCTTTTATATATTCTCGGTATTTTGCACTAACCTTATTTTTATTTGGTTTGATATTTGCCTTCAGTTCCAAAGTTTTGTCTATATTAGCAATTATCATAGTATCATTTTTAATAAAGGAAAACATCTCATAAGCATTACAAAGTTCTTCAAATTCAAGTCCGAATACAATTTCATTTCCCGTAATTCTGTATAATTCATCAGCAAGAGCCTGTTCAGCCGCTAATACTGTTATTTTGCTGTTTTTAGGCATGATCTCTTTTGGAATTTTTATAAATGAGGAGGAAAATTCATAATCATTTTTTGTTCTCTTTTTACACATTTTTTCCATAAAACTTTGTATTGAATAATCATCTTTGTTTGAAACATCAGAAGCTCTGTAATTTCTTATGGTTTGTGCAACTTCCTGTGTATATGTATTTAAAACATCATCAGGTAAAAAATCAAATCTTCTTGCGATTTTTCCCCTAATCTCTTTAATTAATTGTTCTGCTATAACCTCATCTCCGTTGCTTAATGCCGGAATACAAAATTCTTTCATCTTTTTGGGCATAAGTCTGAGGAACTTGTCATTAAACTGTATTTTTACATCATTAGAGAAGGCACTCTTATCAGAGAATAATATCAGGGCTGTTTTTCCGTATGATGAGACATAATCTGCAATGATTTTTTCATTTTCTTCAAGATTATCATCGGTTTTTAAAATAAAGAAATGGTTTACGATATCCTTTAATTCTTTGTCGGTTAAATCTTTTTTATATTCGTTATACAATCTTTTGACACGCTGCGGATCAGGTGTTTTTTTTCTTGGCAGGTTATCTTTCATGCGTTTCAGGTATGCACTATTAACAGACATTGAATCCATTCCGAAGAATATAGGATTTGCACCTTTTGAACACAGTTCATTAGAAATCGCAGCCTCTAATGCTCTTTGGTTTCTGATTATTTTTGCTGAAATAAGCTGTTTACTGCCTTTTTCTTCTATTTCATTCAGTAGTTCTTCCGGTATATTTGAGCCGGATTTGTATGCTTTTATCAATTTTTCTATTGTTCTCTGAGGTAAATCTTCAAGCATCATATCAATAATATCATCTATATATGATTCCGGTAAATAATTGTTTTTGTTATATTTAAGCCTGTATTCTTTTCTGAATTCTTCTTTATAATTTGTTTCCGGAGCTTTTGGCTCTTTTGTTTTTATTGTTTCTTTTGTTTCAACAATCTCAGTTTCTTTTGCTTTGGCGATTTCAGCATCTTTGGCTTTTTTTTCTTCTGCTGCTTTTTCCCAGTTAAGCATTTTAATCCGATAAGCTCTGTCACGCATTATCTCTTGTTTTAAATCTTCAAACTGCCCTCTCTGAATTGATGTTTCAACTCTTGAGATTGCCCATCTGAGATTTTTCCCGAATTCTTCGGCTAAATCCTTGTGTGCAGCCCAAAATTCAGTCATGACTTTAGATTGAAATTCACTAAATTCCTGAGTGTCATACAGCATATCTATAGGTTTCAAAATCTGCTGTGCTTTTAAATAATCTGACAATTCTCTTATTAAAACTCTTGAATGATTCCAGGTATCAATCATTGCATATCTTAAAGGCTCACGACCTTCCCTCATCTTACTGATGAGTTCGGTTCTTTCTTCGGGTGTCATTTCCTGCCATCTGAGTACAAGTTTTCTGACACGTTTTATATGTACGGAATCTTTATCTGCTTCCGATAACAAAGAATAAAATTTTTCTATATTTTTTCTGAACCATAAATTAAAAACATCTTTGTCTTTTAAATTAGCATTTCCTATTTTGATTTTTTTTGCAGGTCTTTCAAGTGTTTGTTCAAATTTTCCTTCTCTGATTTCTTTTTTTCCTGCTCTTACAAATCTTTTGTAGTTCTTGTAAAGGTCATCTTCAGAATCAACACCGGCAGCGAGTTCAAGTTTTTCGTCATAAGTTAAATTGTTCCACCAGTTGTCACGACCTTCGCATCGTTTTGACAAAATATCAAATTTTTGTTCATCAGTTAAAGAGTTCCAATATTTGAGTTGTCCTTGTGAAATCTTTATGCCAAAATCGTCAGAATAGCCTTCTCGTGTAAATCGGAGAGAGTTTTGATATTCTGTATCAGGCCGTTTAATTCCCAGTGATTTAAGGGTAGAACTTAAAATATATTCATTGTCATGGTATCTGCGTTTAAATTCAGTCCTGATATCCTCGTTTAAGTCTTTGTCAATATCATTATTTATTTCATCCAGAGTTTTTGCTTCAAGGAATATCTTTTTAAGAAGATAAACAGATAAATCTTCACCGCTTTTCAGGATACCGTTTTCATATAAATCTTTAAATTCTCTGTATATTGCAAGTAACCCGACTGCAGCTTTTGTATCCTGTAATTGTTTTAAATTATCAAATAATGTTTCCTGCGGAAAATCATTCAATACATCCTGAATGGTTTTAGCTTTTTCAAGCCTGATATAAGCTTCTTTTTGGGCTTCAAGAGGGGTAAACTTAAATTTGTCAGCTAAGCTGTCCAAAAAGTTTTTTACGGTAACCGGGAATCGTTCAAGATTGGCTTCGTAAAACCGCACCATGCTCTTATCAACCCTCGGTGTACCCTGGAAATTTATATTTATTCTGTTTGTGTTATTTTTCTGTATTTTGTCATTATAACAAACAGGTATTCTGTATAAACTAATGTTATTTATTTTCATCACAATATCTCTGCTTTTAATATATATAAAAAGTGTGAAAAAAATTTTTGCTATTTAAAAAAATGAATTTATAAAGTATTGGTTCAGAATCCTCTGCTTAATTATTCAAACGTATCAATCAGTTCGCCTAATTTGTTTTGGTTGGTATAATCGGCTATGGCTTTTTCTACGGAATCGGACAAAGTTTTTTCTTTATTTTCTGCACCAGTCTTAAAACTTGCTTTACCGACTGGTCCGAATATTCGCTGCCATAAGCTGAGAGCTGATTTTAGCGGTCTTACCGATATATCAATAGCTGCGAAATCAGGAACTTCATAAAAAGATGAAGTCAGTTTGATATCATATTTTTCTCCAAACTGCTTTAACTTTGGCAATTCCTTTTCAATAATTGTTTTATCGTTAGCTAAAACATTTTTATAATCAAGTCCCTTAAAATTTTGGGAATTATTAACAGAATAAATTTGCATTTTTAAAACCTTTCTGTTTATTTTAAAAATTGAAAAAATATTTTTTTGCTATTAAAAAATGTATTTATATTTTTGCTTTTACACGGTCAATCAGTTTTTGAATATTATCTTTTTCTTCATCGGGGATATCAAATTCAAGATAATTTTCAAAGTATTCAATAGCATCTTCATAATCATTTCTTGCAAGGAAAAGAATGCCGGCTTTTTTGTATGCAAGTGTAAATTTATCATTAACAGCAATTGATTTTAAATAATTTGAAATAGCTTTATCTATTTGGTTATTAGCTTCATAAGCCTGTGCCAGTGCATAATACAAAAGTTCGTTATTTTGATTTTCCTCATAAGCCAAAACATTTTCAAAATTATCTATTGCTGACTCGTAATCTCCCAATTCAAAATATACATGTCCCAAATCATAATATGCATCATAATTTTCCGGTTCGCCGTCCAGTACTCTTTCAAGTTCATCTATTGCATCATCCCATCTTTGGTCTTCTATATAAACTCTTGCCAAAAGATGTGCAATTGCCAGGTTGTCCTGCAGTTCATAACTTCCCCTCTGTAATGTTCCGACAGCCGAAGCCAAATCTCCTGCTTTATAGTATAAATCAGATAAATTAATATATGCCTGAGCAAGCTCGGGATCAAGCTCTATTGCTCTTATATAACACTTTTCGGAATGTTCAAAATCTCCCGTGCAAGAATAAGCAACACCCATATTATTATATACATCAGCATTGTCCGGTTCTGTTTCAAGCACCGAACTGAAAGCATCAATTGCTTCCTTATATTTTTTTTCACCAAAAAGCTGCATTGCTTTATCTATTTTTTCGGACATTATAAATCACCGTCTTTCGTGTCAACATTATGAATAATTGTTTTTACATTTCCTTCCGCAACAAAGTCTTTAGGATCCATTGTCATTTTAATTTTGTCAGCAATAATATCTTTTTCCTGTTGTATGATTTTTGAACGACCGATGAAATATACTTCATTTGGTTTGTTTGTTTTTGCATCAGGGAATACATTAACTTTAGGTCCCTGTGCATAATAATCGTCATACCATATTTTAACGTGTCCGCTGCCGACATAAGAATTTTGTTTTTTGTTATATTGTTGATAATCAGAGTGAATGGTAAGTTTTTTACCGTCATCTGACATAGCTATTGATTTTGTATGACCTTCAACACTCATTTCCTCAGTTATCGGATTGTACACAAAGTGGTGTCCTTCTGATTCATTTTGGTCTTGTTTAACTTTTGCATTTCCCAGCAAATCAATTTTTTTGACATCGCCGCTTTCATTTGTGATTATAACCGCTTTGTCTGAAAAAGTATTAATGTCTTTATACTTCATCGTAACTGAACCGGTTGCAACCATTATATGACTGTTTGTATCGTATTCCTGGACATCTGCATTTATGATAATTATCGGAGTATCACCTTCGGTAATTACTGACTGTGTTTCGCCTTCGGCACGAACAACTTTGTTAATTAATGATACCTGCAAAATATTTGATTTTACTTCTCTTTTTTTGTTGCCGGTATATTCTACCGCATAGGGTTTGTCGTAAAAAGTAGCAGTATCAAGCTTGTTATTTCTTCTTACTGAAACATCCGCAGTGTCGCTGTGTACAGTAAGGTTATTCAGCTGAACTTTTACACCGCCATCAAGTTTAATCTTACGTTCCGAATCCGAAAATGTCTGGGTTTTTGATTCTATAACTAAATCAGAAGCAATAACCCCGATGCCGGTTAACATAAGCATTAAAATTATTAAAAACTTTTTCATTTTTGTCCTTTCATATTTTGGTTTTGTTACTTTTTGTGTCCCCAGATTTTTGTCTGAGTTGTTCCCAGAATTTTAAAGTTTTGATATCCTGCACCAATTATACACTTGTCGGCGGTGGATTTCATTTCTTTATCTTTTCTTATGATAACATGACCTTCTGCAACAGTTTCTTTATCACTGCCGTACCATGTTAATTTGTCTGTCTCAAGAGAAATACCGTCTTTTAAGACAATATATGTATTATCAAAAAGAGTGATAATACCCGTTTTTTCATCATAAGTTCCTTTTGATGACTGAAAACTCATAGAAACTTCATTATTCTGATAAAAATTACCTATTACGTTGTAGAGAGTTGCAACGCTGTGGTCGTTACTGTAATGACCGATTTCGCCGTATATCTCAAAATATTTTTTACCTTCTTTTGTTTCCGTAATAATTATGCCGTTAGCATCTACTTTCTGCTGGTCTTGTGTATTATTTAACTGGGCACGGTTAAAATTACCCGTAATAATTCCTGCTGATATAAATGCCCATAACATTCCGAAAGCAACAAAAAGAATTGCAATAACATAGGCTTTTCTTCTTTTATTAAATTTCGAAAATTTATCAATTGATTTTTTGAATACACGTTTAAACAATTTCATAGGAACATTTTACCACATAATTAACACTAAGACTATTTAGTTTATATTTATTCAAACTCAAGCAGAGTTTCGGATAATTTGCCGAACTGTTCTACTGAAAGTTTTTCACCTCTTATATTCTCATCAACTCCCAGTTTTTGAATAGTTTTTAGTACGGTTTCTTTGTTAAATCCGGAGCTTACAAGACAGTTTTTTAAAGTCTTTCTTCTTTGTGAAAAGGCTGCTTTAATTGTTTTTCGGAAATGTGTATAGTCTGAAAGTTTCAAACGGGGAGAATCCAGTACTTTTAAATTAACAAGTGCCGAATTGACTTTAGGTGCCGGATAAAAAGATTTTCTGCCAACTGTTCTTATGATTTTACAATCTGCCCAAAATTGAGAAAGTATTGTCAGCAGACCATATTGCTTGGAAGAGCTGTTTTCGTTAGCAACAATTCTTCTTGCAACTTCCTCCTGAACCATTAAAATTATGTCTTTGATTTTAGTTCTGTTTTTATTGTTTAAATCATCAATCTCGCCCAACAGGTGTGCGATGATGGGTGAAGTTATATAATAAGGAATATTTGCTACAACTTTTACCTTATCTTCACTTAGTTCTGATAAATCTGTTTTTAGAATATCGTTATGTATGATTTCCAAATTATTACATTCAATCTTTTCAAGCTCTTTAATTGCTTCTTCATCCAGTTCAATTGCAATAACTTTTTTTGCATATTTAACCAGCTGCTCGGTAACAAAGCCGACACCGGGACCTATTTCAATTATGGTATCTTCTTTTGTGATTTTTGCATTTTCAATGATATCCTGAATTACTTCTCCGTTAATGAGAAAGTTTTGTCCGAGTCTTTTTTTTGTTTTAAAATATTTTGCTCTTTGTAAATAGTCCGTCATGAATTTCATAATAGTACAAACAGGTAAATGTTAAAAGTTATTGAGAAGAATATATTAATAATATGTTGTGTGTAGTATAATTTTATAAGGAGTACATTGTGAATTATTGTCAGTTAAAGCCGGAAAATCATTTAGAATACAGCCAGTTATTAGAAGAATTTTTGCTCGGATGTAAAAACTCTCAGAAAATCGGTATGGAATATGAACGCATACCCATCGATAAATCAACAGGCGAAACGATTTCATACTATGGTGATTACGGTATGTGCGAATTGCTGAGAGAAATTGCAAAAGAGGATAATTGGGATTATATTCTTGATAATACCGAAATTATCGGGCTAAAAAAACTTCACGATACAATTACACTTGAACCGGGCTGTCAGTTTGAACTCAGCCTTGAGCCGCAAAAATCAGTATTTGAAATAAAGAAAAAAATTGAAAATATTGACAAAGCAATTGCTCCGATAATGGAGGAATTTGGCATTTGCCTTTTAAATAAAGGAGTTTCTCCAAAAACAACATACAGAAATATTAAACTTATTCCAAAACAAAGGTATGCCGTTATGGCTAATTATTTGTGGGGAATTTTATCTGACGTAATGATGAGAGAAACAGCCGGTATTCAGGTGGGAATAGATTTTTCTTCCGAGTATGACGCAATGAAAAAATTCCGTTTGGCAAATCTTATGATGCCTTTTGTTACGGCAATGTATGCAAATTCAAAAATCAGAGGCGGTGTCGATACGGGATATAAATCTTTCAGGGCTCTTGCGTGGCTCAATACGGATAATGAAAGGTGCGGATTTGCAACAGATTTTAACAAAGACATGGAGTTTAAAGATTATGTAGATACACTTCTTGATACTCCAATGATATTTATATCCCGCGAACAAAGAACGGTATGTATAAACGGAAGATTAACATTTAAACAGTATATGGAAAAAGGATATGAAGGGTTTGAACCGACAATAGAAGACTGGAAACTTCATTCAAATCTTTATTTCCCCGAAGTGCGTCTAAGGAATTTTATAGAAATCAGAAACCACGATTGTGTAGGCGGCGGCTTAGAATATTCCATACCGTCCTTATATAAAGGAATAATGTATGATTCTGATGCAATTAATGAAGTCGAAGGCATATTGGATAAATTTTCATATAATGATATTAATGAACTCAGATATGCGGTTGCAAGATATGCAACTTCCGCAAAAATCGGAAAATATAAAGTTTCTGAAGTTTGCAAAGAGCTTGCAGAGATATCTTATATTTCATTAGTTAATCAGCAGCAGGATGAAGAGAGTTTTCTTGAACCGTTAATTGAACTTTTAAAATCAAATAAAGTTCCGGCTGATATAAATTAGAGGGCAGTGTGTATGCTAAATATAGATACGGGAGAACAAATCGAAGCTCTGTACAGAATGGTTGAAATTAAGGGCGGTAAAAAAGAAGTTAAATTCCAGACGACTGACATTAATCGTGCATTAAAATACCATAAATGGTACGTTGCCCGTTATAAAGAGGGGCTGCTTATGGAAATCCTGCCGGAGAAAAAAGTTTATAATCTGAAAGAAAAGAAAATAGAAAATACTTTTTAATTCTTTTTTGTTTTTTATTTTGGCAAATTATTACTTAAAGAAGCTTTTTATTCCATGTTTTTTCATAAACATACCGACTTTAAATTTATGCAAAAGCCCGGCTTTACCTTTAACCTTATCTAATATAATTCTGTTTGTATCTACACTGAATTCTCTGATCCATTCAGAATTCTTATAAATGCGGTCAACGACATTTACAAAGGATTCGTATGCGGATGCAGCCGGTTCATCATTCGTTGCCAACAGTGCATTTTGAGTTGCTTTAAAGGTTTTTGCTGTAAATTCGGATAAAGTTTCTTTTCCTTCTCTTACCAATTGCTGATATTCTTTATCACATTTATGAAAAGTATCTTTATACACAAGACGGGCAACCGATGGGCTTTGAACGGCTCTTTCATAATAATTTGCATTAGCTGCAATTACTTCTTTGTCATTGTTTCTTCCGTAATCATATATTTGTCTTGATAAATCTGCTATTTCATTAATAAATTCATTCATAAAAGGCTCCTTTTATTTTTCTAAAACATGTAAATAAAAAATTTTGCTAAACCATTACAATAATATTTGATATAATTAATATTGATATAACTTATGACAAATCAGAAATACATAGCATTAGTAGATTGTGACAGTTTTTTCGTTTCTTGCGAAAGAAAACTTAATCCCGAACTGAACGGATTGCCCGTAAGTGTTGTTTCGGGGGAAAGGGGATGTGTTATCGCACGTTCAAGAGAAGCAAAAGCTATGGGTGTTCCCATGGGTATTCCTCTTTTTCAGGCTGTGGAAAAATACCCCGGGTGTATCTATGTTACCGTAAATCATTATGCATATTCAAAAATATCAAAATCAGTTATGACAATACTCAAAGAGTTTAGTCCTAATGTTCAGATTTATTCAATTGATGAAGCATTTGTAGATTTTACCGGACTTACAAAACTGTATAAAAAGAATTATTACAATCTGGGATGTTACCTTCAAAAAAAAGTTTGGGACGAAGTAGGGATTCCGGTGACCATTGGTATAAGCAGTTCCAAAACATTGTCGAAACTGGCTTCAGATAAGGCAAAAAATTCCGAAACAAGAGTTGCTCTTGCCGGAAAACAAACAAGGATACCACTTTTAAAGAAAACAGAAATAGATGAAGTCTGGGGAATAGGCAGAAGATTGGGTGTGAAATTGAAGGGATATGGAGTAAGAACTGCCTATGATTTTACCCAAAAAGATGATGAATGGATTAAAAAACGGTTTGGCAAAAACGGGCTTACAACCAAAGCAGAGCTTTTGGGGATTATGATATCACCTATTTCATCAGAAGTTGAACTCCCTAAGTCAATAAGTGATTCAAAATCATTTCCTGAATTTTCTTCCGATATTAATTATTTAAAAAACGAACTTTCTATTCACGTCCACAGTTGTTGCAAAAGACTAAGAAAGATAGATTGCAAATGCTCGACGATAGGAGTATTGCTTAAAACCAAGGACTTCCGTTCATATTACGATAAGGAAGATTTGGATTTTCCTCTGGATTTTGAATTTGATATATCAAAAGTTGCATTTGAAATATTAAACAGAATCTATTCTCAAGGTACACTCTATCGCAGTATCGGAGTTGTATTTGAAAATTTTAACCATTCTTCAAAAGAGCAGTTGATATTATTTGATGACGGAGAGAAACGGGAAAAGAATGCTAAACTGGGAAAAAGTCTGGATATTCTTGAAAAAAAGTTTGGCAGAAATATAGTCAGAACAGGTTTTGTGGACGAAGAAGTCCCTTTTAAACAAGGGTTCTTAACATCTCCGCAGGATGTTGAATAAATTAGTCCAAATCATTTTTAACTATTGAAATAAATTCGTGAGCGAGTTTTTCACTCCACTTTCCGTTAATTTCTCCAGTTATAATTTTGATAGCGGCTTCTTTTGTTTTTGCATCCCGATATGGACGTTTTTCAAGAAGTGCAAAATACGAATCAATAATAAGTATTATTTGGGATTCAAGCGGAATTTCATCTTTTGCAAGATTATTCGGATATCCCGTTCCGTTCCAGTTTTCATGGTGTTTTTCAATAATCGGAATAATATCGGTTATATTGGAAATCGGTTTTAAAATTTCTCTTGCTGCAATTACGGGATGCTTTTTAATAGATTCTTTGTCTTCGTCACTTAACGGTTCTTTTTTATTCAGCAGCTCTTTAGGAAGCATTGTGTTTCCGATATCGTACAGTAATACTGCAATTTTTAGCTTATCAATACTTTCTTTTGATAAATCAAAACGTTTGGCTAGCAATGTTGCAAGCAGAACTTTTTGTTTTACACTTCCGTCATGATGGTCGGGGTTATATGTAGATATAAGTGCATCTGCAACCTGATAGAGTTTTTCATTATTAAAGTTCATTTCTTTTAACTTTTGGGTTAAAAGCTTGGATGTAGTTTCATCAACCGGAATTCTGTGTTTTGTAAGAATATCAATGTAGGTTTTTATTGCAATATCCTGCCATGATGTTTCTTTTGCCGGTTTTGCCAGAGTTACCCTGTTTCTGCCTTGTCTTTTTGATTCATACATAGCCTGGTCGGTTAATTCCAAAAGCTCATCTAAATCATCAGTATGCTCAAGATAAGTTGCCACACCCACACTAGCAGTAATATGCCCGATTTTTTCAAGCATAACACCCTCAATGGCTTTTCTGATACGTTCTGCGGCTACAAGTCCGCCTGCAGAATCGACACCCGGCAATATAAGATTAAATTCTTCTCCGCCCATTCTTGCTGCAATATCAATAGAACGTGCATTGTTTTTCAAAACTTCAGCAATTGCTTTAATTGCAATATCACCATAATTGTGACCGTAAACATCGTTAATTTGTTTAAGGTGATCCAAATCCAAACCTATTACGGTAAAATGCTGATTTTGACGTTCGGCACGAATAGCTTCTTTTTTTATAAATTCTTCAAAATATCTTCTGTTAAACAGTCCGGTCATGCTGTCCGTAACAGCCTGTTCCTTAACTGCCTGAAATAAGTCGGCAATAGTTATTGCAAGCTCTATTTGTTTGGCAAATAACCCTAAAAAGTTTAATTCACTGCTGCTGATATTTTCTCTTGAAGAAAAAACTATAAGAGAACCGAAATGAATATCTTTTGAAACAAGCGGAACAAGAATGTATGATTTCATATTGGCATCCTGGAAAAATTTTTCCAGCCGCTCTTTGTTTAAATCCGGAATCAGACCGCTGATTAAGTCCATAACATTTGAAGATTGGTATATATTGTTGTTTATGACCGCATTTTTTAATTCTTCTATTTGCGGATAAACCATTTTATAGTCAGATAGTTTGCAATTAAAATATCTTGCAAATTTGTCTGACAAATCCTGTCTTGATGATGCGGCAACCTGAATATAGCTTTCTTCATCCTTTATTTGAGGTTTTATAATAAAACTGTAAACATAACCCAATTCGCCCTGCAAACTGTTAACTATGGCATTAAGTACACTGGATAAGGGTTCTGATGAGTTCATCATGTTCCAAATATGCTGTAATGTAAGCATTTGTTTGTTTGCACGGTCAAGCTCTTTTGTGCGTTGTTCAATCTCTGCTTCAAGTTTTGCATTTCGTTCATAAACTTCAAGCAAGGTTTTACTGCCGTAGAACACTGACGAATCTACAGCATCAAGTTGGGATTTATACTTTTTCAAACTTTCGAAGAAGCCCAATATTGTTAACCCCTTTCCGGAATACTGAATAATTATAACATACTATACGGTATTGGTAAATATATTAGTGGGTTGGTTTTTTAATATAGTTTTGAAAAAATACCAAATAAAACACTTTGTATCAACTGAAAAGGATTTTGTCTTTTGTAAAATACTTTAATGTCTTCAATACCGTCACTTGTAGTCTGATATGAATCTCCGGAAAGTGTTTTTATTTTACCTAAATAAATATTTTTTTGTACCTCGTCTTCGCCGAATCTTTGCTTTAATTCGGTTAGACTTCCTTTACGGTCTGTATACAAGGTTTTTAATATCGGCGGTGTATCCTTTCTTAAAGAACACCGTCGGTATAATTGTACCGTATATTTTTTTATGCTTTCCGTTTTCATTGTTTTTTATTTTAATGATTCAATCAGGTCTTTAATAACATCTTCCTGAGCGGTTATTTCATCTATTCTTGCGTTTGTTTGCTCAACGAGTTCCTTAGGTGCATTAGCAACAAATTTTTCATTTTTCATTCTGCCCAAAAGTCCGTTTTTCTCGTTTGTAAGCTTTTCTAACTTCTTTTCCTGACGCTTGATTTCAGCATCCAAATCAATTAAGTCTGCAAGCGGAACAATAAGTTTTGAAGTTGAAACAACCGCTGTTGCGCTCTTTGGAGGAACAGGAGCATCAAGTTCCGCATAAGAGATGTTATTAACCTTAGCAAGTCTGTGAATATAACTTTCAATGGCTTTAAAGATTTCTTTTTCTCTGCCTTCTGAACGTATTTCAACGTCAACAGTTGCGGAAGTTGAAATGTTGAAGCTTTGTCTTACGTTACGAAGTGATGTAATCGTGTCAAATACAAGCTTCATTTCTTCAGCCTCAACAGGATATGATAAATCTTCTTTATATGTCGGATACTCAGCAATTATTAATGCAGATGTTTCCTTTGCCCCCGGCATAAGCTGCCATACATATTCGGTAATATGCGGCATAATCGGGTGAAGCATTCTGAGCGACATATCAAGAACGTATCTGAGAACCCTTTGGGTATTGAGTTTAAGTTCAGAATCCTGCAATTGAATTTTGGCAATCTCAACATACCAGTCACAGTATTCACTGCGGAAGAAGTCATAAAGAACGTGAGCAATTTCACCGATTCTGTATTCCTTCATATTTTCGTTAACAAGTTTTGCAGTTTCATTAAGCTGGTTCAAAATCCACTTATCAACTAATGTTAATTTACTCTTATCGATTGGTTTGTCGTCAACACCTTCAAGGTTCATTAATACAAATCTTGATGCATTCCATAGTTTGTTAGCAAAGTTTCTGCCGTATTCAAATCTTTCATCCGAGATTTTAATATCCTGACCGCCGTATGTACAAAGTGAAGTCATTGTGAATCTTAAAGCATCACAGCCGTATTTATCAATAATCTCAACAGGATCAATCGTGTTCCCTTTAGATTTTGACATCTTTTGACCTTTTTCGTCACGTATTAAACCGTGGATATAAACATCTTTAAACGGAGCTTTGCCTGTAAACTCCAATCCCATTGTAATCATTCTTGCAACCCAGAAGAAAATAATATCAAACCCTGTTACAAGAACTGATGTCGGGTAAAACTTTTTAAAATCATCTGTTTCCGAATTTGGGAAGCCCATAGTTGAAAACGGCCACAAACCTGACGAAAACCAGGTATCAAGACAATCGGATTCCTGAACATAATTATTCGGATCAGGATTTTCTTTAGCAACAACCATTTCTCCGGTCTGTTTATGATAATAAGCCGGAATTTGATGTCCCCACCAGATTTGACGTGAAATACACCAGTCACGGATATTTTCCATCCATCCTAAATAGTTCTTAGTCCATCGGTCGGGAATAAAATTAATCCTTCCGTCTTTAACAGCAGCAATCGCTTCTTTAGCCAGCGGTGCCATTTTTACAAACCATTGTTCCGATAAAAGCGGTTCAATTGTTGTGTTACATCTCTGACACTTACCGACGTTGTGTTCGTGGTCTTTTACACGGAGCAGGAAGTTATTGTAAGAAAGCATTTCTACAATTTTCTTTCTTGCCTCATATCTGTCTAAACCCCAATATTCCGGAGGTACTTCTGCACACTGTTTTAATTTACCCCCTTCGTCAATAACCCAGATTGGTTTAAAGCCGTGTCTGTTTCCTACTTCAAAGTCATTCGGATCGTGCGCAGGAGTGATTTTAACCGCACCTGTACCGAATGATTTATCAACATATTCGTCTGCAATAATCGGAATAACTCTGTTTGTAAGAGGAATTAAAACTTTTTTGCCGATAAGTTCCGAATACTTTTTATCGCTCGGATGAACAGCAATAGCAACGTCACCAAACATTGTTTCAGGACGTGTTGTATCAACAATAATAGCACCGGGTTCGTTAACCAGCGGATATGATATTTCCCATAAATGTCCCTGTTCTGTTTCGTACTCGGTTTCAATGTCAGAAATAGCTGACTGACAACGGGGACACCAGTTTACTATGTATGCGCCTTTATAAATCAAGCCTTTATTATACAAAGTAACAAAAACTTCTTTAACGGCTTCCGAACAGCCTTCGTCAAAAGTAAATCTTTCCCTTGAACGGTCAAAAGAAGCTCCGAGTTTTTTCATCTGGTCTAAGATTCTGCTTTTATGTTCATTAGTCCATTCCCAGGTTTTTTCAAGAAACTTTTCTCTGCCCAAATCGTGACGTGACAAACCTTCTTTTGCAAGCTGTTTTTCAACAACGTTTTGTGTTGCAAGACCGGCATGGTCTGTTCCCGGAATCCACAGTGCTTCATATCCGCTCATTCTGTGATAACGGGTTAAGATATCCTGCAGGGTTTCATCAAGAGCGTGCCCCATGTGAAGAACACCCGTAACGTTTGGCGGGGGAATAACTATTGTAAACGGAGGTTTATTTGATTTTGCATTTGCTTTAAAATACTCTCCGTTCTCCCAAAACTTATACATTTTCTCTTCCGTTGATTTTGCATCATATACGGTAGGTAAATCTTCAATTTTTATTTTTTCTTCTAAAGTTTCTGTCATAGTATTCCCTCTTTTGTAAAATCTTTGACTATATAATATCACAAACATTTGGGATGTTATATATATAAGACTTTATTATCAATATCATTTTTATGTTTAGAATTTTATTTTTCAGTACTTTACAAGAGTTATTATTAATAGTATTATTGAGATAGAATCGGAGGAGATTTTGGCTGAGAAGTTTAAAATAATAGGTGGCGAATCGTTAAAGGGAGAAGTATCAATAGGCGGTGCAAAAAATGCCGTTCTGAAGTTGCTTGCCGCTACCATACTTGTAAAAGGTTCAACCAAAATATACAATGTTCCGCAGCTGACAGATGTTGATATAATGCTTAACGTGCTTTCCGATTTGGGTGCAAAGTATATATATAACAAAGATGAAAAATCGGTTGTTGTTGATGCGGATTCAATAACTTCCATAACCGCAAAATATGAACTTGTAAGCAAAATGAGAGCTTCTTTTATAATTCTCGGAGCTTTGATGTCAAGATGCCGTGAAGCTATTGTTGCTCTTCCGGGCGGATGTGCTATCGGTGAAAGAAGGGTTGACTTCCACATTAAAGGTCTTGAAGCTCTGGGTGCAAAAATTAAAATAGAAAACGGTTATGTGCATGCTAAAGCATCAAAGCTGATTGGAACAGATATATATCTTGATATTCCGTCTGTAGGTGCTACAGAAAATCTTATGTTGGCTGCTGTTACAGCGGAGGGCTCAACCAGAATCCAAAACGCAGCTCAGGAACCTGAAATTATAGATTTAGCCAACTTTTTAAATACCCTCGGAGCGGATATCTCAGGAGCAGGAACCTCTGAAATTGTTATAAACGGAGTTAAACAGGAACATTTACATCCGGCTGAATATACTACAATTCCGGACAGAATTGAAGCAGGGACTTATATGGCTGCCGTAGTAGCAACAAGAGGAAAAGCTATTATAAAAAATGTTTATCCTGCACACCTTACATTCTTCAATGATAAACTGATAAAAATGGGAGCAAGTATTAAACTTGTCGAACCAACCACTATCGAAGTAAGCTGCAGAAATAAATTAAACTCTATAAACTTCGTAACACAGCCATATCCCGGATTCCCGACAGATTTGCAGGCAATTGCAATGACATTATTAACAACCGCAAACGGTGTCGGAATAATTACAGAAAGCTTGTACGAAAACAGGTTTATGCAGGTGCCCGATCTCAGAAGAATGGGTGCAGATATTCATCAGGACAGAAATCATGCAATTATTAAAGGGGTTAAAAATCTGACCGGTGCTACCGTAGTGGCAAGCGACCTGAGGGCCGGTGCGGCTCTTGTTATCGCAGGGCTTATGGCAAACGGTGAAACTATTGTTGAAAAATTACATCACGTTGACAGAGGTTATGAAGCTTTTGAACATAAGCTCTCAAATTTGGGTGCAAAGATAAAACGATTTAATGATACGGATAATACTATACAAAATAGCGGTATGGTAGATATAAGGGGGATATTATAATGGCTGCGTACAAAAGATGGTATGACCACGACCCTAAATTACTGGAAGTTATTGAACTTTTAAAAAATTATCAGGATGAACTGAGAGAGCATGCTGTTGTTTTTTTGGATAAGCTGGAAGAAAAGGTCTCCAAAGAAGCATTAGACAGATTTTATGACCTTGTAAAACCGGTAAATGGTGCCAGATGGTATGATAAAGATCCTATTATATCCAAGACTGTTGAAATATTGCGTGTTGTTCCGCCTGAAGTTCAGTACTCATGTGCTGAACGATTCATCGGTGCTCTTAAAGAAATGGGAATCCCGTACGAAAGTCCTAATGAAGGAAATGTATAAATATAAAAAAGGATGATTAAAAATCATCCTTTTTTAGTTTTTTACATAATATTAATGTCGCCGGGTTCATAAAGTCTTGTACTGGATTGTTTTCTTTTAGGGTGTGCTGCAATATTTGTTGTGGCGGATACATATTCTGCACTATCGTAATTATATTGAGAATCTGTTTTAGCGGTTGAAATGTTATAATTTGCCATTGCTTCCGGGGTAAAAATTGTAATAACAGTCAATGCAACTGCAAAGGTCATAAATTTTTTCATGTTTTTTCCTTTCTTCAGAAACTCACTATTTTATTATAATATTATATATGTAATATATTAATGGTATATCAGATGAATGTGCCAAGAAGTTTCATAGCTCAGTTGTTGTCTGACAACAACCGGAACTCGTGCTATAATATCTCTTATGAGATTAGAAACAAGCAGTTTTTTTGACAGGTTTGCAAGTAATATTAAACACGGTAAAAGTTTTACACTTACAGGTTTAACAACTTTCTCTCGCCTTTTGCTGCTAAAATATATCCGCAAACTTTCAAACAAAAAAATTCTTTTTATAACTTCTACCGAGCAGAATGCTCTGAGATATTCCGTTGATTTGGAAAGATTATTTGAACTTGAAGTAAAAACGTTTCCGTATCAGAATATTTCGCCTTATGAAACAATAAATGCTAATTTATATGATTATCAAAAACAAATCTCTGTTCTGTTTAATCTGCCGGAAATAATTATATCGCCTGTCAAATCGCTATTAGAAAAGTTTCCGAATAAAGATTTTTTTGAAACAAACTCGTTAAACTTAAAAATCGGTGACAGTATTGAGCAAAAAGAACTTCTGTCAAAACTCATAAAATTAGGTTACAAACGTTCAACTATGGTGTCGGACATAGGAGAATTTTCAATCCGGGGTGATATAGCAGATATTTATTCTCTTGACGAAAATCCTGTGAGAATTGAATTTTGGGGAGATGAAATTGTTGATATAAGATATTTTAATAACGAAACTCAAAAATCTATAGAAAAAGTGGTAAATGTCGATATAAAACCAATGTATAAATTTGTATTACCACAAAATTTGTCCAATAATTTTCCCGAAAATTTACCCAAGAATTTACCCCCCTCTCTTGAAACAGAAGGATATTTTGAAGGAATAAATGTATATCAATCGTATTTTAATAATAATTTAGTCAGTATTTTTGATTATTTAAAAGACTATATCGTTGTATTTGATGAACAGGCAGAAATAACATCAAAATACGGATTAATTTCAGAAACTTTTGATAACCAGTATAATGAAGCATTAAAAACAGAACAAATTTGTCTATTAAAAGAATCTAACCATTTTTCCTTGGAAGAAATGACGAAAAAGCTTGCCGGATTCCAAAAAGTTTATATGAACAACTTTTTATCTGATGAAAATAATGAAATTATTGATATTGATTCGCGTAATATTCAGATTTTTGATGCAAATATGGATTTGGCGGCAGCTTTTATCAAAGAGCATAAAGATTATCAAATTACAATCGCAACAGACTTTCAGGAAAGAATAAAAGAAGTTTTATCCTCCTATGAAATTTTTGAACTTAATTTTATTAAAAATATAACTTCTCAGGGTACAATAATTCCCGAAGCAAAAATCCTTTTGATTACAGACAGGGAACTTTTTAACAAACGTCAAAAAGATATTCCGTCAAACAGAAAAAGGCATTACAAAGAAAAGGCAGAATATATTGAAAATATTAACGATATTCGGGAAGGAGAATATGTAGTTCATTCAATTCACGGTGTCGGAATATATAAAGGGCTTACAAAACAAGAGTTTGACGGACAACTGAAAGATTATTTAACAATAGAATATGCAAATTCCGATAAACTTCACATTCCGGCAGAGCAAATAAACATGCTGTGCCGTTACAGAGGTTCGGGGCAGATTAAACCAAAACTTTCACGAATGGGAGGTTCTGACTGGGAAGGAGTAAAACAAAAGGTTAAAAAGGCGGTTGAAACAATAGCCTATGATTTACTTCGTTTATATGCAAGAAGAAAAATGCAGAAAGGTATTGAGTTTGCACCCGATAGCCCGCTTCAGCTGGAGATGGAGGATTCTTTTGAATATATTGAAACTCCCGATCAGTTAAAAGCAATTAACCAGATAAAAGAAGACATGGAAGGCTCTAACCCTATGGACCGGCTTATATGTGGTGATGTCGGCTTTGGCAAAACCGAGGTTGCAATGCGGGCTATGTTTAAAGCGGTAACGTCACTGAAACAGGTTGCCGTAATTGTTCCGACAACAGTCCTTGCACTTCAGCATTACCAAACAATTAATGACAGATTTAAACCTTTTGGTATTGATGTTGAACTTCTTTGCCGTTTCAGAAGTACAAAACAAAGGAATGAAACGTTAAAAAATCTTGCAACGGGTAAATGTGATGTAGTAATTGCTACCCATGCTCTTTTACAGGACAAAGTTATTTTCAAAGATTTGGGGTTACTTGTTATTGATGAAGAACACAGATTTGGTGTAAGGCATAAAGAAAAATTAAAAGAATTCAGAGAAAATATTGATATAATTTCAATGTCTGCAACACCTATTCCAAGAACACTCTATATGTCATTATCAGGAATTAAGGATATTTCAGTAATAAACACTCCGCCGCAAAACAGGCTTCCGATTAAAACTTATGTCGGTGAATACAATGAACAAATAGTAAGGAATGCTATTACAAACGAGCTTGATCGTGACGGACAGGTTTTCTACCTGTATAACAGAGTTGAAACAATTGAAGAATTTAAACTTGAGCTGCAGAAACTTGTTCCGAATGCCAGAATTGCCATCGGACATGGGCAGCTGAATGAAAAAGAGCTGGAAAATGTAATTATAGGTTTTGACAACCATGAAAGTGATATTTTGTTGTGTACAACAATTATTGAAAACGGTTTGGATATCCCCAATGCCAATACAATCATTATTCACGAATCGGATAAACTGGGGCTGGCACAAATGTACCAGCTCAGAGGTCGTGTAGGAAGGAGTGAAAAACAGGCATATTGCTATTGTCTGTATAAAAAGAATAAAGAGCTTTCAGACGAAGCAAAAGAACGACTCAAGGCAATAAAAGAATTTACAACACTTGGAAGCGGTTACAGAATTGCGATGAGAGATGTTGAAATCAGAGGTGTCGGAAATATTTTAGGCACAAAGCAGCACGGACACATGATTAATGTAGGTTTTGATACATACTGTCAACTGCTTGAAGAAACAGTTAATGAACTGAAGGGTGAGGGGGTAAACATTAAAAAACCAACGGTTGTTGATATCAATGTTACTGCATATATTCCTGATGAATGGGTGGGTTCAACCGAACAAAAAATGATTGAATACAAACGCCTGAGTGATGTTAAAAATGAAACGGAACTTAATTATATCGTGTCTGAGTGGAAAGACAGATTCTCAAGGATTCCTGATGAAGTTGAAAATCTGATTAAACTGATAAAAATTCGTTTAACAGCAACTGAGTGCGGAATTTCCATTATTCGTGAGGCAGGTTCTGATGTCAGAATTTATACACCGTTTACACCTTATGAGTGGAATATTATCAGGCACGGATTAGACAAAGATATTGCCAAAAAGGTTAAATTTACTTCGGCTCCCAAAAGTTGTACTGACGGAAAATCTATTATTTTAGTTAATATTGAATATTTGACCTTTGAAGAATTATTCGGTATTTTAACAAGTCTTTTCTATTATATTAAAGAAACGGCAAATAACTACAATAAATAACTCTTTTAGAACGGAATCTCTACAATAAAAGTAGAACCGTTGTTAACTTCACTCATAAGAGTAATTTTACCTTCGTGTAATTCAACCAGTTCTTTTGTTATGGTTAAGCCCAGACCGGTTGAACTCTCTTTTTTGGTATATGCACTGTCCAGCTGAACAAATTTTGCAAATATTTTACCGTGATACTTAGGATCAATACCGATTCCGTTATCATGAACTTCTATTCTGAAAAGTTCATCATTTGAAGAAACAGTAATAGTAACTTCATCATTATCAGGAGAATATTTTATTGCATTGCTTACAAGGTTATAAAGTATTTGCTGAATTTTTTGATAATCGGCAAAAACTTCAAAATCCTGAGGAATGACATCGTTTATTGTAATTTTCTTTTTGTGGGCAAGCGGCATAAGCATATTTTTAACTTCATTAACAGCTCTGGATATCCAAAAACGGCTTTTTACAATTTTCATTGCATTAGCTTCTATTTTTGACATATCAAGAATTTCGTTTATCATACCAAGAAGGTGTGTTCCTGCCGCTTTTATGTCATTTATATATTCTTTCTGTTTCTGGTTTAAATCTCCGTATAATTGAGCATCTAATATATCCGCAAAACCAAGAATAGAATTAAGTGGTGTTCTGAGTTCGTGGGAGATATTTGCCAGAAATTCATTTTTTACCCTGTCAGCTTCAAGAATTTTTTCGTTTTGTTCTTTTATTGTTTTATATGCATTATTTTTTTCAATAATTCCGTCTTTAAGGGCTTTTAACTGTATTTTGAATACATTGGATAATTCAAGATCTTTAAGTATATAAGATAAAATTGAAGTTGCCGAATTTAAAATTTCTAAATCTTCTTTTTTATAAAAATTATTTTGTTTTGAACCCAAAACAATTATTCCGAATACAGTTGATTTAATTTGTAATTTTGAAACCATAAAAGAATTTAATTTAAAATCATTAAATTCCAGTAATTCAGAAAGCTCGTCACTGTCTGTAAAAATTTTACCGCCTTTGCTGAATATAAAATCATTTAAAGGTTTAGTCAGTTTAAAAACTTTTTCTTTAATATAATTTTGATGCATTTTATAAGAATACTTAAGCTGCAAACTGTCAGGGTTTGCAAAATATATAAATCCTTCATCAAATATCAGGATTTTTTCCAGTTTCTTGAAAATATCAACCTGACCTTTCAAGTCGGTTTCAAACAATTCAGGAATATAGTTAAGTATTTTTTCAATATTTAAAAGTGCCATAAAACCTCATTTATTATTTCTTAAATCATCATCTGCCAAATTATAATCCTGCTGGCATATCGGCCAAAATTCCGGATCATAACTTGATAGTGAATGAAGATGATTGAACGGCAAACCTGTCATTTTGTAACAAATTCTGCCTTCTTCAAGATTTCTTTTTAAAAGGTAATTATCACCGTACAGAATCTTGAATTTCGCCGGAATTTTAAAATATGACTTCTTTCTGCCAAAAAATGCAGAACCCCAGTCATAAAGTTTTTTATAGGTATCCAGTTTATTTAACGTTATATCATTAACCGTTAATTGCTTGTTTATACTGAAAAATTTTTCATCGACCTGTCCTTTGAAATAATTATTTATATAATCATTGTCTATACCAATCAGCCCGGTCTGTTCGTCTTCAAAAATACCGGTTTCCAATATAAGTGAGCACAAATTTTCACAGCATATAATATCGTCATTTATAATTAAAAAAATATCATTCTTTGCGGTAGAGATTCCAAAATTCCAGCTTATGTTTACAAACATATTGGCGGACGGAGTACATATCTTCATTTTTTCGCTGATAAATTGCAGACTAAGCGGTTTTATAGAATTGTTTATTATGATTATTTCCGATACCGCATCATCGGCATTGAGAATGCTGACTAAAGTTTGCAATATTTTTGTATTTTTTTGTAAAGTAGGTACTATAACTGAAACCTTTTCATCAAGCATACAAACTCCAACACTTCACAATATATTTTAGTATAAATTTATATATTATACAAATATTTTAACCTGCAGATAATGAAAAAATATCGTAAATTTCTTTATCCGAAAGTTCTGTAATGATTTTTTCACCTTCATAAACTGCAAGATCTGCAAGTTCTTTTTTAGACTTGAGCATTTCGTCAATTTTTTCTTCAAAAGTTCCGAGAGTTATCATTCTATGAACCATAACGTTTTTATCCTGTCCGATACGATAGGTTCTGTCAGTTGCCTGATCTTCAACAGCCGGATTCCACCACAAGTCATAATGAATAACGTTTGTTGCACTGGTCAGGTTCAAACCGGTTCCGCCGGCTTTAAGAGAAAGTATCATAACTTTTCTTTCGTCATTATTCTGGAAATCGTCAATTAAAGTTTCTCTCTGCGGAACAGTTAAAGAACCGTGGAAAAATGAAGGCTCGGTGTTACATTCTTCCGATAATATCTTAACAAGAATATCTCCCATTTCTTTATACTGAGTGAAGATAAGCATTTTTTCGTTGTTATCAATAATGTTATTAACCAAATCTACACATTTTTCGGCTTTTCCTGAAAGTTCTTTTGCCATGTCACCGTTTTTCAGGAACTGATAAGGATGATTGCAGATTTGTTTCAGAGCAGTGATAAGTTTGAAAATATTGCCTCGCCTGTTTACTCCGGTAAATCCTGAGATTTTATCCATCATTTCATTAAGTGTTTTTTCATATAATATTGCCTGCGGCTTTGCAAGATAACAATAGTCATTTATAACCATTTTGTCAGGCAAATCGGAAATTACTGCCTTATCGGTTTTTAATCTTCTTAAAACAAAAGGAGAAACGGAAAGCTTAAGTCTGGATGCTCTTGAATGTTCTTTAAAACGTTCAATAGGAACGGCATAGCTTTTCTGAAACTCTTTAAGAGTTCCCAAATAACCTTTATTTATAAAATCAAATATACTCCATAGTTCGGTAAGCCTGTTTTCTACCGGAGTACCTGTCATTGCGATTTTAATATCCGATTTCATTGCTTTTATTGCCATTGTCTGAGCTGTGTCAGGGTTTTTAATGTTTTGGGCTTCATCTACAACAACCATTCCCCAGGAGTTTTTCTTCATTTCTTCAACATCAATTCTCATAATGGCATAGGTTGTAAGAACTACATCAGAGTCCATATTTAATTTTCTGTCCAGACCGTGATAAGTAGAAACTTTCAATGAAGGCGAGAACATTTGAAGTTCTTTCATCCAATTTCCCATAAGGGTAGTAGGACAAACGACAAGTACCGGACTTTTTAATTTCTTTTCTTCTTTCAGTTTAAGTATAAGTGATATTACCTGTATAGTCTTACCTAAACCCATATCATCTGCCATACAGCAGCCAAAACCCTTTGAAACGTTTGTCCATAACCATTTTAAACCGGTCTGTTGGTATGGTCTTAAATCACCTGTTAACGTATCCGGCTGAGTAACTTCGACAGGTTTTGCAAAATCTTTTATTACATTCGCATAAGCTTCATCATAATTGAATTCGTAGTTTTGCAGCTGACCTGACATTGAAGCATGTATAAGCTCAAGACGTGTCATTTTCTTGTGGTTAGCTTTTTTGATTTGGTCAACAAGTTTTAAACCTTCGCTCTTATCAACAAGAATATATTTACCTTTGTACTGAATTAAACCGTTACTGTCACCGACTAATTTTTCAAATTCTTCAATCGAGATTTTTTCTTCGCCAAGTGATATTTCATAAGAAAATTCCAAAATATCATCAAGTGAAATTGAGTTTGAAGAAACTGTATTAAATATATTCATCAAATCATCGGAACGGGATGCACGGACTTTTGCGTTTATAGAAGCTCTAGGAACAATAATATTTGTGAGTTCTTCAGGTAAAACAACTTCAATTTGTGCTTTTTGGAGATAGTAGGCTGTTTGGGCAATAATCTTATAAACTTCATTAAGGTTAAGGTTTAATGCCAGTTTTTCTTCGTCTTCAAACAGAGTTTCCAGTTCAGGCATATAACGAACCGCATAGTTTAATTGTTTTTCTACAATTTTGGCTATATCCTGAGTATTAAGCTCCCATATTTCATCTTCATGATAAAGTTCATCAAGTAAAATTGTTTCATTAGTTTTTCGGTTTTTGATATGAATTTTCAGTTCAAATTCATCATCACTGATTTTATTAACCTTGAAAAACGGTATCAAATCATATTTACCCAAATACAGTTCATCAAACCACTGGGCAATATCTTCCGCAACATCTTTACCTTTAAGCAGACATTTTTGTTCTAAGTCTTTAAGCATATAGTGTCCGGATTTAATATCTTTAAACCTGTATGCTTTGATTCCCAAAAATTTATATATAAGATAATTAAGATACTCTCTTACAAATCTTTCAACAAAATTTTTCGGTTTTTCACCTTTAATAAACAGGTTTTCAGGTAAATTATTTTCAAGCTCGTTTATAATTCTTGCGGATTCTTTATTTGAAACAATTGGCTCATAAACTATTCTGAACATTCCGCCTGATGCACCGTCTTTTTTATGAACTGTCGGAACGAAGTAGAGTTTTTCAATCAGCTTCATTACAAAGTGAGTCAGCTTATTAAAATAAGCAAATGTAGGAGTCAGTGAAGAAAAATCAATAATTTCTCCGAATCCGCCAAAATAGTCCAAAACTAAATCTAGTGACATAACGTAACCGATTTCACCCTCAACTTCTTTGGGAGTAAATCTGAACATTGAGCCTTTCGACTTCAGATAGAACTGAAAATTATTTGTCGGTGTAACAAAGAAACTGAGTTTCGGATTTTGTGCGGTACCGTCATTTATTAAATAGAAATCAGTATTTCTGACAGGCGAATTTGGGGATAAAAATATACCTTCAAATTCATCTTCGACTAACTGATAAATAAGACTAAGGGTATATCTAAAGTCCTTATTTTTAAACCCGTTCGGATTCTCTGATAAGTTATAGAAAAACTCATCTACATTGTTTTTCTTTAATGATAAATCAATATCTAATGCTTTTGTTTCTTCGCTCATTTTTCCTCTTTATGTTGTCGGGCAAGTATGCTCAACCTGCGCTCCCATGAAGCAAGCAAGGTTCAGTGTGCCGTGCCGCTATACATTTACCCCGATTTTCAGCATGCTCTTGCCTGTCATCTCAGCAGGTTGTTCAATACCCATTAACTGAAGAACTGTCGGAGCAACATCACATAAAGCACCTTCGCTTTGAAGTTCAACTTCATAAGGTGCATTTATTACAACAAACGGAACAACATTTGTTGTATGTGCGGTATGCGGTTTACCTGTTTCTTCATTAAACATAACTTCCGCATTTCCGTGGTCTGCGGTGAGAATCATTGTAACACCATATTCACGGCATTTGTCTGCAATTTTACCTACACAAGTATCAACTGTTTTACAAGCCTTTTCTGCTGCTTCAAGAACACCGGTATGACCGACCATATCAGGATTAGCAAAGTTTACAAGAATAAAACCGTAATCTTTGTTTTCGATTGCCGATAATACATTTTCACAAACTTCAGGGGCACTCATTTCAGGCTGCATATCGTATGTAGGAACCTTTGGTGACGGAACAAGAACTCTTGTTTCGTGAGGCTGCGGTTCGTCAACACCGCCATTAAAGAAAAACGTAACGTGAGCATATTTTTCTGTTTCAGCAGTTCTGAACTGGTTAATGCCATTTGCTTCTAATACATCGCCAATAATATTTACCGGTTTTGTTTTCGGAAATGCAACAGGGAATGTGAAAGTTACATCATAGCTTGTCATTGTGCAATAATAAATATTATTTAAAACTTTTTTTCTGTTAAATCCGTCAAAATCGGAGAAGTTAATTGCTTTAGATATTTCTCTTGCTCTGTCAGGTCTGTAGTTAAAGAAAATAATTGCATCATTGTCATGAATTCTGCTTTCTTCACCACCAACAGCAATCGGCAGAACAAATTCATCCGTTACACCGTTTGCATAAGATGCCTTAACTCCTTCAACAGCGGAAGGTGCCTTTTCACCTTCTCCGAATAACAGACAATTATATCCTTTTTCAACTCTTTCCCATCTGTTATCTCTGTCCATTATGTAATAACGACCTATAACTGATGCAATTTGAGGAAGGTTATATTTTTTAAGTTCATCTTCAACTGTCTGAAGGTAAGTACAAGCACTGCTCGGCGGTGTATCACGGCCGTCTAAAAATGCATGAATATAAACCTTTGTTAAACCTTCATCAGATGCGAGTTTTATTAATGCTAATAAGTGGTCAAGCGATGAATGTACACCGCCTGTTGAAACAAGCCCGTATATATGGAGTGACGAATTATTCTTTTTTGCATGTCCGATTGCTTCTAAGAATTTTTCATTTTTAAAGAAAGAACCGTCTTTAATTGCGTTATTAATTTTAGATAAATCCTGATAGACAATTCTGCCTGCACCAAGATTAAGATGACCGACTTCACTGTTTCCCATTTGTCCGGCAGGAAGTCCTACATATTCACCATCCGCATGAATAAGAGTTGATGGCTCTTTTTCTATAAGTTCTGGAACATTGACTGCCTGACACAGCTTGGTTGCATCATATTTATTGTCATTATTGGCTCCGGATATTCCCCAACCGTCCATAATACATAATAAAACTCTGTTCGTCATATTATAATCCTCTCTTTATATGTGTTTAACCTTAGTATTTTAAGACAAACACAGACAAATGTAAACTGCCGGATTTATATTATTCTGTTTTTGCAGTATACTTATTTTGCCGGAATTTTGTTTTTGAAAATAGTAAAAAGTATGTATAAGCCATTCAAATAATTCACTAAAATATTTGGCAAAATATTTTTTGAGCAGGTTTAATATAGTCAGGAGTAAATTATAATTTAAAATGAATTATCGTCAGATTCCATATACAAATATTTATAATGAAGCTGTTAACAGATTTGGTTCGTCGCACATGTCAAGGAAAAGATTTGCAACTGCATGTGTATGCGTAAGTCACTATCTCGGAGAACCAAAATCACAAGTTGAACAATTTCTGTACGGTTTTAATCCGCCTTCAATACAATTATTCAAAAGTTTGGCAAAAAAATATAATTTACGTAATGCGGAGCTCCCATTGGCAAAAAGAGAGGGCAAAGAAGATTTATTCGGGATTGTAGAACTTGTAAAAAGGATTACACCAAACCACTTTAATATAATACAAAGAACCAAAGATGGGTTTGACAGCATAAAAAAAATTTTTTCACTGGCACAGGATAATGAAAGTCTGGATTTTGTATCTAAACTTCAGCAAGACGTACTTTATGACCAACCGAATCAGTCAAATATTATTATCGGAATTTTAAATTCAAAGCACAAATCATTGTTTATGGATAATATTGAGCAATTCAAATCATATTTTAAACTCAATTCAAATGATACTAAAGCAATGACGGAATTAGAACAAATTCTTGATAATAAATGTTTCAGCCAAAAGAAATTTGATTCGGAGATTGCAATTAAAATGCTGATGCAATTTAAAAATGTAAGAGATTATGCTGATTCAATCCGTTCTGATTTAACAAAATATTACACCCCCGAAAGTGCAAGATTTTTATGGAGTTTTACAAACAGATTTCTTTATAACAAAATTAAACCCCAAAATGTTGATAAAAGGGACATTCTTGATTTATACAAATCATCAAATGCTGATAATATAAAACTCCGGCTGGATATTATTGATAAGTTCGGTTACTGTCCGGCAGAAAAATTTGAAAACGAAGTTAAAGAACTGAAAAAACTTTTCAAGAATGCAGAGCAAAATGAAGATGTAAAAGAGTTTGTAACAAATGCCGTTAAAAAAGGACTTGCCGTAAATTCTATAGGGGAACTGAATTCGGTCATAGAAGCCACTCCTTTGAAAAAGGCAAATTATTTCTTTGATAATGTAAGAAGAATTGTTGCACTCTCGGAGGGTGAAGAAAGAACTGTTGCACTTAAGAAGGAAACGGAAAATCCGTTCTTTATACCAAATCAAAAAAGAACTTCAAGAATACTTAACCGAACCGGTATTGTTAACGAATATGGTTATTTCGGGAAAATCAGTTCATATCTTAAAAACAGAATAAAAGTATTCTTATACAATAACTTTATGTCAAATGCTGAAACACTTGTGATTACAACTAAACACCCAAAACCTAAACTTAAATTCCAAAATAATATCACACAGAAAAATATTCAGCTTACAAAAGAAGTAAATGATATTATAAAATCAAAACTCGGAAAACGTACATACACAGAGCAGGAAGACACATACAGATTAAAGGCAACAAAAATAAGACTGGGCATACTGCCTGAAATTTTTGATTCAATAAAAGCTACAAGGGCACAGAATCGTAAGCAAGGTATTGAACCAAATATCTCTAATAAGGATGCCTCAAGACTTTATGAACTGATTAACGGAACAAACAGAAAAACCATTCGTTATATGTTGAAAATAAGTGATAAAAACGGTAACAGGATTTTTGACGTTAAACAAATAACCGAATTAATTGAAGGGATTAACAGATTTATCCGTGAAGAAAAAGCTATAAAGCCAAACTACAGAGCTGCTGATACCAAGGCATATTACGAAAATATATTTAACGACCTGAATGCAAAATACGGAAAATTAAAACGCACAAACAAAAACCAACACCTGAATTAAGAACACGGATTTAAGAACATAGCTTAAATATGAAGGGATAAGAGAGGTTGCAAAATTCTGTCCTGAAGTCTGAACAAATCTACCCAAATATATAATTTAACGGATTAAATAATTGCTTATGTACTACCTTCTCCAGACGGGGGAAGGTAGAGATTCCTGTTGAGAAACTTTGTTTCGAAACATGGAAGCTCGGTTGGGAGATATAACGTTAACAGAATCTGCCCCCACCCTATCCCTCCCCCTATAAAGGGAGGGCAAAAGTTTTTACACACAACACAGCAAATTATATAATTTGAATAATTTTAAAATTAACAAAATAATAAGCCTCTTTGGAAGAGAACAAAAGAGGCTGGCTAATTATTATGAAGAAAAGATTTTGGTTTGTCGATTTATGATATTTAGATTATTTTTTTTAAGAAGTAAGCCGAACACACACAATGCCTAATCATACTTTTTTCTGTCGAAAATCCGACTATATCACTCGTTGCCTTCGACTTACATTATTATTATACCATTTAGCCCGTCGTTTCTTAATCTACCGGCGAACTAATTCTAAAGGATTATTTATTTTGGATATAAAGTGTAAATAAGTACATTTATTGCTAAAAATACAAAAATTTAACCGGTAGTGTAATATTCACTATTTCCAAGTGACATGTTTTTTGAAAATTCTTTTACATAGTCAGACGATACAAACCAGTATATTTTCCCGTCAGGATATTTTATGTAATGTTTAGTGGAGCACATTGTCGAAACATAACAGGCATCAATAATATTAAATGATGAAATATCAATGCTGAATTTGTGACAATGAACTTTATCAATGTATGAATTGATGCATTCGATTGCTTCTTGAGGATTTTTTGTATTTGGAACAAGAATCTCGTTCCTGTCCCGGGGTAATAAATTATTATATTGATGTGACATGCATATTTCCTTGGTAATAATAAAATCGGCATAAAAACTAAATTTATAAATAAAAATTTAATAAAATCCTACAAATATATTAGATAAATATTTTATCAGAATTTGAGACAAAGGACATGCGAACTTCTTTTTTTAATGTTATAATACCTCTATTAAGGAGGGATGTGTATGAAAAAGTTGTTAGCTGTTACAATATTATCGGCTCTTGTTTTTGGGGCTGTTGCAGTAAATGCGGAGGATGCAGATTCATTAACACCAAAAGAACAAATTATTAAGCAGATTATTCAAAAAAATTATAACTATGATGCTACAGGGGTATTAAAAGCATTAAAAAATAATGATAAAGACGTAATAAGTTTATTTATTGCATCAGGATATGATCCTAACATAACAATTTTAAAAATGCCTGCAATATACTGGGCAATTAAATTAAAAAAACCTGATATTGTGGAAAAACTGCTTGATGCCGGTGTAGATCCGAATCAGGAAGTTAACGGTAAATCTCTCATGGCTCATGCAATATCAACAGAAAATGTTGATACCGTAAAATCATTATTAAAGCATGGTGCAAAAGTTAATGATATGTCTGCCGGAAAAAGTCTGTTAACGTTGGCTGTTTCTAAAAAAAGTGAAGAGATATCAAATCTTTTAATTAATGCAGGTGCTAATATTGATGAAACATCATTAAATAAAGCATTAAAACTAAATAACAGTACATTGAAGGACTTGATATTAACAAACTATAAAAAACAGGATTAATTTAATTAATCAGTAAGACTTAGATTTATTTGTCGGCGGCTTCTGACTTCTGCTGTCCGGAGAGCGAATAAAAAAGGAGTAAACAAAATTATGACAGATTGTATATTTTGTAAGATTATTAACGGTGATTTCGGAACGGAGTTTGTTTACGAAAACGAACATGCCGTAGTATTCAAAGATATAAACCCTAAGGCTGATATTCATTTGCTTGTTGTTCCGAGAATTCACGTTGAATCTTTAAACGAACTTGATGATGAAAATTTACTGGGTAAATTAATGATGACTGTCAAAGAAACAACAAAAAAACTCGGTATAAAATCATACAGAACGGTTATAAATACAGGTAAAGAAGCAGGACAGGAAGTTTTTCACCTGCACATACATATACTTTCAGGAGGAATAGTTTAAAATGACACAAACAATAGTTTTACAAGGCGTAGATAAAGAACAAAATATATATAAAGAAATAACTCCGGGCGGATACGGCATTGCAATAAAAACAAAAGATATTCTGTTTTCCGAGCAGTCGAAATTCCAGAAGGTTGAAATTTTTGATACGGATTCAAAATTAGGCAGAGTTCTTACTCTTGACGATTTGATGATGACAACCGAGGGTGATGAATATCATTATCACGAAATGATTGCTCATATTCCTATGATGCAGCACCCGTGTCCTAAAACAGTTCTTGTAATTGGCGGCGGTGACGGAGGAACGGTAAGAGAAGTTCTTAAACACGATACCGTTGAAAAAGTTGTTCTTTGTGAAATTGACGGTATGGTTATTGATGCCTGCAAAAAATATTTACCTACAATCTCCTGTGAATTGGATAATCCTAAGTGTGAGATTCTGGTTGAAGATGCTATTGAATATATTAAAGATAAAGAAAATTTGTTTGATATTGTTTTGATTGATTCTACTGATCCTATGGGACCGGGTGAAGGGTTATTTACGGATGAATTTTATACAAATGTAAAATGTTCGATGAAGAAGGGCGGAATTATGGTTGCGCAGTCAGAATCACCATTCACAAACAAAGAAGAAATTAAAAAAATGTACACGCAGCTTAAACGTGTATTTCCGATTGTTTCAACTTACACTTCAAACATTCCTACATACCCGGGAGGATATTGGGCTTGGGCATTTTGTTCGGAAGAAGTTAAGCCGCTTTCATACTATGATGAAAGACGCGGCGAAGCAATTACAAAAACTTGCAAAATCTATAACAAAGAATATCACAATGCAAGATTTGCTCTTCCGAATTATCTGAAGGAACTTTTATAATAACAGGGTTAATGTATGCAAATAAATAAAGTTTCTCCGTCAATAAATTTCAGAAATTCTCAGTCTGATACAAATTTAAAAGAACATGAGTTTATTGATGTTATAGTACGGACAGTAAGAAATCCAAGGGATGTTGAGGATTGTGTAGCTGTCCCAAGAGGTATTTTTAAGGCATATATTTATCTTATGGCGGGCAGCAGTCTTATGCTTACGGCAGCTGCATTACCCAAAAATTTTAAAATACCAAAAACTGTATTGAATATCGGAAGTGCGATTTTATCGGCAGTAAGTGCATTTTATTTTGCTAAACCGTTCGCAGTAAACGGATTAAGTCCGACACTTACAAAAGAGGAAGCAAGAAAAATTAACTATGGGGCTTAGTTATATTTGTAAAAATTTTATTTTTCAAGACGAATTTCTATATAATTTTTGCCGGTCAGAGATTTTATATAACGTCTGATTGTGGCAGTGGATATTTCACCAATATGTTTTGCCATTTCGGGAATGCGCATTTTTGCTTTTATAAAATCGGGTACCATTTCTTTCATTCTTTCAATTGCAAGTTCTTTTTTTGTTTTTAGCCCAAATAAATCCCTCAAACGGCAAATATTTTCTGTTGTCAGTTCAAGTATTTTTGCGGCTTCTGTTATAGTTTTTCCTTCTGCAAACAGCTGCTCCAGCAATTTTTTTATTTTAATCAGTTTTTCATCTTGTTCATGATGAAGCCTGATGTTATTTTTGTGTCTGTATTCAACAATACCTTCCGGCAAATTATTTTTTAACCACTTAATAACACGGCTATTTGAACAATTGTTCTGACTTGCTGCGGTCCGGATTGTTCCTCCGTTATGAATTATTGACATCATGGAGTTATCCAATTCTTTATCAATTACATGTTTCGGTTTGATAATTCCGAAATTTAACATATAATCGTGTACCCAACGGACAGAGCGACCATAAAAAGCTGCGATTTTAGGTAATGGTGTCTTTTTTGCATGAAATTCCGCTAATTCCTGTTTTAAGACTTCATCTCGTTTGTTTTTAAAAAATTGTCTTGAAGTGGTGCCCTTTGTTTCAATGAACCAATCGTTGATAGCATTGTATGTTAATCCCGATGCATTCTTCATTTCTTTTAATGTGATATCACTTTTTAAAAGCAGAGATTCCAGGATTTCATTTCTCTGAGCTCTTAATGCTTTTGTCAGTTTTCTGGAGTTAAAAGTTAATCCATTACTGTAAGCATTAATAGAAATATCCATGTTACCGCCTTTCTATACTGTATTAAAACCTGTAAAATAATTTTTTGCCGTAAGGTAGCGGAAATAAAAACACAGTTTTGGATAAAAATCCAAAACTGTGTCAGTATTATTTTAAGGGCTTACGGTAATTACATCATGCCGCCCATACCGCCCATTCCTGCCATTGCTGACATATCAGGAGCTTTTGATTCTTCCGGAATATCAACTACTGCAGCCTGGGTTGTTAATAACATAGAACCTATAGATGCTGCATTTTCCAATGCACTTCTTGTAACTTTAGCCGGATCAACGATACCAGCTGAGAACATATCAGCATATCTGTTCAATAAAGCATCATATCCGTATGCATCTTTTTCGCTTCTAACGTTGTCAACAACGATATCGCCTTTTGCACCTGCGTTGTCTGCAATTGCTCTTAAAGGTACGTCAAGTGCAGCTGTAAGGATTTTAAATCCGCTCTTTTCATCATCAGAATCGAAAGTTATTGTTTCCAGTCTCTTTTCTAATTCCTGTTGAACTCTTATAAGAGCAACTCCGCCTCCCGGAACAATACCTTCTTCGTTAGCGGCTCTTGTTGCATTAAGAGCATCTTCAATTCTTAATTTTCTTTCTTTCAGTTCAACTTCGGTAGCAGCACCAACTTCAATAACTGCAACACCACCTGAAAGTTTTGCCATACGTTCTTGTAATTTTTCTTTATCGTATTCGCTGTCAGAAGCTTCGATTTGACGTTTGATTAAAGCAACTCTTTCTGCAACTGCAGCTTTTGTTTCATTGCCTACAACGATAGTAGTTTCATCTTTAGAAACAGTAACACGTTTTGCAGTACCCATCATATCGGTTGTGATATTTTCAAGTTTCATACCGAGTTCTTCCGTAAACATTTGACCGCCTGTTAAGATTGCGATATCTTCTAACATAGCTTTTCTTCTGTCACCGAATCCGGGAGCCTTAACTGCAACTGCTCTCAAAACTTTTCTCATTGTGTTAACAACAAGTGTTGCAAGAGCTTCACCTTCAACATCTTCTGCTATAAGAAGAAGTGAGCGGCCGTCACGTGCAACCTGTTCAAGAACAGGTACCAAATCAGCGATTAAGTTAATTTTTTTGTTTACACAAAGAACGTAAGCATCTTCTAAAACTGCTTCCATTCTTTCAGCATCAGTTACGAAGTAAGGTGAGATATAACCTTTATCAAACTGCATACCTTCAACAACCTTTAAGTTAGTACCGAAAGATTTGCTTTCTTCAACGGTAATAACACCGTCGTGACCAACTTTTTCCATAGCTTCTGCAATAAGTTCGCCGATTTCAGAGTTGTTGCCTGCGGAAATTCCTGCTACCTGAGCGATTTCTTCTTTTGTAGAAACTGATTTTGACAAGTCTTTGATTTTGTTTATAGAAATTTCAACAGCTTTATCAATACCACGTTTCATAGACATTGGGTTAGCACCTGCTGTCAGGTTCTTTAAACCTTCTCTTACGATAGCCTGAGCTAAAACTGAAGCTGTTGTAGTACCGTCACCGGCAACATCATTTGTCTTGGATGATACTTCTTTAAGAAGCTGAGCTCCTGCATTTTCCAAACCGTCTTGCAACTCAATTTCTTTAGCAATAGTAACACCGTCATTAACGATTTGAGGTGCGCCGAATTTCTTTTGCAGAATTACGTTTCTGCCTTTTGGTCCGAGTGTAACCTTAACAGCATCTGCTACTGCATCTATACCTTTTAGAAGAGATTTTCTTGCTTCCTCTTCAAAAACAATTTTCTTTGCCATGATATATTTCTCCTTTTAAAATAATTATTCAACGATAGCGAGTGCATCTTTAATAGACAAAATTTTGTATTCAACTCCGTCCATTTTAACTTCTGTTCCGGCATATTTAGCATAAAGAACGATATCACCTACATTTACTCCCATCGGTTCTTTTTCGCCTTTATCATTTGTTTTACCTTCACCAACTGCTACAACTTCACCTTTTTGCGGTTTTTCTTTTGCACTGTCAGGTATAAAGATACCGCCTGCAGTTTGCTCTGTATCTTCAATAACTTTAATAACAATTCTGTCCTGTAACGGTTTTAATGCCATAATATAATCCTCCTTTTATTAATATATTATTTACCTTTACAATTATATTTATACTATAACTTTTTTATTTATTTATAAAAGTTAAGGAAATTTTAATATTTCAATTAAAATGTGAAAATACAGCATTTTACAGCATTATTTCAGCTAATTCCTTTAAGCATGGTATTGATGCCTGTTCAAATTTTTTACTTGCTCCCGGTGCAAGCTCTTGGGCTAATGTTTTGTTTGTAAAATACAGTTCCGTAAATCTTGCAAAAAGTTCGGACGGATTATTATAATATTTGTTTAATCTGCTTATTTTGGAGTTTATTCTTTTAATTTTTCTCTGTTTTGATTTAAGTTTTATGTATGCAGCCTGTGAAGGACTCAGATTGCTGCATTCATCTATTGTATCAACCGAATATATTTTGTTTAATAATTTTATTCTGTCATAAGAAAGCAAATACTTTTGCACAAGAGAAAATCCTTTTTCTATACTTTTATTTCTTTCAGAAATCTTAAACTCTTTGTATTCTCTGCGTATAACTGAGGCTAATTGCTTTATATCGGAAGTAAGAGTTTTTCTCGCTTCAAAAAGAGAAGATGCAAACTCTTTCGGTATCTCTCTGACTGTTATTTTAATTAATTCTTCTTTTAATTCATCTGTCATTTCGCCAAATATGAAATTGAGTGATTTTAAGGATTTATCAAATGTATAGTGGACATAATGTGCATACTCATGCAGCAAAATCGGGATTATGTTTTCTTCTGCAATATTTCTGGAAATATCAATTCTATACACATTATTTTTGTGCATAAAAACACCTTTATTTCCTCTGGCTTTATTTTTGCCTATATTAACATCAATGTTTTTTGATGACAGAAATTCTGTAAGTTTTAGGATTCTGTTTCTCTCACAAGCCATTTTAAATAATCTTCACTACAATCTACAATTGGTAATGCTATAATTTCAGGAACTTTGTAAGAATGAAATTCTTCAATAGCAGCCTTAATTTTTACATAATTTGTTCTTCGTGTTTTTATCATTAATAATATTTCTTTTTCTTCGCTAACTTCGCCTTCCCAGCTGAATGTTGAGCGGACGTTTTCAATTTGAGAAACACATGCTGCCAACTTATATTTCATTAAAACTTTAGTAATCTGTTTTGCGAGTTTTTTATCAGGTACAGTGCAATATATTACAATAATATCCATTTTTACTCCTTATTTTTGAAAATTTTTCCGGGATTAAGTATTCCGTTCGGATCAAATAAATTTTTAATCCTTTTCATATATTCAATAGATTCCGTATCAATAATTTTTTCCATATATGATATTTTTTCAATACCGATTCCGTGTTCGGCGGAGATAGTTCCGCCTAAATCAATTGCTAACCGGTAAATTTCGGACTGAGCATTCATATAGTTTTTAAATTCAGTATCATCTTCGAGATTTAAAACTATTTGCGGATGAATATTTCCGTCACCTACGTGTCCTATAATACAAACCTGCAAATTGTATTTGTTGCATATTTCTCTGCATCCGCAAACCATTTTTGATAATGCTGACCGAGGAACAATTATGTCATCAGTAACAACGTCAGGAGCAAGTTTTGTTGCAGCTGCATAGCTGGCTCTCCGTGCTGTCCAAATCCTTTCAATATCATCTTTGTCAGATACCGCAATTATATCTGAGGCACCGCACTTTTTAAGGGTGTTTGTAACGATATCAAGCTGCGTGGGAATAGAGATATCAAGACCGTCAACTTCTATCAGAAGCATGCATTCTTTTTCGGTATTTAAGCCGCTCGGATAAAATTTTTCAACGGTGTTGATTGAATTTTTATCCATAAAATCAATAGTAGAAGGAAAAATTCTTTCTTTAATAATTCCGTTAACACCGTCTGCAGCATTTTCCATACTGTCAAAGTATGCTGTAATTACAGCATTAGCTTCCGGCTTGGGTATTAATTTAAGTTCAGCTTCAACAACTACCGCCAAAGTTCCTTCACTACCGATTATCAGTTGATTCAGATGATATCCGACCGCATCTTTAATGGTTCCTGAGCCGAGTCTCATTATGGTACCGTCTGCTAAAACAACAGTTAAGCTCAGAATATAATCTTTTGTTGTTCCGTATTTGAAAGACTTTGCTCCGCCCGAAGACTGTGCAATACTTCCGCCGATTGTAGAAACTTTATAATTTGAAGGATCCGGCGGGTAAAACAATCCGGCACTTTCAGCCAGTGTTTTAATATCGTTTAATATAACACCCGGCTGAACACGCATTGTCATGTCATCCTGATTAAATTCCAGAATTTTATTCATTTTTGAAAAATTCAGTACAATTCCTCCGTTAGTACAAATACATGAACCAACCATATTTGTTCCTGCTCCTCTGGAAATTACCGGAATGTTGTGAGTATTTGCATATTTTAAAATGTTTTGTACTTCTTCTGCGGTTTCAACAAACATAACAATATCAGGAATTGATACTTTATCTCTCAGATTCATTGAATCCTGAGCATAACAATATCGTTCCTCCTGATTTAAGAGGATATTGTCCTTTTTTATAATTTTCTTTAAATCTTCTATGTTACTTTTCAACAACATTTGATGCTATCTTTTCGATACTCTTATTCAGTTTGGCAAGCTGTTTATCCATGCCGCCAACTTTTTTGGTAAGTTGTGCAGTGTCTTTATTATCTACCAAAGATACAACTTCTTCCAGTTTTTGTTCCAACAAATTAATTTTGTCCTGCTGGAATGACATTTTGTCATCAATCGCAGCCAAAAATCTGTTCAAAGTATCTTCTACAGGCTTCATATTAATTTTTGATTCTTTTTTGTTTATTGTATTTTCGACTATTAAACGATCAATTTTAGCTTCCATTGATGCAATTCGTTTTGCCTGTTTATCAAAGACATTTGTGAGAGCATCAATTAATTCTGCACTTTCAGAATTATCTTCTGCCTGAGCCCGCATATCCTCCAGCATAACTCTTATTTGACCGATTTCATCCAGAGTATCAACTTTATTGGAAATTGCGGTAATTTGCGCACCGGCTTTATCTACCCATTCGGCAAGATATTCAAATACCTGATTAAATACCTGGTTTGTTTTTGCACCGTTTTTAATCATTGTATTGATGGAAGCAAGTTTGCTGTCTATCTTATCAATTCCTGCTTCACGAGGGAAGTTTCTGGTTCTTTCATCCAAATCGTTTATTACAAGTTTAAAGTCTTGTAAATTATCCTGAAGTGTTTTATAAGATTCATCAGATGTCAAAATTAATTTGTTTGTTCTTGTGCTGATACTTACAATATCTTCTGCAAGAGTTTCAAAATCTTTTTTGAATTCATCTGCTTCAAATTTTGGCATTTCAGCTTTGATTGTTTCAACGAGTTTATAAATATTATTTGTTGAACCAATCAATTCTTCAAATTCTTTTGATTTATTATCTGATTTCATGTCGTTTAATACAACACGCAAAGCAGCAATATCAGATTCTAAATCCTGAAGGCTGTACACATAATCAATATCACCCTCGGCTGACATTATAGAAGTTATTTTTTCATTAATTAAATCAATATCTTCTTTTAGTGAATCAATTTTATTATCGACTACAGCTAAATTATCTTTAACAGTTCCGACATTATCCACAGAAGTAACAATGTGACTTAAGACGGTTATTAATTCAGCATGTTTTTCTTGTATAAAGTCGATAATTTCTTCCTGTTCCGCAATAAATGAAATCTGGTTAAATACATCTAAAATCTGAGTAATAATGTTAGTTTTCAGAGAATTTAAATCCTCAGATATTTGAGATTGTAAAGAATCAAAATTATCATGACTATTAACTTTCTGCTGAATATCTTTTACGGATTCCAGAATGCCAAACTTAACAATAGTATTCATTTCAGCCATTTCAGGAAGGTTGTCGCAACACAAATCACTGATATCCTGTATATAACTCAACTGTTCATTTACAAGTGTTTCAAGTCCGTGAATTTGATTATGCACTGCATCATGGAATGCTTCGTCAAAAGACTTGTTCATTATCTGGGCTTTTAAGTCAGCAAAACTTTGTTTCAGTTCATCTACGGAACCGGATATTTTATTCAGTGAGTTATCAAGTTTTTCGTTTAATTGCTTATTTGTATCTTTAAACTGAGAAATAATATCCTGTACTGAAATTGCAATTTTTTCAAATGATTTATTATAATTAGAAGAAAGCAATTTAACTTCTTCATATTTATCAACAATCGTATCTGTGAATTTTTTATCAAATAAATTAAACTTATCATCAAATTTTTTCGAGACATTTTGTTGAATAAAGTTTGTAAGTTCATTGTTGATTTTATCAGACATAGAACCGATAAGAACTTCATTAGCAGCTTTAATATCTGATATTGCTTCTGAAAATACACTTCTGTCAATTAATTTATTGATATTTGAAAGGGTTTCTCTTACAGAATTTTCTAAACCGTGTTTAAGGTTATCAATTTTTTCGTTGATAATGTTTGCATCTGTTTTTATATCAAAATAGGATTTGATATCATTAACCGCATCTATTACATATCCGGATACCGAGCTTTCGATAGCGGTTGTAAGGGATGATAAATCGTCTTTTTGATGCTCCTGCAAAAGACGGAATTGTTCAATTATATCGGCAACGATAACATCTGTTTCTTTTTCAATATCCCCGGATATAATATTAACTTGTTCTTCGATGAGTTTCCGGATAATATCTCTGCATGTATTTGAATTTTGTTTTACACTTTCAACATTTTCCAGAATGTTATTGGTAAATGCTTCTATTGATTGCATTTCAGCAGCGGAAATATCAGAATTTGCAACCAAAATCGAGTCATATTTATTTTCAACAGACAGATTAATTTCTTCAAGCATATCTTTGCTGTTTTTGAATAGTGTTGAAAACATTGTATCCAGTTCTGCTTTGGCTGTATTTCTGGAATTTTCTATCATATCATTGAATTTATTATTCAACTCATTAATCTGAGCCTGAATAATATTCATTCTTGAAATTTCGTCTTTATCAAGTCTTTCGTTTAGCGATATAAATGCTGCTCTGAAATCATCGGTAGAATTTCTTATATCATCCAGAACTCTGTTATTTCCGTTTGTCAGCTCTGCAATGAAACTCATAGAGTTGTTATCAAATAATACCTGAAGTTTTTCTTCCAATGAATGGAATTCAGGTTTTATTTCCCCGTTCAGGAGGTCACTCAGATTAGCTTTATGGGCTTCTATTGCATTTTGCAGTGACAGAATTTCTTTTATAACATTATGCTGTGAGTCTTCTATCTCGTTAGCTCTCAGTGAAATGTTATTGTTTATGGCATCACTGTGGGCGGCAAGCATATTCTGAATATTGGAACTTGTTTCATCACTTTCGGTAAATCTTTCATTAATTAACCGTTCCTGACTGAATAAAATTTCCTTAATATCATTTATTTTCGGATTAATATCGTTAAGGGAACTTTCAGAAATGTCTTTGATAATACCGCTTAATTTATCTATAACAAATTCTGTTTTTTCATCAATTTTTTCTGCGGTACTGTCTTTCAGGGTGTCAATAACAGACTGGAGAGTCTGAATTTTTTCTTCCATCTCATTGTTGAAGGCAGTAACCGTTTCATCAAATTTTATCATTGAAGAAATTATTTTATCAAATTCTTCATTTACTTCATCCGCACGGATTTCAAAGTTTGAATCAAAGTATTTTATAATGTCATCAAGTTGTGCTCTTACTGAAGCTACCAAGTTATCATTTGTTTTTATAATATCATTGGTAAAGTCATTAATTTTACTTTTTAAAGCATTGTAATCAGCAGCAGAAAGTTCAAGGTTATCAGTCAGAATATCTTTAAGTTGTGCGGATATTTCATCCAGTCTGAGTGCCGCATCATTGTTTTGTTTATTAAGATTTTCCGCTAATATACTGTTTAATCCAAGAACTTTTGATTCAATATAATCTGCCTGAGCCGAATTGCGTTCTTTTAGTTCGTCAAATAAGATTTCTAATTGACCTTTGTAGTGTTCGAGTCTTGTTGCCAGTTCCTCAGAGAGAACTTCTTTTGCACCGCCCAGTTCTTTTTTTATTCTTTCTGCAATAGCTTCCGCACCCTGATTCATAACATCTGCAAACATCAGGTTAAGAGATTCAAAACTGCCTTCAATAATGGATATTTGACGTGCTAAATCTTCATCTATAGCTGAATCTGCTTCGTCAAAACGTTTTCTTAATTCGGCAAAATCTCTTTTGATTTCTGCAACACTTTGTCTTAAGTTTTCTTCTGATTGTTCATCAATAGCATTAATCAGAGATTTAATAACAACAAAATTATCAAGAATTTTTGTAAGAGTTGATGTCAGTGCCGTATCGGTATCTTTTGACAGTTTTTGTATTGAGGAATCAAGTGAGTTGAAACCGCCGACAACATCATTAACTTTAATATCGATTTCATTCAGAACTTCTGCCGTATTTGTTTTTATGGAGTCTATAGAATTATTAACTTCGGAAGTAAAGTCATTTTTAACAAAATCAACGATTTCTCTGTTCGAGCCCTCTATTTTTAGTGAGGTTGCAGATACCTGCTCGCCCAAATCAGTAATAACTTTATTCAGAGATGTTATAATACCGTCAATTTCACCTCTGAGTTCATTTTTTAGCTCTTCAGTTCTTTTTACCGTTTTAAGAGTTAAATTTTCGGAATTAAATTTAAGTTCGCTGATTTTATCATTGCTGTCAATCGCATAAGCATCTTTCAGCTCGGTTACTTTTTCAAGAAGAGCGATTTTCAGATTGTTTAACTTTGTTTCAAACTCATTTTTAATGCCGTCATTAGACATCAGAACATCATTAACACCGTTAGAAACGGATGTATTGTTTGCACTCAGAAGCTCTTTGATTTCGTCAAAGTTTGTTTGAACCTGTAAAAGCTTGTCATAGGAGTTTTTTATATCTGTCTGAATTTGTTTGTTACTTTCGTTTATAACATCAGACAAATGATTTATATTTTTTTCCGAATCATTAGCGATAGATCTCAGGTTTTGTTCTACCTGAATTCTTATTACATCAATAATATCTTTTACATTTTCTACATAGTTCAAATTGTTATCATTGATGATTTTTGTAACTTCTGCGAATTTTGTATCAAGCCCTGTCTCCCGAATATCTTTTGCAACACTGACATAAGACAGTACATCAACAATTTGAGAAGATATTGTATCAAGTGTATCTTTCATATTATTCAGTGCTGCTGTCTGAGCTGTTTTTAATTCGTCTTCAATGTTATCTATTTTGCTTACGACAAGTTCGTATTTCCCGAAAATGTCATTTGTAATCCCTTCAGAGATATTTAATTCGGATGTTTCGACTGCATCTTTTAAATCCTGTTTGAAGGTAAATAAATCTGTTTTAACTTCTTTTATAGCCGTTGCAAAATCAAGAGCAAGCACTTCATTCACAGATGCTTTAAGTGATTCGTATTCTCTCTTTGTATTGGAAAGCTCGATTGCTGATGCATCAAGTCTGTAATCGATTTTTTCGGAAATATTTTTTATGTTTGCAATTTGTTCAAAAACATTTGAAGATGAATTTGCAACAGAATCTTCCTGTTTTTCAAGAGATGTTTTCAGGCTGTTTTCGAAAATTGCAAGTCTGTCTGTTATGTTTGAGAAAATTGCATTACTTGCGGAAATATTATTTTCATCAAGCTGAGCAACAACAGTTTTTAAACCGGAAATATTTTCGGAAAGTTCTTCAAACCCCGAACGGCACAAATCAGACATTGCGAGTTGGGAATTTTTAATAGCAGAATTCAGACTTTCAGTGTTAGATGTAATGTCGTTAATTGTGCGGGAAATATTTGCGTCAAGAAGCTGAGATAATTTATCACTTTCTGAGGAAAGTTTTTCTTTAATATCTTCGTTAATTCTGTTGTAATTTGCAGATATATTTTTGCTGCCGGATGCAATATCATCAAGAATTGCATTAAGCATAATTTTTACCTGTTCAAATTCATTGACTGTTGAAACTTCTTTTACAACTTCTTCGAGTTTGTTTAGTCTTTCAAGGATTGCCTCTTTTGAATCGTCACTTCCGTCAGCAATTTCTGTTTTCAGACCGGCAATTATGTTAACAGAGGCATCAATTTTTTCAGCAAGGTTATCTATTTTGTATGATTTTTCAACAAGAGAATCTACAAGGTCGTTGATATCCCTGCTTTTTAAAGATAATTCGAGAATTGCCTTCTGAATTGATGAAGAATCTTCCTGAGTTGCAAGTTTTTCTATTGCTTCTTCGAAATTAGTGTTCTTTTTGTCTATAAGCTGAATAGCAGACAAAATTGTGTTAGAAGAATTAATTAGGTCGGTGAGTTGTTCGCCGTATCCTGAAATTGCATCAGACTGATCAATTTCGGATATCGTTTTAAGCACTGTTTTAAAGTTTTCATTTAAGCTTAAAACAATAGAGTCAAATCCGTTGTTCAGTTTTTCAAAATCATATTTTAACGAACCGATGTGTTTAATAATCTCTTTCTTTTGAGTATCATCGGATTGTATTGAGTCAAGTCTGAGAGTAATATCTGAAAGAGTTTCTTTTTGGGAAACGACTTCTCTTGAGAAAACTGATAAATTGGTAGCTACAATATCAAATAATTCTTTGAGCTCACTTGTTTTAACGGCTTCAGTGCTGTTTTTCATAAGGTTTGAGAACAATGATTCAATAGCACCAAATTTGGATACCAAAACACTATGCCTTTCATCCAGATTTTGTTTAAGTTCTGATAAGAAAGCCTTAATTAAATCAACATCTTCATCTGTGTTAATTTTTTCTAATTTTGCGTGTATGCCTGCCAGCAGCTTATCAACATCAGATGTGTTAAGAACCCCCTGCGCCCTTATTGTATTCAACAAAGTTTTTATTGTATCAAAATTCTCTCTTATTTCAGAAAAATCATTTATATTATCTGCCATATACTCTACCTTATTCACCCACTTTTCCCATAATACTTTATTAATTATATAATAATATAAACATAGTGACAAATGTTAATTTTTTTCCTAATATTAAGTTATGAATTATATATTTTTATTACTGATAACAGTTTCTTTAATATTGGGAATTTTTAACAATACTCTTTCTGATGTTGCAAATTCAATGCTTTCCGCCTGTGATACGGCAGTAAAAATATCATTTTCGCTGATAGGAATAATGGCATTTTGGCTCGGAATGATGCGTATTGCTGAAAAATCAGGACTTGTAAAATTTATTGCAAAACTTATTAATCCGATTGCAAAAATTTTATTTAAAGATGTAAAAAAAGATTCTCCTGCGGTTGGTGATATAGCAATGAGCATTTCCGCAAATGCACTCGGGCTTACTAATGCAGCGACACCAATCGGATTAAAGGTTATGAAAGAACTTCAGGAGGACAATCCTGATAAAGAAACTGCAACTGACTCAATGTGTATGTTCTTGGGAATGAATACAGCAGGATTTCAGATTATTCCGGCAACAGTAATTGCTGTTTTGGTGGGTGTCGGGGTAAAAAATCCGACAGAAATCATTTTGCCGACACTAATTGTTACAATTCTGGCATTTTTTGTTGCAATTATTACGGCATTAGTGCTGAAAAATATATGGAGGAAGCATGAATAACATATCTTTATACATACTTCCGTTAATCATATTGATAATTTTGGTAACAGGCGCAATAAAAAAAGTTCCTGTTTATGAGGAGTTTGTCGAGGGTGCAAAAGATGGTTTTAAAGTATCCGTATTCATCATTCCGTACCTTGTTGCAATAATTGTTGCGATTTCAATGTTCAGAGCATCCGGCGGAATTGATTTGATAGCAAATGTTTTTGGCGGAATCTTGGCAAAACTTTCCGTTCCTGTTGAAACTATTCCGATAATGATAACCCGTTCATTATCAGGTTCGGCAACATTAGGGTTGTTTTCTGACATAGCAAACAGTTTGGGACCTGACAGCTTTGTTACAAAACTTGCGGCAGTGATGGTGGGAAGTTCCGAAACAACATTTTACGTGCTTTCTGTTTATTTCGGCTCTGTGGGAATTAAAAAATACCGATATGCACTCTTAACAGGAATAATTGCTGATATTACCGGAATTGTACTAGCAATTTTGGTTGCTCGCTGGTTTTTTCTTCCTCCCAGCATCGTATAGTGGATGTCTTTTCAAATGACACTTCTTCCCGTTTGATAAGTGCTGCAAAGTTAATATCAATAAAGTTTATACGTTCAATTTGTTCTATGGTATATTCTTCACTTCCGCAATTTTCGCAGAAATGATTTTGCGGAACAATTTCGCCGTTTTTTACCATTGTTTTCATTTTTGCACCACAGCAGGAGCATCTTGTTATATACCATTCATTTTTGATAAGTTTGCCGCAATCGGGGCAGTATGCCTGAGTTAAATCAGGTCTTACCTTATTATGTGTACATTTAATTATAAAGTCAGGGAAAAATATTCGTACTAAATTAACTGCAAAATTTGTTAAACTCATAGATACCTCTTATTGATTTTTTAATGTTATTTTTTTTATTGTCAAGTTTTACGGATAAAAATTACCCGAATTTCTTATTTAAAATTTTGTATATTCGGCATATTCTGTGTTAAAGTTAGAAAGGAGGATTTATGAATAAAAATATTATCTGGATTGCACTTATATTTTTGGTTCCTATAGCTGCATACTGGGGATTAACAAGAGATAATGCCGTTTCGCTTCCTGTTGTTGCCGGTACGTGTGATGAGGTAATAAAATTTGCATCTCCAATGTGCTTTGAATGCATGGAGCTTGAGAAGGTGATGGATGAAGTATATCCAAAATATTCTGATAAAGTATCTTTACGCAAAATTAATGTTACAGACCGTGATAAAAATGTTCAGGCACTTATAAAAGAGTATGATGTAAAACTTGTTCCGACTACGGTATTTAAAAATCAGGATGGTCGTGTAACAAGACGTATTGAGGGTTCAATGCAGCCTAAAATACTGGAAAATTATTTGGTAGAGTTGATAAATGAATAATTTGGCAGAAATTTTTTCATCGGGTAATATCGGAATATTAACATGGCTGCTGATGTTTGGTACTGCATTTCTTGGCGGTATTATAGCATCAATATCGCCATGCTCTTTGGCAATGCTTCCTATTATGATAGGGTACGTCGGCGGCTGCTCAAAAGAAACACCCGTGAGGACTTTTATTCAGTTAAGCAGTTTTATTTTCGGAACAGCGATTGTATTTACGATAATAGGCTTAATTTGTGCGATTACGGGAAGTGTTTTTGCTTCATTTTTAGGCGGCTACTTTACAATTATTATGGCATCAATTCTCTTGGTTATCGGACTAAAAATAACGGAAATTCTTGATTTTGACATTCCTGTTATAATCAAGTCCATGCCTCAAAATAATACAAGTTCACTTTTTGTATATCCGCTTCTTTTGGGTATTGCTTTTGCTCTTGCCGGAACCCCATGTTCAACTCCAATTTTGGCGGGAATAATGGTTTTTGCTGCAATAGGTAAAAATATTCCGGCGGCGGTAATAATGCTGTTTCTGTTTGCAGTCGGGCAGGGATTGATATTGATAGCAGCCGGATTGTTTACATCAGGGATAAAAAACATAAAAAAGTTTTCAAATATAACGGACAAATTGGTTAAACTCAGCGGTTGGCTTATAATAGTAATGGCATTTTATTTGTATTACAGAGTTTTTTCTCCGTTAATTTAGAAGCTTGGTTTCTATAATTTCAGCAGCAGTTCTGATAAAATTTTCGCAAGGTCTTGAAGCATAGTATTCCGGTGTTCTTTTTGACGGAATCGGATTGTCTTCGCCATCTATACCTAAAAGCTCACGGCAAATTATGGTATTATGCTGCTCTTTAAACTTTTTTGCGAGCTCCTGTACAAGTTGGTACTGACGGGTCTTTCCTATATCATCACCGGGTGTATCATATCCTCTTAGTAATCCGGCTATGATAAACATTGCACTGACAGCTCCGCAGACTTCTCTGAGTCTGCCCATTCCGCCGCCAAAAGATGAAGCCAGTTTCATACAAGTTTTGGTATCCATTCCGAGTTTGTCGGAAAAGGCACAAAGAACTGCCTGACAACAGTTACAGCCGTTCAAAAAATTATTTGCAGCTTCATCCGAATAATTTTTCATATAAAAATTTTATCATAAAATGAACAATTTTATATTTGATTTCGTATACATTATGTAGGTGGTAAAAACAACACCAAAAAAGGAGAGTAAATTATGACAGAAGAAGTAAAAGTAACAAATGAAGAAAACAAAAAAGAATGTAAATGTTTGTGCCAAAGTGAAGGGTTTAGAAAATTTCTTACAATAGCATTGGGAACTTTTGTAGGTGTATATTGTGCATTAAGTCTTTTTGCCGCAATTCACAAACCGCCGGTAATGATGCCTCCGTGTGCAGGATTTAATCCGCCACCGGCACCACAAATGCAATGCCCTTTTAAGCAAAGACATCATTTCCACAAAGGTCAATTCCCGGGAAATTTCAAATTTAATCCTGCCGACAAGTTCCAAAAAGGACATCCGGCACCATTCGACACAGATAAAGCAGGCGACTAATTACTACAAACCTTAATTCTCAAATTTATCTCCGAGGCATTTTCATAGTTCCGCCTCGGGGGTATATCTTTTTTGTCGTTTAATCAAAATACATAAAAATAGCGGTTTGACTTAAGTCAAACCGCTATTCCGTTATTAATTTAAAATACTTAACCCTGAACCTTAGCCTTATCTTCTTCGGTTACACCTTTGATTGTAAGGTTAATTCTGCCTTTATCGTCGATTTTAATAACCTTAACGATTACTTCGTCGCCGATATTAACGTGAGGTTCGATTGTTTCGATTCTTTCCTGACAGATTTGAGATATGT
>JAEEHV010000026.1 GCA_016280955.1 Candidatus Gastranaerophilales bacterium | reverse complement strand
GCTAACGTTTACGTTTTGACAAAAGAAGAAGGCGGACGTCACACTCCATTCTTCCCTGGTTACAGACCTCAATTCTATATCAGAACAACTGACGTTACCGGTTCTATCAAGTTCAATGGCGAAATGGTAATGCCTGGTGATAACGTAGTTATGGACGTTGAATTAATCGCACCTGTAGCTATTGAACAAGGTATGAGATTCGCTATCCGTGAAGGCGGCAGAACAGTTGGTGCAGGTGTTGTTGACAAAATTACCGAATAGTTTTGTTAAACACTTTCAAACAGTTGAAAAGAGTGGTAGTAATACCGCTCTTTTCTTTTTGTTTTATATTTGCATTATTATTTAGATTTTAGCCATGATGGTGTAAATTGTTTCAAAAATTCGGCATATTTAGACAATTTGCCCGATTCTTTTGCTTTTTCGTATGCCTTTAGGTCTATTCTGCCTTCAAAAATCTCTCCTTTATCAATTTCACCGTTTTCGTTTAAATCGACAGCATGTTCTGAAGCTCCCTGTATGTAGTCAAATTTATCCAAATTTTCCCATTCTTTTGCACGAACTCCGTATTGGTAGTTATTGAAGAATAATACCGCATCAACATATTTTGCGTTTCCGTAGTCATCGAATTGCATAGCTTCCCGGTAAGCATTTCCTACTATACCTTTCTTTTTGCTTGTATAAAGGTATTCGCTTTGCATTTTTCTGTTATTTGTTCTTGATTCGGTATTGTATTTTTTTCCCAGTTCAGACGTCTTTTTATCATAGCTGCCAAACTTCATTCCAATTGTAAACTCCCCGGACATTATATTTCTCCTTTTTTATTTTCCCCTATATATTCATAAAGTAATTTTGTGCAAAAAAATTGCTTTTCAATTAACAAAATGTTACATATTCAGATTTAATAAAAATCACGGGAAATAGCCGTATGGTTAGTTCCCGTGGATAAATTTAATGTATGATAATATTAATCTTCTGTCCTTTTCCCATAGTAGAGCAACGGATTATTGGTATCTATTTCCCATTCGCTTGTTTCTCCATTATATACATGAACCTGTGATATTTCGTTATTGTGTACTGTAACACGTGTCGGCTGACCTTCGGGGTTTGTACGGGAATTGTAATCAAACGGTCCCGGGTTAATTTGTCTTTGAGGCTTTATATTTCTCTGTGGTTGTTGTGGACGCGGTTCCGGTAGTTTATCGGGAATCGGATTGTTTGGATTTTCTCTGTTGTATTGCTGAACCATTTGTCTTTTTTGATCTTCCGGCAAATTATGAAATTCTTCAACCGGAACATTCAATGTTTGAGCAACGAGAGCTTCTTTTTCGTCAAAACCGTTTTGCTGGTTAATGTTGGTTGGTATTGGCGGATTCTCATAAAAATTTAAAACTTCTTCTGCCGGGATACGATTTCGCTCCGGAGGGCAAGTTAAACCGGAATTGCTGCTATTCTCATTTGCATTTCCTTCAGGTAAATTTTGTGCATTATCTTGTTTCTGAAGCACATGTAAACGATAATTAGCAGATATCGGATTGAATCTGTTAATCATTGTACTTTTCCTTTCTCTTAAAATATCCTCGCAATCATGATTACGGTTTTTTATTAATTAAATTATTAAAAAAGTCAAAATTTCAAATGGTATAATATCCGTATTCCGTTTATATACTGCAGAAATCATAAACCAATCTGACGAATAACTTCGTAAACGGTAATTGCGACTGAGTTTGAAAGGTTTAGGCTTCTTTGCCCTTCAACCATAGGCAGTGTTATTGCGGTTTCCTGAGTTACATATTCCTGCGGAAGTCCTCTCGATTCAGGACCAAAAACGAGAAAGTCGCCTTCTTTAAATTCTATTTCGGTATATTTTTTCTTTGATTTGGTTGTCAGGTAAAAAAATCTGCCGTTCGGGAATTGTTTATATAATTCATCCATTGAAACAATTTTATGTAAATCAACATTTTCCCAATAGTCCATTGCGGCACGTTTTGTGTACTTATCCGAAAGTGAAAACCCGAGTTTTCCGACAAGATACAAAGATGCACCCGTGCATACGCAAAGACGGGCAATATTTCCCGTATTTGCAGGAATTTCAGGTTCATATAAAACTACATTAATTTTAGCCATATTTTGATTATATAATAAATTAAAAACTTATGTTAATATTTGTAACAAAAAAATTTAAGGCTGAAATTCCTTTGTCTGCTAAAACTTAATATACATGAGGTGTAATATTTCATGACAGATGTAAGAGCAGCAGGTAAAAATATAACTTTCCAAACAACAGATGTAGGCAGCACGCAAAAAACTTCGGATGCTACTTCTTCTCCTGCTTTGTTGGAACGTTCGGGTGAAAATACCGGAGCTGTTAATGGTATCGGTAGTTCCAAAATTGATCCTAACGTAAAAAATAAACGGCTGGCTGCTCTCAAGAGTAATCTTCTTGATGATTACAAACTTACTTTAGAACAGTTTAATTATATTGTTAAAACGGCTTTAAATATGTCAGAAGAAGATATATTTACCTGTGATGATAAAAAGTTTGTATCTGTTGTAAAACTGGTTATAGATTCTATAGAGCTTTTAAATCCTGAAAATACACAAGATGGTTCCGGACTAAAAGAACCATCTGAACGTGTAGAAGAAATCGCTGGAAAATTAAAAGATTTATATGAAAATAACGATAATTCCATCGAAAAAACAAAAGAAGTTGTTAATAAAGTCGGAACACTTTTGGATGCTGTAAAAAAATATGGCGGCAAAGAATTTGAAAAGTATAATTCTATACAAGAGATTCCTACACAAAAATTAGCAGAAGTTTTTAAGAAAATATGTGCAGAATTAAAGAAAAGTAAAGGTACAGATAGCGGAAAGCAGTCTTTACAGCAAATGCAGAACTTGTTAATTACTGCTACAAAAGAAGAAAGAGCCTGTGTTATAAAAGCTTCTCTTATCGCTTTAGAGAAGAGCGAAGTTGGACAATATATAAAAACGCAGATTGAAAAATGTAAAACAAAAGAAGCATTCCATGAATTATTAAAGAAAAGTCCGATTGTCAATGCAATCCTTACTTTTGGATTTTCGAAAGAAGAAGTTTATGAGCTTGCTGAAAAATTATATGAAGCAGCAAAGAAACACTGTGAAACAGATGAAGAAAGAGAAGCTGTATTTAATGAAATTTCTTCATCTTTTAATGAAGCTATTGACAAGCAAATCGCAAGACGAAATGAATTAGAGAAGAAAAAACGCGAACAAGGACTTACTGAACAGGAACAACAAGAATATGATCAACTTATAAAAGCCGGAGAAGACGGTTCCAGCAGTTTAGAAAATGCAATTGCAATGATACTGGCAAATGAGGCTAAATATGATCCTAATAGTGCAAGAGCATTAAAAATAATATTAGAAAATAGTGGTTATAAAGAAAGAATTTTAAAATTGGTTGCGGAATATATAAAAAATCATCCGGAATTAAATATTCAAAAATGTATGGATGACGTAACTGACGGCGAATTTTCTCAGAATTATGGCGATATAGTAAATTCGGGAGATAGTTCTTGTGTTAGTTCTGAATCTGCACAAGATTACACTATCGGTTTTGATTTGGCTTCGAAGGATGAAATGCTTGCTGCATGTGATGCCAAGGATGAAAAACAGAGCGGGCTTACAAATACTGAAGCACCTGTGAAATATACGGTAGAAAAGCCCGGTGAAAGTACAGCAAATCTTTTAACATCTTCTTTTGTAACGATGCAATCTTTTAGGGCTTTAGTAGATGATATAGGCAGCTTTGAAGAGGCTATTGTTAAGGCGGCAACACGATTCCAAAAGCTAAGCTATGATTTGCGTTTCACTGTTAAAAGTTTTGTAGACGGACTTGGAACAGAAGGTGCTTTGTTAGATTTTGCTCGCAAGTGCCATTATAATTCCGCATTAATATCAAGTGCAATTGTTCCGAATCTTGAGAATAGCGCCAGCATAGATAAATTAAAAACCTCTTTTGATGTTAAAAAGATTGCTAAACATAATTACGAGCAAACTCACGGACAGGATGAACAGGATGAACAAAATTCAAAAGGAATCGGTTAATTTATAATTTTGAGGCTCTCCAAAAAGGAGAGCTTATTTGTATTCTTTAAATTGATTCGGTTAAATTTTCCTGTTTGTACGCATTAACCGCTAATTTGTCACAGCGTTCATTATACGGGTGTCCGGCATGTCCTTTTACCCAATTGAATTTGACATCGTGTCCTTCAATTGCTTTTAAAAGTCTTTGCCAGAGTTCTGTATTTTTTACGTTTTTCCAGTTTTTCTTAACCCAGCCGTCAATCCATTTCTGATTAAATGCATCACAAACATATTTACTGTCAGATACAACGGTAACATCCGCCTGTTTTTTTAATGCTTCAAACCCGACAATTACGGCTAAAAGCTCCATTTGGTTGTTTGTAACATGTTTGTACCCTTCGGAAAATTCTTTTTCATGTTTAATTCCGTTAGAATCAACATGTACAAGTATAGCCCCGTAGCCTCCCGGCCCCGGATTTCCGCTGCAAGCTCCGTCTGTATATAATGTAACTTTAACTTTTTCTGTCATAAAATTACTTTACATTAAAAAAAGCCTTCTGTATATACAGAAGGCTTTTTATTATTAAAATTTATACTTAAGCAGCTACACCCTGAATTTCTGTGATAAGGTATTTTGCAACCCATTCAAAATCCTTATTGCAGCTTGCTGCTTTTTTAAGATATTCAACAGATGCTTCACCTATTCTGATAAGTGTCATTGCTGCAACACCTCTTTTTACACCTTTGGTTGTCTGAAGCTGATTAACAAGTTCCGGAACAACATCAGAACCTTTATCTACCAATATATTTTCAATCTGATTCTTTGTTGTATTGTCTGCTGTTTCTAACTTGTTAAGAATTTCTGCAACTGTTGACATTTCTTTCTCCTTTATATTTTTCTCATTTGCATTTTCATTATAAAGCAAATTTTTACAAAAACGGGATTTCTTTGCATAATCTTAATATCATCTTTACTTCTTCTTAATATTAATATTTTACTTGCTATAAACTGCATTTTACGTTAAAATCAACTTATAAAAATCCGTTTATAATAGGGGAATTATATGAATAAAATTCAGATAAAAGCTGAAGTTTTAGCTACCATTAATGCACTTTCCACATCAGTGAGGCCTGATTCGGCTCTTTTAACCGATTTGAAAAATATTGAAGATAAGCAGGCGGTTCTTGATATATTAATAAGAGAATTAATTACAGCACCCGAGCAGAAGGCAATGTTGATTTGCTGGCTTATGAATGAGCTTATTGACAGAGAAATGCTTAATGAAGAACTCTGGAACGTTGTAAAATCAAGAGATTACAATGACCATGTTAAAATGATTGCTTTTAATATGTTAAAAGATTTGGGTAATAAAATTGACTATGATGTTATAAGCGGATATTTTGAACAGTTCCACGAACTCATAAACGAAGAAACCCGTCAACTTCTTGAAAGTGCCGTTATGAATCCCGAAGCTCAAATTGATTTTATGGATTTCCTGAATGCACTTTCCGATGATGATAAAATTACTTTGATAAAATCTCTGGAAGAAGATTATGCATATGACAGTCTGGCAAATATTCTGATACCGGTATTTTTGTATTATATAGATACAGAGGTCGGCTATACCGCACTTGAAATTTTAGGGCGTTCAAAGTCACAGCTGGCATATCACGCACTTGAAAATTCCAAAAAATTTGCAAAAGAGAATCTTCACAGCCGTATAAACAAAGCTATATCAGAGCTTAAAATGTCCGGTATCAGGGTTGATAAGACAGACGAATTTTACAGAAATATTTTGAGTGAAACAAAACCGTACAAATCATTTGTATCCTTCCCTGACGGTCACGGTAATGTGGCAATTATTTTTTCAAGACAAAGAAATGACGAAACTCTCCAGTTCCTTGCGATTGTTATAAATCCAAGATATGGAATTCTTGATTCTTTTGGATTTAATTCGGTTACAGAGTATGATTTTAACAGAATTGTTGATAAATTTTATAACTATCAGGAACGGTATGAGGTTAAGCCGGAAGTTATCAAATATATGTTGAATCAGGCGGAAGAAAATTCTCATGTAAACGGTGAGCCTATTCCTTACGAATTTGTATGTTGGCAAAGTATTCTTCTTGATGTGGAATCGGAAAAACCGGTATTGGATATTGAAAAACGTGAATTAAACCAAAAAGACATTGATAAATTATGTCTTAGTGATTTTGTTCAAAACTGGTTCTTTGATGAAATTACTTCAGATACTTTTGCAGAATTTATTGAAAAATTGTCAAAGGAATATAAGGAAAACAACTTTAATGTTGATATTGATAAATTTGTTGCGGAACATTTTGATGAAATATATACGGCTCAGGAGCTTACTTATAAAATAATAATGTTTAATATTGCGGCATATCTCAGATTCTTAAAGGGCGATATTGAAATGGCAACGGTATTTTATTCATTGGGTTCAAATTACCAGTTCTTAACAAATATTCTGAGAAAAAGTATATATGAATACTATGTCGGTCGCCGATATATTCTTAATAACCAGAGAGATGAAACCAACAAAGTTTTCAACCAAAAACCTGTACCGGATGATGAATTTAAACTTTTGCAGCTGGATTTGATTATATCAAGTATAGAGGCAAGGTGGGTTGATAATGCATAAAATAATGGCTCTTGATGTCGGTACAAAAAGAATCGGTGTGGCTTTAAGCGATTACCTGCATGTGATAGCAACTCCGCATTCCTGTGTTGCAAGAGTTCCGGAAGAAAATGCCATAGCAGAAATTCAAAAAATTGCAAAAGAAAACAATGTAGAAAAAATAATAGTAGGGCTTCCGAAAAACATGGATGGTACAATCGGTTTTCAGGGACAGGATTGTATAGATTTTTCGCAAAAAATTGTTGGTTTTGATATAATACTTGAAGATGAAAGACTAACTTCCGAGGAAGCAGAAGAAAGACTAAGAGAACGGAAGATTGATTTTAGAAAAAATAAAGGACTTGTGGATATGGAAAGTGCCTGTGTGATACTTGAACAATATTTAGGACGGTAAATTATGAGTGATGAACTTAATGAAGAACAACAGTTTGTGGAAGTTTACGGGGAAAACGGAGAAATTTTAAGATTCGAAATCTATGACATAATAGAATTTGAAAATAAAACATACGCACTCCTCGTTCCTTATGGTGAAGAAGATGACGATACAGAAGTTATTGTTATGGAATACGTTGAAAAGGATGAAAATAATGCATTCTTCAGAGATATAGAAGATGATGAAGAACGTGCAAGAGTCTATGAATACATACAATCCGGCGATGATGAATTTTTTGATGAAGATGAGGATATATAGTTTTGTTTGAAAGGTTTACGGAAAGAGCAATAAATGTTGTATCAGAAAGCCAACACTTGGCTTTGGCGATGTCCTGCACAGAAGTCAGCCCGGAACACCTGCTGCTTGCTCTTGTAAATGAAGCAAAAGGTGTGTCGCTAAAGATATTCAGAATGTTCGGCATTGTTTCAGAAAAAATGGAAAATGAAGTTAAAAAATATGTTATCAGCGGTTCAAAACGAATTGAAAATATTCCGTTCAGCCATTCATACAAAGATATTCTGAAACATACCCTTGATTTGGCAAGCAAATCCGGTAATAACAATATTCTTTTTGAACATTTGTTTTTGTCCGTTATAACCGATAAAAACTCCAATATTCAAACAATTCTTGAAAAATTTAATTTTGATTTTTATGCATCACGTGATATTCTTACAAAATTAGTTCAGAAGAAAATAAAACGCCTTGAACATCCGGAAGCAGAGGAGGATGTGGAAAAAAGCAGCTTTGAGTCTGTTTATGAGGGAGAAGCTTTGTCGGGAATTTTTGACAGAGCTGTTTCAAAACTTTCAGCCAAAGGTTATGAAATTCTTGGCACTGAGCAGATTATAGCATCAATACTTGAAGATTCCGGTTCCGATTTGGTAGGTTTGGCAAATAAATACGGGCTGAATACGGAAAATTTTGATGCAAAGCTTTCCGAACAGCAATCAAGACAATCAGAGTATGAAGGTAAAAAAATTATATTTACTCCAAATGCTTTTGCAATGATGAATACGGCATTACAAATCGCAAAAGAATTAGGTTCTTCCGTTATAACTCCTGAGCATATTATTTTAAGTGTGCTTAAAAATAAACGCGGTTTGGCTTATGATGTAATAAAGTCAATCGGCATAAACGAAGAAAAATTATCGGAAGAAATCCTTAAGCCTATTGAAAAACAAATGCCTGAAACACTTACAATAATGAAACTTGCAAAAGAAGAAGCAAGAAGAATCGGCAGAAATATTGTCGGAACAGAAATGTTTCTTCTCGGTATTCTTGCAGAAGGTGCAAGTGAAGCTTTTGAAGTATTAAACGATTTGGAAATTACAATGAAGGATGCAAGACTTGTTGTTGAGAATCTTGTAGGTTACGGTAATGAGTATTTTGAATCTGAAATTGTGTTTACAAACAGGGCAAAGAGAGTTCTTGAGCGGGCATGGTTATCAGCAAAAAAAGCAAACAAAACCAAAATTGAAGCAGTTGACCTGCTGACTGCAATTCTGGATGAGCCGACATCGCTTGCAATGAAAGCACTAGATCAGCTGGGTGTTGATGCTGTTGAGATAAGACACGGAATAAACAAGGGCATTTAATCTGTTATAAACTGTTATTATCTGTAAAATTCTTCCGTAAAGTTCATATCTGCCATTTTGTATCCGGAGATTTTATTTTCTCCGTCACGTTCAACTTCATAAAGAATGTTTAGCACTTCTGTTCTGCCGTCTTTTTTAATTCTTCTGGTGAAGTCATTTACATATTGGTAGCCGCCATAATTGAAGTTATTTTTGGCATTGGTAAGTGTCGGAGTTTCCTGCCCTTTTCCTTCTCTCATTGCTCTGCCGATAGGTTTTGCGTATTTGTTGTTAAAATCGGCAACGTGGTCACCGGTAATAAAGTAAAAAAGATTTCTTCCCGGAACAACACGGTTGTAAAAAGACCTGACATTCATATTTTGTCTGTAATCTACATCTTTTTCAATGAGTAAGTCAAACAACTTTTGCATCATTCCGTCAAAAGGTCTTAATTTTTTGTTTTTAATTTTATTTTTATTTACTGCTTTTATATTTTGTTTTGTCGGTGACAGTTTGTTCAAAAATCCTATAATTTCTTCCTGAAATGAACCACCCATTTTCATATCAAGGATTTGATGCAGTCCGCTGCCGTCAGCCTCTCTTACCCAGTATCTTACGGGGTATGCAGCTTTAAAGTTAGTGTAATTGTTTGGTTGATAATTTGATATTGCGATTTTCATACCAATATAAAAACGCATAAAAAATTTTTTTGCTGTTGTAATAAAAAGATTTTCAAAACTTGAAAATCTTTTTAATTAATGCTAGACTTGGATATCCGCAAGTGGTGTATTATAAAGAGGTTAACATGGGTTTAACGAGTGAAGATATTGTAACTCAACTTTTATCACAGCACGAAATTCTTGGTGTCGGTATGAGCAGTTTCGGCTTACAGGAGCATACTCCGATTTATACAACCGAATCCAAATATGACCTGAGCGGATTTTTAAGCAGCACAAAACCCGAACCGGGCAGATTCGGTGAAAAATACATTTTTGTCAGATAAATTTGCCTGTTATTATTAATAGCCCATCATACCGGCTACCGTAAAGATACTATTCATAGCCGAACTGCCGTTCATACATTGCATTTGAGCACAACCTACGGTTCCGTAAACTTTGTTAATAAAATAATTTTCGGCACCGCCTATTAATGCATCTCTGAAGTCTGACCAACTCCATTTGTTTGATTGACCGTTATCACAAAAAATATTTGTTGTATATTTGTTGCCCCTTGCTCTGTCTAAATAATAATTAGCACGAAGCTCATGATATTTTGGATTGTTTTTAAATACCGTATCTTTTAATTTGGGTATGCCATAATTGCCGTTAGTTGTCATAAACACCTCTTATATAAACTCTCTTGTATATATAAAGTATATATTTATTAAGAAATTGCCATTTTCGAAGGGTGTTTGTTACAAAACTTTACATTTGGGGCTAAAACCTATGAATATCGGCTTTCTAATCATGTTTCATTTCATTCAGTATATCATCGAAAACACTTTTCCAGTTGCCCAAAGATTTCTGACGGAAAAGTCTTATGCTTTCGTACCAGTCACAAACACTTAAATCGGAGTGCCAACGCCAGTTTACTTCATACGGAAGCATTATCCAGCAGGGAATATGCATGGCACCTGCAAGGTGTGCAAGAGAGGTATCGTTGCATATAACCAAGTCAAGATTGCTTAATGCAGCTGCTGTCTGAGAAAAATCAATTAAATCTTTGCCGATATCTATTATATTTGATAGTTTTGAGGTTTCCTCCGAGCCTTCAAAGGTCTGAAACGAATAGAACTGAGTATTATCTACGTTAATAAGCGGAATAAACAATTCTGTCGGTATTACTCTGTCTAAGTCGTAATAGGTATTTCCCTGCCATTTTATGCCTATTTTTATTTTATCGTTATTAAAAAATTTTGTTTTGTATTCTTCCGCTAACGACTTATCATACTGCAAATATCCTTCCCTGGATACAAAAACGTCATCTCCGCTTAACCCCAATACATAGGGCAGGCTTAACAGCGGACAGTGGACATCAAAATCTATCTGAGATTCGGGAACAAATGAATCAATAATAGTATTAAAGCCAAGCTGTGGATTTACCCTGAATAGCGGCAAAAGTTGTTTTTGACACATAAATATGAGTTTTTTGCATTTTTTTGCAGCCAGTGAAAGGTAGCGTGAAAACATTATAACGTCACCAAATCCTGCTTCATAATATACAAAAAGAGTTTTATCTTTAATGTTTTTACCGTTCCAGATGTTATCTTTTCTGAGTTTGTTCGGATAGGTTTTGTTTTGTGTGGCAATAGCCGTTTCGCGGCACAAACGTTTTTCAAAATAGTGCAACCCGTTTTTATAATCTTTCAGTCTCATATAAGCGAGTGAAAGAAAATATTCGGTCTCGTCATCGTTTGGTCTTAGTTTTTTGCAGATTTTCAGTGCGGAAAGAGCATTTTTTGTTTCTGCTTCAACACTGTACAAGTGTGCAAGATTGAACCAGGCATCGTATGACATCGGGTTGATATGTAGTGCTTTATCATAAAATTCAATGGATTTTTTGTTGTTGCCAAGATTTTTATAAGCAAGTGCTATGTTAAAAAATAATGAAAAATTCTCAGGGAATGACTCATTTACAATTTTTTCTTTTGAAATAATTTTTTCATAATCACTATTCCTTATATATGCCTGAAATAGTGTTTCATAGAAATATTCCTGCGGAGATTTTTCAATGGCTTTTTCAATACAGTGTATTGCTTCCGAAATTTTGTTTTGTTGCAATTTTAATACACCAATGAGATTGTAAACTTCGGCATTGTTTTTATCAATGCTCAGGGCAGCATTATATGCATCAGCAGCTTCTTCAAGTTTACCGTCCTGATGCAGCGAAAAGCCCAGATTAATAAGTTCTTCTGCACTTGCCATATAATAAAACTCTCCGAATATAATTGTACAGGATAAAGTTAATCATAGCAAGCAAATAAATATTAGTTCTTATTGAAGTTGTTTTACGGTTTTGGTATACTTGAATTGTATTTAAGGGGTGGAAGCTATTGTCAGTTATTGATTTATTTAATTTTGACAGGCAATTTAACAAATGCATAATAGGTACTGATGAAGCAGGCAGAGGTCCTGCTGCCGGTGGTGTTTATGCTGCAGCGGTTTGCTTTGAAAAGGTTAGTGAGGGGTTAATTAAAGATTTGGAGGTTTTAAATGACTCCAAAAAACTTACTCCGCAAAAGAGAGAATCTATTTATAACATAATTTTAAACGGAACAAACAATAAAATCGTCTGCGTTGAGGTGGATGAAATTGAAACTATAAATATTCTTAATTCTTCTCTGAAAGCGATGAATCTGGCATGTTCCGGTATAGCTGATGAAAAGAAGGATAGTTTAACTCTGGTTGACGGGAATAAACTGATAAAGAATTATAATTATCCACAGCAATACATAATCAAAGGTGATTCAAAATCGGCATCAATAGCTGCGGCAAGTATTTTGGCAAAAGTAACAAGGGACAGATACATGCAAAGACTGCATGACGAATTTCCGATGTATAATTGGGCAAAAAATGCCGGATATTTAACTAAAGAACATATAAAAGCAATTGATAAATACGGACTGACAAAATATCACAGACCGTCATTTCTAAGAAAACATTTTGAAGCAGTGAAACAATTATCGCTGTTATAAATTATTCAATATATGGTAAAATAAATTTATGGATTAGGGAGGGATTTATATGAAGGATAAAACTTTTTTAATGATACCGGGACCGACACCCGTTCCGGAAAGTGTTATGTTAGAGATTGCAAAACATCCTATCGGACACAGAAGCGGTGAGTTTTCAAAAATTTTGCATAATGTTTATGAAAATTTAAAATATGTATTCAGAACAAAAAATGATGTATTTGTTTATACATCATCAGGAACAGGTGCAATGTGTGCCGCACTCGAGAATTTGGTTAATGAAGGTGACCATGTTTTATCGCTTGTATTAGGTAATTTTGGTAACAGATGGGCAAAGATAGCGGAATCCAGAGGTGCTATAGTTGATAAGATTGAAGTTGGTACGGGTGAAGTTATTGCTCCTGAGGTTTTAAGAGCAAAGCTGGCTGAAGATACCGAAAAGAAAATTAAAATTGTTACACTGACACACTCTGAAACATCTACCGGTGCAGCTAACGATATTAAAACACTTTGTTCAATTATCCGTGAGCATGGTGCGTTATCTGTTGTTGACGGTGTAACATCTGTTTGTGCAATGGAGTGTAACCCTGATGAGTGGGGAATTGATGTTCTTGTTTCAGGCTCTCAAAAAGGTTTTATGATTCCTCCGGGACTTGCTTTTTTGGTTGCAAACGAACGGGCATGGAAAGTTTATGAAGAATGTAAGCACCCAAGTTTCTACTGGGATTGGGCTGCATACAGAAAATCCGTTCAGGCTGACTCTACTCCGTTTACTCCTGCAGTTAATTTGTTTACAGGGCTTGATAAGGCTTTAGAGATGATTAAGGCAGAAGGAATTGAAAATATGAATGCCCGTCACAGACGTCATTCTATGGCACTCAGAGCTGCAATCAGAGCTATCGGGTTAGAGCTTGTTGTAAAAGATGACAAAAACGCAAGCCATTCAATAACTTCTATTTTGCCGCCCGAAGGAATATCTGTACCTGATATCAGAAAGGTTATCAAAGAAGATTTTGATGTTCTTGTTGCAAACGGTCAGAATGCTTTAAAAGATAAAATTTTCAGAATGGGAACATTAGGGTTTGTCTGTGACAGAGATGTTATTGCAGCAGTTGGTGCATTAGAGGCAACTCTTTATAAACTCGGCTACAAATTTGAGCTTGGTAAAGGTGTCGCTACCGTAATTAAAAATCTGGCAATGTAATGTTTTTGTCGGGTTAAACCCCGACCTATATGCTGGGTTACAAATTTGAACTCGGTAAAGGTGTTGCTACAGTGAAAAAAGAGTTGGCAGGGTAAATATACAGAGTGCGATACACCGCACCTTACTGCTTGTCCAACAAGAAATAAATAAAATGGGTTGTGGGAATACCCCTCACCCTAACCCTCTCCCACAAGGGGCGAGGGAACCAGTAAGGAGGAAAAATGAAAGTTTTAGTAACTGATAAAATAAACGAATCGGCAGGAAAGATTATTGAGCCTGCAGCTGAGGTGGATTTTCTGCCTACAATGAGCGAGGAAGAACTTGTTAAAGTTATTCCTAATTATGATGCTCTTATGGTCAGAAGCCAGACAAAAGTTACCGCAAATATAATTAATGCCGGAACAAACCTGAAAATTATCGGTCGTGCCGGTGTAGGTGTCGATAACATTGACCTTGATGCAGCTACTCAAAAGGGTATTATTGTCGTAAATTCTCCTGACGGAAACACAATGGCGGCAGCGGAGCATACAATCGCATTAATGCTTGCTATGGCTCGTAACATTGCTCCTGCAGCAACATCAACCAGAGAAGGAAAATGGGACAGGTCTAAATTTACCGGAACGGAGTTGTATAAAAAGACTCTGGGTATAATCGGTTTTGGTAAAATTGGTTCTCACGTTGGTGAAGTTGCTCTTGCACTCGGTATGAAGGTTGTTGTTTATGATCCGTTTACTTCAAAAGAAGTTGTTGAAAAACTTGGCGGTGAATACATTGAAAGCCTCGATAACTTTTGGGGCAGACCTGATTTTATTACCGTTCATGTTCCTAAAACAAAAGATACGGTTAATATGATTAACAAAGATACTATTGCAAAAATGAAACAGGGGGTTCGTCTTGTTAACTGTGCCAGAGGCGGTATCATTAATGAAAACGATTTAAAAGAAGCTATTAACAGCGGTTATGTTGCATCAGCAGCAATCGACGTATATGAAAACGAACCGAATATTCAGGAATGTCCGCTGTTAGAATGTGCGGGAAATATTGTTCTGACACCACACCTTGGTGCAAGTACACAAGAAGCTCAAATGAATGTTGCAATTGATGTTGCCGAACAGATTAAGGAAGTTTTATCCGGCGGTTCTGCTTCTTCTGCGGTTAATATTCCGTCACTCAGACCTGATAAACTGGAACCTGTCAAAGATTACATGGGTATTGCTGAAAATACCGGAGAACTTGCTGTTCAATTATCAACCGCTCCAATTAAATCAATAGAAATTATTGCTGATGGTGATTTAGCGGATAAAGATATTCAGCCGCTTGAAGTTGCAGTCCTGAAAGGTGCATTATCTTCAAGATTAGAAGGAGTTAATTATGTTAATGCTCCCGTTATTGCAAAGAAAAGAGGAATTGATATTATATCAACTCATTCAAAAGCAAAATCAAATTTTGAAGGCAGGATAAAAGTAAAACTCACTACAGATAAGGAAACAACTGTTGTTGCAGGTGCTCTTGTAACAAAAGATATTCCTCGTATTGTAAAAATTAACGAATATGAAACAAGTATAAGACCGGAGCGTCACGTTCTTATTGTTCCGCATACCAATAAACCTTCTATGATTGCACAGGTTGCCCGTGTAATTGGTGAAAAAGGCATCAACATTGGTTCAATGAACGTTGTACAGAAGAACGACAAACACGAAGAATCAATCATGGTTATAAACATTGATACTGCAGTTGACGACGAAACCTTAAAGGCAATTGAAAAAATTGACGGTGTTCAAAATCCTAAGTATGTTAATTTGACTGTTGGATAGGGGTAATGGTTTTAATCACCCCATCCCAACCATTCCCATCCGGGGAAGGGGTTTAAGAATGCAGGTTGGGCAGATATACCCGACAAAAAATAAGGATAACAAATGACAAACAAACTTGCAGTATTTGATTTTGATTCGACATTAATGGACGGGGAAACTCTGGAATTTTTTGCCCGAGAACTTGGCATTGAAGAAAAAGTTAAAGCAATAACCGACAGAGCAATGAGAGGTGAGGCTGACTTTTTTGAAAGTCTGACGGAACGTGTTGCATTGCTGAAAGGGTTGCCGCTTACGAAAGTTGATGAGATTTGTCATAGTTTACCGCTTATGAACGGTGCCGAAGAAACAATTAAAGGTCTGAAAGAAAAAGGATACAAGGTTGTTTGTTTCTCGGGCGGATTCAGAAATGCAACCGTATATTTTGCCGATAAACTCGGTTTAGATGGAGAATTTGCTAATATATTACACTCAAAAGACGGATTCCTGACGGGTGAAGTCGGTGGTGAGATGATGTTCAACGACTCTAAAGGTCAAATGTTAAAAAGGCTACAAAAACTCCTAGATGTTACAGAAGAAAATACTATAGCAGTCGGTGACGGTGCTAATGATTTAAGCATGTTTAAGTACGCATCAAAACGGGTTGCTTTTTGTGCAAAGCCTGTTGTTAGAGAGAATGCAAATATTATAATAGATGAAAAAGATTTAAAAATTATTTTAAAATACGTATAAAGCACTGAAATAAATATTTTTTGTGTTTGACAGGAAAAATAATCCTGCATTTGTTCAGTTTAGCCGGTAGCTTGCAAATATTATATTTTTATTTTATTATGTACCCATAAGGCGACATGGCCAAGTGGTAAGGCAGGAGCCTGCAAAGCTCTTATCCCCCAGTTCGAATCTGGGTGTCGCCTTTTTTATTATCAATACTAAGCACAAATCGAAATATATGGATAATATAGAGTTAAAGCGTTTTTGGGAGAAAGTTAAAGAGGAATATGTCGGCATTCTGCCGGAAAGTGTGCATCCTTGGATATATTCGCTTGAAGTATCGGGATATGATAAAGGTGTTCTGACTGTGGTTACAGGTCAGGCAATGGCAAGGGACTGGCTTCGTAAATACCATTCCGAACAAATGAATAAAACCCTCAAAACCATAACTAAAAATGAAGCTGCCTGCATTCATATCATTTATGATGAAAATGAAGCAAGAAAAATGAAAAAAGAAGTTGAAAAAATTCATAAAAAAGAACTTGAACTTCAGCAAAAAGAACAGGCAATTGAAAACCTGAGTTATATGCAGTCTTCATCAAATTTGAATCTTAAATATAAATTTGAAAACTTTGTTGTCGGAGAAAATAACAAATTTGCTCATTCGGCAGCATTGGCTGTAGCCAAAAACCCTGCACAAAAATATAATCCGCTTTTTATATACGGAAAAGCCGGTTTGGGAAAAACACATTTAATGCAGGCAATCGGGCATTATACAATTTTTAATAATCCGAAGGCTAAAGTAAAATATACAAAAACAGATGATTATATAAACGATTTTATATCGAACAGCCGCAAATCTAACGATTATGTTGAAAACATGGCAAAATTTAACAAAAAATATACCAATATCGACATAATATTAATTGATGATATTCAGTTTATTGAATCAAAAGAACGTACAATGGAAAGAATGCAGCATACATTTGATACCCTATACAACAAAGGAAAACAAATAGTTATTACTTCGGACAGGATTCCGGAAGAAATACCAAAACTCACAGATGCCTTAAAAACAAGATTTGAATGGGGGTTAATGGTAGAATTAATTCCGCCGGAAATTGAAACAAGAATTAAAATATTAAAAAATCTGGCACAAAACTGCGGAATTGAAGCTGAACAGGCTGCTTTAAAATATATTGCGGAAAATTATGATAAAAACGTAAGAGAATTGGAAGGTGCATTTACAAAAGTTTGTGCTTTTGCGGAAATGTCGGAGCAAAAAATTACTCTGAATCTGGCTCAGCAAATCCTTAAATGCAAACCGGCTGAAGCAGTATCTTTTGATTCTGTTGCAAAAATTACGGCAGAATATCTGAATGTCGATGTGGATGATATAAAGGGAACTTCACGCAATCAAAAGGTTGTCAAGGCAAGACAGCTGATATTTTATCTTTGCAGAGAACTTACAAATCAAAGTTTTGAAAGTATAGGTGAATATTTTAATAAAAAACATACTACTGCAATGTACGGACATGAACAGGTAAAAAATAAGATTAATGCCAGTCAGGAACTTTCTAATGCCGTAAGAGAAATAAAGCAGGCATTAAAAGTTATACGATAGAGTAATTTAATAAATCTGTAAATAATGGTAAAAAGTAAATATGATAGAAACAATCAAAAATTTCTATATATCATTAACTGCCGACAAAGATATAAAAGAAAATAACTTTGAGGCGGCTCTCAGCAAGCTGAATATGCTGATAAAGCAGGATTTCAGACCGGAAAATACTTATCTTAAAAGAGCCAGATTGTGTCATAAACTGCTTATGTTTGATAATGCATATTCCGATTACACATATGTAATTACCCATGATAAAAACAATACAGAGGCAATATTTGAAAGAATGAACCTTAACTACGAAATGGGTAATTACAGTGAAGCAGTTATAGATGCAAGCATGGTTTTGGAAAATTCGCCTGCAAATGCGGAATGTATAAGAATCAAATTTAATTCCTATGTTCTTTCGTCCCGGAAAGAATCTGCAAAAAATTACATTACAAATATTTTTAATTCAAATAAATATAAAGCCATTCAGTATATTTTTACCGAAACAGCAAAGTTTATTGCGGAAAATGAACTCGCAAAAGCACTTAAACTTCTTGAAATTGTTGATATGATAGATAAAGACAATCCGTTAAAGATTTTTAATGAGGCTAATATATATTCAATTGCCGGTGACAGTGCAAAAGAAACTGAGCTTATGAATAAACTGGATACTATTTTCCCGAAATACTTTGTTTCTCATTTCCGGTTCGGAGATATGTATGAGGAACGTGATATTTATGAAATTTCCTTTCTGCTTGAGCTTAAATTGTTTGATAAAATAGATACTTTTGCATATCCGATGAGTATTCTTGAAGGATACAAATATCATATTGAAGGGCATATAAGCGATTCAAAAGAAGCATTTGAACGTGCAATAAAAATTAATCCTCAAAAACCGGAAGCATACGTATTGCTCGGACAAACACTTCAACTGATGTCTGGCTACGACAATCCTGCCTATAAAAAAGAAGCCGAAGATAATTATACAAAGGCAATGATGATATATGAACAGCAACGGCTTATATCAAAAGCCGAAGATATGAGAAGGCAAATTAAGCATTTGAATTCGAACCTAAGCTTTCGTTGATATATTTTTCGTTTACACCTTTGTAATTGATTTTTGAAGATATAATCGGCTGTCTGTAATCACATTTGTTGATTGAGCGAGCCTCGACTATGACAGAAGGCGGCATAATCGACCATTTGTAAAGTGCTGTTGACATTCTGCGGTAGAATTTATCAAGCCATTCTGTTTTTTGCTCTCGTGAGATTTTATTATGTTTTTCATATACAAACTCAGTTTTCAGAAGTTCATTATATGATTCATTTTTATTTTCAATTCGCCAAATGATTTCATCCAAAAATTCATACGGCATAAGAGCATCCTCTGCAATAAGCGGTTTCCCTGTCTTTGGATTTATTGCCAGTTCTGCCCCGGGTTTTTTAAGTATTATCGCTTCAGGAATAGCATTTTTTACTTCACGGTTTTTATTAAGCCAACGGGCAAACGCAAATAATTTTGTCTTAGGAACGTCAGCAATCGGTGCAAAACCGCCGGACATATCACCGTTTATTGTTGCATATCCCATATAAAGTTCGGATTTGTCCGAAGTTGCTATAGGAATACAGGATGCAAATTCGTTACTAATTCCCCATAAAAACATTGCTCTTGAACGTGCCTGTATGTTGTCAGGAGTGAAAGACGGGTAAATATTATTTGGTTTATTTGTAAATGCACCTGTAGAGCTGTCATAATACTTTCCCCATTTTTCTTCTACTTTTCCGAATAAATTATTTAAACATTCTGTTGTAGTATCAATCATTGAACGAATTGGTGCTTCAGTAAAATTTATACCGAGATTATTTGCAAGTTCTTCAGCATCAGAGCGGCTTTCGTTACTCGTAATATGAGACGGCATGGAAACACCAAATACGTTTTCACAACCGAGGGCATCTGCCATTAATACCGCACAGACAGTAGAATCCAAACCACCCGATAAACCCAGCACAGCTCTTTTCAATCCGCATTTTGCGAAATAATCTCTTATTCCCTGAATAATGGTTTTATATGTTCTTTCCAGATCAGATTCGTACTCCAGAGTAAAAACTTTTTGTTCGGTCAAAGATTTTTCCAGCCCTTTTGTTAACGGATATATTTTCCCTGTTTTTTTGTATGGATTTACTATCATAAACTGTTCTTCAAAAGATTTAGCTCTGGCAATCAGATTTCCGTCCGAATCATACACACGGCTGGTTCCGTCAAATGAAACATTGTCTGTTGCTCCTGTTTGATTTACATACAGGAACGGTATTTTATATTTTGAAGAAATAAATTTTAACATGTTGTGTTTTAACTGTTCTTTTTTTGCTCTTGTAGGAGATGCTGAACAGTTAATAAGTAATTTCGGTTTTTCTTTTACCAATTCTTCTATGGGATTGGTATTATAAAGAGTTCTTTGAAAAAACTGACCATCATTCCAGCAATCCTCACAAACAGAAATACCATATCCGTCATATAGTTTTGAGCAGTCAGTAAAGTTGATTCCGCCCAGAGTTTCTGCCGGCTGCACTCCTGATACGGAAGAAGGTTCCATATATCTGTAATCATTAAATTCTGAATATGCAGGGAGCAGTGATTTTCTTATAATACCTTGAATAGCTCCGTTTTTAAGAACAGCAACCGAATTATAATATTTTTTTCCTTTTGAATTTTTGTTAAACTCAACAAAACCAACAATAGCCGTAGTGTTTCCGGTAATATCTGCAAGCCCCTTTAGCCACTTAATATTTTCTTCGACAATTATCGGATGTCTGTCGATAGTATCTTCTATCGGGTAGCCCATAAGTGCCAGTTCGGGAAATACGACTGCATCAAGTCCGATTTGTTCCGAAAATTTGATGTATTTTGCAATTTTTTTTGCATTATATTCAATATTTCCGGCTGTAGGATTAATCTGTGCCATTCCTATATAACCGCCGGATGAAACAATTGTTTTTAAACCGGAGATAAGTGATGCATCAACTTTTTCATTTTCCAAAAGTTTTTTATCGGCAAGTTCAACTAATTCAAATAAATCGTTCATTTATATAACTCAACTTTCTCTTTATACCATTAAAATTATACCTTGAAAAAAATACTTCTGTTTTATTATGAAAATATTGCAAAAATATTTTTTTTGATTTTTAAAATAATAAGGGGTGTATTAATGAAAATTACGCAGGTAAATAATATTAATTTTTATTCAAGAGGACATTTGATTGGTAAAAAAGTAAAAATTGCAGTTCCTGCTGCTACATTAGCAGCCGTGGGTGACAGTTTTCACAGACGCAGACCGGAACAACCGATAAATGAGTACTTTGATGACATAGTTGATGTTAATTCCGACCAAATTGTGCTGGATGACAATGTTTCGTTTGACAATTATTATCATATAGATATGTTTATGTGCGGTTCTAAAGCATTCCGGGATAACGAGTTATTTAATCCTCTGCTTGATGATGAACAGAGTTATCAGGAGCAGTATGATGAAAATGATATAAAAACCTCTAACAAAAAAAATATTTTGAAAAACAATTATGCAGGGTATGAATTATCAAATAAATTTTTTAAACATACTCAAGAACTTCCGGACTCTGTAACTAAACCTTCCAAGTATGACAAAAAAGAAGAAAATATTATGTACCTTCCTCTGTTGGAAAATCAGGATTATAAAGATATGGTATCAATACAAACCCGTCTTGGAAAAATAACGGATAAAAATTTACAAAAACTTGCAATTTTACTTATAAATAACAATAAAGATGAAAAGCTTTTAACACCTGAAATTGAAAATATAGTGTACAAAGTTAAAAAAGAAGAAGAACCTGCTGCTACAGTATGCAAAAAATTAATAAGAGATTTAATAGAACAAGGACTTACCAATACAGAAATTGATAATTACATTAATGAATATGTAAATAATTATAAAATAGGTGCTTTCGGACTAATGAAATATTACAACCCCAAAACAAAAAAATATAACAAAAAACAAATGATAAAAGATAAACGTTTTGATTTGTTAGATATTATAAAAACAAAATAAAAAAGGACACCTTGATGTCCTTAAAATGGTAAGTATATTAAATTTTGTCTTTTAGAATCACACTCCGTTACTTATGAGGAAAAATTTAAAATTAAATATAATTTAACAGTGACATGTTCATGGAAGAACCTGCAACCTGTAAGCTTGCCTGGTATGCATACTGTGCTTTATACCATTCGGTTACTGCAGCTGCAATATCAATATCCTGAAGCTGTGACAGATATGATGTTAAATTTTCATTGTTTGTTTCCAGAGTGGATTCAGTCATTTCCAAACGGTTATATACACCGCCGAATTTAGTCTGCTCTGTAGTAATATCTGTCAGAGAATTGCTAAACATGTCCAATGTAGAATTCATCAGGTTGTATCCTGCAACTTCTGCATCAGCATCGCCGGCATCTCTGGCATCGATTACATTTTGTATTGAATTACTTAAAATCCTTAATGCCCCCATTACGCCGGAATAATTTTCCTGAGCTGTTAAATCAGCTACATCTCCGGTGTACTGATTTCCTTCTTTGTCAACATAAATTGTATTGCCTGAAGAATCAGTTGTTTCGTAATACTTTGTTCCGCTTGGGTCTGAGTAAAATGATTCATAATACCCGAATACTTTATCTCCGGTTGTATTGATAACTTCAAATACACCATCAGCAACTTCTGACTCCCTTATATAATCAGGATTGTCGTGCGGTGTACCTTTATACAATACATTTCCGTATTCATCAATTTCATAAGGAGTTAATCTGGTATTTGCACCGCCGAAAATAAAGTTATCATTAAATTCGGTGTTTGCAAGGTCTACCATAGTTTTTGTAATTTCATCAATCTCAACTTTTATTGCAGCAAGAGAAGTTTCACCATAGGTTCCGTTTTTTGCCTGAACAGCTTTATCCCAAGCTTGATTAAGGTAAGTGCCGGCTAATTCCATTAAATCGTCCAATGTATCAAGTTCTTCCATTGCAAGTTTAACATTTGCATCGAAGGTGTTGATTTGTCCGAGCTGTCTGTTTGTATTAACAACGTTAACAGAGGCTATCGGATCATCGGTGATACTTGTTAATTTTCTGCCGGATGACAATTGCTGGGTAATTCTGTTAAAATTAGCTTCATTCCTTTGAATATCAGCTGTTAATAAATTGTAACGTGCTGTTGTTGAGATACGATTTGAATACATAATTATTACCTTCCTGGTTTTTTATTTATGTTACCTTCCTAGTGTCATTAAAGTATCAAGACAAGAATTGACAACGTTGAATACTTGGGCAGCTGCCGCATAAGCAGTCTGATATTTTACCAAGTCAACCAATTCTTCGTTTAAGTCAACTCCGTATGCTGAGTCCAGCTGATTCTCTATTGAATCAACCACATCGCACTGTGTTTCATACAATGATTTAACACTGTCACCTGCTGATGCGATATGACCAATCATTGATGAATAATAATCTTCTATTGACATTCCGTCGAGAGAAGCTTGCTTTTCACCTCTTGTTTCAAGCATAGCTACTGCGTTTAAAGCATTACCGACAGCATCTATGTCATAGTGTGACGGATCATCAAAGTATGCACAAGAGATATTCCATATCCCTTTATCCGTCATAAGATTATCTGATAATCTAATATTTGCTGCAGTAACATCTGTGCCTGCACCATTGTTATTTACAAATATCAAATTATCTGCATCAGTTGCTTTTAAGTGATTTGTATTGTTAGGATCAATACAGTATGCACCGTCTCTTGTATTTAAAGTATTAAAAGTATCAGCTAATGCCTGAGCCAGTTTATTCAGGCTTGCCTGAACGGTGCCGGCATTTGTTATACCGTCATCGTAATCTGTAGCGGAATGAATCAATCCGCCCAATGCACCACCTGTAACAATACTGTTTGCATTTTCTACAATAGTTTGTCCGTCACCGTCAACAATGCTCAATACTGCAAGTTCGCCTGTCCAGTTATCAGGATAAACAATACCGTGATCATCACAATATTTTTTTGCGGTTTCAATATCAAGATGACCAACTACTTTTGCACCTTTTACAAGAGGTTGTCCGCCTGTTGAAACTTCACATGAGCCGTTTGGATATTCCTTTATATTTATATCTACAAACTGAGCAATATCATGAAGGATTAAGTCACGTCTGTCTAACAGGTTGTTTGCAGTCAATGTACCTGTTTGGGTAGTCTGCAAATCTTTGTTTACTGCAGCTAATTCTTCAAGAGAATTATTAAGCTCTCTGATATTTGAATATATTACGGAATTCTTTAAAGATTCTTCACTTGAACCGTCTCCCAATGCTTCTCCTGTCAGTTTGTCAAGCTGAACACTTTTGTTGTTCATCAATGTAGTTAAACTTCTTGCTTTTTCGATGAAGTTTGTTCTTGCTGTAGAGTTTGCAGGATATTGCTGAAGGTTGTTCAAAGCTTCATAAAAATCGCTCAAAGCAGCATCAATACCGGTTCCTTCGAGGTCATTAAAAATATCTGCAAGTTCGCCTAAATTTCCTAATTGTTGTTCAAGTTTATTCTTCTCAGAGAGCTGTTCTCTGTAATAGTTGTTAAGGTAATCATCATTATAACGCATAACATTAGCAATTTTTACACCGCCGTTTGCTCTTACCTGATTATCTGGGTTATTTCCTATTTGTCCCGATATATTTCTTGCCTGAAGATTTACGCGTTGTTTATGGTATCCGTCCGTATTCATGTTTGATACGTTATGAGATACAACACTAATTGCTTTTTCATTTACCGATAATGCACCGGCACTGATGTTTAATGATGATAATAAATTCATTTTATTTACCTCATTAGATTTCTTCGCTTATTGTCCACATGTCTATATCATGTGTGTCTGTTTTTCCTGCTCCGTTATAATAACTTCCTTGAGGAGCAAAAGCATTTATAATCGTTTCCAACATCTTGTTAGTAATTATAATGCCATGCTTCAATAATTCCACATTTTGTTTATTTAATAACGTAATTTCAGGAATAAGTTTACAAATCTTAACCTTTCTGTCTTCTAATTGTTTAACGAAATCCGGAGCTTTTTGTTCAGCACACTCTATAAACTCCGTCATATTGCATTCTTTCCCCGTCAACTCAACACCTATGTTCTTTCTGGTATCATTGAGCTTTACTATTTTATTATTAAGGGCAAGTATCTTGTTGTCAAGAACACCCAAATCATCTGATTTTGATTTTTTGAGAAGTTCTCTTTTTTGGGAAAACAACTCTTTTAATTCTTCATACGCAGAGATTTCTTTGTCCAGTATTTCTATTAAGTTTTGAAAACCTGTTTTTTTATCAGTCATTATTTCCTTCCCCGATTACTAAATCATAAGTTTAGTATTAGAACAGATATCTGATAAATCTGTTAAATATACCTTCATTTTGACTTCTTGATACAGAGCCTCTACCGGAGAGAGCAAATTGAAGATTTGATACATTGTACGAATAAACTTCGCCGTCAACATTAAGCCAGCGCGGATCAACTACACCGGTTACTATGAAATCAACTCTTTCGTTTCCGTTAACAAGTGTCTTTTTACCCTGAACGGCAAGGTTGCCGTTCGGCAGCTGTTGTACAACCTGACATGCAATTCTGTCACCCATGCTCAAAGCGCGCTGACCGTTTGCAGAGTTCGAAACTTCGTTGGAACCGCCATATCCGCCTGTATCTTTTAAGAATGATAAGTGAAGCCACTCTTTTAAGAATGATGTAAATGAATCGGTTGTATTTGATTCTTTTGCTGATGAATAAGTTAAGTTATCACTTACAGAAACGCTTTCAGCCATTCTTATTGAGATTAAATCACCGATTTGGCGTGCCTGAACACCGCCATATAATGAACGAGGTGTTCCCTGATAATTTTGTGATGCACCGAGAACAAAGAGACTTTCTGCATTGGCACCCGGAATTGATAGTGCAAATAAGGTGAATAAGGTAATAACGCAATAAGGCAATAAGTGCGTTTTAAACTTATCTTTGAAATTATTTGTTATTTTGTTTTGTGTTTTCATAATTATTACCTCTTATTCCCTCAAGTTTTTTATATTTTTGCAGATGCGTTCAATCGGTACTGCAGCTGCAACTAAATTATTTTATTTTTCACCGAATGTTGATAGTACGGCAAGCGGAATATCACCTAATATTGCTCCGAAAATTACTGTTATTGATATTGTGCAAAAAGCAATAAGCCATGCTTTTATACTTTTGTTTATTTTCTTTGCAAAAATCATTCCTATTGTTAATGCACTTGATAATATAAGTAACAAAATCGGTATTAATATCATACCTATTTGTTTGCCTACTTTTAAACCTTCTTCGTATGTTGTTATATTCGGATAAAGTAATTTTGCTGCAAGACCATTTGCAAGTCCGCCTATAACTATAAATAATATTGTATAAACAATATAAAAACCGAAGGCTTCTAAACCTGTTCTTTTATAACCTAAATCAAATAAATTTTTAAACATTTTATTCCTTTCATTACTTATTGTTTGTTTTTAATACATCTGCTTTTTTGCGTATTTGTTCTAACAGAGCCATTCTGCGATAACACTTCTTCCGTACAGAATGCCGTACTTGATATCATCATCTGTTATATTAAATTCACCTACTGATTCTGCGTATTTTCTTAAATCATTAACATCAATCCTTTCAAGTAAAGATGTGGCAGAACTGGTTTTTGTTCCGCTTGATACTTCCGGCATGGTCGGTTTTTCTTCTGCCGGTTTTACGTTTTTGTTATTTTTGAATGCTGTTATTGCACTGAATTGTTGTACCGAATTTGCTTGTGGTTTGATTATTTCCATTTAAACTTCCTTACTTCCTTACTTAACTAAGTGTTCCATTTGTCTGTAGATTTGGTCTGCAAATCCGAAGCTCGTTCTCGGGTTATTTGCCAAATCTCTGCCTATCTGTTGAAACATTATCCCTTTGAATGCTTCTTCATACTTATTATCATTACCGAATAAACCGTCTTGTTCTTTATCTACCGTTTTATCCATTTCCTGCAGCATTTTTGTTATAAAAATTGATTCAAATTCGTTTGCTGCTCTCTTTAATTGTTCTTTTTCTGTTTTTGCACCTTTAATTTGGTTATACATTTCCTGGTCAGCATTAACAGTTCTTGCATGATTAAGACCATGCTTTATTAAATCTAATGTAGGTGTTGTTATATCTGATGCTTGTGAGATTGTCATTTTTTTATTCCTTTTTTCATTAGATTATTACTAACTCTGCCTGTAAACTTCCTGATTTTTTGAGAGCCTGCAAGATAGAGATTAAGTCAACCGGAGCAACACCGATAGAGTTTAATGCTCTGACTAAATCATTCAGATTGCTGTTTGCTCCCATTTCAATCAATCTGCCCGGTGCCTTTTGAATATCAATATCCGCATTTTCAAATCCGACGGTAGCACCGTTTGAAAATTCGTTTGGCTGGGAAACATCATTGTGGGCAGAAACTGTTACCGTAATATTTCCGTGAGCAACCGCTGCCGGAAGAAGTTTTACATCCGCACCGATTACAACCGTACCGGTTCTTTCATTAACTACGACTTTTGCCCTTTCTGCCGTTGGTGCAACTTCAAGATTTTCCAATATTGATAAAAATTCTACTCTGTTATTTTGGAATTTTGCAGGTATCTGAACCTGAACGGATGTTCCGTCAATTGCACGAGCCGGTGTAACTTTTGATATTGTATTTGCCATTCTTGATATCAGTGTATAATCCGATCTGTCAAGTGACAGTGTAATTGTATTTTCGTCACCGATTTCCGTGTATATATCTCTTTCAACAATTGCACCGCCCGGAATTCTTCCTGTTGTTGTAATGGCATTTCTCATAGAAGAACCGCCGGCAGACTTAGCGATACCGCCGACACTTACAGGTCCCTGTGCGACTGCTACAGCTTCACCGTTTGGTGCCTTTAAAATTGTTTGAACCAAAACACCGCCCTCTAAACTTTTACAGTCTGCCATTGCGGAAACAGTTACATCAATTTTGTCACCGTTCTTTGCAAAAGGCGGAACGTTCGCTGTTACAATAACTGCAGCAGATGCACCTTTCTGGATGTAGTTTTCCTGCTCAATTACCGTTCCCAAATTTCTTAAAAGCATTTTATTTGTAATCTGGGTTGAACGAGAGTTATCACCGGTTCCGGGAAGACCAACGACTATACCATATCCTACAAGCTGGTTTTCACGAACACCCTGAATATGTGCAATGTCCATAATACGTACTGTTGCCGCATTTATTGGTGACATCCCTATAATCATCATCATTGTTAAAACTATCGCTATTAACTTTTTCATATATCCTCCCGGGCAGGTTTTATATATTTACCAGAACCCTGTTTTCTCCAATTATTTTTCCGTTATATACCTTTTTGTAATTTTTATTTTCTACGTTTATGTAATCACCCAGCATTCCGTCAGACATTGCAGTACCGTCTATCGTTATCATTACCGAGCCGTTTGATACAAAGAAAACTCTGACATCCGAATTTCTTGCTACATCAGGTTTCATTTTTACAAAACGTTTGTCAATTATTTCACCTTTTTGGAATATTTTTTTAGTTGTTATTTCTTTATCAAGCATTGAACCGTCTAATACATAAGCTGCCCGCATTGAAACATCAACTTTTTTAACCTCAGTACAATCCTTAGTTAAGATTTGTTCTCTGTTAATTTGTTCGCGTGCTACAAGTACATCTTTATAAACGAATGTTTGAGCAGGAAGGTTCAGTGTTCTTTGGTAAACTCCATTGACGTACACATCAACTCTTTTTACATCCCTCGGCAGAATCTTATCTCCGCCGGAAGAAATTTTATAAGTTATCATTCCGTCAGGCAGCTGCAAATCAGCGAACGGTGTTGCCGTAATTTTAACCTGTATATCCGCATCAATTATTTTTTTATAGTTAGCTTCAAAAAGTCTTGCAACATCAACTTTAACTTTATTTGAAGAAATTACCTGTGCTTCTGCGTTTGGAATAAATGATAAAAAGCATACGGATACAAAGCAGCTTAATAATATACCTAAAAACCTGCCGTTAGTTTTGTTTAATTTTACATCCGTCTGTTTTTTCATAATTTAACTCTGAGTTTTAATATCAGTGACAGGCATTATGAAACAAATTTCAATTTCTGCCTTTTTCACGTTATAACTTACCATTTGAGCGATATTGGATATAAAATCCCCTACCTCTCCCCAAAACTAATATATATGTATTCTCATCAATATACATCATTCAAAAGGTTGAATTTTGTATCCGAAATTTTTATCCTGAATTTTTAACATCGGAACAAAAGTCTTGAATGATGTATGTTTAAACTGTTTTAATATCGGCTGTTATTTATATTAAATAATCTACACTTTTGAATCATCTTGCATTATAAATTCTTTTACAAGATTTTTAATAAATTCAGTATCATCATTGGAAAATTTGTTATCTTCAAATGATTGTTCTGCATCATTTTTACTTTCAAATGTATTTTCTTCCGCAAGTCCGTGAATTTGCCCGAAATTTATCATTTTTGAGCTATCATCCGCATCAATAACAGACATAAATAACCGACCTTTCAATTAAAATTTATTTATAATCAACTCTCTGCTTTGTATAATATATATCGGCAAAATTTTCAAAAACTTTAGCTTTTTCTTTAAAATTTTTACAATACGTTACACTTAAAATAAAACTCACTGATATATATAATTTGGTGTATTAATCTATTTTTACTGTCATAAGCAGGATTAGTCTTTCCCTTCTCCTGACGGGGGAAGCTCGGTTGGAGGATATACCGTTAACAAAATCAGCCCCCACCCTATCCCTCCCCCTATAAAGGGAGGGCATAAGTTTTTAAATAAACCATTATTTAACTCACCCAAATATATAAATACAAATTACATACAGTTTACAGCCTTGACAAGAATATCGTTTTCGTTTAACCTTGAATTATGAAGAATTTATACTTTACAGTTTCATCATCATCCTCATCCTCATCATCCTCCGGATGTTATCGGGGCTTGAGTGATTTTGATATGTAATTTTCTGTAAAGTACGTGTTAAAGTTTAAAAAGTTCCGATATTAAAATCGGAACTTTTTTTATGCAGCAATTGGGAATGGTAATTTTTGAAGATTAACAATATAAACAATTTAACATTTAAAGGGCCGCTAGATGGCACATTAACTAATATTTTAAGAGCATGTGATACTAACGAAATGGTTAATGCTGTCGGCTTGGATGTTGGTGCGATGGTTATTCCGAGGTCATACTATGATACAAAAGCACGTAATGAATTTGCAGGAGCAGAAACCTTTTTCAGAGAAATCAGCGGAACTTTTATTAATTGTATTTCTGCCGGTTTATTTGCTCAGATAATTTCTCATATTGCATCAAAATGTGTTATGAAAGACATAAAAACAAATCCTGCAAGCTGGTATTCAAAAGATTCACTTGCTACACTGAATGAAGCATGGAACAGAGGCGGTAAAACATTAAACGGTTATGTAGAAACAGTATTTGAAAATTTAAGCGGCTGTGACGGACACGGAATAAATGAGTTTAAAAATATCAACTGGGAAAAGGTTGAATGGATTGATGAAAAAATCTGGAGCAGAATAAAATGGAAAAATTCTGATTATAAAGGTATTGAGAACAGGCTAAAAACAAAAGAAGATTTTATAAATACCTTTATCAAATTTACCAAAGATAAAAATATTCATAAAGATGACAAAAAGAATGTACTTTCAATATTTGATAAGCGGCTCACAAATGCACTGGGTGCCGGCAGAATAAACAGTGTAAAAATCGGGGATAACAAAATAGAAAGTACACTGTGGAATATTCTCCGTGATACTCAGGACATGGGACGTGATATATTTACTAATCCGAATATAAATGCAGAATTGGCATTAAATAAAATTAAAAAAGTCAATAAAATTAAAGGAATCGGTGCAATTGCCGGAGCTTGTCTGCTCGGGTTAACAAATCAGTTTATTAACAGAAAAATTACCGAAAAACGAACAGGTAAAAAAGGGTTTGTCGGTGATGTAGATTTCACTTCCGAAAAACACGAACACAAAAAAGACAAAACTCTGATATTCAAAAAACTTGCAGCAAGTGCCGTTATGCTTGGCATGGTTGCTTCGGTAATGAGAGTTAAAAACTTTAAAGAATTTGGTAAAAAACTTGAATTTACGGGACCGATTACGAGCGGTAATGCCATAAAAACCGTTTATGCTGCAAATATTACCGGAAGATTTATGGCGGCGGATAACAGCACGGAACTCAGGGAATCAATGACTCGTGATTATTTAGGCTTCCTCAACTGGCTGGTATTCGGCGGTTTTGCGGCAAAGGGTGTTGCAAATCTGCTTGACAGAAAAGGAAATACTTTATTTAATTACACAAAAGAAGGCAAGGGATTAAAGCACTGGCTTAATGATTTAACACTAAAAACTCATAACGAAATTGCTGCCAAAGGTAAAGCCTTTGCCAAGAAAAATATGTGGAAGCTTAATACGGCAAATGCTGCGGGCATTACATACTCTGCAATTACTTTAGGCATACTTCTTCCGATGCTTAATAAAAAAGTTACCGAGCATAAAGCAAAAAATAAAGAGCTTAATGCATAACAGCTCTTATACACCAACAAGTTCTTTTACAATTATATCCGAGCTGTTATGAGTTGTGATGAAATCAAGAGCTTTATCAAAAACAAACTGTTTTTCATTATCATACAGAACCATGTGATAACTGTCCTCAAGTATAATCATTTCTTTATCAACGGAAGAAATATTATTATATACAACTTCTGCTGACTTTGTGCTGGTTAAATCGTCTTCTCTTGAGTGAATTAACAAAATCGGAACATTAAATTCTTTTAAGTGTTTGCGAACATAAGATGATAATTTTAATAATTCATAAAAACCTGTCATCGGGAAATCATTCATTCCGACATCACCTTTTGCAAGAAGTTTTTTAATAACACTTCTCGTTTTTTCGTTTTTGATACCGTGAGGTTCGCATTCGGGATAATTGTAATAATATCTTATAATAGTTGAAATACCCATTGGGATTAAGCATTTATACCAGGGCAGACGCCATCCGTCCAAATATAAAGTAGTAGAAAGCGATATTATTCCTGCAACTTCATCTTTGTATTTGCATCCTGTTGCAATCGCCAAAACCGCTCCCATACATAAACCTGACACAAAAACTTTATCATATTTTGATTTCAGTTTTTCAAAACTGTTGTAAGCAAAATTCAGCCAGTCACGGTATGTTACCGTATATATTTCTTCAAAATTATCGCCATGTCCCGGAATACAATCCGCAAAAATATCGTATCCGTTGTTATATAAAAACTGACCGTATTTTTTCAGCTCAAACGGGCTGCCTGTGAGTCCGTGGAACAATAATACCGCACCTTTTGGTTCAATGTCATCATGTATTAATTCAAAATTTAAACTCATATTTCCTGCTTTTTATTTTTGTTAAACCGAATAAAAAACTTACCGTAATTTGTTTTTACATTGTGATTATACCAAAACCCTTTTCTGACATCAATGTTTATGCCGAAAATCTTTTATAACACAATTATATCAATTCATCAAAGCTGCATAATGAAACCTCTCTGAACTGGCTTTCTAAAAATTCTTTTACTCCGGTTCTTTGTCTTGTACATTTATATGTTGTACCGTTTTTATCTCTTATTTTTTTATAAGTATTGTATTCAACGGTGTCTCCGTTAATTTCAATTTCCGCATTATTTTTATTGCGAATGTTAGGTTTTGTAAGGGAATTTGTAATATACAGAGTGTCTTCCTTGTTTGAGAAAAAGAGCGAAAATTTGCCAAAATAGTGTACATCTTTTCTGGCTGCAAAAATTGTATAAGGAATAAAGTTTTCATCAAAAATATTTTTAACTTTTTTCAAATGCTTTGCGTTATTTTTGTCATTAGGATTTAACTCAAATCCGCCGATAATATATCCGTGCAGATTTTCACTTTGCAGATTAACGTTTTCAAGCAGTCTGTGTTTTACGTTTGCAATTCTGAACCCTCTTTGGTGAGTATCTCTTGCCTGCTTTTGGTTAAATGTTGCAATGTGTCCCAGTTTAGTCCTGTTTCCGTCTTTTATTACAACGGCTATACAATCCATAAGCCCTGTTGTAAACAGATTCTTCCCTTGTTTCATTGTATCTGCAGTCCAGGGCCATCCGACTTCATGCTTTTTCGGATTAAGATGCCGGGTTTTGTTTTTAAAAGTTTTGGCATCAATAAATTTTATTTTTGATTGGAATGATATGCTGTTATTTCTGATTTCCATAAACATACTATATAAAAAAGCAAGCCGAATAGAAACCGGCTTGCTTTTTATTAATTATTATTTGCCTATTTTACCTGCCTGAGCAAGTTTTGCGTAAGCAGCTGTTGCGTAAGCAGCCTGCGGATCATATTGTGCAAAATCTTCTTTTAACTTACTGCCCGGCAAGAAGTTATTGAAAGCATATCTGTATTGTTCATAAGGGTTTCCGTTAACTCTTTCCAACATATCTCTGGCAGCATTTGTTACAATACCTTTTTCATTAACTGCAGGTATTACAACACCGAATTTATCCCTCATTATATCAACCGGAATAGCTTCCGCACCGCCCTGACCGATTATTGCTTCTCTTGCATCACGGCTGAATGCATGTTCGCCGCCTCCGAACACACCGAGAGGATTGCCTTTGCCTACCATTTTGCCATATACCTGAGCATAATCTTCAATCTGACTTATATTTCTTGTTAAGACTGTCGGGAACGGAAAATCTGCCAAAATAAAACCGTTCGGAAATTCTTCATTTGCAGGCATTTCAGTACCTCTCAGATATTGTGTATATTCCGTAGGTGTTGTGCCAAAACCTTTTAGTTTGTTTAATTCTGTAATTTCTCTTGCAGCTTTATCAACTCCGCAGTCGCTGTGTGCAAAGGCAAAACCTATGTCTTCACTTTTTGCACCTTGTTCTTTTAAATAGTTTATAATCGGATTATAAAAATCTTGTATTGCACCCTCATACTGAGCGGAAAGTTCTTTTTTTGTAAGCGCACAGCCGCCTTTTACCTGTTCCGGTTTAATATTACTGTTACCAACAGAGCCCAGAATCAAAGCAGGTTTTTCACCGTAAGCACTTGCCCAAAGTTCATTAGTTGTAAGTTCTTTCGGATTTTCTGCCCAGCCGACAAACTTGAAAGCACCTTTGTTCGGAAATACAATCGGTTTTGCCCAGCCTTCAGCCATAACTGCCGTTCCAAGCGAAGTTTCTTTTATTGCTGCCGCATTCGGTAAAAATGCCTTAACTTCGGCAACAGCTTCCGAAAACGGTACTCCTGACATTAATTTATCGTACATTTTGCCGCTTGCTTCAAAGAACTGTTTATCTCCGGTTATGGAATATTGTGCCAATGTTCTTAATAAAATATCTTTTTGTGTTAAACCTATATTCCTTAAATTCTCTATTCCCTTCTTTATCTCAGGAGCTTTTCCCTGTAATCTGTTAAATAGACTTGTTTCCTGAATTCTTGAGATTGCCTGTACCATACGTTTATTCCTTTCTAATGCTTTTATATTTTGATATTAATGTTCTATACTTATTGAATTAGTTCTTTTATCCATAATAACGGTGATATTCTTTTTGCCGAATATTATCGAATTTTTATTAAGTGCAGCTTTATACCCTTCGTATAACAAATCGAGTTCTTCCGGACTTGCCTCAAAATTATCCCAGTAATAGCCGTCCGTTGTTCCGCCATATTTGTAGTTGCCGCGTATTTCAAATTTTATATTGCCTATTTTATAACCTTTAATTTTCCCTGAAACATCGCCTCTGACATATTCAAATTCGATACCTTTTGCAGATTTTGTAAACAACATATCCCTGCTTACCGAATTTTTGATTTTGTTGTACATTTCTTGTGATTTTTCACCTTCTGTAGGTTTACATTTTTCAATAAAATAATAAGTCGGTGTTAAACCTATAACTCTTGTGCCATCCATTTTGGTTCCGCCGGCATCACCAATACAATCTTCTGATACGGTTTCTTTTATTCCGTCTATTTCAACAACCGAACCTTTAGGTATAAAAACTCTGTAATTTGGTTCCCGTTCGTAACATTTGATTTTTTCTCCGTAAGGGATTTTTTCCGGAATAATTGTTCCGCTTTCACCGTTTTTCACTGCATCAACCGGAACATAATCTTTTATTCTGTCTGTTTTGTAGAGTGTTTTATATTTTCCGTCACTGCTCATTTCTTCGACCAGTACGTTTTTCTTATCTAATTCTACATAAGTATTACCCCAACCGAGATGAGGAATAATCAGACAGCCTCCGAACGGATTACGTTTTAGTTCGGGGATAAACTTTTTAAGCTCTTTTTCTGTTGAAGCAGGATTAAGGATAATAAACTCTGTTTCTTTCGGTTTGTATCTCCACACTTCAAATGAATTTTCATTCATAAATGTATTTAAATCTCTGACTTCACCACCAGGAAGTGTAATTGTGCTGCCTTCTGGAAAGTCAAACTTGTGCGGTTTGACAAAATCTTTGTAATTTACTTTTGAAACCGTATCGCCGGAAAATTTATTTAAAACTGCTGCAGCTACGGTAAAAATTGCACTTGATATAAGTGATACAATTCCTGTTTTAGCTGCTTTTTCTGCCCATTTGCCTCTGAAACTTACTAAATCAGCTTTTGGCTCGGTTATTGGTATATTTTTCGAATCATTTCTTAATTTGTTATTTTGGTATGCTGATTCTTTAAGATTTGATATATTATTAATTTGTAATAACATTTATTTTACCTCTCCAATGGATTTATATGCTTTTTTAGCCAGTTCTTTATTCAGAGTTTCATTCAAACCTTTTAAAAAATCGAAATTACACGCAATAGTTTCACGCATAATAACGGTTTTAGCTTCTTCTACACTTCTGTTGCTCAACATTCGTCCTTCAATTCTTCCTCTGCCGTACTCCGTAACCTTATTGAACAAATGACGGCTTCTGATTTTTGAAAATTTGTCAAATATCTCTGTTATTTTATTCATACACAAACCTTCTTCAAATTTCGATAATCATTACATAACGAAAATAAAACACATAAATATCTAAAATTGACTAATTTATGAAAACTTTGTTACAAAAATTAATAAAAGGCGGATAAGTTTTGTTTTATCCGCCTGTTTATATTCAAATAATATTTACTACTGTTTAATGTGACATATGACCGTATCCGTATTTGTCACGCATATTATAACTAGGTTTTTCAGGAGTTTTGTGTCCAAATAAATTTTTAAAAAATTCAATTATTGCATTTTTTCTTTGTTTTGTTGCGGACTTGTCTTTGTTTACGTATTCGTTTGCAACTTTTCTTACATTATTAGATATTTCAACGCCATCAATAGTTTTTTTGAAACTTACTTGAGTGTTATTTATTCTCACACTATTTACACCATTAATCATATTAACCTACTCTTTCTTTTCTCTATGTGTACTTTCATAATAAAACACGTAAAAAATTATTTTGTCAGAAATTGCAGCTTTTGTAACATATCTTTACACAGAGCCAAAATTATTGATATATTTACACCATACCCCTTTACCCCGAAATATGTTCATGTTATGCTTTTGTTGTTGTGTTGCAAAGAATTGCATTTGTCACAAATCAGAAAGGATATTAAATGCGAATATCTGGTGTTACAGCTTATGAACAGAATTTGTCATTATATGGCAACACTAAGCGAACTGCAGGTTCTATTGACAAAAATCAACGAATTTATAGAGGAACTGCAACAAAAACGAATTCTTGAAAGACATCGTGCAATAGAAGAATCAAAAAAATTAATTTTTAATGTATAAAAGGTAGGTCGAGCATAGCTCGACAAAATATAAAGAAGGAGAAATATAAAATGGCTGAAAAAAGAGTATGGCTATTCAAAGAAGGCAACGCTGACATGCGTGCACTCCTCGGCGGTAAAGGTGCTAACCTTGCAGAAATGACTAACTTAGGTCTGCCTGTTCCTCCGGGACTTACAATCACAACTGAAACTTGTATGGACTACATCAACCACGGTAACAAGATGCCTGCAGGTTTAATGGACGAAGTTAAATATGCCCTTAAAACCGTTGAAGAACAGGCAGGAAAGAAATTTGGCGATTTAAATAATCCGCTTTTGGTTTCTGTTCGTTCAGGTGCAAGAGTTTCTATGCCGGGTATGATGGAAACTATATTAAACTTAGGTTTAAATGATGAAACAGTAGAAGCTATGGTTAAATTAACAAATAACCCAAGATTCTGCTACGATTCATACAGAAGATTTTTAACTATGTTCGGTTCTGTTGCTTGGGAAATGGACAGACAATTATACTTTGAATCTGAAGTAGAAAAAGTTAAAGCAAGAGAAGGTGTAACAGAAGATACACAAATCTCTGCTGAAGGCTGGAAATCTTTGATTCCTATCTATAAAGCAAAAATTAAAGAAGTTACCGGAAAAGAATTTCCGCAAGATCCTTATGTTCAGCTTCAGGAAGCTATTGAAGCTGTATTCCGTTCTTGGAATATACCGAGAGCAGTTGCTTACAGAAACATGAACAAAATCGACCACAACTTCGGTACTGCTGTTAACGTTCAGACAATGGTATTCGGTAACATGGGTAACGATTGTGCAACAGGTGTTTCATTTACTCGTAACCCTGCTACAGGTG
>JAEEHV010000025.1 GCA_016280955.1 Candidatus Gastranaerophilales bacterium | reverse complement strand
ATGAACCGAGATTGAAAACTGAAGATGCAGCTCGTTTATTCAAATATGACCCAGTTATGGGCAAATTTGACGGTAACGTTGAAGCATACGATGAAGGTATCATTGTAAACGGTAAAAAGATTAAATTTTTCGCAGAAAAAGACCCTGCACAACTTCCTTGGAAAGATTTAGGTGTTGAAGTTGTTGTTGAATCAACAGGTTTCTTTACAGATGCAGAAAAAGCAAAAGCTCACATCGCAGCAGGTGCTAAAAAAGTTATTATTTCTGCTCCTGCTACAAACGAAGACAAAACTATCGTTTTAGGTGTAAATGATAAAGAATATGATCCTGCAAAACACAATGTAATTTCTATGGCATCTTGTACTACAAACTGCTTGGCTCCTGTAGCTAAGGTTATCGATGAAAAATTCGGTATCGTTAAAGGTTTGATGACAACAGTTCATTCATACACAGGTGACCAGAGAATCTTAGATGCAGGTCATAAAGATCCTCGTCGTGCAAGAGCTGGTGCTCTTAACATTTGTCCTACCAAGACCGGTGCTGCAAAAGCTGTTGCATTAGTATTGCCTCAATTAAAAGGTAAACTGGACGGTTTCGCTATGAGAGTTCCTACTCCGGACGTATCTTTAGTTGACGTTGTATTTGAAGTTGCTAAAGACGTAACTGTAGAAGAAGTTAACGCAGCATTAAAAGAAGGCGCTGACGGACATGTTCTTTGCTACACTGAAGAACCGTTAGTATCTTCTGACTATGTTGGAACAAGCCAATCTTCAACTGTTGATGCTTTATTAACTCGTGTAATGGGCGGAAACCAGGTTAAGATTATTTCTTGGTACGATAACGAAATGGGTTACTCTACAAGATTAGCTGAAACAACATTAATGGTTGCTTCTAAATTATAGAGTAGTTTAGGTGCATAAAATGTACTTTTAAATAAAAAACGTTCAAACTTTAAGTTTGAACGTTTTTTTTATTTTTAATGCATCAAATTATATATTTTGGTGTATTTAAACTGAATGCCAAATTCTGAATTTCTTAGGAATTTCTATTGAATACATTCCGTCATCAAAATTCAGTTTTGCATTTTCCGCATACAAATCTGTTTCAGGTAAATTTAGTCCTTTGGAATACTTTAAACAATCTGCATAATCTCTCAGTTCATAGGCTCTTATATTTCGCCATTCATCGTATCGGTATCTTCCTCCGCATATATTTCTGAAGGCAATATCAAATAATTCTCTGTCAAGCGTTTTAGAAGTTTCTCTTTTTATTATTTTTCCGCCCTTTTTAAGATTTTGAATAATTATTACTCCTTTGAAGTTTGTTGAGTTGTTGTTTTGTATGTTTTGTATCTGCATAGCTGTATTCCTTTAGTTTCTTGCTTAGTATGGATTATAACTTATCTATTTCCAGGTGAATAAATTTAGTACATCACCTTTAAATTTAACAGGATGTTCTAAGGTTCCTGCATGGATTTCCTGACCGTCCTTCATCATTCTTTTTAGTGAATTTAGCAGTTCTGCAAATTTTGGATTCTTTTCTGCACATTCATCCAACAGAGCTCTCATTTCTTGCTTGATAGCTATTTCTTCTTCATTATTTGCAAGTGCCAATTTATTATTTAGTTCTTCAAATTTTTCACCGACTCCGAGATTTTTCAGCATACCTCTAAGTCTGTCCGGTAGCTGCAGAAATGTTAAAAGATTAGACCGTTCTCTTGCTATCATATTATTTAACGGTGTATGCGGTAAAATTGCCGGTTGATACAACAACTGCATTATTAATGATTGTCTTAACGGTATTATATTTGCCATTTGTTTTTCTTTTATTTCTTCTTTTGTTACTTTTGGAGTTTTATCAAGAATTATATTTTTAAATTTGTCTTTATATTTTTTTATTCCGTCCTTCCAACCTTTAAAGTTTGTGTTGTAATAATTGTAATTTTGTGTTGAGGTAACATTTGTAATCATCTTTCACTCCTTATATTTAATTTATTAATTTATCAAAGGTCCGTTGTATTTTTTATATAATGTCATAACTTCGTCAGAAACATTTTCACCCTTAATTAATTTTTCATAAGTTTCTGCAATAAATTCACCCACAGATTCTGTTGAATAGTGTGAAACTTCTGCTGCTATAGTTTGTTCATTAATATTTTTTATAAATTCAGGTTCTTCAAACCAATCATATTTTGTTTTGAGTTCATCTATCTTTTCTTTTGTCGCATATCGCCTTGAATAGTCAGTTGGTTTTTTAACAATATCTTTGTTTTTTATTGCATCCTGCAAATGCCCGAATTCATGATAAATCGAATCTTCCATACGTTTAATACCATAAATTTTGAATTTGCCTCTTCCGTTTTTGACTAAATTAGACATTAATTGTTTAAGGATTCTGACTTGTTCTTCGTTCGGTTTCTTTTCTATTTCTTCTATATTAATATTAAATTCTCCTAGTAATTCCGGAGTTTCTTTCTGCAAATATTTAAACATTGTCATTGGTGTCTCGGATGCTATAGATGTTTGATTTCGGACATTATACAGTGACAAAACGAGGTTTTGTTTTTCTTTTAGTGTCATTTTGTCTGCTGAGGTATAGTATTTATTTACCAATCTTGATAATTCAAGATTATAGTGAGCAGGAACCTCGTTCCAAACCATATTTATAGGTTCTTCTATGCCGTCTTTAAATAAAAATATCGGATTATTAGAATTGTCGTATAACATTGGTTTCAGTTCATCGGACAAATATTTATCGAGTTGTTTAATATCATATAAGTGTTTATAAATGCTTAACGAACCGAAATTCTTTTCCCATGCCCTGCCTTCTATACTTGCTGATGCAGTATCACCATGTAGTAATTTGATTTTATGTGTGCAGTAAAAATTTCCCTTATTTTTATTTGATATGTCTGTAATAGCATTTAAAATATCTTTTATTGCTTCAAAAGGTATATTATCTTCTATTTCATTTATTTTAAAAGTTTCTTTTGCATATTTTAGAGCTTCTTCTCTTGTGTTAAATTCAGGCAGCTTCAGGTTTTCACTTAAATGCAACTCATTTATGTTATCAAAAAAATACTTTTTTGTTTCTTTGATAATATCTTTTTGGTATTTGGGTTTCCGCAGTATTGCGTAGGTAATACCGCCAGCAATAGCAAGTGCTGAGAGAGCCCCAATTCCTATTTTCTTTTCTTTGGATAAGCCTTTTGATGCGGTGTTAGTTGCGGCATTGTATTCAGAATTGCTTTTAAAGCTTGGCTTTTTATTATTTAAACCTGTTTTTGCTCCGATTTGCGTAATAGTATTAATTCCGTTCATACACAATAATCCTGATTTAAATCTTCACACTTGAATATATTAAACCGGGTGGCGGATTAAAATTGACTATTATTTATGTCGATTTTACAATTTGTTACAAATCTGTTATACGGATATTTGCCCGTTTTCAATTTTATAGATGGTTACGTCTTTTAAAAATTCTTCTTCAAACAGAAGAGTATCAACTGAGGTAATTATAGTTTGTGTATTTTCGTCAATTGACTTCAGTAAATAATTTTGTCTTTTATCGTCCAGTTCTGCAAGTACGTCATCTAAAAGTAAAATCGGGTAATATCCCGTTTTTTCTTTAATAATTTCAAGTTCTGCAAGTTTCAGTGAGAGAACGATAGTTCTTTGTTGTCCCTGAGAGGCGAATTTTGTTGCATCAGCACCGTTAATATCAAATTCTATATCATCTCTGTGAGGACCAACACATGATTGTCTGCGTGCAAATTCTTCACGTCTTCGTTCCGCAAGCTCTTGTTTTAGATATTCGGAAATATCTTCCACACATTCTCCCGGGCGGGTATAGTTTATATTCAGTTCTTCCGATTCACTAATAATACTGTGTCTTTCAAAGGCTGTTTTTTCAATTTCTTTGAGGAATTTTTTTCGCAAAAATATAATATTAGCACCGGAAATTACAAGCTGTTCATTGTATATGTCAAACAGAGCTTCATCTATAACTTCATTTTTCAGAAGATTGTTTTTTTGAATTCTGATTTTGTCATATTTTGACAGTCTTTCATCGTAGGCAGGATAAATCTGTGAGATGGCTCTGTCAAGCCAGTTTCTTCTGTCCTCCGGTGTACCTCTTAAAAGAAGCATGTCTTTTGTTGAAAATAATACGGTTTTAACAACCAGTTTAAAATCTTTTGGATTTGTTTTGACTTTATTAATGTACAGTTCTCGTTTTTTCTCTATTGTATAGGTATAATCCAGTTCAATTTCGGTATCATTTTTTGTAACTTCTGCATTAATTTCAAACTGCTGTTCTTTGAATTTTATCAAATCCGTAATTGTTGAGGTTCTTGGGCTTTTTAAGTCGGAGAGAAAATATATGCTTTCCAGAATATTTGTTTTTCCCTGTGCATTTTTTCCTATAATAAGTGTTTTTCGTGTCGGAAAATTAAGTTCTGCATTCCCGCAATTTCTGTAATTTTTAAGCCCCAATCTCGTTATTTTCATACAAAAATTATATCATAAATCAATGTTTAAAATATTTTAAATTTTATATAATTTTGTAACTGTCTTTTTGGCTAGAAAAGGCGGGGTTATGAAATTTTTTGTAATCAATTAACTTTTTAATGTACAAATTCTGATTAAAAAGAGAGGTATTAATATGAAAACTAAACAAATAATTCAACAAAAGAGTTCTGAGATGGTTGCATCATTTTTAGAAAAAAATTCTCTTCATAAACGTGATTTTGCGGAAATGATTGGAGTAACACTATCTTATGTCTATAATCTTATTGATGAAACCGTGCCGTTTTCAAGCAGAAGTACAACTATTGAACGTATTGCTACCGTAATGGAAATAGAACCTGATGAATTTATTGAGTACAGAATCCCTCAGGAGCCGATACTAATTGATGAAGCAGTAAATACAATTAAAGAATATTTAAAGGAAAATAAACTTACGGTTGTTAATTTTCTAAAATCTTTTCCACGAAAAAAACGACTTGATATGGTAGATATTTTACGTGGAGCAATGCCGATTCCGGTTGATTATAAAGAATTACAGCTTATCGGAAAAACACTTAATATGACTGATAGTGAAGTTTATTCTCTTTGGGAAGCAAGAATGAAACAGGTTTTGCAAGCGGCAGGAATGAATATTTATTCAAATTCGGCAATATTAAGTGCAATGTTTGACTGTACAAAAAAAGTTATGCTGAAAAATTCTTAATATTTCTTAATATTTATAATATTTAGGCAATTTTAGTAAAGAAAATAACTTTATATATATGTAAGGTTAGATAAGGTTGTAGAAAATGTAAAGGGCGGTAATATACCGTCTTTTTTTTGTTGCTTATATGTAATTTTGTATGTTAGAATGCTTATGTGTTTAATGGAATTAAAAAGGGGAATATTATGAAAAAAGTTTTATCATTAATGTTTATTATGTTTATTATGGCATTATCAACACCTGTACTTGCCGGTACACATGGTACAAACGGTAAAGTTTCGGGAAGATCAATAGGTGCAGGAGCACTTTCTCTTTTAATTTGGCCGGGAATCGGTCAGGCTGTTAACGACCAGTCTTTTGAAAAAAATGCAACACACGCAATTCTCGGTTTGACCGGAATTTTTAGAATATGGTCATGCTATGATGCTGTGGTAGACAGACAGGGCGGTGTTTGGAATAACAGAATCTAGTTAATAATTAACAATGCAGTCTTCTCTGCTTGTTAAATCAAGATAGCCTTTTTGATATTCTATAATATTTCTTGAATTATTGTCAGGAAGGCTTGGTTTTGGTGTATAGTAAATAGCTGTAGCAACAGCACAGATACAGATAAGTGTTATAAATATTCTTTTGAATTTATAATTATATCCGGCAAGTATTACTGTAATTAACGGATATAAAAATAGTGTCAATCTTGCCACTACAGGATATTTATTCAGTAGTGATGCTATGGCAGTTAGTATTATCGGGGTTATTATAAAACCTTTTTTCATTTTGCTGTTTTCTTTGGAGAACAGGTATGTAATCATCGCATATAATATAATAATTCCGCAAATTATTGTTGCAATCTTATGCGGAGTAGAGGCTCCGAACAGAAAAAATTCACCTACCCTTATAAATGTTCTGCACGGATGGAATATACTCAGATAACCAAATTCCAATCCGTTCCAACAGTTTATCAGGTCGTGATAAGAGGAAGACAGTACATATTTAAATGATGTTTCATAAAATACGGCGAAGCTGACTGCGAGTGGTAATAACATTTGAATTATCATTTGTTTTCGCTTAATCAGTATATATATACAAAGCGGCAGTATAATAAAGCAGCTTGAATAAGAAAGCCAAATTGACGACAACATTATAACAGGATGATACCATTTGATTTTGTTTTTGAAAACTATATCATATGCGATAATATATAAAGCCAATGCCGTAAGGAGTTCCAGAGTGTATTGCTTGAAGATTGTGCAGTATGCTATTGTCTGTGTATTAATTGCAAAGATTAAAAAGGCTATTAATCTTTGAGTTTTGTTTTCAAAAATTTTTTTGTCAAAAATATAAAATAAAACAAGTGAAATGATTCCGCAAATAAAAGGAAATATTCTAAGGTATAAATCCAAAGTATAGGAGGAACCGTTTTTAAATGATTCATATACAAATTTTGATATTATAAGAAATAACGGTGGACTTGCCTGTACTGAATTAAGACCTTTTATTAATTCTTTGTATCCAAGCAATTTTACATTATTCAGCAAATTAACTTCATCACCGTAGAACATACTGTTGTTTAACAGATGAATTAATCTGATTGTTACGGCAATGACTGCAATTAGTATAAGTAAAATATTATATTTGTTTTTGTTTAAAAATTCAGTTATCATTAAAAATTCTTAAAAATGTATTACGGAACATAATTACTTCGCTTAAATTATTTTAAACCATTAATTATAAATGTCAAAATATACTATTTAAATGTAGTTCTGTAAGATATATTCAAGCTGTCGGGTTTATGATAAAATTTTTATAAGATATTTTTATTTAAAGATATATATAGGATTAGGGGGACTTTATATGAACATTAAATTTCTGGCAAAAACAGGTGCAATATTGGGCTCTTTGCTGATTGGAATATTTTTGCTGTTTCTGATACTTCCGTTTTTCTTAAATATATTTATAGACAAATATACTCCTGCAATAGTAGGTGAATTAAATAAGATATCAGGCTTAAGCTCAGGCATAGAAGAAATTAAAATTGTAACCTCGCCAAAATTATCTGCAGGTGTGAAGGTTAAGAAGTTTGAATTATACACAGTAAAAAAAGAACATATTTTAACAGCCGATAATTTTGAAATAAAGATGTCGCTGCTTCCGCTTTTAGCAAAAAAAATAAGGATAGATTCCCTAAGGCTTGATAGTGCGGATGTAACATTAAAATATAATAAAGACGGTGATTTGGATTTTCTGCAGTATATTCCTGTTCAGGATGAAAATTCTGAGGACAAAGATATCAAGTCAGAGCCAAATTATTTACCGTTTGGATTAAAACTCTCTAACCATTTGCCGGATTTGCGTGTCGGTGAGTACAAGGTTACAATTACTGACGGAGTTGATAATTATACAATTACAGGCGGAAAAACTGAGATTACAGATTTTATTTTAAATAGAAGCATAAAAATTAAAGGCTCCGGGAAAATTGTTCTAAAAGACAGGGAACAATTCAGATACAATGTAAATCTTTTTAATAAAATAATGCCTGATTTGGAATTAAATGAATTGGTGTTTAATCCGCAGCCTGTTGATGAAAAGGATAAAGTGCAGACAAAAATTGATGTAATATCGATATTAAAAGGTTTATATGAATATAAAGTCAAAGCATCTGCCGATATTGATTTAAAAACTGTAAAAGACAATATAAACGGTGATGTTAAGTTTGCAAATGTTTCAATAATCGGTTTGCCGGATTCGAAAGCTGAATTGAAATTTAGCGGTAATACTATAACGGCAGATTCTGATATTTATACTGCTAAAGATGAAGTTTCTAATATTAACGGAAAAGTTGTTACAGGTAAAAAGCCTTATATTGATATTAATCTCAAATCCGATTTGGAATCGGCAAATCTGCTGATGATTATAAAAGATATTGCAAAAACATTTAACATTAAGGATTTGCAGACTATTACAGCATCAGGTAAGATAAATGCTGATTTTAACATTAAATCGGATTTAAAAACAGTACAGTCAAACGGGTATTTGAAAATTCCGTCAGCAAAACTTTATTACGGAATGTATAATATCGGAGTTGATAATATTAATGCGGATGTTTTACTTGATAACAACACTGTTAATATTAAGAATATAAGTTTTTCTGTTTTAGGTCAGCCGCTTAAATTATATGGTACTATAACACCTGATGCCGTAGCGGATATCCATGCTATTGCTGATAAACTAAGTGTTAAAGGGTTACTGGTTGCAATAGGACAAGCCTCATTAATGAAGGAAAATCCGGTGTATTCCGGTACTTTATCAATGGATGCTTTAATAAAAGGTAAATTAGACAGTATTAATCCCGTTATTAAATTAAATATTGATAATCTGAATCTCAAAAATATTCCCTCGGATTTAAAATTAATCGCACCATCTACGATTGTTAATATAACTTCTGATGGAAAAACATTCAGCGGAACGGCATCTGCTTCCAATGTTAAATTGGTAAATCCTGCCGCAACTGTTTCTGCACCGAATATTAATGCAGATATTTTACCTGAACAAATAACAATAAAACAAACTCCTGTCAGTATTGAAAAGATAAAAACAAATATATCGGGTAAAATTACAGATTACCTGACAGAAAAAATCGGAATGGATTTTGTGTCAACAGGTGATATTAAGTCAACATTTAAAGGTGATATGAATGTTGCAAAACAAACTTTGAATCTGGTATTTTCAACAACTGAACTGTCAACCGTTGTAATACCAATGTTTGATAAATCAAAATTATCTTTTAGCGGTAATGTACACATTACGGGACCAATGGTTAATCCTGTTTTAAGCGGTTCAATTTCTGTTCCCGATGTATCTGTTCCGGAGATTCCTGTTACCATGTCGGGCATGGATATAAAACTTAACGGAACAATTTTGCACGGTACTGCTGATGTAAAAGAGTTTTCATCAGGCGGTATAAAAGCACAAAACCTAAATTCTGATTTTGAACTAAAGGGTAATGATTTTTATTTAAAAAATCTTACCGGAAATGCATTTAAGGGTAAAATTAACGGTGATATAGTTTATAACCTCATTAATGCAAAAACAAAAGTAAAATTTAAGGGTACTGGCATGGATGCAGAATCTGCAATAGAAGGCGGTTCGGGAATTAAAAATGCTCTTTCCGGAACACTTAACTTCGATACTGCTTTAACCCTTACGGTTCTTGAATATTCAGATATGATAAAATCAATGAAAGGTGATTTAAGCTTTGATATAAAAAAAGGTGCATTTGGTACAATCGGTCGTTTTGAAGGATTCTTGGGTGCAGCAAATATTACTCAGAATTATTTGTTAAAAAATACAATATCAACACTTTCAAATGCTGCAGGACTTGCTACTACAGCTCAATTTGATGTTCTGGAAGGTAAAATGACTTTTTCTGACGGCTGGGCAACTCTCAGCCCTGTTAAAAGTACCGGACAAAGTCTTTGCTACTATATAACCGGTAAATATAATATAATAAATGCATCCACCAATGCTGTTATTCTTGGCAGATTAGATGCTCCGATGGTAGCTAAACTAGGCAAGCTCGGCACTCTTGACTTATCAAGTATTTTAGGTGATAAAGCTGCTGCAGTTGTTAAAATTATAACATCCAATCCTGCAGAGGAAAAAACGGAGCTCATCCCTCAGCTTTCTAACGGAAGTCAGAATTATCAGGATTTCAAAGTTACATTTAACGGAGGTGTAGATTCTCAAAATTCCGTAAAATCATTTAAGTGGTTAAAAAATGCTGATATGTCAAATTATGAAAAGCAGACAGTAAAAGATGTTGTAAAAAATGTAAAAGATGCTTATCAAACTGATATTAAAACTACAAAAGAGGAAATTAACAATACAATTCAGACCAAAAAGCAGGAAATAAATGATGTAAAGCAGCAGTTTACTACAACCAGAGATGATTTTAAAAATTTGTGGAAAAGCATAAAGGATACATCAAAATCCGCTTCTTCCCAGTCTGAAACTTCTGAAACGAATAAAACAACAACTTCTCAGGAGAGTACTGAACAACAGAATATATCTGTTGAAGAATCTGCATCCGAACAAAAGACAGAAACAGAAGCCGGTGTTTCTGAATAGATAATTAACTAAAAAGCAAGGTCGGCATAATTATGCCGACCTGCTTTTTTTTATATTAAAATCTAATATCTTGCAAGATATTTATCGATTTCCCATTGTGATACATAGGTTCTGAAGGTATCCCATTCAATTTCCTTAGCCATAGTGAATTCATCTGCAATGTGAGCTCCGAGTGCAGTTTTGGCAATCAGAGATCTTTGCATATAGTCAAGAGCTTCTTTAAGACTTCCGGGCAAAGATTCAATTTTAAGGCGTTTTCTTTCTCTTTCCGATAATTTATATATATTTGCTTCAACCGGCTTAGGCGGATTGATTTTATTTCTAATTCCGTCAAGACAAGCGGCAAGGATTATCGCAAATGCCAAATACGGGTTACAGCTCGGATCCGGAGAACGAAGTTCAACTCTGGTTGACGTACCGCGTTTTGCAGGAACTCTTAGTAATGCACTTCTGTTTGCAAGTGACCAGGCCATATATACAGGTGCTTCATATCCCGGTACGAGTCTTTTGTAACTGTTTACCGTCGGGTTTAAAATCGCTGTTATACTTTTAATGTGCTTTAACATACCCCCGATAGAGTATTTTGCGATATCAGAAAGCTGAAACTCTGCTTTACTGTCAAAAAACGCATTTTTACCATTTTTATCTGATAAGGATATATTGCAGTGCATGCCTGAACCGTTTATTCCATATACGGGTTTTGGCATGAATGTTGCATGCAGACCGTATTTTGCAGCAATTGCTTTTACCGCAACTCTAAATGTGGCAACGTTGTCGGCAGCAGTTAATATATCTGAATATTTAAAATCAATTTCGTGTTGTCCGTCAGCAACTTCATGGTGAGATGCTTCGATATCAAAATCCATATCCTGTAGTGTGCTTACAATTTCTGCACGAACTTCTTCGCCTAAATCGTCAGGACCTACATCGTAGTATCCTGCCCTGTCATGTGTTTTTGTGGATATTTGTCCGTCCGCTTCTTTTTCAAACAGGAAGAACTCTGCTTCAGGTCCTACATTCATAGAGAAACCCAGTTTTTTGGCTTCTGCCATTATTCGTTTTAAGTTGCATCTTGGGCATCCTTCAAAAGGTGTTCCGTCTGCATTATATATATCGCAGATAAGTCTTGCTGTTTTACCGCTTTCAAATTCCTGCCAAGGAACTATTTGAAAAGTATTTTTGTCCGGATAGAAAAACATATCAGAGGTTTCTATATTACGAAAACCTTTAATAGATGAACCGTCCAGCATAACTTCATTATTTAAAACTCTGTCAATGTGCTCGGACGGAACCGTTAGGTTTTTTACCTGTCCGTTTATATCTACAAACTGGAGTTTGATAAATTGAACATCAAGCTCTTTTATCATTGTTTTTATATCATCATTACTATAATTTTTCCCGTTAAGCGGTTGATGTGAAAATTCCATAAGCTGCCTCCTCAATTTCTCATATACAATACTATCATGAAATGTCGGCTGTTTTTTTTGATGTAAACATTTGTAACGAAATTGTTAAATATTGCAATTCCATAACCAAAATATACTTTATATATATACAAGACATAAAACACACAATACAAACCTTTCATACAACCTACACACTAACCTTCTACACATGAGGAATTATAAAAAAAATTCCAAACCCTTTCGAAAGAACAGGGTTTTTTATTTATGTTGCACTACTTTACTAGAAACCGAATTTGTAGTATATTAGTTAAGAGGGCTAATGTAATGGGTTATAAAATATTATCAAAAACTGAATTATGTCCGAATCAATTTGAGATTGAAGTCGAGGCTCCTTATGTTGTGCGAAATGCACAAGCAGGACAGTTTATAATATTCAGAGCCGAAGAAAACGGTGAAAGAGTTCCTTTAACAATTGCTGATGTTAATAAAGAAACCGGTGCATTAACTCTTGTATTTATGGCAGTTGGCTATTCAACCAAAAAACTGGCAGAGCTGAATGTTGGCGATGAGCTTGTTGATATTGTTGGACCGTTAGGTCAGCCGACAAAAATTCAAAAATACGGAACTGTTGTTTGTCTTGCAGGCGGATATGGTGCGGCACCTTGTTATTTAATTGCAAAAGCCCTTAAAGAAGCCGGAAATAAGGTTTATATGATAATGGGTGCAAGAACTAAAAATCTTATATTCTGGCAGGACAAAATGAAAGGAGCATGTTCAGAGTTATTTATAACTACTGATGATGGTTCGCTCGGAGAAAAAGGTTTTGTAACACAGGTTTTGGACAGAATAATATCTTCTGAAAAAATCGACTATGCAATAGCAGTAGGTCCTATGCCTATGATGCGTGCCGTAGCTGATATGACCAGAGATAAAGGTATTTATACGGAAGCAAGTATGAATCCTATCATGGTTGACGGAACCGGAATGTGCGGTGCTTGCAGAGTTACTGTTGGTGATAAGATTAAATTTGCCTGCGTTGACGGTCCGGATTTCAATGCTCATGAGATTGATTTTGACGAAGTTATAAACAGAACAAAGATATACAAAGAGCAGGAACGCAAACGTTCTGAAGAATGTAATTTACTAAAAATGGCTAATTAATATAGGAGAGGTAATAGATGGCATCAGATGAAAAAGCAATTCCTTTATGTCCGCTGATGAGTGTAGGCTCACAAGTAGAGATTGTTTGTATGCAAGAAAATTGTGCTTGGTATCTCAAGAATTATAAGATATGTTCAGTGTATATGATGGCACATAATTCAATGCTGGATGTACAGGCTAAGCAACGTGCTGCTAAACAAGCACAACAAAAGTAAAATTAAAAACCGGTTAGTAGCCGGTTTTTTAGTTAGGGAATATCTTATCGGAGAAAATGATGAAAAATACAGTTGTAATCGGTGCACAATGGGGAGATGAAGGTAAGGCAAAAATAACGGATTTGCTTGCTTCACAGGCAGACTTAATTATAAGATATCAAGGGGGGTGTAATGCAGGTCATACTGTCGTTACCGATGGTGTAACATATAAATTTCACCTGATACCCTCAGGAATACTGTACGGACGTGCAATATGTTTTATTGGTGCCGGAACTGTCATTCATCCGGAATCTTTTGAGAAAGAATTTAATGAGTTAAAAAGTCAGGGAGTTGATTTTAAGAACTTAAAAATATCTCCGCTTGCATCTATTACTATGCCTTATCATATTGAAATTGACGGTTATAGCGAAGCTAATGCCGGAAAAGGCAAAATTGGTACTACAAAGCGTGGAATCGGTCCTACATATACTGATAAGATGGGCAGAATAGGTCTGAAAATTCAGGATTTATATTCTTATGAAGCATTATCCGAAAAACTGGATATGATTTTACCGCTCAAAAACAAACAGTTAGAAAAAGTCTACGGACTTGAACCTTATACAAAAGATTGTATTATTTCTCTTTGTGAAAAATATGCTGAATTATTTAAGCCTTATGTTGCCTTTGACTGGCAGGATATGCTAAACCGATACAAAGACAAAACAATCCTGTTTGAAGGTGCTCAGGGTGTAATGCTTGATATAGACTACGGAACATATCCGTTTGTTACAAGTTCAAATCCGATAGGTGGCGGTGCCGCAACAGGAAGCGGTTACGGTCCTGCAATGATAGAAGATGTAATTGGTGTTACAAAGGCTTATGTTACCCGTGTAGGAGAAGGTCCTTTTGTCAGTGAGCTTACAGATGAAACCGGCAAAAATATTCAGGATATAGGGCATGAATTTGGTGTAACTACAGGCCGCCCGAGGAGATGCGGCTGGTTCGATTCTGTTGTAATGAAGTATGCGGTTTTAGTCGGCGGAATTACAAAAGTTGCTCTTACGAAAATTGATGTTTTTGATACTTTTGATGAAATCAAAATTTGTACCGCATATAAAGATTGCAGAAATGACAAGGTTTATACCACATATCCTACAGATGTGTTTATTCACAAATATCTGGAGCCTATCTATGAAACAATGCCCGGTTGGAAAACATCACTGAGCGATATAAGAAAATATGATGATTTGCCCGAAAATGCAAAGAAATATATTGCTAAAGTTCAGGATTTAATTGGAGCTCCTGTAGGTATTATAAGTGTAGGTCCTGACAGAGAACAAACAATCTTTGTGGATTAACGTTTTATAACAATTCTCATAATAATAAAGAGGCTGCAAATTTTTGCAGTCTCTTTATTAATTTTTAATACATTCTTACAAGTTTTCTGACTTCTTTTAATATTTTTTGCGCTTCAACTTGTGCTTTGGCTGAACCTTCTCTAATAATTTGTTCAACAAGCTCAGGGTGTGCTTCATAATGCCTTCTGCGTTCTCTTATTTCCTTAAGTCGTTCATTAATTTTTGCACCAAGCTGACGTTTGCAGTCTGCACAACCTCTTTTCGCACATTTGCATTCTTCTGCGACAGTTTCAACCTCGGATGTTTCTCCAAATATTTTCCAATATTTGAATGCAACTTCGCACTCATCAGGATGTCCAAGGTCGTCTTTTCTCATACGGCTTCTGTCTGTTATTGCCGTCATTACTTTTTTGGCGGTTTCTTCTTCTGTGTCCGAGATTTTAATATCGTTATGGAACGATTTGCCCATTTTGTTACCGTCTAAGCCGCAAATAAGAGAACAATTATTTAATTTTGGCTGTGGTTCTTTGAAGAAATCGGTATTATAAACATTGTTAAATCTTCTGACGATATCACGGGTTAATTCTACGTGTGCTACCTGATCTATTCCGACAGGAACCAAATCGGCATTAAAAGTTAAAATATCGGCGGTCATTAGAACCGGATATCCCATTAAACCGTAATTTATTTGTGAAGCCATGCCGTCGTTTGATTTAAGTATTTTTGCCATATCTTTTAAGGTAGGATCACGTTCAACCCAGTTCTGAGGAGTAATCATACTCAGATAAATATGTAGTTCTGCTGTTTCCGGAACAAGTGACTGAACATATATTGTTGATTTTTCAGGATTAATACCGCATGCAAGCCAGTCCATAACAACATCAATAGTATCCTGCCTTAAGTTTTCCGTTTTATCATATTTTGTTGTGAGAGCATGCCAGTCTGCAACAGAAAAGTAGCACTCATATTCATCCTGTAGCTTAACCCAGTTATCTATTACACCCAAATAATGACCTAAATGCAGCTTGCCCGTTGGTCTCATTCCTGACATGATTCTCTGTTTCATTTTAACCTCTTATTAATTTTGTGACTTTTTTTATTATTTACTTTCGAAATAGTCTTTATATTTACCCCTTTATATCTTTACTCCCCTTTGCCTCTTTGCTGAATTTTAATACTTTGATTTCGCCGGGTTCAAGGGATGTTTCAATATGTTTTTTGTTAATTTTAATATTATCATTACCATGTATAATTTCAAATTTATAATGTTTGTTTGATTTATTGTCTTTAATTTTTACTTTGTTATTTCCGTTTTCAAAATCCAGATTACCCAGAACAATAATCTTGTTGTTTTTATCCGATATTGAAAATGCAAACAAATTTTTATTTTTTACTTTTAAAGGAATAAAATTACCCTTTGTAATAAGTTCAATATTCTCATTTCTGAATTGGTAAGCCTGTTTTAGATTTTCATATATCTTTTGAGAATTACCGCCGGGTTTTCTTGATAAGTTGAAAATATCAAGTTTCCCTCTGTGTACAAAGTAATAATCATCATCAGTAAATGAATGTTCCGCTTTTGTGTTTGCAAGCGGGTAAAAATAATCATCTCCCGTTTGGAATCCGTCTATTATATAAGGATTATAAGGAAGTACAGCTTCAAGCCATGCAATTAATACGGAATAATCTTCTCCATGTAATATTACAGGGCTGAGTTCGTCGTGTGTTGTAAAACTAAGAATAGCACTCTTTGGATTTTTATATGATTTTAACAGTTTATCGTTAAATTTGATATGATTTATCAAATCTTCTCCGTTCCATTCTTTAAGATTAAAGAAACTTCCGTAATATCCGTCAAAACCTGCTTTTAAAAGCATATTGTATGGAGTAAATTCCGAATAAACACTCGGAGGTTCTCTCCAGGAATCAGATGCTTCCGCAAGAAACATAAATTGAGGATCTTTATCTTTGGCATGAGATATTAGCACTTCCCAAAAATCGCCGGGTTTAATTGTTGCCACATCTGCCCTGATTCCGTCACCGCCAAGAGAGATTACCATATCTATAAACTTAAAGTGAGCATTTAAAACATCAACATTTAAGTTGTATTTTGTACCGGTATTAAATAATCTGACGTCAGTCCAGTCAGAAGGCACTATTGATAACTGCTTTTCATCCTTTACAAAAAGCTCTGGATGTTTGAGGAATAAGTCGTAGGAACCGCAGCTGGGCAAATCAAAAATAACTCTTATATTACGTTTGTGACATTCATCAACAAACTTTTTTACCTGTTCCTTGGGAGATAAATTAGAATTTTGGTCTATCATTTGTTCATTAATATTTTCAAAATCGGAAATGGCATATAACGAGCCTGCGGTGCCAAGTGCTTTTAACATTCCCGTAGGTGTGACAGGGAGCAGGTGAATAGTATTTATTCCCAAATCTTTGAGTTCATCAAGTCTGTCTATAGCATTAATAAATGTTCCGTTTTCTTCTCCTGCATCAATAAATCCGTTTTGGTTAGTATCTTTTGAATTAAAAGAGCGAATATTAATGCCGCATATTACGGCTTTATTTTCAAGAAAAAGTGTTGATAAATCATTAGTATAGTCTGCATAAGACAAATTTGACATGCTGCATAACAACGCAATCAGTATGGCAGTTTTCTTTATCATTTGTTAACTCTCCCATTAAATTTTACCATAAAATACGATATTTATAAAACAGGATAGTGATTTGTATCCAAAATGCAGTCGCTGATAATCAGATTGTTAATTTTCGTTAACATTGAATAAATAAATGAACAAAAATATTTCCAAATCGTTATAATAGTAGAGAGGTCAATTATGGACAATAAATGCTCAAAATATGAAGAATTATTCGTTTCCTCGGATGACGAAACACTGGAAAAACACATTGCTGAATGTGATGAATGCAAGGCTGAACAGGAAACTATGGACAAAGTATCAGGCTTGCTTGATGAAGTAAAAATGCATTATTACTCAAAACGCAGACATCGCATGGTCAGACTAAGAGCTGCCTGTGCAATCGTATTTATAATGTTTTCTATTGTTTCATTAACAGCTGTTATTAATGATGATGATTTAATGGATACATTGAAGTACGGTGATACACTTTCTGCCGAAGAACTAGGTTTTCCGGTGGATTCATACGGACTATTAATGGTAGATGAATGAACTTCGAAGAAATAATTAAGAATAACAAAAACAATATAAAAAATATTATCAGAATGATAACAAAACAAGATAATGAAGATATAGAACAGGAAGTATATATCAAGTTATGGAAAAATTCCGATAAGTATGAAGAACGCGGTTCTTTAAAGAGCTGGGTTAATACTATTGCGAAGAATGCATCAAAGGATTATCTTAAGTCCGCTGTTGTAAAAAATGAACAAAATTGTACTGCAGACGAGAATGTTCTTGTAAATATAGCGGACAGAAAGAAAACTCCGGAAGATGGAATAATTACAACAGAAAGGCAAAAAACAATTATTAATGCGGTTGATAATCTGAAACCGAAATTTCGAGAAGTTATAATGTACTGCGAAATATACGGCTACACTTATGAAGAAGCTGCAAAAAAATTTAATTGCCCGATAGGAACAGTAAAATCAAGAATATACAATGCAAAAAAAGAACTTGCAGAAGTGTTGAAAGATTTAATTTAAAGAAAGGTATTAATTATGAAAAAAGTATTAATTTTAACTTGTGCATTATGCGTAATAGCAGGAGCATCTTATGCTAATGAACCAATGAAGAAACCGGATTTTGCAAAAAAATGTGCTGTAACCAAACAAGTTCCGCCGAATCCTGAACAAATGAAAAATATCAAGAAGGCTCATGAAGCTGCTTTTGAACAAAAGTTAGGTCTTACAGAAGTGCAAAAGCTAAAAGCAAGAGAGTTGAGAAAAACAGGTCACGAAAAAATTAAACCGGTAATAAGTGACATAAAGGCAAAAAAACAGGAAGCAGAAGCTATCAGACAATCAAAATTATCAATTCAGGAGCAGGAAGCACAATTAACTGTTATTGATAAGGATATAAATGAACTTCAGAAACAGGCTCAGAAGATTCGTAAACAAAATATGAAAGATTTTGAATCAATATTAACACGTGATCAAAAGAAAACATTAAAAAATATGAAAAAAGAGGGCAGAAAGAACTTTGAGGAATCACGCAGACAACTTCCTCCTCCGCCTTGCAAACCTATGAATAAATAGTGTAATTGTTATAATCCATGTATAAACGAACCGCTTGACATAGCGGTTCGTTTATTATAGATTGATATTAAGCCGAAGTATAGTGCTATGGTATGCCTTGCTCGGACAATGTACTACAAAAGGGATGTAAATTGTCTGGTGGTATTAATTACAGCCAAACAGATTTACTCCAAAGGAGATAGAAATGCCAAAATTAAAAACACATCGTGCGGCAGCTAAAAGATACAAAGTTACCGGCACAGGAAAAATCACAAGAAGACATGCAGGTATCGGTCACCTTCTTCAACACAAATCTGAAGGCAGAAAACGTAAAATCTTTGGTGATATTGCGGTTTCTGAAACTCATGTAGATTTAGTTTCAAAAGAGTTACCTTACAAGAAGTATGCAAGATAGGAGTGTTGAAAGATGAGAATTAGACGTGGAAATGTATGTCGTAACAGACACAAAAAAATATTAAAACTCGCTAAAGGTTTTAAAGGTGCAAGAAGCAGAATATTTAAGGTAGCTAACATTGCTGTAATGAAAGCTCTTAAATATGCGTACAGAGACAGACGTGCTACAAAACGTAACATGAGAAGACTTTGGATTGTCAGAATTAATGCAGCAGTCAGAGAACAAGGAATGAGCTATTCAAGATTTGTTAATGCTTGCAAAAAAGCTGATATTCAGGTTAACAGAAAAATGCTCGCTGATCTTGCAGTAAATGATAAAGAAGCATTTGCTATGGTTGTAGAAACAGCTAAAGCAGCTTTATAATCAGTTAAAATTAACGCAAAGCCCTGTTTATATTATATAAACAGGGCTTTTTATATGGGGTAAAATTTTTATTTACATATCGAAAGAGAATCTTGTACCGACACTGTTTTTTCCGGCTTCTTTTGACATAGCCATATTTGCAAAAAACATTTGCTTACCTGCTTCTTGCAGTTGAGCTTCTATTATTTCCGGCTGCACCTGTTCATATTTATCCAAGTAATTATTAACAGCTTCTCTTGCTTTTGCAAATACATTCAGTTTATTTGAGATTAATTTCAGAACTTGCGGTCCGATACCATATTTTTCACCGGTAATGCTCAGGAATGGTCGATTAGCTTCTTCCTTAAGTGCTTCTTCAGCATTTTTGATTTCAGCTTCTTCCATTGCCTGACTAGCTAATGATTTTGCATCATAAGTATTAGCTAATATTTGGCTTTGCATTTTAAGGAATTCTTCGTTTCCCGGATATTTTGGTACTTGTGAACTAAAATCTGCTGTCATTTCTTTTTCCCTATTTCTTTGTATTAATGATATCGGCAAATTTTTCCAAAACTTTAGGCTTTTACTGTAAAATTTTACAATTCTTAATATTCAGGCAATTTTTGTTACAAAAATAACTTTATATATATAAGGTTAGTTATAATTTAAGGTTAGGTAGAATTTATATGGGCATTCCTGCGTTCAATTCACTTATGAAAACGGAATACATGCTCTATGGCGGAAGGTCAGGGCTTAATGCCAACTGCCCCAGTTACTTAAACGGTTATATGGGCGGCAGCGGACTTAATAATGGCTATAATATGGGATACTACCCATCCTTCAGAGGTCAGGATATATTTACTGCTTCCAATGATGCAACGAGGGTTAATAATCAGATTAAACAAATGCAGGAGTCTAATCCTCAGGTTGCATGGAATAACCCTCAATTCAGAGGATTAAGTGATGATTTGAATGAACTGGGTGATTATTATGTCAAACATTCAGCTCCGAGTGAATCATTTATGGGTGCTGCAGTTGGTGGTGTAACTTTTGGATTAATTAACAATCCCAGAACAATTTTTCACCCTTGGAACTCTATTAAATCATCTTTTAATAAAGATTTAAAAAATATGTTTGCAGATGTAAAAAATGCAGACTCTGCATTAAATAAATTATATACAAATAAAGCAATCTATAACGGAAAAGAATTTAAAGGCGGATACGAACTTGTATCAGAAGCTTATGCAAGAATGCATAAACTTGAAAGTCTTACAAAAGGTAAGCTTGGTTGGTTCAGACGTTCGCTTAAAAAAGTTCCGGGCGGAATGGACGAATATGCAAGAATAAAAGACGGACTGGCAAAGGCATTAAAAGCCGGAAATATTGATGAGATTGCAAAATATACAGAAGAAGCAAAACGTTTAGGTAATGCATTTACAGGGTTCATTCCAAGAGGCATAAGAAAATGGGAGTGGCTGGGTAACAAATTTGCCGGAATAAGGAAGAAATATATAAATCCTTCTCATTACGAAGGCATAGAAGGAGTCGTAACAAAAAATATAACCGAGAGTACGGCTAAATCGACTTTAGGAAGTTCAATGGCTCATTCCTGCGGAATTAAGAACGGTTTATTCTTTGCAGCATTTGAATTCTTGAATGACTTATTCTTAGAAAAGAAAATACAAAAAGCATTTGATAAAGATTCTTCAACGGGTTGGACACAAATACTTCAAACTTGTGTGAAAGGTGTAGGAAGTGCAGCAGGTTGGGCAGTCGGTGAAGGAATCGGTGCCTGGGCAGGTGCCAAAGCCGGAGCAATGCTGGGTACTTCAATAGCACCGGGAGTGGGTACGGTAATTGGTGCAGTTGCAGGTCTGGTCGGAGGTTCAATCGGTATGTGGCTGATGGGTAAAGTAACTCATGCATTCATCGGTGATGATGTCGGAACAAAAGCTGAAGTGGAAAAAATGAAACAGACTGCGAAAGGTCAGGTTCAGCTTTTACAGTTAACGGCACAACAGGCACAGGACGACAAAAATCTTAATCAAAAAACGTTAAATGCAATCAACAATGTTGCTCAATTCTATAGTTCAACATAAAAAGATGTAAGATTACCTTATTAATTAACCTATTTTCGAGGAGAAGTGAAAAGACCTGTTTTATAAAACAGGTCTTTTCATTCTAATTTAAAATTAGTTTTGTAAAAAATTATCAGTTTGCAGCGGATTCGCCATCCGTAATTGATCTCGATTTCTGTGCTTTTGTGAGGTAGTCAAATTTAAATTTGACTGAGCTATCACGTAAGCAGTCATCTAAATGGTAACTCTTTGCATCATTTAACATGCATTCCAAATCTCTGAATGAGTAATTTCTCTTGTTCATAGTTTCTGCAAGCTCTGAGATTTTATTGTTGTTTGCCTTTACAAAATCTTCTCCATAGTACAAGAGATGTGCTTTTAGTGCTTCATACAGACATTCACGGTCGGGAAAATCAACCTGTATTCTGTCACCGAATCGGCTCATTGCTGCTCCGTCAAGAGAAGCATTGTTTGCAATCCGGTTAGTAGTTCCAATAACAGTGATATTTGGTGCTTTTGTTGCTATATCGTCCATATAATTCAAAAAAGCATTTCTTTCTTCTATTTTTGTAGATACATGACCGCCGCCTGTTTCTACCATGTGCTCCTGCGTTGCAATCAAAGCATCAATTTCATTAAATGTCAGTACGTATTTCTTGTTCTTATTTTTTATTGCAGTGTTAATAACGTCTTCAAATGTATTTTTAAAGTGTTCCATTTGTTCTCCGACATACCGTTTGCTTAAATCTGTATAACGGATTTCCAGATAATCTGCACCAAGTGTTTTGGCAAAAATCTTTGCAAAGAAAGTTTTTCCGGTTCCGGGTGGCCCGTATAGCAGAAGTTTCTTTGCCGGTTGAGGTTTACCTGTTAGTCTTAATTGTTCATCGGAAGCCTTCGCGTGATTAACTTGTTTTTCGAGGAATGCTTTTAACTTTGGATTAATGCTTTTGCATGTCTGAAGTGTCGGAATGTTGTTGTCATTGCTTAATGATTTGAATCCGCCCTGAATATCTTTTATTACGTTTTTACTTCCAAGCATTCCACCCTTCTTGAAAAAGTAATAAACCAGCGGAAGTGTAAGCATAGTTGGAACAAGCACTGCCCACATAGATTGTTTTTCTCGTTTTTCAGCACTTTCTAAGTACTTTAGAATAGCTTCATCTTTTTTTGCTGACACCGGAGTGCTGTCTTCAATCATTGCAACATTCAGTGCCGTATCTCTCTTCATTGATATGTGTTTGTATGGCTGTTGGTTGTAACTTATAGGATTTACTCTCATTTGTAACCTTCTCTCCCCTTATATATTCGTATATTAAAAAAGTTGAGACATAAAATCTCAACTTCTAATTAAACACACAAATATATTTTGAAAATGAATTTTGTAACTTGAATTTGCACAACATTGTTTCTTTAAAAAACATTTTATACTCAATTCTTTAGTATCCATAACTAAATTTTACAAATATTGGTAATAATTGTAAATAGTTACACTTTATTTTGTCATAAAACTTTACAGATAAGTATAATATGTTGTGAATTTAGTGCTTGTTATATCCGGCAGCTTTTTCGAGCTCTTTGCCCAGTACTGTGATTGTACCGGCACCAAGCCCTATAACAATATCATTTTCGTGTAATGTTGGCAGAAGTTTTCTTGCAACATCTCCGATACTTCCCGAATAATATTCTGCACCTTCAAGCTCTGAAGCAAATTTAACAGCAGTAATACCGTTTATAGGGTTCTCTGATGCTGCAAATACATCAGTAACGATTACTCTGTTTGCATCGCCAAATGCAGCTTTAAAATCATCCCACAAACCCTGCAGTCTGGTGTATCTGTGTGGCTGGAATACTGCAATAATATGTTCTTTACCAAATTTTGCGGCAGCAGCTTCAAGTGTTGCTTTTATTTCTGTAGGGTGATGAGCATAATCATCATATACTTCAGCACCATTGACTGTACATACTTTTTGGAACCTTCTACCCATGCCGGTAAAATCTTTATAATATTCTTTTACCAGATCTATATCAACACCGGCTTCATGCAATGCTGCGATTGTCGCAAGAGTGTTGTAAACGTTATGCGTTCCTGCGAGTTGTATCTTAATGTCTGCCAGAAGGTTTTCTTTGTAATAGACATCAAACGTAGTAAAGTATTCTGAGGTTTTGATATTTTTAGCAGTATAATCAGCATCATTTAAGCCGAATGTAACAAATTCCCCGTTAAGCATGTTTAAGCCTTCGTTGTCATTGTTGATTATAACTTTTTTGGAATTTTTAACTGCAGTGTTAAATGTATCGACTAAATCAAGAAGTCCGTTTTTATAATAATCAACATGGTCTTCTTCCAAATTATTAATTACTAAAATATCAGGGTTATATTTAACTATTGTTCCGTCACTTTCATCAAGTTCTGCAATGAAATACTTGCCGTTTTTGTGCTGTGCATTGGTATTTATATCCGGAATTATACCTCCAACAACAAATGAAGGACCAAGCTCCGCTCTGTTAAGAACATAAGAACAAAGTCCGCTTGTAGTTGTTTTTCCGTGTGTTCCTGAGAATCCGATAAAACACATTCCGTTCTTTTGAGCATCTTCCGAAACTTCTTTTAATAAGCCTGAACGGTGGTAAACTTTTAATCCGAGTTCCAAAGCTTTTAATATTTCCGGGTTATTTTCTTTAATAGCAGAGCTTATAATTACAATTGCATCAGATGGAACATTAGCGGAACTGTGTCCGATTTTTACTTCAGCACCCAGGTTTCTCAATCGTTCAACATATTTTGTATCCATTATGTCTGAACCTGTGACCTTACATCCGTCTTCCAGCAAATATTTTGCTAGTCCGCTCATTCCTATTCCGCCGATTGCAATAAAATGATATTTATTCATAATTTTTCTCCAAATCTATAAATTAATTATAGTACAAATAAGTATATTACGGCAATTGTTTAGTAAATAATATCGTGTAGTTATGTTTTATAAAATGTATAGTATTTTTTATGACAAAAAAAAAGAGTGCCTGTCAGGCACTCTTTTTTATTATGATTTAGAATTAATCTTCTATAATGCTGTCGCTTCCTGCGGTAAGTTCAGGAGCGCCAAACATTCCTTCAATTTCTTCCAAAATTGCGGAAGGTTTTCTTGCCTGATTCCTCATAGCTGCCCTTTTCTGAGCTTCTTTATCGCGTTCTTCACTTGCGTATGTTAAGTGGTGGAAACCGGTACCTGCAGGTATTAATCTACCAATGATAACGTTTTCTTTCAAACCTCTCAACATATCCTTCTTACCGTCAACTGCTGCTTCTGTCAGGATTCTTGTTGTTTCCTGGAATGAAGCTGCTGAGATAAAGGATTCAGTATTCAAAGATGCCTTTGTGATACCGAGAAGAATGTATTCGCAAGTTGCTTCCTGACCATTGTGTTCTCTTACAGCCTTGTTTTCGTTTTCGAAAGTCTGAAGTTCAACGAGTTCGCCTTGCAACAAGTTTGTATCACCGGGTTCAACAATTCTTACTTTTTTGGTCATCTGACGAACGATGATTTCGACGTGTTTATCAGCGATTTCAACACCTTGTGAGCGATATACACGTTGTACTTCATCTACTAAGTATTGCTGAGCTTCTTCCGGTCCGCAAAGTCTTATGATATCGTGCGGGTTAAGAGGACCACTTGTTAAAGGCTGACCTTTCTTAATCTTTTGACCGTTTGTAACAACTATACTTGCATCAATTGCAAACTTGATTTCTGTAGAAGAACCTTCATCAGAAACCAGGAATAATCTCGGAACATCATCTTCGATTTCAATCTTAGCTGTACCGTCATATTCAGCCAATATTGCACAATCTTTAGGTTTACGAGCTTCAAGAAGTTCTTCAACTCTCGGCAAACCTTGAACGATATCGCCTGTTTTTTCTCTTTCAAATACGAGTGATGCTAACATATCACCGTGTTGAACAAGAGCACCTTCGTCAACCTGTAACATTGTACCTGGGCTGATTAAGTATGGACGACCGTTTCTTATTGTTACTGATTTAGCTGAAACATCTACAATCTTACCTGAAACAGTAGCTGTTTCACCTGATGAAGCAAGTTCTGTATCAAGTTTTATAAAATCACCCTTCTTAACTGAAGGTTTGTTCTTTGTTGATATTGTAGTTTCATAGTTAGCACAGTTCAAAAGCAATCTTCTTGATTCTGCAACATCACCTTTAATTGATGCCGAGCCGTCATTAAGAGCTAAAACGTCAGTTTTTGCAACCGGTGTTTTTGCTTCAATAACATCACCGTTCTTAACCAGTAATTCTGTTTGAAGCGAACTGTTAAGTTTAGAATTGCCTTCCAATTCACGGCGAACGATTAATGTTTCAAGAACAACAATCTTTAAGCTGCCTTTTTCATCAAGTTCTACCAAACCTTTTAAGTGTGATAAGTATCCTTGCATTTGAAGAACCAGAGAAGTTCTTGTAAGAGTTGCACCATCTAAGTTTCTTACTCTTGCTCCGTCTTTGTACTGTAATTGTGTAACAGGAACAATGTTAATGAGTTCATCGGTTGATGCAAACTTAATTGAAACATCTTTAGGTTCAATGTAAAGCGGCTGAACAGGTCTTACAAGGATTTGAACCGGCTTATCTTCAAGTGATTCATCTTCAAGAGAAGTTGTATCAATTTCTTCATCCAAATCATCAATGTCAAGATCATCAAAGTCCATTTCCATCAAAGTTACAATTGAAGTTTCTTTTGCTTTGATGCCTTTTGCGATTGTAGTACCTGCTTCAACAACAGAACCTTCTTCAACCTTGAGTTCAGACATGCTTGATAATGTATGAACTTCACCCGGACGAACCGTAATTTCGTGAATTACACCGTTGAATTCTTTAAATTCAACAATACCGTCTAGGTGACAGTAGATGTCTTTAACTACTTCTGTTCCGGCTGTAACGAAAGTGCCGTTTTCAACCATTCTGAGTGAAGCATCTTTGTTAAGCTGATGAACTTCTTCCGGAACAAATACAACATTACCCGGTTTTGTAACGATTTGATTTTCGTCAACTTCAATGTCTAAGTATTTAATTTCACCGGATGATGAAACTGAACAGGAATCATCAATAAGCTCTGCAATAATCATACCGTTTTCAACGGTTGTATCGATAGGAGCTTTAACGATGTATTTTTCATCAGATTTCTTAACTGTCCATAATTGTTCTTTCTTGGTTTGTTCAAATTTTGCATTTGAAGGAGCAAGAGATGCAATAACGATTGTGATTTCCTTACCGGAAACAATCTTATTGATTTTATTTTTACCTGATTTAGTTTCTTCAACAACTAAATCTTCACCATATCTTACTTCTCCGCCATGCTCTGATATGATAAGAGTTTCTGCAAGTCTGTCACCTGCTTTAACTTTTTGTTCATCTTCAACAAGAATTTTAGAACCGCCCGGTAGGTTATAAACATCACCGCCAATAACCCAAACAATACCGTTTTTGTTTGCTGTTCTGGAGATGTTACCTTGTCTGTCTTTCTTTTCGTCAGCAATAAAGTCTTCAAATGATACCATACCTGAGATATCAGCATTAATATCTTTTGTAGCTTTTTCTGTTAAACGTGATTCATTTGATGACGGTTTGTATTCAGCGAGTTTATAGTCGAGTTCAATCTTTTGACCATTTTCAAAGAATACTGTTGCACCGGCAGGAATATGAACTTTTTCAGATTTCTTACCTGAAGCAATTTCAATATCAGCTTCATATATAGAAACTCTGACAACATCACCGTGACGAGTTCTGAGTTCTCTTGTTTTAAGTTTTGATTCAACAGTACCTGCAATCGGAGAGTGAATTTCTTTTGTAGCTTCTTTAACTCCGACAGCACCGCCTGTGTGGAATGTTCTCATTGTTAACTGTGTACCGGGTTCTCCGATTGACTGAGCTGCGATAATACCGATTGCTTCACCTACATCAACGAGCTTTTGTGAAGTAAGTGCCCAACCATAACATTTTTGACAAACACCATATTCAAGAGAACAAGTCAAACCTGAACGAACTTTGAGTTCGGTTAAGTTCAGATGTGAAATCTTCTTGATATCTTTTCTGTCCATTGTAGTATTTTTTGCAACTAACAATGTTTTTCCGTCTTCGTCATAAATATCTTGTGCAACGGTTCTGCCTAACAATCTGTCTACCAACGGAACAATAATTGTATCACCATCCATAATTGGTTTCATATTTATGAATTTTTCACCGCCGCAGTCTGTGTCACGGATAATTACATCTTGTGCAACGTCAACAAGACGTCTTGTTAAGTATCCTGAGTCAGCTGTTTTAAGAGCTGTATCTACAAGACCTTTTCTTGCACCGTATGATGAAATGATGTATTCGGTAACTGACAGACCTTCTTTAAAGTTTGATGTAATAGGCAAGTCGATGATTTGACCTTGTGCGTCTGCCATCAAACCTCTCATACCAACCAACTGTGATACCTGAGATAAGTTACCTCTCGCACCTGAGAATGCCATCATATAAACAGGATTTAATTTATCAAAATTCTCAACAACCGATGCGGTTAATTTCGCAGTTGTTTCAGACCAAGTATCAATAACCTTTGTATATCT
>JAEEHV010000024.1 GCA_016280955.1 Candidatus Gastranaerophilales bacterium | reverse complement strand
GGAAATGTCGGTAAACAAGTTTCCCGCCGCTTCCTCGGTTTGCGATTGTTTGGACACTTTGTGTCCTACAGTCTCATACTCGGTCATGCCGGTGTGCGAGCACCCCGTCGCGACACTCGCTATCGACTGTTTCACGTGAAACACAATCAAGGTTTCCTAGCAAAAATGTGCTTGCACATTTTTATTTGGAAATCGATGGGTGTCGGACTACGATGTAATCGTAGTCCCAACACAATATGAGCCGAGAGCCGCAGAACATAACATACTTGTATGTTCTATTTCCGAGCTGATTAAGGTAGGACTACTTCATTACCCTGATTAAATGTTCATTCCTTGCAGGCCTGCCGAGGAGGTCAAATGTTTTTGCCTCCTTAGGAGTATTACCCGGGTGGGGTTTACAAACGATACCTAAAGTTGGTTCTACATTGAAGGGTACGTAGAAAGTTCTGCTCCAAACGCTGTCGGTTTCTTTACTGTGTGCGGTGGGGAATCCTACGTTTCCTACCAATGCTCCATAATATTCTATGAGAGTGTCTCCCCTAGATTCGTATTCGTATAATACCTCATATTTACCACCGTTCAAATAAGTTTCATAGCATCTATTTTTGAATCCAGGGTCGTATGTCATTATCATTGTAGATATGGATTGCGGTGTTCTAGATCCATCCGAATCTGTGGTGTCGCTTTTGACCGTTACCTCATAGAGGGTGTCGTTTTTTATATGCCATATTTTTTCGGTGACTTCAGATGAGCTTTTATATTTTTTCTCGACATAAACGGAATCTTCCGTATGGAAAACTCTGTATGTTTCAGGATCACGGTTATATATCTTGAAGTCGCCTTCTTGTGAAATCTTTGCCTTGTAACTCAACTTTTCGGGATCCCTTTTCTCAAATTTGCTGTTTGGGCTTAAGCGTGCGTATGAGGTCCATAAATAGGTGTGGTCATCTGAAAAGGTAAACTTGTTTTGGGTGTTGTCGGTGCAGGTGCTGTCTATAATCAGCCCGTGATAGTTATCGTTGAGCGCTTCATATTGTGCAATGAATATCTTTAACCTGGCGCGGAGGCAATCGACGTCGGTCGAGGCGTTCGCTATGGCTGCTATGAAGCTGAAAATGAGAATAATCCTTTTCATATGGATTAATATAATAAATGGTTTTGGATAAGGTAAAAAAGAATGAGCGATAAAAAATACGCCTCATTAATATATATTTGATTTTGTGAGGTTTTTATGATCGATATTGAAATTATCCAGGGCGATATTACCAAGCTTAAAGTCGATGCTATCGTGAATGCGGCGAACTGTTCGTTGCTGGGTGGCGGCGGAGTCGATGGGGCTATTCATCGTGCGGCGGGGCCGGAACTTTTACAGGCGTGCATTCCCCTGAATGGTTGCGAGACGGGCAAGGCCAAAATCACTCCCGGGTTCAAGCTTCCGGCGAAGTTTGTGATCCATACTCCTGGACCGATTTATCGTGACGGCCTGCATGGCGAACCTAAACTTTTGGAGTCGTGCTATAAGAGCTGCCTTGCACTTGCCGAAGAAAACAGCTGCGAAACTGTCGCCTTCCCTGCTATCTCTACCGGCGTTTATGGTTACCCTTGGAAAGAGGCAACCGAAATTGCCGTGAAAACGGTCCGTGAATATCCTGCACGGAATGTCAAGAAGGTCATCTTCTGCTGTTTCAGCGCGGAGATGGAACGGATCTACCGAGAAGTTATAAAGTGCTTTTAGTAATACAACCAGGGTTACGGAAAGTCGGTGAAAAAAGACGCTTCGTCGGCAAGTTCAAATATTCTCCGTTTAATAGCCTACTCTTTTTATATATTATCTACTGTAATTTCATTAAGGAGTATATAATGGAAGAAGTCAAAAACTTTATTAAAGAATGTGGCGCCTATTTCCTCGCAACTGTCGATGGCGACGAACCGAAAGTACGCCCGTTTGGAACCATCGAAATTTTCGAAGGCAAACTCTACATTCAGACCGGCAAGTCCAAGAATGTCTCGAAGCAGATCCAGAAAAACGGCAAGGTGCAGCTTTGCGCTATGAACAAGGCCGGCAATAAGTGGCTTCGTTTGAGTGGAACTCTCGTCCGCGATGACCGCCGTGAACCCAAGGTCCATATGCTCGAAGCCTACCCCGAACTCAAGCGTATGTATTCCCCGGATGACGAAAACACCGAAGTCCTCTACTTCAAGGATGCCACTGCCACGTTCTGCAGCTTCACTGAACCGCCACACACCGTGAAATTCTAGTCGAAAAATCTAAAAAATTGACAAATGCCGAGCTTCCTTAACGGGGCTCGGTTCTTTTTTAGGATTCTCTTTGTTGATAAAATGGACTGTGTTTATAAACAGTGGATTAAAATCAAGAATTAAAAATGGCTGAAACATTTTTTTTGTTGATAGCATATGTTCATATTTTTCCACGATAAAATGTTTCACGTGAAACAGAATGTGATTTAAGTGGATAAAATGTAAAAAGTGGCGTTAAACTTGTTGAAGTGTATTTATAATATGTACATTCTATCAACACACCTCAATATATGTACCATGAGGAATCTTGGCCCACTTTTATGAAACTTCAATAACGAAAAATCTTTAAATGTTATATTTTGAGTGGAGGACTTATGCAGGATAATACGAAACGCGCCGACCGTGTGATTTTTTGGATGAAGGTCATCTTTATTCTTTTCGTCGCTTTCTGGTTGCAGTTTGTTTTTATGGTGATGGGCGTGTATCTCCTGTTTGGAGATTTGTTGGCTGTATTTTCGGGAATGCTTTTTATGGTGTTCGCCTTTTGCATCTGTGCCGGTATATTCATGTCGCTTGTGGCTTTTTGCATTAGCTATTTGTCGTGGCTGCATCGAGCGATTTCGAATTTGCTTGTTGACGACGACATCATTTTCGCCGATGGGTGCAGTCCTCCTCACCTGCATTCCGTTTGTCGGTTACTTTTTGAATTATTTCATTTTCAGCGATATGGTCAAGCGGCAAGAAGGGTATATGCAGCAGCGTGGCATTCTCAAGGAACGGTTCCCGAAAAGAATTCTGAATGCCTGGATGATTGCTTCGTTGTTGTTGCTGGTGCTTGTTTTTATGGATCCCAACCAGCTTGGATTTTTGACCGTCGTCTTTACGACGTTTGATATTGACCGAGGCGTTGTCTTCGAGTTTTTGGAAAAGACGCTGATTCTCGTCATCCCCATTTTGTACATCATGAGTTTCTCGGCATACGCCAAGCAGGAACGAGAAATCTTCCGAATTCATACGGAAGAACTTTTCAACAAGCACGTTGAAGAAATCATACGCGAACGAGAAATTATTCGCGCCGCCGAGAAGCTCCGCGAAAAACAGTAGTCATCTTCGACCGTCAGGGAGGAGATCCATTATTTTTTATTGTCACCCCGCAATCGTCATCCTCGGAGCAACGCGGAGGGGATCCATTTTTTAATTGTCATGCCGGACAGAGTTTACCCCGGACAAGTTCCGGGGTTCCGGCATCGCCTTAAGCGGAATCGATTTACAAATACGTCGCCACGAACTTTTTGATGTATTCCGGATCTTCGTGCGCCCAGTGCTTTTCTTCCATCGCCTGGTACTGCCAGTTGATGGCCTGCATGTAATGTTCCGGTTCGCAGAGATGTGCAAATGCTGCGTCGAGGTCTTCGACGGTTGCGTTCGCGCCAATCAGCTGTTCCTTGGGTGCGTAGCTGTAAGGACTACCGGCAAAGTCGCTTCCGATGAACACCGCACCGAGAGCGGCCGCTTCCTTGAGTTTCAGGTCGCTCTTTGCCCTGTTGAAGTCGTTGCTTGCAAGCGGGGCCAGGAAAAAGTCGGGTTTGTAGCTTGCGACCGTCGATGCGAACGGGAAAAACGTTGTGTAAGGAATCTTCGTGTATTTTCCTTCGAGGTCCTTCAAAAAGTCCGGTTCGCCAAAAATGTAGAAGTCGATGCTTCCGTCTGCAACGTGCTTGCGGATCCAGGGAATCCATGCACCGTCGAGATCGCCCTTGACCCCATCGGCAAAATGACCGAGGCTGCCAGCGTACATCACCTTGGGGACGCCTGTGAAAACGGATGTTCTCTGGTGGAGTCCGAACAGCGACTTGGAAACTCCGTTTGGCATCACGACCGCGTTCACGCCGAGATCCGACTTGATGCGGCTGGCAAGATAGCGCGTGGAGCAGACCACCGTATCGAAAAGTGGCAGCACCTGTTTAAGACTCGTGAGCATCATCTGGTCATGATTTTCAATGTGCTTTGCGTACGATGCGATGATCGGCGAAAGACTCCACAGAAGATCGTCCATATCGGTCACGAGCTTGAAGCCGCATTCCTTTTTGAGCTTCGCATAGTATAACGCAATCTGTGCGCGGCCTGGCGCCGTCGGTTTCTGCAGGATGACAGCACGCGTCTGCTTGAGCGCGTCCTTGTTGGTGCAGATAATCTCCGTGATGGACGGGATAATCTGGAAGTCGTTCTTGCCCATGAACTGGAGGCAGGGCAAAATGCAGCGAACCCAATCCGGTTGCGCCATGTCGTATGGATGCACGATAACTTGCGATCTATTCATGGTTAGAAAAGTAGTAAAAATTTTTTCGAAAGTTTGCCTGTTTTGCTGTCATCCCGGCACTCAGACATTGTCATTCCAGTCTCCGTTCTTGCTATGTCATCCCGGCCTTGTGCCGGGATCGCCTTTCGCATTGTCATCCTCGGAGCGTGTCATCCCGCATTCGTCATTCTCGACCGAAGGGAGGGAATCTATTATTTCTTGAACTCACTTTTGTTCCGGGGTGGGATCACCTTTTGCTGCAAAAATAAACTGTGCCGAGAGCGTTCCTCTCCAATCACCTTTTCTTCTCCCCTGCCATCCTGAGCGAAGTTGAAGGGTTCTGTGGTTTTCATCGCCGTCATACGGACAAAGGTTTAACCTAGATTTTTGGGAACAAATGTTCCGTCATATTGCTGGATTTGGCTGCTGTCTATAGCGGATAAAATGATGAATTTATAAAAAACTTACACTGTGAAAGTTTGTTGACAATATGTTGATGAAAGTGTAAATTAGGCGGGAAAAATAAAAAGGGAATGAGTTATGGGTGAAAATGATCAAGGCACAACACCTGATTTTTATAGTTTTGTTTCGAATGATAGTATTGAGGGGAATGACGAAGCATTTAATGCGTTGAACTTTGCCTTAGATTTTAACAATAAAAAAGTTCATAACATTGCAATTTCTGGTCCTTTTGGGGCTGGTAAATCGTCTTTATGGTGTACTTATAAAAAAGAATTATCCCGTAAACCGATTAAACCTGGATATTTTCTTCCTCATAAAGATGATATTGTAGAAATTTCATTAGCTAAATTAGATGAAAAACAAGAAGTAAAAGCGGAAGAATCAAAAGAAATTTCAGTCAATATAGCAAATGCAAATTTAAATAATATAAAAAGTGATAAATCAGAAACAACTGAGATTATAAATGCGAATAAAATAAATGATAATCAAGATGATGAAAAAATAGAATTTGAAATAGAAAAAGCTATTTTACAGCAATTGCTCTTTTCAGTAAAAGCGGAAGATATACCATGTTTAGATTCTTATGAGACGTGCGAAGGAAGTGGAACGATAAAGATTTTACTTTCCATAGCAGTGTCTTTTTTATTTTATTTGTGGATGAATTATGTTTTTGAAAATAAGTTAAATATTGGTAATATTTTTTTGGATAAAAATGAGTATAGGGAATATGGTTATTGCTTATTTACTATTTTCAGTATTATAGTGCCAGCTATTTTGGGGGTGTATTTATATCAATGCCTGATTAAAATGGGTAATATTCATATTTGTAAGTTCTCATTTAAAGGGTTGGATTTATCTTTTGATAAATTTAATGGATCTTTGATAAATCAAAATTATTCAGCAATAGCTTACTATTTTAAGAAAACCCAAAAAAAGGTTGTAGTTTTTGAAGATTTAGATCGTTTTTCTTCAAGTCAGATTTTTGTAAAGCTTCGCGAATTAAATACCATATTAAATAAATGTCCAGAGATTAAAGATGAAATCAAGTTTGTGTATATGGTAAAGGATAATATTTTTACAAAATATAAGCGAGTAAAATTTTTTGATATTATTATTCCCGTTATTCCTGTTGTTAATATAGAAGCATGTGCTGATATTTTATTAGATATGAAAGATAAACAGAAGCCGTGTCTTTTGTTGAACGTGAACGATGAGCTATTACGAATAGTAGGTCGCTTTATAAATGATCTAAGAATATTGTATGATTGTTTGAACGAGTTTAAAATTTATAAAAACCAGTTAATAAAAGATTTTGAAAAAAAGAGATTTAGAAAAACAGATGATATTGACGGTATTGATAATAAAATTTTTGCGATGATTGTTTATAAAAATTATTATCCACAAGATTTTGAGGATTTGCATAGACATAAAGGATATTTGTACGAAATATGTAAAAATTATAAGTACGGAAAAATAGAAGTAGAGAATGGAAACGAGTATGAAAGATTGGATTTTGATCATCCTATAAATGAAAATTTGAGGGATGCAAGTAGTAATAGATATAAAAATAATGGACGATGGATTTATAGACAATGTTTAAAATTAGAATTAAAATTTAAATATAATGATAGTAACGAAGATAAATTAAATGATCTTACAAAGATTGAAAAATATGGACGTTCTAGTTTATTATTTGATCTAATTCAAAGTGGTTATATTGATATAAATTGTGAATTTTATGTATCTCGAAAATATTTTGGCGATTTGACAATGAATGATTGCCGGTATTTTATTATAGTTCAATCTAATAGTGATCCTGATTTTGATTTATCAATAGATAAACCACGATTGTTAGAAAATAAAATTTTAGACTATCAATGGTCATTAATGAGTGTTTTAAATAAAAGAATGTTTGCTTATGAATTGAGTGTATTTGATGAAAAAGATGCAAATAAAAATAAGCGTATTAAGGGATTGATTTCTGCAATGTGTGAAGCAGAAAAACAGAATAAAGGATTCTTTGATTTGTTTATTAAATACTTAGATAATGAAATTAAAGATTATGAAATTAAACTAAAAGATGAAGTGTTCACTATTGATAGATCTAATCATATATTTCCTGAAATGAAGAGTGTGTTTTGGGATGCGATTTATGCAAATATGGATGAGGATACTTTAAAAACACTATTTGGAGAATAGATGATGAACAATTGTTTAAAAGATTTTATTAAGTATGTTAATGGTAAAATTGTAGAAAATTCTCCGCAGAAGAAGTATTTTCAAAGTTATTTTTCAAAGTCTTCTATCATAAAAAAAATGAATAATGAAGGTCTTTATGATGAAGACGTATATGTCTTTTTGAAGAAGATATCTGTAGAAGTTGATAGCATTCAAAATCTACCGAAGTCATTTAAGAATCGTTTTTTTGATAATTGCCTTTTTGAAATAAATACGTCAAATATCAAAGAATATGGTCGTTTACATAAGAATAAATTTAGTTCTATAATGGAAAATGAAAATCTGTTGAAATATATTAGAAAAGATGCGGATTCATTTGAAAAATTTTTAAAATTTTTCATTTTTGAATGTGCAGAGTTTTTTAATGAAAATCCTAAATTTTTACTCTTATTGTTATATACTCCTGAATTTAATATTTCATTGTTAGATGATTTTGTACAAAATATGTCAGATGAAATTATAGATTATGTAGATGTGTATTCTTTGCCTATGCAATATGAGGGATATTTAGAGGCGCGAGGGCTGGATAATGATGATGTTATTTGTAAATGTCTGCTTGAAAGAAAAAAGTTGAAAAAAACATGGAATAATATGATTGTTTCAAGATTGCAATTGCAAGAAGAAAATAGTGCTTTAGTAAAATACGTAAATCAAATTGCTCAGGATACAAATACAACTCAGAAAATTGATAGTCACCTAAAAGATTATGTATACTTTTTTATTTTTTGGTTGTTTACTAATAATAGAATAGATGATAAGGTATTAGAAATATTTATATATGTAATGGAAGGAAGTTTTGTTGTAGATCGGGGTTCTATTGTAAAAGACTTTAATGATAGAATTAAGATAGAAACAGAATATAAAAAATGGAATTCGTTAAAATGTATCCAAATATTAAGGTTGTTTTTAGGTTTACCTTTTGATGAAGGTAACAATTATTTACAATTTATCTGTTATTTAGTGAAAAATGATACAAAAAAAATTGTATCAGCTTTAATAGAAGAAAGGTCAGAATTAAAAGTACGTCCTTTTGGGAAAAGAGGTTTAATCAAGGTTAACGATAAGTATCGCTATAATCGTTTTTTTTCATCTCTTTTATATAGCATAGCTGAATATAATGAGAATAATGAATTTTTTATACATGAAGAGATTGAATTTATTTTAGAAAAAATAGATTTAGATTTACTTGATGATGTTTTTGATGAATGGAAAAATAATTTAAAAGAAGAAATGTTAAAGCAAGATATTGAAAAAATACTAGCGTATGATTCAATTATAATCAATAAACTCATTGATGCACAAAATGAAAAACGAAAACAATCATTACATTTTTTAAATGGTCTAATTGGATTTGTTGATAAAAGCTGGATAAAACGCGCTTTTGATATTATGAAGGAAAATGGTGTGTTTGATTTTGATAATATAGATGATGCCTCAAAAAAATTTAGACTAGAAAAAGATTATCGTGAAATATTACTTTATGTATATGATTTAAAGAAAAAAACTAAAAATAAAAAATAACTAAAAAAATTGGTCACCATATTTGGGTGACCATCTTTTTAATACTTAGTTATAATGATTACTGGTTTTCAAATTCGAATAGAGGGTGTTCGTCGTAATCATTGTAATTGGGATTGAAGCTCTTAATCCACCTAATAATATTATCGTTTCCCATTTTAATGAAAAGACTACTATTTTCAGGATTCAGGTTGTGAATCATTCTGAATTCTGTAAAAAAGTGGTTTCCATTTTGTTTTTCCCAATCCTCTCCGTATTTGAATCCCGACATCCAATTGTAGAAAAGTAACAGTTGTTCGTTATTGGTAAGTTGAGCTCGAAGCATTCTTAAAAATTTTCTTTTTTCATCATATGAAATGATTTTGGAATCATAATTGGCAACAATTCTTACTGTTTGGTAAAGGTGTCGATAGTATCTATTTAGCTCGTCATAATGTCCAGAAAAAAAGTTTGCCCCCATTAGTTGATTGTATTGATGAGAATTATAGAGGGAGATTTTATACGGTTGTATCTTTCTTTTGAAGTATGATAGTAGAAAGTATAAGTAAAGCGGAATAAGATTATCTTTATCATTTTCAAAAAGCGGTTTATCTTTAGAATTAAAAGAATATTTGTTTAAACTTTTTAGGGATTTTTTTGTATCTAAGCATTTTTTTATGGGGAAAAAATTATTTTCACAATCATCGAAAAACTGCAAGGTAATTTTTTGATACATCTCTTTTATAGATGACATTCCTTGCATATAAATGTTGTATGAAAATGAAATAATTTTTTTCCAGGAATTTAGATTGTTATATTTTATATTTATTTTTTCATTTGTGATAAAAAGTTTAATGGAATTGATTAGGCTCTGTTCTATAAATACATATTCAAGCCAATGAAGTTCAAAAACCTTGCATCCTGATATTTTATGGTGTGAATAGAGGTTGTTTAAAGCATATTTGTTAGTATTGAGAATGTTTCTTTGAGGCGATGACTGAATAGACCAGTTTTCCCATTCAAGTTCTTTGACATTCTGTTTGTGAATTTGTAGCATTTCATAGAATTGCTTTTCAACGTTTTGTTTTTCATTGTTTTTTAACATTTCGTTATTAGCGCTATGCTGTACCCAAAATGCCATAAATGTCAAAATTGCTGCGGCAATAGCGATAAACGGACTCATAAGATTGTATATGGTGGTCGTAAAATCACTATTTGATTGTATATTTATATCTTTGAGTGAATTGGCTGAGATGAAACTTGGTGCATAAAAAGAGAAAATGATAAAAGATGCAGCTAATAATACACCTACAAGAATATAAATGCTATAAATAGCTCTTTTTTCTTTAGAATTAAATTTGATGATGTATGTTATCAATAAAAAAAAGAGTAGAATGAAAAATAATGAAAAAAATATTTTTGCCAGAAAGGGAATTATGAGGGAGGCCATTTTTTAGTTTTCAGATGTAATTTGTTGATAAACGATTAATTCAATCACGGTGCTTATTAATGTGATGCATACAAGGAATATAAACCACCAACAAAAAGTATTATTATAAAGTATACAGGTAATTGCTGTAATGGCAATTTTTAGGATTTCAAATGAAATAATGCTTATCGAGAAAAAATCTGGAAGTTCATTCTTCTTTTTCCCGTATTTCTGAAATATTTTATATTTTAATTTTTTTCTTATAGTATATTTTCGGATTCTATTTATAACCCACTGTGTTTTTCTAATGTTCCATCCCAAATGTATGAGTATACAGATTAAATACGTTATTACGATGCAGGCAAATATTGCTGCGATTGGAAGTAATCTGGGATCACAGGGATTACCATTTGTTGGATTAAGTGTTTTATCTAATGCGATGCCGTAAGCTGAAAAGACAATGATGACTACAGATAATATGTAGATAAAATTTTTTTGGCGTTGGTTATAACAATCAGTATATTGATTGTGAAAATCAAGAAGGAGCTGGTTTGAGTAATCTTTATTATTAGGCATTTTTAATTATTGTTTTTTTGTGTTTTACAATTTGAATGATTGCGTATGATGTATTCAATGAGTTCTTCTTGTGTCTTTATGTTGTTTTTTCGGGATGAGATATTTTTTTGTAAATGAGATATTTTTTCTTGTAGTTTATGATAGTCACGATAATTAAATTCATATGTGGTTGTATTTGGGCATATACAGTCAATGCAAGAGTCGTTTGATTTTTTTTCTTGAGCTTTACGCTTGAAAAGACTTTTGATTTCTTTTAGGTGATTGCTATAAATTGAGTCTTGTTTATTTATGGAGTCTGTAAAATTTGAGGTATAAGAGAGGATTCTTTGTCGTATCTCCTCTTCATATTTCTTTTCGCAAGCGTTAGTCGAATCATCTTTTATAACATTTTGTTCTAATGTAGGAATGGAATCTTTACAATTATTGGTGCAGTTACTATAGACGAAGAATCCTAAAAGAATAAAAAAACTAACGAGTAGCGATATATAAAGGGATAATTTTAACTTATCCATATCTAAAATGGTATTTTTGTTTATTGTTTGCTTATTTTTCGCAAGTATAACAAATTATTTATTGAATGTAATCTTTTATTTTAATTACATAATGCACTAATATGGCTAATACGAGATGATTTAAGTTGTTAGTTTTTGACGGGCATTATTAAAAAAGGAGATGCCCGCTCAGTGGCGGGCATGACAGGATTTATAGAGTTCAAATTTTACTGGATTCTCTTCCGCGTTACACTTGATCGAGAATGATGTTTGCCTAGGCGCCCCCGGCACAGTGGCCGGGGTGACATTTATTTTACTTCACATCAAACTGAACTTTTGGGGCTACGCTTGCTCCAGCGTCAGCGGAGAAGAGTGCTTTCGGGGAGGCGCCTGCGAATCCGGCGACGATGTTTGTCGGGAACTGGCGAATGGTGGTGTTGAATGCCTGCACGGTTTCGTTGTAGCGCTTGCGTTCGACGGCGATGCGGTTTTCGGCGCCTTCGAGTTGTACGCGGAGTTCCTGGAAGCTCTTGTTGCTCTTGAGATCCGGATAGTTTTCGGAGACGGCCATAAGGCGCTGGAGGGCGCCACCGAGGATGCCTTGCATTTCCTGGAAGCGCTTGAGGGCGGCTTCATCGTTCATGAGGCTTTCGTCGAGCTTGACGGTTCCGCCCATACGGCTGCGCATTTCCATCACTTCGGTGAGGGTGCTCTTTTCGAAGTTGGCTTCGCCCTGCACGGTGCTGACGAGATTCGGGATGAGGTCAAAGCGGCGCTGGTAGGTGTTTTCGACTTGTGCCCACTGTGCCTTCACACCTTCTTCGAGGGCGATGATGTTATTGTAGGTGCCGATGCCTTTTCCGACGATGATGAGCAGGATGGCGACGACAACGATGACGGCGATTAAAGCTTTTTTCATTGTGACTCCGTTTTTTTGGATTTACGACAATCAATATACAAATCTTATTCCACCACTAGCGATTTATCGTAGATGTACTCGACTTCTTCGGGGGTAATGCCGCCAGGGACGAGGTCGAGCTTGGAGCGGTTCACTTTCATGGCGGCGGCGAACTTGTCGCGCAATTCGCGGGTGACGGTGCATGTGCCGATGAGCTTGCGGAGCATTTCTGCAAATTCCTCGACGTTTTTGAGTCCCAACAGCGAGAGGACTTTTTCGACATCGTTTGGAACTTTTTTCTGACAGATTTCGGCATAAGCGGCGAGGAAGTATCCGACGGCGGGGCCGTGCGGAGTGCCTTTGCTGAGCGTGAGGTCGTAGCTCATGCCGTGTGGTACGGCGGTGCTTCTCATGGCGATGGACATGCCTGCGATTGTCGAGGTGTACATCAGTTTTTCGTACAAACTTGCATCAATCGGCGCGGCATTTTCTGAGGCATTTTGCGCGGCATCTTGTGCTGCATTTCCAGCGATGATACATTTCGCGGTGGCATTGTTTGCGGCGACCGAGGCAATAAGCGCTTCCTTGCACTCACCCCAGAGCTTGAGGCCGTATTCGGGGC